>NZ_MUXX01000001.1:0-54292 GCF_002015045.1 Haemophilus paraphrohaemolyticus
TGTTATCAGGTTGTACCCCCCTCTTTAGAAAAGAGGGAAGGAGGGAGATTTGATAACGATATTGAATTTCTCACGAGGTTGAAATTACTTCTGCCAAATCTCCCCTACCCCTCTTTGCTAAAGAGGGGAACTGTAAGAGGGAAGTATACTTATAAGGAACAAAAAATGGGATTTAAATGTGGTATCGTGGGTTTACCAAACGTTGGTAAATCAACTCTTTTTAATGCATTAACCAAAGCAGGTATTGAAGCGGCAAACTATCCGTTCTGTACCATTGAACCCAATACAGGCGTGGTGCCAATGCCTGATCCACGTTTAGATGCATTAGCAGAAATCGTCAAACCTGAACGCGTATTACCTACCACAATGGAATTTGTGGACATCGCAGGCTTAGTAGCAGGTGCGAGCAAAGGCGAGGGCTTGGGTAACAAATTCTTGGCAAACATTCGTGAAACGGATGCAATTGGCCACGTGGTGCGTTGTTTCGAGAACGATGACATCGTGCACGTTGCAGGCAAAATTGACCCGCTTGATGACATCGAAACCATCAACACCGAATTAGCGTTAGCCGATTTAGATAGCTGCGAACGTGCAATCCAACGTTTACAAAAACGTGCAAAAGGTGGTGATAAAGAAGCGAAATTCGAGCTTTCTGTAATGGAAAAAATCTTACCGGTGCTTGAAAACGCAGGAATGATTCGCTCAGTCGATTTAGACAAAGACGAATTGTTGGCAATCAAAGGCTACAATTTCTTAACCTTAAAACCAACAATGTACATCGCCAACGTGAACGAAGATGGTTTTGAAAATAATCCATACTTAGACAAAGTGCGTGAATTTGCGGCAAAAGAGGGGTCGGTGGTTGTGCCTGTGTGTGCAGCGATTGAAGCGGAAATTGCAGAATTAGACGACGATGAAAAAACCGAATTCCTGCAAGACTTAGGTATTGAAGAACCTGGTTTGAACCGTGTCATCCATGCAGGCTATGCGTTGTTAAATCTGCAAACTTACTTCACCGCAGGCGTGAAAGAAGTGCGTGCATGGACGGTTTCTGGTGGAGCAACAGCCCCTAAAGCGGCTGCTGTTATTCACACCGATTTCGAAAAAGGCTTTATTCGTGCGGAAGTGATTGCTTACGATGATTTCATTCAATTCAAAGGCGAAAATGGTGCGAAAGATGCGGGTAAATGGCGTTTAGAAGGGAAAGATTACATCGTGCAAGATGGCGATGTGATGCACTTCCGCTTTAACGTGTAATTGCAAAAAATCTAAGAAAAACAGCCGCTTGTAGCAATGCAAACGGCTGTTTTACATCATATAAAATGTAGGGTGGGATTTATCCCACCGTTAAACCTTAATATCATTAAATGGTGGGATAAATCCCATCCTATAGACAAAAAATGAAACTCAATTATCTATTAGGCACACCACAACAAACAGGCAGATTAAAAGCTGAATTTGCAGATTTTATCGTGCGAGAAGAACTTGGCTATCCACTCGCAGGCGAAGGCGAATTTGTGGCTGTGAAAGTACGTAAAACCAATGCCAATACCCTTTTTGTAGGTGAACAGTTGGCAAAATTTGTAGGCATTTCCGCCAAAAATATGAGCTATGCGGGCTTGAAAGATCGCCACGCCGTGACAGAACAATGGTTTTGCCTCCATTTAGCAGGCAAAGAAACGCCTGATTTTTCTGCCTTTGAATGTGAAGGAGTAGAGATTTTAGAAGTGACTCGTCATAACCGTAAAATCCGCACAGGTGCATTGAAAGGCAACTATTTCGAGCTTTTACTACGCGATGTAGAAGAAACCGATGAACTCAAACAACGCTTGAATCAATTACAAGAGATCGGTTTCCCTAATTATTTTACCGAACAGCGTTTTGGGCGTGATGGACACAATTTAACCCAAGCACAACGCTGGGCAAGCGGTGAAATTTCAGTAAAAGATCGCAAAAAACGCAGTTTTTACCTTTCCGCCGCTCGTTCGGAAGTGTTTAATTTAGTGGTTTCGCAACGGATTGCCGATCAGCAAATGCAAACAGTGTTATTAGGCGATTATCTGCAATTGGCTGGCTCAAACAGCTTTTTTGAAGTGAAAGCGGAAGATTTAATGCGATCACAGCAACGTTTAGATGAAAAGGATGTCTTACTCACCGCACCACTGATTGGCGAAAATTCGCTCGAACAAAATGGCAATGAGTGTGAAAAAGCGATCGTTGCACAGCACAAAAATTTAATCAGCTTGATGAAAAAAGAGCGTATGAATGCCGCTCGCCGTGCGATGTTGTGTAAACCGCAAGATCTCCGTTGGCAGTTTGAACCTGAAGGATTACGTTTAACATTCTTTTTAAATTCAGGCAGTTACGCAACGGGATTGGTACGTGAGCTTATTACATTAAACGAGGAAGAATAAGGACATTATGAATATTTTAATGAGCAACGATGATGGCTTTCACGCAGAGGGCATTCAAACTCTCGCACGAATGTTGCGTGAAGCGGGTCATCGCGTCACCATTATTGCCCCAGATCGCAACCGTTCAGCGGCTTCTAGCTGCTTAACGCTCACGGAGCCGTTGCGTGTACAAAAATTTGACGAATTTAACTATGCAGTAACTTCGGGCACGCCTGCGGATTGCGTGCATTTAGCCTTAAATGGATTGTTACCCAACGATTTTGACTTGGTCATTTCGGGCATAAATCACGGGGCGAATTTAGGCGATGATATTATCTATTCGGGTACAGTGGCAGCTGCGTTAGAGGGGCGTCATCTGCCTCTTCCTTGCTTGGCGGTCTCGCTTGTGGGTAAAAAAGGAGCGGATAAACATCACGGACATCTGTTCGGCTCAAACCATTTTGAAACCGCTTCGCATGTGGTGTTAGCACTTTTACCGAAACTCAAACCAGAGATAATTACGCACCGTGAAATTTTAAATATCAACGTACCTGATCTACCGTATGAGGCACTTAAAGGTACAATGATTACCCGCCAAGGAAAGCGTTCACAAGCAGCGGAAATTGTGAAAACAGAAGATCCGCGTGGCAGCACAATTTACTGGCTTGGTGCAAATGGTACCGCCGTTGATGAGAGCGAAGGCACGGATTTTTATGCCATCAATCAAGATTGCGTGTCGATTACTCCACTACAAGTGGATATGACCGCACATCATTCACTGACTGATTTACAAAAAATTCTCTAACAAATCTTTTAAAGGCTAACAAATTTTATGCAATTATTTGGTACAATCTACGACAAAACGATGGCGTGGTCGAAGCACACTTACGCGGCTTATTGGCTCAGCTTCGTGAGCTTTATTGAAGCGATTTTCTTCCCAATTCCGCCCGATGTGATGTTAATTCCCATGTCAATGGCAAAACCGCAAAATGCATTTAAATACGCGGTTTACACCACCGTAGCCTCCGTGCTTGGCGGAATTATTGGCTACTTTATTGGATTTTATGCGTTCGAGTGGGTGCAATCGTTAATCACAGATTGGGGAATGCAAGCCAGTTTTGACCAAGCGAAGGCGTGGTTTGAAGTTTGGGGCGTAGCAGTGGTTTTCTTGGCAGGTTTCTCGCCCATTCCGTATAAAGTCTTCACGATTTGTGCGGGGGTAATGCAAATGGCGTTCTTCCCGTTTATGATTACTGCCGCTTTTTCCCGCTTTGCTCGCTTTATTTTGGTGGCGAAGCTCTCCGCGTGGGGCGGTGAAAAATATGCGGATAAAATCCGTCGTTCGATCGAATTGATTGGCTGGGGTACAATTGCCTTGGCTGTAGTCGCTTATACTATTTATCAGTTAACTAAATAAAACAGGATTCCAATATGAAAAAATCATTCCTTTTATTACCGCTTGTAGCGGCATTTGCATTAACGGCTTGTACTTCCAACAATTCAGCAGAAGTTAGCGAAAGTTCATCAGATACCCTGCCAAATGGTGGCACTTGGCAACCTGCAGATATTCAACCAACTTCAATGCCAAACGGAATGAACCAACCGATTTCACAACCAAGCTACACACCAGCACCTGTAACGACAAAACCTGTAGCAACAGCGCCAAGCTATAACAATAACGCAAGTTACGGTTCATCAGACAACATCGGCAACTGTCAAGTGGTTCGCGATGCAGCAGGCACACCGATTTATGCTCAAATGACCAAAGGCTGCTACACGGATAGCACCATTACCGTTGGCTCGCAAGATACGCTCTATTTCGTTTCTTTCCTTGCAGGTAAAACCCCAGCTGAGGTTGCCGCATTAAACAACATTAGTACGGCGACGAAATTAAAAGTGGGTCAAACGCTACGAGTACGTTAATAGGATTTTATGATGAAAAAAGTGATGTTATTTGCACTTTCTTGTGCATTCTTAACCGCTTGCAGTGCGGAAAAAGTGGCTGATCCGAATGAATTATCACCAGGTTTAATGCAGCCTGTGGATGGCTCAGGCGCAACGAACGGCAGCTTTAGCTGGGGCGATTTTCAAACAGCGCCGATGCCTGATGCGATGAAAGCGACAACAAAATAAACATAAATAAGAATAAAGAAAAAGGATTGATAATGAAAAAACGTTTTTTACTTTTGCCACTTACCGCAAGCATATTGATCGCTTGTTCGTCTAATTCTCCAGCCCCAGTAGTCAATGCTTCTGGCAGCAGTGAGCTTTCGCCAGGGGTAATGCAACCTGTAGCTGGTACTGGTGCAAGTAATAATATGGGTTGGCAAGCGGCAGATATTCAACCTGTGAATATGCCAAGCACAATGAGTACCCCGACGGTTTCGACACCAAGCTATCAACCAGCAGCAGTGCAAAACCCTGTTATTACAGCACAGCCTGAGCAACCAAAAACAACCACAAAAGTGGTAAAAAAAACCAAAACGGTTGAGAAAAAAGTCGATCAAAACTTTGAGATTCCACGCGATGCGAACAATGCTCCCATTTACAGCCAGATCCAAAAAGGCTTTTATGACGGCTCAACTTATACCGTTCGCAAAGGTGATACCATGTTCTTAATTGCTTATGTAGTCGGTAAAGATGTTAAAGAGATCGCGACACTTAACAATATGAGTGAGCCATATCAATTAACCGTTGGGCAAAAACTCAAAACAGGTAAAGCAAGTACGGAAACGGTGACTGTTGAAGAAACCGTAACCGTGCCAGTTCAACCAAAAGTGACCTACCAACAAGGGGCGAATGGCACAGTTTATTCCTCTGAAGGTGAAATTACAGGACCTGTAAAAGCAGGTGTAGGCTCTGCAAATACAGCTGTAAAACCGACTATTCAAGCTTCTGAAGGAAATGTTACTAGCTCTGCTCCTACTGTTGTAGCAACAACAGCAACAGTTGAACAACAAGCTCAGCCGCAAGTTAGAGCAACTACCGTAAACACACAAAACGCGGTGGCAGCACCAGCATCATCAATTAGATGGGTTTCACCAACTACAGGGCGTATTGTTCAAGGCTTTTCAAACTCTGAAGGTGGTAATAAAGGGATCGATATTGCAGGGCAAAAAGGGCAGGATGTTCGCTCAGCAGCGGATGGTAAAGTCGTTTATGCAGGTAACGCATTGGAAGGTTACGGTAACTTAATTATCATCAAACATAATGATGACTTCTTAAGTGCATATGCTCACAACGACCGCATCTTGGTGGATGAGCAAGATAATGTGAAAGCAGGTCAAAAAATCGCAACAATGGGGAGCACAGGCACAAGCTCAAACAAACTTCACTTTGAAATTCGTTACAAAGGGAAGTCTATCGACCCAACACGTTATTTGCCAAGACAGTAACAAAAAATTTTATGAATATGACCGCTTGCTCAAGCGGTCAATTTTTATCAACACTTTACTTAAAGGATAAAAGGTAAAAAATGGATCATTCTCAAGTAATTCGTTGTGATTGGGTTGATAGTAGCGAAATTTACACTCACTACCACGATACCGAATGGGGGAAACCTGAATTTGACAGCCAAAAGCTATTTGAAAAGCTTTGCCTAGAAGGGCAACAAGCAGGACTTTCGTGGATCACTGTATTAAAGAAGCGGGAAAATTATCGCCAAGCCTTTTTCAACTTCGATCCGCATAAAATCGCTCAGATGCAAGCAGTAGATATTGATAAATTAATGGAAAATAGCGGTTTAATCCGCCATCGTAAAAAGCTTGAAGCAATTGTAAAAAATGCTCAAGCTTATATTGAGATGGAAGCGAGCGGAGAAGATTTCGGCCAATTTATCTGGTCATTTGTAGATGGAAAACCGCAAATTAACGATGTGCCAAATTCAGCGAGCATTCCCGCTAAAACCGCAACATCATTTGCAATGTCAAAAGCACTTAAGAAAAAAAGCTTTGTGTTTGTAGGAGAAACCATCTGCTATGCTTTTATGCAATCCATGGGATTAGTCGATGATCATTTAAATGCGTGTTGGTGTAAATCTACTTCTTCTTGTCCAAGATAGTAATAAAACGTAGTTTGGTAAAAAATTTAAAAAATTAACAGCTTCTTAACTTTTGCTTAAGATTTATTTGGTTTAATACACACATCAAAGCAATACTGCTTGAGAAAACAACTTAAAAAGGAAAACGTTATGAAAAAATTCGCATTAGCAACTATCTTCGCTTTAGCAACTACTTCTGCAATCGCAGGATTTAACAGTAATAACACTCAAGGCGGCTTCCAACAAGCGGCACCTGCAGCAATCAGCGTAAAACAAGCTATGTCTGCAGCTGATAATTCAATGATTACCTTAGTGGGTAACATTACACAACAAATCGATGATGATGAGTTCTGGTTTACTGATGGTACTGGTCAAATCAAAGTTGAAATCGAACGTCAGGTGTGGAACGGTTTAAACGTAGGTCCGAATGATAAAATTCGCATTTTTGGTAAACTAGATAACGAGATGTTTGATAGAGCAGAACTTGAAGTGTTACGCATCGAAAAAGCAAACTAATTTTATATAACCACTTATATTTTTAATCACTAAACCAAACATGCCACCGTCTATAGGTGGCTAAACAAAGGAAAACATTATGAAAAAATTCGCCTTAGCAACTATTTTAGCTTTATCTACCACTTCAGCTTTTGCTGGCTTTAATGGTAACACGACACCAAATGGAGGCTTCCAATCAGGTACTCAATCAGCAATTAGCGTAAAACAAGCATTACAAGCTGCTGATAACTCAATGATTACCTTAGTGGGTAACATCACACAACAAATCGATGACGATGAGTTCGTATTTACTGACGGAACAGCACAAATTAAAGTGGAAATTAAACGCCGTGCTTGGAATGGCTTAAATGTAGGTCCGAACGATAAAATCCGTATTAGCGGTAAATTAGACAACGAAGCTTTCGAGAAAGCTGAACTTGAAGTTTATCGTGTTGAAAAAGCAAAATAATTTACTCAAAAAATAGCGAGCTCAGCTCGCTGTTTTTGTTTTTTTAACTATAAAAGAGCGGTCAATTTCTATGAGAATTTTACTAATTGAAGACGATAGCCTGATCGGCAATGGTTTACAGATTGGCTTAACCCAACTCAGTTTTGCGGTGGATTGGTTTACTGATGGCAAAACTGGGCTGGATGCGCTGACTTCTGCGCCTTACGATGCCGTGGTGCTCGATCTTACCTTGCCCAAATTAGATGGCTTAGACGTACTTCAACAATGGAGAGTGAACAATCAAGATGTGCCCGTGCTAATTTTAACCGCTCGCGACACTTTAGATGAACGCGTAAAAGGCTTGCAACACGGGGCGGATGATTATCTCTGCAAACCTTTTGCATTAGCGGAAGTAGCAGCACGTTTGCAGGCGTTAATTCGTCGCCGTTATGGGCATCACAACCCTGTGATTGAACACGCAGGCGTGAAGCTCGATCCCAATCAACGAGCGGTTTCGCTTAACGATCAGGTAATTTCACTCACCACGCGAGAATATAAATTACTGGAGCTTTTTATGCTCAATAAAGATCGCGTGCTCTCACGTGCTGCGATTGAAGAAAAACTCTCGTCTTGGGATGAAGAAATCAGCAGCAGTGCCTTAGATGTGCATATTTACAATCTTCGCCAAAAGCTTGGTAAGCAGTTTATCCGCACCGTACACGGAGTCGGGTATGCGTTAGGACAAGCATAGCAACCGCAAGCGGTCAAAAATGGAAAATAAAATGCAAAACAAACGCCTAACCCTTCGCTTAATTTACGTTCTTTCTTTTACCGCACTTTTTGTCTGGCTTGTTTCCACCGCTGTCGCTTGGTGGCAAGTGCGTAATGAAGTAAATGACGTATTTGATGCCCAACAAATTCTGTTTGCCGAGCGTCTTGCCAACTCCGATTTAAGCCATATTCTGCTTGAGCACGCCGAAGATATAAACAAAATCCAAACGCATTCATTTAAGAAAAATTATGATGATGATGCCCTTGCCTTTGCGATTTTTTCCAAACAAGGCAAGCGGCTTCTGACCGATGGACGTAATGGCGATAATTTTGTGTTCGATAACGAAATCGGCTTCGCCAAAGGCTATATGCTTAATGATGACGATGAATGGCGGATTTTCTGGCAGCCTGTGGCAAATGGCGATCTGATTATCGCCGTTGGGCAAGAGCTGGAATATCGCGAAGAGCTGATTAACGAAATGATTTTCGGGCAGATGTGGATCTGGTTTACCAGCCTGCCGATTTTAATTATTGTACTTGCGTGGCTTATTCACAAAGAGTTGCAGCCAATTAAACGCTTAAGCCAAGAAGTGCAGGGCAGAAAATCGGGCGATGTTTCACTGCTCAATACACAATCTTTGCCTCTGGAAATTCTGCCACTGGTACAAAATTTAAACCAATTTTTTGACCGCACTTCGGCAATGTTGCAACGCGAGCGCCGTTTTACGTCTGATGCCGCCCACGAATTGCGTAGCCCCTTAGCCGCTCTTCGTATTCAAACCGAAGTGGCACAGCTAGCAGGTGATAATGCTCAGCTTCGCGAGCAAGCTCTTTGCCATTTAACCCAAGGGATTGACCGTGCATCACAGCTTATCGAGCACCTGTTGATGCTTTCCAAGCTTGATAATTTGCAAGAATTGGAAGAAATTCAACCGCTTGATTGGAAAGGTATTATCCAATCGCTGATTGCCGAACGCTATTTTTTGGCAGAAAAACGGCAAATAACGTTGGCTTTTGAAAAAGAAGCTGAGCTGAAAGAAAAACAAGGGCAGCCGATTTTAATTTCCTTAATGCTCAGAAATCTGATCGATAACGCCATCAAATATTGCCCTGAAGGTGCAAAAATCTCAGTAAAAATGACCGCTTGCCAAATTATCGTGGAAGACAACGGTGGCGGCGTTGAGCCTGACGATTTGAAAAAACTCGGGCAACGTTTCTACCGCCCCGCAGGACAAAATGAAAAAGGCAGTGGCTTAGGGCTTTCGATTGTAATGCGCATTGCAGAATTGCACGGATTGAAAGTGCGGTTGGAAAATGTGATGGAAAACGGGGAAAGAATAGGATTACGAGCGATAATTTTAGTTTAAAAATAAGGTGAGCTTTGGCAAATCCAAAGCTCGCCTTTTATGTCATTATCGCTGAATCAAATAACGCAACTTCGTACCATCTTGCTCAACGCTTAACAACGTATAACCATGGTTTTTGGTGTCCACTGGAATGTTGTTAATCGATTGAGCACAGTCGCTTAATAGCTCTAAAATCTCGCCTTTTTTCAATTCTGGCATCGTTTCAAGCATTACGATAGCGGGGTATGGGCAAGGTTCGCCTAAAGTATCCAGCGTGTAATCTGGGGTGATGTCTTTCGGATCTTTATCCAATTTTTGCACAACAGTAAATGCCATAATGTTCTCCTGATATTTGAGATTGTGTATGATATTGATTAGTTACATCCGCAAGAAGCTGCAGCTACTTTCGCTTTAGCTTTGGCAAGGAAACGTTTTTCCCACCAAACGACAGCAACCAAGCAAGCGATTAATAAGCCATAGTTAACGAGCAAGCCGCCAACAGGACCAAACTCTTTGAGTAAGTTAAGTTTGTCGTAATCTAAGGCGAGTGCTGGTGCGATATCGTCCCATACGTAAGCAAGGTAGGTTGAGCCGATAACGTTACCCACACCAACCCACATAAAGTGTACTTGCCCTTCCATAGAACGATACATCCAACCTGTTTCGCAGCCACCTGCTAATACGATACCAAAACCGAATAATAAACCGCCGATAATCGCATTTGGGCCTGCCCACATAATTTTAGGAGAAACGCCTAATTGAACGTAAGAAAACACGCCTATAGTGCCCACAATAATGCCGAAGATAATCGCTTTTGCCATATAAGCGCGCCCTGTTACCCATAAATCGCGGAATGCGGAGGTAAAGCAGATTTGCGCACGCTCAATCAATAAACCAAAAACCAATCCGCAAAACATTGCAAAACCAAGTTTGATAGACGATTGCATCACATAGAGGGAAGCGGTCAAATATGCCAAAAAGATTACCATCCCAATGCGGAAGCGGCGTGTGGCTTGTTTCGGATCGGTTTCTTGGATTTTTGCTGCCCCTTTTTTGAGCTGCAATTTTACGCGAAACATTGGAAGTAGAGTGACTTTTACCCCAAAGTAAGTCCCGATTGCAGTGGCAATAGTAAAGAACCACGCATGAACGGAGAATTGTGGAATCCCGGTGAAAAGTGAGGCCAAGTTACAGCCCATCGCCAAGCGTGCTCCGAAGCCAGCCAATGCACCGCCAATTAAGGCTTGAGCAATACGACGTTTGTGTGGCTGGTTACGCCATTTCACATTGTTCGCCCAAAGTGCTGCAGAAATACAGCCAGCGAACATTCCTAGAATCATCACGCCATCAATACGGGTGAAAATTGTACCTTGCATCCCGATGATTTTATAATAGCTCCATTCGCTTACATCCACACCAAGGGCTTGTAACGCGTGACCGCCCCAGCGAGTAAATTCGCCCGTAACCGCCCAATAAGTACCCGTTACGCCGAAATAGTAAGCTGAAAGTAAACCCGCTGCGATCACCGCTGCCACAGGGTTCCAATATTTAATTAGATAATCTTGTTTGAATTGTTGCCAAATCTCTAACATTGTCCTTAAATCCTTAAGAGAGTTAATGATTTGCAAGCGAAGGTATATAATGAAAAATAGAATTGAATTGAGAAAAACAATTGGATTTGTTCACATCCTATACACAAACTTGCGATATATGAATGAATTACCGTTGAGGTGGTAAAAGTATAATCAAAAAATAGAGAGAAAACAACCCAAGATTGATAGATAGCAGATAAAATAAAACCTCAAGCTAAATAACTTGAGGTTCTGTTTTAACTGAATTAGCAAAAAATTATTTAGACTCAACTGCTTCTTTTACGGCATCTACTTTTTCGCCAACTTTGTTCATCATTTCGGATGTTTTTTCAGTCGCTTTATCTGCCATTGCATCTGCAGCTTGTTTTACTTCTTCTGCTTTATCTGCTACTACAGCTTTGGTTTCTTCAACTTTAGCTGCTGTTGCGTCTTTTACTTCTGCTGCTTTTTGAACTACAGTCTCTTTAACTTCAGTTGCTTTTTCTGTTGCAGTTTGTTTCACTTCTGTCGCGGCTGCTTGAGCTTTTTCAGCTGTTTTTTGAGCTTGATCACAAGCAGTTAACGCTAATGCTGAACCTAAAACAAGGGCTAATAATGATTTTTTCATAAGAACTCCATAAAGTTAATTTTGCATCAATTGCTCACACTTAGTATATGTTTCTAACAAAAAGTTCATTTCTTTTACTTAAATGGTCAAATTTTATTTCGTTCTAGTCATAAAATATTTCGATTTGAAAGTATAAAAACAAAGTTATCATCAAAAATTAAAGGGCTGAATATTTGATATTCAACCCTTTCAACGTTCAATTAACAACCTATTTCGCAGAATATTGTCTCAAAATTGCATAAAGCTCATCTTTAATTTTCAATTTTTCTTTTTTAAGCGTTTCAACTTCCTGTTGAGTGGCGAGTTCAATATTCGCTTCTTGGTTTTTAATTTTTTGGTCGATTTCATTATGTTTATCAAATAAACGAGCGAAATGGGCATCTTCATTTTTCAATTTAGTAATCAAATCACGATATTCAGGAAACATAGTAAACTCCTTAAATTAGGTTATTAATAGATTCAATTTCATCCTACTCCTTTTGGCTTAACTTGGTAGTGAAATATCACAAAAATTTGAACTAGATCACAAAATTTTTACCTACTTCTACTACGACAAGCCGAAAATTTAACGGTATAATGCAAACTCAACTATTCAAGAGGCAATAAGAATGCGCTACAAAGCTCTCTTTACTTTGTTATTTACCCTATTAAGTGGCAATGCTCTGTCTGATTGGAAGAAAATCAATGATTTAGATTACACGTGGGGTCCTTTTAAAATTTACAACATCTCTCTTTTCACGGAAACGGGCAAATATCAACCCAATATTCGTCCGCTTATGTTGAGCCTAAAATATGATAAGCCTGTGGATGGACGCGATTTTGCTATTTCTATCGCACGTTCTTGGGCACGTTTAGAGATCAAACTTTCCAACCAAGAAGCGATAATCGACCGCTTGCGTAAAACATTGCCCGATTTAAAACCAGGCGATATACTTTATTATGTTGCATTGGCTGATCGTGGTTATTTTATTGTGAATAATCAAGTAATTGCGGGAGAATTTGACAAAGCGACTAATGATGCTATTTTGGCCATTTGGCTTGATCCGAAAGTAGATCTAAGCCATAAATTAATTGTGAAGAAAACCAATGGTTCACAAAATATCCATATTGCTGAGTACGATCCCGAAGATTCGGATGAAATCAATGTTGTTTCACCCTTACTAGAAGAAAAAAACAGCAAACCAAGTCCTGAGCTTTCAGATAAAACCGCTACAACGGAACAAGCGGTCGATCTTGAGCCAGAAAATGTAAACGAAAAAGTAAAAATGCACAAACAACCCGTGGTTGGCGTGCCTGATAAAGCCATTGTTGAGCCTGTAAAAGTCGAATCAACGCCAGAAACAAAAACCGTACAAGCGGTTGAAAATGTAGCAGAAGTCGCAACTGAAGAAGCAGAAAAGCAACCTGCTCAAGATGCCCGTAAAGCCCAACAAGACGAGCCAAAACTAGAGCAAAAATCAGAAGATAAGGTGGATCCTGAAAATCCAGAAATCGACATTCGCCCGATTGAAGATCCAATGCCTGACAATATTCGTGCGAGTTGATTATGCAACACCCAAAACTTACCTTCATTGGCACAGGCAATATGGCTTGGGCAATCATTCAAGGCTTATTAAAAAGCGGTTATCCCGCGAGCCAAATCATCGCTTGCAACAAGAGCAATAAAACGCGTCGCAATGAATTACAAGAGATGGGTATTGCGACACAATTTACCAATCGTGAAGCCGTTGAGTTGGCTGAAGTCCTGATCTTAGCCGTAAAACCACAAATGATGGCGGAAGTTTGCACTGAATTTGTGGATATTGATTTCTCACAAAAGACCGTGATTTCAGTGGCTGCTGGCATTTCTATTGCTCGCCTTGAACAGCTTTTATCGACCGCTAAAAACATCGTTCGCACCATGCCAAATACGCCTGCATTAATTGGCGAAGGTCTAACAGGCTTATTTGCAAAATCGTCGGTTAATCAGACCGCTTGCAAATTGGCGGAGCAGTTAATGTCTGCCGTTGGGCAATGTTATTGGGTGGATGAAGAGCATAAAATCAATCAGATTATTGCGCTTACAGGTTCTAGTCCTGCGTACTTTTTCCGCTTTATGGAAGCAATGCAACACTCTGCAGAAAAAATGGGGTTTTCTGCTCAAGATGCTCGTTTTTTGGTGCAACAAGCCGCACTTGGTGCCGCAAAATTGGTGCAAGCTAATCCCGATATTCCGCTTTCACAATTGCGTGAAAACGTGACTTCAAAGGGCGGCACAACCGAAAAAGCATTAGACGTTTTCGAACAACAACATTTGGCTGAAACCATTGAGCAAGCAATGCAAGCAGCTATTTCACGTGCTACCGAAATGGAGCAATCATTATGATGAAACTTTCTCCGTTTAACTGGGCATCTTTCAACTTTTTTGGCTATTTCTGTGCTTATGGCGTGATGTTGCCATTTTTGCCTGTTTGGCTCAAACATTACGGATATAGCGCGGAAATGATCGGTTTAATCGCCTCCGTGGGGTATATTTTTCGCTTTTTAGGTGGTGTGCTCGCCTCACAACGGGTAAAACACGTCGATCATCTCATTCCAACCGCTCGTGGCTTAACTTGGCTAAATTTAGCCGTTATTCCGTTCATTTTTCTCTTTGCGGATAATATTTGGCTACTCTTCCCGTTGTTAATGATTTTTCACGCTTTCAATGCGGGGGCGATTCCGATTGCAGATAGCATTGCTTCCATCTGGCAGCAACAGGTTGGATTAGATTATGGCAAATCACGTTTATTTGGCTCAGTCGCCTTTGTGGTGGGCTCGTTGAGTTGCGGCTATTTGGTCGGCTTTTTAGGTGAAAGCTCGGTGCTTTTCATTTTCGCTGGCTTTATGTTATTGCTCGCCTTTGGACAATCACTCAAGCCTTTGATTGCGTTACAACAAAACAGTGAACATCACGTAACAAATTCGCCAAGCTCTTGGGAAATTTTCAAAGAACCTACCGCTTGCCGAATGCTGATTACCGTTTCGCTCATTCTGGGATCGCACGCTGCCTACTACACTTACAGCACGCTCTATTGGTCATCACTTGGTATTTCAACAGAGATGATCAGCCTGCTTTGGGGCATTGCAGTTGTAGCTGAAATCTGTATGTTCTTCCTTGCTAAACGTTTTTTAGGCAAGGTTAAAATTCACTATTTGATGATGATTGCCGCAACAGTCACCATTTCTCGTTGGATTTTACTGGCAAACATTAGCGATCCGACGCTGTTTATTTTTGAGCAATGTTTGCACTCATTTAGCTTCGCGATGACCCACTTTGCGATGATCCGCTATATTTCAAGCCAAGAAGTCGAGAAAATCGCCAAACTGCAAGGGCTCTATTTTGGCTTATCAAACTGCGCCATTGTTGCCATTTTCACTTTTATTTCAGGCTTGCTTTATCAATACAATCCAAGCTATATGTTTATTTTGATGGCAATAACTGTCGTACCAACCTTTTTCTTAGTACCACAAATAGCACCTAAAATAATATCTAAGCATTAACGCATAAGCCAGTTACGTAGCATTTCCTTGCCATACTCGGTAATAAAAGATTCGGGGTGGAACTGCACCCCGTAAATTGGCAGAGTTGCGTGTTTGAATGCCATTAACACCGTTTGATCGCAAACTGAAGTTGCCACAAGCGGTGTTTTTTCAAGGGAGCTTTGCGAAATTGCCCACGAATGATAAAGCCCAATATTAAAACTTTCAGGCAAACTATCAAACAGCGGATTCTCTTCAAGCTGGCTTAATGGGCGTTGTTGCCCATGCCGAACCTCAGCAAGATTATATAGCTCGCCACCAAAAAATTCCGCAATGGTTTGATGCCCTAAGCAAACACCTAAAATAGATTTACGCTGAGAATAACGTTCTAACATCGCAAAATTATTTGGATAAGCCCGCGGCACATCAGGTCCTGGCGAAATCAGAATATGGCTAAAATTGTCTACTTCATCCAAATCCAATTCCTCACTAAACACAATTTGCATCGGAATATTGAGTTCACGACAAAGGGGGCGAAGTAGATCGACGAGGTTGAAAGTAAAAGAGTCGTGGTTGTCGATGATAAGGAGATTTTTTGAATCAAACATTCTATTCTTTATCCAGTTATCTTTTGGCAAAGGTCGTTAAGTATATCAAAATCTTAAGATTACTCCGCCCAAGCTTCTATCGTTAATTTCTTGCCAAAATGGCTTTCAATAAGGCGTTCGGTAATCGCGTGCTGTGGATGTAACAATACCTCTTTGGTTGTGCCATATTCTAAAATCTCACCTTCGTGCATCACGAGTAATTTGTCGCTGACGTGTTTGATCAAGCCGAGATGCTGCCCAATGTAGATAAATGAAAGGGCGAGACGTTGTTGAAGCTCAAGCATTAAGTTGATCATTTGCGTTTTGACTGAGAAATCCAAAGTGCTAGAGGTGTCATCAATAATTAGGATTTCTGGTTCTAAAATAAGGGCTCGTGCAAGGGCAACACGCTGTTTTTGGCTGTTGGAGGCCAGTGAAATGGGGGTTAGCACGTGATCTTTATAAAGCCCAACTAATTTGAGCGTTTGGAAAATGCGTTCATTACGTGCCTCTTCAGATAGCTGAGTTGCCATTCGAAGCGGGGCATCTAAAATCTGTCCGATGTTGTGATTGGGATCAAACGCATCATTCGGATCTTGAAACACCATTCGGATATGTTGGGCTCGGAAAGCGTAATCACCAAAAGCAAGCGGTTTATTTCGGAATAAGATTTGCCCAGAAGTCGGCTCAACCTGCCCAATGATCATTTTGGCAAGCGTGGATTTTCCTGAACCATTTTCACCGATAATTGCAAGGGTTTCACGGCGATTTAGGGTAAAGGAAGCATCTTTTACCGCATAGAAATCGTACTTGTGGAACAGGCTGCTACGTTCGATAAAGCGTTTGCTTAAGTTTTGAATGTCTAGTAATGCCATAATTGATAATCAAATTTGCATTCATTAAAAACATTCGTAGGGGCACTCTTTCTAGAAAGAAGAATCGGGCGTGTGCAACATGCCCCTACGAAAGAAAATAATGGTGCTTCGAAAACTATAAAAAAGACCGCTTTTGCAAGCGGTCTAAATTTGCGAAAAGTTTACAAATTATAATACGTTTACGCAGTTTAAGTCTTCGAAAGATTGCTCTAAGCGTTTAGACATAGATTCTTCCATTTTACGTAACCAAACGCGTGGATCGTAGTATTTTTTGTTTGGCGAATCAGGACCTTCTGGGTTACCTAATTGGCCTTGTAGGTATGCTTCGTTCGCTTTGTAGAAGTTTAAGATACCATCCCAAGATGCCCATTGTGTATCAGTATCAATATTCATTTTGATTGCACCGTAGCTGATTGCTTCACGGATTTCTTCGCGAGATGAACCTGAACCACCGTGGAATACGAAGTTGATTGATTTTGCAGGTAAGTTACGTTCTTTAGAAACGAACTCTTGTGAAGCACCTAAGATAGATGGTTTTAATTTTACGTTACCTGGTTTATAAACACCGTGTACGTTGCCGAATGCTGCTGCAACGGTGAAACGTGGGCTTACAGGGTTTAATTGGTCGTAAACGTATAAAACATCTGCTGGCTGAGTGTATAAACGTGATTCATCAACATCTGAGTTATCTACGCCATCTTCTTCGCCACCTGTGATACCGATTTCGATTTCAAGGGTCATTCCCATTTTGTCCATACGAGCAAGGTATTCACGGCAGATAGCCATATTTTCTTCCATGGGCTCTTCAGATAAGTCGATCATATGTGAAGAGAATAATGGACGACCTGTTTCTGCGAAGTGTTTTTCGCCTGCATCTAATAAACCATCGATCCAGGGTAATAATTTTTTCGCTGCGTGGTCAGTGTGAAGGATTACGGGTACACCGTATTCTTGTGCAAGAGCGTGAACGTGTTTAGCCCCTGCGATTGCACCTAAAACATCTGGACGTGCACCTGAAGTTGGTTTGATACCTTTACCTGCATAGAAAGATGCACCACCGTTTGAGAACTGTACGATAACTGGTGCTTTAACACGTGCAGCTGTTTCTAATACTGCATTGACAGAGTCAGAACCTACACAGTTTACCGCTGGAATTGCAAAGTTATGTTCTTTTGCATACGCAAAGATTTTTTGAACATCATCACCTGTAACCACACCTGGTTTAACAATATCTAATAAACCCATTTTTTGTTTCCTCTAAATGTTAAAAATTTGATTTTTGATCCCCACTCTTTAGCAAAGAAGGGAGATTAAATTAGAAATTAACCTTTCGCACGTTGTTCTAAAATTTCAACCGCTGGTAATACTTTACCTTCAACGAATTCTAAAAACGCACCACCACCAGTTGAGATGTAAGAGATTTTATCTGCAATACCGAACATATCAATTGCTGCTAAAGTGTCACCGCCACCAGCGATAGAGAATGCACCGTTTGCAGTTGCATCAACGATTGCTTGAGCTACAATTTCTGTCCCTTTACGGAAGTTAGGGAACTCAAATACGCCCACTGGACCATTCCAAAGAATAGTTTTCGCACTGCGGATAATGGCTGCTAATTCTTCTGCTGATTTATCACCGATGTCGAAGATTGACTCATTTTCAGCCACTTCATTTACCGCTTTTTCAACTGCAAATGCAGTTTCAGAGAATTCTGTACCTACACGCACATCAACTGGCACTGGAATATTCGTTGCTTTTGATAAGCTCTGTGCTTCAGGGATTAAATCTGCTTCGTATAAAGATTTACCTACATTGTGACCTTCAGCCGCAATGAAAGTATTTGCGATACCGCCACCCACAATAAGTTGATCAGCGACTTTTGATAAACTGTCTAAAACAGTTAATTTGGTAGAAACTTTTGAACCACCTACAATTGCCAACATTGGACGTTGTGGTTCTTTTAATGCTTTGCCTAATGCGTCTAATTCAGCCGCTAATAATGGACCTGCACAAGCAACCGGTGCAAATTGTGCTACGCCGTGAGTTGAAGCTTGAGCACGATGGGCCGAGCCGAATGCGTCCATTACAAATACGTCACAAAGTGCTGCGTATTTTTTAGATAATTCTTCTTCGTTTTTCTTCTCACCTTTGTTCACGCGTACGTTTTCTAAAACAACGATTTCGCCGTCTTTTACATCCACGCCATCTAAGTAGTCGCGCACTAAACGTACTGGCACACCTAAATCTGATGCATTTAAGTAATCAACGACAGGTTGTAGAGAATCTTTCTCTTCAAACACGCCTTCAGTTGGACGCCCTAAGTGTGAAGTTACCATCACTTTAGCACCTTTTTCTAACGCTAATTTTAATGTAGGGATAGTTGCACGAATACGTGCATCTGAAGTAACTTTGCCCTCTTTAACTGGAACGTTTAAATCCGCACGGATAAATACGCGTTTACCTGCTAAATCAAGGTCTGCCATTTTGATAACTGACATAGTGAGTTCCTCTTTTTAATCAAATTTTAAAATATAAAAACGGCTTGATTATACCATTTTTTGATTAGATTTTATGAATATAGATCAAATAATGCTTTATTTTCTTCGATAAAAGAAAATAATTTGACTACTCAACTCGTAAAATATTTTACTTTTTCGACTGCTTGAATAGAAAATTGTTCTTACGTTATACGCCAAATTAGTTATAAATACAACGCCATTACGATGGCATGTTCTTTTTTTCCATCAGGTAAAGGGTAATAATGCTTGCGAACGGTGACTTCGTTAAAGCCTAGCTGGGTATAAAGCTGTTGAGCTTTAATGTTGGATTCCCGTACCTCAAGCCAAAGCGTTAGCACGCCTTTCTGGCTTAGTTCTGTAATTAAACCTTGCAACAACGCCTTGCCATAGCCTTTGCCTTGCTCTGCGGGATCGACTGCAATATTAAATAGCGTAGCTTCATCCAACACGACATTGCAAATAGCAAAGCCGACGATTTTGCCTTGTTCAAGCAATTTTAGGTTTAAATAACGCTCACCTTGGTTATTCAACAACGTGCCTTTTGACCACGGCACAAGATGTGCTTTCTGTTCTATTTCGAATAGACGGTCGAAGTCAGTTTCGATAATATGTTCAATCATAATCTTTTTTCTATAAAAAATAAGCGGTTAAATTTTATGTAAATTTTGCAAAATCTACAATAAATTCAACCGCTTTATGAACGCTTAACGATTAGTAAAACTCTACGCCTTCAACACACTTTGTCACGCGCGTTCCCGCTTTGCCAGCTACAATATCTTGAATTTGAGCAAGTGAGCCAATCGCCGCATCTTTGCCTGTCGCTTTAACGAAGTTGATTACTGCCTGTACCTTTGGTCCCATTGAACCTGGGGCGAACTCGGAAGCCAAGGCTTCGAGTGCTTCTGGGCTGCCTTTAGCGATTTTGCGTTGGGTCGGTTTTTGGAAATCAACACAAGCGGCATCCACATCAGTGGCAATAATAAATAAATCAGCATCCAAGTTTTCTGAAATCACCGCCGTCGCTAAATCTTTATCTACCACCGCTTCCACGCCTTGTAATTCGCCTTTTTCATTGCGGAAACTTGGCACACCACCACCTCCGCCACAAATCACGATTTGATCTTGTGCAAGTAATGCTTTCACCGCTTCAATGCCAGTAACGCCGACAGGTTTCGGACTTGGTACAGCACGGCGGAAATATTGTCCGTCAGCCATCACTGTCCAGCTTTTTTCCGCGGCTAATTTTTCCGCTTCCGCTAGACTATACACCTGGCCAATCGGTTTACTTGGTTTAGCAAATGCAGGATCGTGTTTATCGACAATCACTTGAGTCACCAAGGTTTGCGTTGGGTGTTCAGGAATTAGGTTGGTTAATTCTTGTTGTAACATATAACCAATCATTCCCACAGTTTGTGAAACCAAAATATCTAACGGATACGGTTCAATTTTCGCATCTTGAGCGTGATAAGCTGCGTGTTGTAAGGCAAGTAAACCGACCTGTGGACCATTCCCATGTGAAATTACAAGTTCATTATTAGGTTTGATTTTAGCAAGCTGTTCTGCTGCAACGCGAATATTCGCCGCTTGGTTTTGTGCCGTCATCGGCTCGCCACGCTTTAATAATGCATTGCCACCGAGTGCTACTACGATTTTCATTTTTCTTCCCCTTACGCCAAACTCGCCACCATCACCGCTTTAATTGTATGCATACGGTTTTCTGCTTGTTCGAATGCCACATTTGCTGGTGATTCAAACACATCTTCTGTTACTTCAATACCATTTGCCAAAGCGGGGTATTTTTCTGCAATTTGCTTACCAATTTTGGTTTCGCTATTGTGGAACGCAGGCAAGCAGTGCATAAATTTTACTTTCGGGTTGCCCGTACGTTTCATCAACTCAGGGGTCACTTGATAAGGCATCAACATATCAATACGTTTTCCCCACGTTTCTAACGGCTCACCCATTGAAACCCACACATCAGTATGCACGAAATCCACACCTTTCACTGCTGTATCAATATCGTCGGTTACCGTAATTCGAGCGCCCGATTCTGCCGCAAATTTTTGACACATTTCAACCAGCGAATCTTCTGGTAACAATGCTTTTGGTGCACAGATACGCACATCCATCCCGAGTTTCGCCCCAATTAACAAGAGTGAATTCCCCACATTGTTACGTGCATCACCGATATAGACGTAGCTAATTTGGCTCAATGGTTTTTCGCAGTTTTCAATCATTGTTAGCACATCGGCAAGCATTTGTGTTGGGTGGAATTCATCAGTTAAGCCATTGAATACTGGTACGCCCGCATATTCTGCTAACTCATTGACAACTGATTGTTTAAAGCCACGATATTCAATCGCATCATACATTCTACCCAATACGCGAGCGGTATCTTTCATCGATTCTTTATGCCCAATTTGTGAAGAGGTTGGGTCAATATAGGTTACGTGTGCACCTTGATCGTAAGCTGCCACCTCAAATGCACAGCGAGTACGGGTGGAGGTTTTCTCAAAAATTAACGCAATATTTTTACCTTTTAAACGAGGCTGCTCTGTGCCAGCATATTTCGCACGTTTTAAATCGCGTGATAAATCTAACAAATACTTAATTTCACGTTCGGTGTGGTTTACTAAACTGAGTAAATGTCTGTTTTTGAGATTAAATGCCATAATGTGTACTCCTACTGTTGTGAGTTGAAAAATTAAGCTATTCTAGCAAAGCAAACGGTTGCCTTCAAATAACACTTTCTTATAAAGAAATTTTAATATTGAAAAATTATGCATTTATTTTTCATTTTTATTCACTTTAATACAAGAGGAATTTTAATGAAATTATAAAGAAAGGAAGAGTTTATTTTTTACTCTCTCATCTTGTGAGGAAACAGGAGAAGTTGAGAACGAAGAAACGTATAAAAAAACGCTCCCTTTCAGAAGCGTCTGTTTATTACAAGCGGTCTATTTATTCGCTAATTTTGCATCTAATGATAGAGAACCTGCACCTTTCACTAAGAAAAGTAAGAATGCCATACAATACATAATTGCTATTTCGCCTTTGTTTGATAACGGATCTAATACCGTTTCTGGTGTCATATGCATAAAGAAATATGCATATGCCATTTGACCTGCTAACAAGAATGAAATGGGGCGAGTGAATAAGCCTAATGCTAATAATAAGCCGCCGCCGATTTCTAAGATACCGCCTAACCCATACATTGAGAACAGAGGAACACTACCGTTTCCTCCTGTCATTGAGAAGGGAAACTCAAAGAATTTCGCTGTACCGTGTAATAAGAACATATAGCCGATAACCACTCGTGCTAATAAAAATACTACTGGGCTAAGTTTTTCGAATTTTTCAAATGCTTGATTCATCATTTTTCCTATCTAAAGTTAAAGAAATGTAATAAAAATATGGCGTACATTGTAATTGAATCTTTCTGCTTGATCATTCCGCTTTTTCTAAATAAACTTTTTAGCTCAGCTTAATAATATAAAATACGTAAGATGAATGATTTTAAAGCGATGTCAGTTTTTGTGACCGTGATTGAACAAGGTTCAATGCAAGCTGCAGCAGAAAAGTTGGCGATGACCCCATCTGCAATTACCCAGTCGATCCAAAAGCTAGAACAGCAACTCAAAATTAAATTATTAAATCGCACCACCCGCAAAATATCGCTTACAGAAGCAGGTGAAGCCTTTTATCAACATGCCAGCCAAATGCAGAAAAGTGCTGAAAATGCGATGAAAAGCGTCGAGCTGTTGCGATCTTCTCCAACAGGTACGCTCAGAATTTCTTGCCCTTCAGGTTTAACCCGTTCTCCGTTTATTCAAGCCTTAAAATTAATTCTGGAAGAACATGCTGATTTCAATATGGAGCTTTCATTTAAAGATGAAGCTGTCGATTTAATTGAAGAAAGAATAGACATTGCTTTACGTATTGGTACGCGTGCATTGGGAGACAATATGATTGCTCGCCATATTTATGATGTGAAATTGGCAATCGTGGCACATAAAGATTACCTCAAAAAGCATTTTTTGCCGTAAACGCCTGATGAGCTGTATCAATTGGATTGGATTTATTTTGCTTCGCTTGATCCCGACTATTTACAATTTTCTAGCCCTTTAGGCAAAGCTCATATTAAACCTAACTATCGTATTAAAACCAATACACTTTTGGCAAGCCGAGACTTAACGCTGCAAGGCTTAGGAATTTCCATTCAGCCTATCCTTGAGATAGAAAAAGAGCTTGCTGATGGCACGTTGGTACAACTTCTGCCCGAATGGGAATTGCCGAAGAATCCGATGTATTTAGTGACACTTCAGCGGGTGCAGTCGGAAAAAGTGAGAATAGCGGTGGAAGCGATTGTAGATTATTTTGAGAGGTTGAAAAGCTAGGCTCTTGCCAACGTCCAAACTTGGACTTCTTTCACGCCTGTACGTTTAACCTCGCGACAAATCGCATTAAGCGTTGAGCCTGTGGTCACAACATCATCCACGATTGCAATTCGCTCGTAAAAAGTGCCCGCTTGTGGCTTAAAACAAAAGGCGTTTTTCAGGTTCAAACGCCGTTCTTGTGCAGTTAATTCACGCTGTGAAGCAGTATGCCGAATACGGCTAAGGCTTTGCGTATCAAGTGGAATATCCAACCATTGAGAAAGATGCCGAGCAATCAACTCCGATTGATTATAGCCTCGCCGCCAATGGCGCTGCCAAAAAAGTGGCACGGGCAAAATGGCCTCTGGGAGAGCCAAACCATGCTCCCGTTGAGCCTGTTTTACGGCTAATAACAACAGCCTTGCTAACGGTTGATCCAACCAATATTGCTGATGAAATTTAAAGCGATGAATCCAATCTGTAAGCGGTTTTTTATAGACAGAAATTTGCACCATTCGCTGCCATTTTGGCTCATTTTGCAGACATTCGCCGCAAGATAGTGCATTTTCCGCCAACAAGCCACCACAATGCCCGCAATAAGGCGAACGTGCTAAAAGCTTGACGCATCGGCTACAAAAGCCATGATGCACTATCGCCAACGGCTTATCACAATGAAAACAGCGGAAATCTAATCTATTCATACATCCTCCGCTATTTACTCTACCAAATTGGCAAAAATGATTTTTCGAGCGCGTTCGAAAAATGAGGAAATATTTTTATTTTAACCAGCTTTTCACAAACTCTGCCACTTCATCCACATCATTGATATCCAATCGATTTTCCCGTTCAATCGGGTAATCGGTGGCGGTGGCAATCGTCCATTTATCAAGCTCTGGCAATGGCTTTTCAATCCCTTTTCGATGAAGCTGGATTTTTGGCAAAGCTTCATGCTTAAACCCTTCCACCAGCACCAAATCAACCTCCTTGAAATTGGCAATAATTTGCTGAAAATTGACCGCTTGTTCGGGCGTTTCTATCATCAATGCCCAACGCTCATCGCACGCAATCGCTGTTGGATTCGCTCCAGCCAAACGCAAACGGTGGCTATCTTTGCCTTTTTTATCCACATCAATATTGTGATGAGAATGCTTGATTAAACCCACTTTGAGGTTGCAAGCGGTCAATTTTGGAATTAGTTTTTCCAACAGCGTGGTTTTGCCCGTGCCGCTGTAGCCTGTAATGGCAAGCACAGCAGGTTTGGTACGAGGCATTTCAGCTGTTGCCAATTCTTCTAAGGTATTAAAATTCCGAAACGCTTCTTTCTGCTCGGAAAAATCTACCGCAACGCTTTTTTGTTGTTGGAAGAATTGGTATAAGCGACGTTCGCCCATTTGCAGGTAATCATTCAGTGCTTTTGCGACATTGCGATGAATTAACGCAAAAGTCGGGTGCGGCCGTTCGCCATCGTGGGCGTAAGCAATCTCTGCTTGGTTGATTTGTAATGCAGTAAGCAGTTTTTGTAATAAATTGCTTGGTAAGAACGGTGAGTCGCATGGCACGAACAGCAAATAGTCGCTTTCAATGTTGCGTAATCCTGTAAGCATGCCACTTAATGCACCTTGGAAATCAGGGATTTCATCTTGATAAAAAGGTAGGTGAGGGAAAAGCTGCTGATATTCCGCCTCCGAGCGGTTGATATTCAAATAAACTTTGCCATTTACTGCTGATAATTGCGGGCTAATACGTTCCAAAATATGTGCGATAAGCGGGCGATGTTGTAGCTTTTGTAAGCCTTTTTCTACGCCATTCATTCGGCGAGCCAAACCGCCTGCGAGAATTACAGCGTGAATTTGAGGTGAAATTTTTTCTGTCATAAATAAGGGCTTTTCTTTGCAAAAAGAGTGCTAAAAGTATATGATCCAAGTCAATTTTCAACAAGATTTTTTAAGGATTTTCCAATGAAATGCAAACGTTTAGAAGAGTTATTAGAGCTATTAGGCGAGCACTGGCGTAAAAATCCAGATTTACACTTAATGGATATTTTACAACAGCTTTCGGTAGAAGTAGGTGAGCCAGATAACTACCCAGCGTTACGCGATGAGGTGTTGATTTATCAATTAAAAATGCGTAATGCTGATAAACACGAGCCCATCCCCGGATTAAAAAAAGATTACGAAGATGATTTCAAAACTGCATTATTACGTGCTCGCGGAATTTTAAAAGACTAATGTGGTCGAACGGAAACCATTATTTTTACAAGGAACACAAAATGAAAAAAATGTTATTAAAGACCACATTCATTGCACTTTCTGCACTTTTCGCGGTAAATTCAACCGCTTTCGCAGCAAATCCTGTTGAAGGCAAAGAGTACACTACCGTTCGCCAAGCCCCTTCTGCACAAAAAGAAGTGTTAGAATTTTTCTCATTCTACTGCCCACACTGCTACGATTTTGAATTGAATTACAAAATCCCTGCACAAATCAAAGCAAATCTGCCTGAAGGCACAAAATTAGTACAATATCACGTCAATTTCTTAGGACGTCAATCTGAAAACTTAACGCGTGCGTGGGCATTTGCTATGGCTCAAGGTGTGGAAGATAAAGTGAAAACTGCATTATTTGAAGGTGCTCAAAAAGATGCATTTAAGTCAATGGACGACATCAAGGCGGTATTCGTGGCAAATGGCGTGAGTGCAGCAGATTTCGATAACGGCATTAACAGCTTCGTGGTAAATGGCTTGGTAAACAAACAAGTTCAAGCAGCAGAAGAGTTTAAAATTCGTGGCGTACCCGCTTTCTTTGTAAACGAGCAATATGAAATCAATTTAAGCGGTTTCTCAGATTCAACTTCAACCAATGATTTCATCAAACGTTATGTTGATGCAGTCACTTTCTTAATTAAAAAATAAATCTGAAATATGATCATAAGGGGCGTTTGCCCCTTTTTTGCAATATTTCCCTAAGATATAAAGAGAGAAAAATGAAATTTTCCCCCGCTGTTTTATTTGCAATTTTGGGCATCAATCTGACCGCTTTAGCACAAGCTGAAGTAGCCCAGCCTAAAAATGATCTGACCGAACATTTTCAAGTTGCTCAGCCGAAAATAAAGAGTGCTCCTGTTCCTGAACAAACTGAGAAATCTGGCACTGTGTCGATGACCAAAGAAGAGTTGGCTCAGCACCCCGATTTAATTGTGCGCGGGTTAATTCCAGCTGTGTTGCAAAACAACGAACAAGCGGTTGAATTATTACTGCCGATGTACAAAAACTTGCCGAATCAAGATCCATTCTTGCGTGACTGGGCAGAGGCGATTTCTGCTAAATCACAGGGCAATTTTGCGGATGCTGTAGCACGCTATCGTTCTCTTTTTGCACAAAAATCAGATATTCCTGCCTTGCGTTATCAACTCGCTCAAGCCCTTTTTTTAAATAACAATAATGAGGCGGCTAAAGATCAATTCCAAAAATTGCGTGCAGAAAATTTATCGCCCGATTCAGTTGCAATTATCGACCAATATTTGACCGCTTTAAATAAACGCGATCAGTGGAAATTTAGCGGTGGAATGAGCTTCCTTAATGAAACTAACATCAATAACGCACCGAAAGCGGGTACAAAAGTAGGCAGTTGGGAAGCCTGGAAAAAAGAGAGTGCACAAGGTTTTTCTTACTACTTCAATACTGAGAAAAAATGGTCGTTACCAAATCAATTTTTCACCAAAATGGAACTGAATGCTTCGGGTAAATATTATTGGAATAACAAAAAATATAATGAACTCAATGTACGTGCAGGTGCAGGCTTAGGATATCAAACTGCACGTTTTGAAATTGCCCTCACTCCATTTACCGAAAAACGTTGGTATGCGGGTGGTTCATCCGGTAGTGAATCGCTTAAACAATATTCAAAAAACTCAGGCGTTCAGCTTGAAAGCAGTTACTGGTTGAATGAAAAATGGCAACTTTCAAGCGTGTTGGAATATGGCGAACAGCGTTATGATTGGCGTAAGCACTTAAACGGCAACAACTATTTGTGGTCAAACACGCTCTTATATGTACCAAAAAGCGGGCAATATTGGTTTGTTGGCGTAGATTACAACCGAGAAAATACCCGCGATAAAGACAACGCTTACCAACGCACCACTGCTCGTTTAGGCTGGGGGCAAGAGTGGGGCTGGGGCATCTCAAGCCGTGTTTCCCTTTCTTATGCGAAACGGACTTATCAGGCTCATCCTGCGCCCGATTTAATCGGTAAAATACAAAAAAATGATGAATATTCAACTGCTTTAACCTTTTGGCATCGTGATTTACACTTCTTTGGTGTGACGCCAAAAGTGACTTGGCAATATCAGAAAGTAAGCAGTAACCACCCGTTTTATAGCTATGACAAAAATCGGGTTTATTTTGAGATGAGTAAAACGTTCTAGGGTTGATGCGATGTTAAAGATAGAGAATCTTTCTCAGCCTTACGGACTAAAAAAGATAACCTGCTCTTTTCCTGAAGGAAAGTTGATCGGCATTATGGGAGCGAATGGTGCAGGCAAATCGACCTTGCTTAAAACGATAGCGGGTATTTTACCCATTACAAGCGGTGAAGTTTGGCTCAAAAATACCCAATTGAGCCAAATGAATGCTCTTCAGAGAAGTCAGCAAATAGCTTATTTGGCTCAAAATACCAATATTCATTGGGATCTTTGTGTTTATGATGTAATTGCACTAGGTTTAGAGGTGCCGCATTCTTTTACTAAAGGGCAGTCACTCATTTATCGCATTGCACAAAAATTTTCTGTTGAGCATCTGTTAGATAAATCATTTCAGAAACTTTCGGGCGGCGAAAAAGCACGAGTGCAGCTCGCCCGCTGTTGTATAAAAAACGCCCCATTGTTACTTGTGGATGAACCGATCGCTCCGCTCGATCCTTATTACCAAATCGATATTATGGAGCAACTAAAATCCCTTACGCCAAATCAAACTTGTGTAGTTGCCATTCATCACTTATCGCTTGCCTATCAATTTTGTGATGAAATTATTTTGCTTAATAAAGGCAGAATTATTGCAAGTGGCGAAACACAAGCGGTTTTAAATGCAGAAAATTTAGCAGTTGCGTTTAATGTGAAAGCAGAATTTGATACAGAGAAAAGAGAGATTCTGGGGATAAGAAAATTAGAGAAGTAATAGTAAAAAAGCTAAGTCTCGTAAATTACAAGACCTAGCTCTTATATTGAAAATGCTTTTGGGATTAGATCATAACAACTATTTTCTATTTCCCACCATCTCTCAAAAACCTATTTCACCTGCATACCAGGGCGAACACCTTCATCGCCTGAAAGTAAGAATAGATCCGCACCGCCAGTGCCTGCCGATAAAATCATCCCTTCTGATACGCCGAATTTCATTTTGCGAGGGGCAAGGTTCGCGACCATAATTACAAAACGCCCGTTCAGCTCTTCAGGGTTGTTGTAGGCAGCTTTAATACCTGACAACACTTGGCGTTGATGGTCGCCTAAGTCTAATTGGAATTTTAACAATTTATTCGACTCTGGAACGGCTTCGCAGCTGATCACTTTCGCTACGCGTAAGTCTAATTTCGCGAAATCATCAATGGTGATTTCTGGAGCAATCGGTTCGATTGCAGAATTTTCTTGATTTTCCACCGCTTGTTTTCCTTTTTTCGGTTCATTTTTAGTTTGTTCGGCAAAAAGCTGTTTCGTTTCTTCAATCACCGCATCAATCTGTTTTTTCTCAAGACGAGAGAACAATGATTTAAATGGTGAAACTGTTTTGCCTAATAATGGTTGGGCAATGGTTTCCCAGCTTAATTCTGTTTGTAAGAACGCTTCAGCACGTTCTGCAAGCTGTGGTAAAACGGGTTTTAAATAACTCATTAACACACGGAATAATTCAATACCCATTGAACAAACGGTTTGTAATTCCGCTTCTAGACCTTCTTCTTTAGCAATAACCCAAGGTGCTTTGTCATCAACATATTTGTTTGCGCGGTCAGCTAAATCCATAATTAAACGAATTGCTTTATTATATTCACGTGCTTCAAAATGTGCTGCAACTTGCTCTGATTGTGCAACAAATTCTGCGAAAAGCACTTCATCTTCAAGTTTATCCGCTAATTTTCCTTCAAAACGTTTTGCAATAAAACTTGCATTACGAGAAGCTAAGTTCACTAATTTGTTTACGATGTCGCTATTCACACGCTGTACAAAATCTTCAAGGCTTAAGTCTAAATCTTCAATACGCTCGTTTAATTTCGCCGCATAATAGTAACGTAAACATTCTGGATCGATATGTTTTAAATAGGTGCTAGCTTGAATAAAGGTTCCACGGGATTTCGACATTTTCACGCCATCCACAGTCACATAACCGTGAGCAAACACATTGGTTGGTTTACGTTGTTCGCAGCCATCTAACATCGCCGGCCAAAATAGGCTATGGAAGTAAACAATATCTTTACCGATAAAATGATAAAGCTCTGTTGTTGAATCTTTTTTCCAGAACTCGTTGTAGTCAATGCCTGTGCGATCGCAAAGATTTTTGAATGATGCCATGTAGCCAATAGGTGCATCTAACCACACATAAAAGAATTTGTTGTCTGCATCTGGAATTGGGAAACCAAAGTAAGGCGCATCACGGCTGATGTCCCATTGTTGTAATCCGCTTTCAAACCACTCTTGCATTTTGTTGGCAATTTCAGGTTGAAGTGAACCAGAACGTGTCCATTCTTTCAGCATACTTTCAAAACTTGGTAAATCGAAGAAGAAATGTTCTGATTCTTTCACAATAGGGGTTGCGCCTGAAACGGCTGAACGTGGATTGATAAGATCCATCGGGCTATAAGTAGATGCACAGACTTCACAGTTATCACCATATTGATCTTCTGCTTTACATTTCGGGCAAGTCCCTTTTACAAAGCGATCTGGCAAGAACATCTCTTTTTCTGGGTCGAAAAGCTGTGAAATCACACGACTTTTAATAAAACCGTTCTCTTTCAGCTTTAAATACATTGCAGTCGTAATTTCACGGTTTTCTTCGCTGTGGGTCGAGTGGTAGTTATCAAAACTGATATTAAAGCCTTTAAAATCGGCAACGTGATCGGTTTTCGCTTTTTCAATCAATTGCTCAGGGGTAATACCTTGTTTTGCTGCATTAAGCATAATCGGTGTGCCGTGTGCATCATCTGCACAAACAAAATGCACTTCGTTGCCACGCATACGTTGGAAACGCACCCAAATATCCGCTTGAATATGCTCAAGCATATGACCTAAGTGAATCGCCCCATTCGCATAAGGCAGGGCACAAGTGACCAACATTTTTCGTTTTTGATTTGACATTGTTCTTCTCATAAATCTAGTAAAAAATCGTGGGGATTGTAGCTCAAAAAGGGCGTTTTTTCTAGGTGGAAGAAGGAATAAGCGGTCTTTTTTCTGTAAAAGTTTACGAAATTACGACCGCTTGAAAATGTCAGTTAGCATGCTGAATTGCTCGTTTGCTTTTCCTAAAAGTTATCTAATTGTAAATTTTTAGTTTCAGTTTTTTTACCACTTGAAACCTTCTTGATTAAGATCAAAAATACCTCTTGTGAGTGAGTAAATTTAGGTGCAAATCTTTTACAGTTGGATAATAATTTCATCAGTTAAAGAATTTTAGATTTTTAATTTTTAGAGGAAACCAAACTATGGCTAAAGCAACTCAAACTGCTCAACCTTATGATGCTCAAGCGGAAGTGAATGCACTTGTTGAAAAAGGCTTGAAAGCCCTTGATGAGTTCCGTCATTTAAACCAAGAGCAAGTGGATTACATTGTCGCAAAAGCGTCTGTAGCGGCATTAGATAAACACGGTGTGTTGGCAATGCACGCATATGAAGAAACGGGTCGTGGCGTATTCGAAGATAAAGCCACCAAAAACCTGTTTGCCTGTGAATATGTCGTGAACAATATGCGTCACTTAAAAACAGCTGGAGTGATCAGTGAAGACGATGTAACAGGTATCACTGAAATTGCTGACCCAGTCGGCGTTATCTGCGGTATCACACCAACCACCAACCCAACTTCAACCACTATCTTCAAAGCGTTAATCGCCCTTAAAACACGTAACCCAATCGTTTTTGCTTTCCACCCGTCTGCTCAACAATCTTCAGCTCATGCGGCACAAGTTGTACGTGATGCGGCTGTCGCTGCGGGTGCACCAGAAAACTGCGTGCAATGGATTACCGTTCCATCTATGGAAGGCACTTCTGCGTTAATGAAACACCCTGGCATTGCAACGATTCTTGCAACTGGCGGTAATGCAATGGTAGAAGCGGCTTACTCTTGCGGCAAACCAGCATTAGGCGTGGGGGCAGGTAACGTGCCAGCTTATGTGGAAAAAACCGCAAAACTGAAACAAGCGGTCTACGACATTGTGATGTCAAAATCATTCGATAACGGTATGATTTGTGCTTCTGAACAGGCTGCAATTGTCGATAAAGAAATCTATGCGGATTTCATCAAAGAGATGCAATCTTACGGCGTTTATTTGGTGAATAAAAAAGAGAAAGCCTTGCTTGAAAAATTCATTTTCGGCGTGGATAAAGCTCACGATGAAAACTGTGCTGGTGCAAAATTAAATGCGGCTGTGGTGGGTAAACCAGCAGCGTGGATTGCTGAACAAGCAGGCTTTACCGTTCCACCAAAAACCAACATTCTTTTAGCAGAATGTGCTTTCGTGGGAGAGGGCGAACCGCTTACTCGTGAAAAACTTTCTCCTGTGCTTGCGTTATTAAAATCTAACAGCACAGAACAAGGCTTGGAATTAGCGGAAGCGATGGTGAACTTCCACGGTTTAGGTCACTCTGCGGCAATTCACACGCAAAATGCAGAATTAGCAAAAACTTTCGGCGAACGCGTTAAAGCGATTCGTGTAATTTGGAACTCACCATCAACATTTGGTGGTATCGGTGATGTGTATAACTCCTTCCTGCCTTCATTAACGCTTGGTTGTGGTTCTTACGGTAAAAACTCCGTGGGCAACAACGTGAGTGCAGTGAACTTAATTAACATCAAACGTGTAGGCAGACGGAGAAATAATATGCAATGGTTTAAAGTGCCATCAAAAATCTACTTTGAGCGTGACTCAATTCAATACCTTAAATCCATGAGCGATGTTCACAAAGTGATGATCGTAACCGACCGTTCAATGGTAGATTTAGGCTTTGTGGATCGTATTACCGAACAATTACGCCTACGCCGTAACAAAGTGATGATCCAGCTTTTCACTGATGTAGAACCAAACCCAAGCCTACAAACCGTACAACGCGGTACAGAATTGATGCGTAGCTTCCAACCTGACACCATCATCGCATTAGGTGGTGGCTCACCAATGGATGCAGCGAAAATTATGTGGTTATTCTATGAACAACCAGAAGTAGATTTCCGCGATTTAGTGCAAAAATTTATGGATATTCGCAAACGTGCGTTCAAATTTCCACAATTAGGTCGCAAAGCGAAATTCGTGGGCATTCCAACCACATCAGGCACAGGTTCTGAAGTGACTCCATTTGCGGTAATTACGGATGGCGACATTAAATATCCATTAGCGGACTACTCATTAACCCCAACAATCGCGATTGTTGACCCAGCATTAGTGATGTCTGTGCCTTCACACGTTGCGGCAGATACAGGTTTAGACGTATTAACTCACGCAACAGAGGCTTACACGTCGATTCTTGCGAACGACTATACCGATGGCTTAGCCTTACAAGCGATTAAATTAGTTTTCGAAAACCTTGAAAAATCGGTGAAAGAGTTTGACGAAACCGCACGTGAAAAAATGCACAACGCTTCAACAATGGCAGGTATGGCTTTCGCCAATGCGTTCTTGGGTATCTGTCACTCAATGGCACACAAAATCGGCGGTAAATTCCACACCATTCACGGCCGTACCAATGCGATTTTACTGCCGCACGTAATCCGCTACAACGGCACACGCCCAACCAAAGTGGCAACCTGGCCGAAATATACCAACTATGTAGCAGATATTCGTTTCCAAGATATTGCACGTATGCTTGGCTTACCAGCTTCAACTCCAGAAGAAGCCGTGGAATCTTATGCAAAAGCGGTGCACGACTTGGCAGTGCGTTGTGGCGTGAAAATGTCCTTACGTGACCAAGGTGTCGATGAAAAAGAATTCATCGGTTCATTGCGTGAATTAGCGTTAAACGCATTCGAAGACCAATGTACGCCAGCGAACCCACGCTTAGCGATGATTGAAGATATGGAAGAGTTGATGAAAAAAGCGTATTACGGTGAGTAATCAACACTAATCACATTTGATTAACGAATCCAAGCGGCTAAATTTCTTGAACGTTTTGCAAAAAATTCGAGGAATTTAACCGCTTTTTATTAGACTTTTGCCATTTAAAAAAGATTAATGCTCTAGCATATTTTTACTTAAAATTGTGATCTAGATCACAATTTTATGCTTGAATTGTATCTCTGATAAGCTCATAATTTTTATGAGCAAATCACTCAAATTTTTTACTACCTTACATAAGGACTATATTATGAAATTTAAAACGTACTGCAATAGCATTATTTGTAGGTGGTGTTATTTCAACTTATGCATCTGCAGATGGGCAACTTGATGCTGCATTTGGGACTATTAAAACTGCGATTGAAACAAACAAAACGGCATTAGAATCTAAAGCAGATAAAGCATTAGTAGACGAACTTGACGAAGATGTAGGTAAGCTAGAAGATAAAGTTAATGGTATAGCTGAAACAGCTGCAAATAAAGAGGATTTAGGTAAATTAAATGATGCCGTAGAAACTCTTCGTGATGATGTAAATAATAATACCGATATTCTTAGTCAAAATAGCGAGGATATCGCAGCGAACAAAGAGGCAATTGAAGCGAATAAAACTGCGATTGAAACAAACAAAGCTGCCATTGATGAAATTAAAAATCTTCAAGGTTACGACTCTTTAACTAAAGTAGAAAACATTGTTAGCAATAAAGCAGATCAAGATTATGTGGAAGGTTTAGAGCGTGACGTTAAAGCTAATACTCAAGATATTAAAGAGTTATCAGAAGGTATTAGAGATAATATCTTACCAGCAATTGAAGCAAACCGTACAGACATTGATGCAAATAAAGCAGATGTTGATACATTGAAAAATAAAGTAGCTGGAGCAGCTGCTGCTGTTGACTTGCTTACTCAAAATATTGCGTTAAACAAAACTAATATAGAGTCTAAAGCAGATCAAGATTATGTAGAAGGTTTAGAGCGTGACGTTAAAGCTAATACTCAAGATATTAAAGAGTTATCAGAAGGTATTAGAGATAATATCTTACCAGCAATTGAAGCAAACCGTACAGACATTGATGCAAATAAAGCAGATGTTGATACATTGAAAAATAGAGCAGATGGAGCAGCTGCTGCTGTTAACTTGCTTGCTCAAAATATTGGCTTAAATAAAACCAACATAGAGAAAAAAGCAGATAAAGCAGATGTAGATGCTTTGAAAAATAGAGTAGATGGAGCGGCGGCAGCAGCTAATTTACTTGCTCAAAATATTGGCTTAAATAAAACCAACATAGAGAAAAAAGCAGATAAAACAGATGTAGATGCAAATAAAGCAGCGATTGGTGATCTAGCAACAGTAATTGATGAAGCAGTCACAAATCTAGACGGAGTAGTAAATGATTTACATGGAGATTTATCAGTAACCAAACATACTGTAGCAGAAAATCGTAAGGACATTGACAAAAACGCTTCACGTATTACAAATACTCGTAATAAACAAGTTCTTCAAAATGCTCGTTTAGATAATCACAGTAATAGAATTGGTGTGAATGAAGCTGCAATCGCAACTAACAAAGCTGATATTGAAACTAACAAAGCTGATATTGAAACTAACAAAGCTGATATTGCAACTAATAAAGCTGATATTGCAACTAACAAAGCTGATATTGCAACTAACAAAGCTAACATTATCACTAACAGAGCTAACATTGCAGCTAACACAGCGGCAATTGCAACACACAATCAACGCCTTGATCATTTAGATAATAGAGTTAATAAACTTGATAAAGATCTTAAACGTGGTCTTGCTACTCAAGCTGCTTTAACAGGTTTATTCCAACCATATACTGTAGGTAAAGCAAACTTTACGGCTGCTGTTGGTGGTTATAAATCTCAAACTGCGGTTGCTATTGGTACAGGTTACCGTTATAACAAGCATGTTGCAACTAAAGCAGGTATCGCATTTACTCAAGGCGGTGCTGCTTATAATGTTGGTGTGAATTTTGAATGGTAATAGATAACGAAGTTTATCTAATGACTTAAAATCAATACCTGTTTTTGAATGATTTCAGAAACAGGTATTTTTTATCAGCCCTGTGCCGTAAAACTCCGTCCTTCAGGGCAGAGATATAAGGCACAGGGCTGAAAAAAAAGCATAGTAAATGGTTTTACTATGCCCCAAATGTAAGATTAAATTAGCCTAAAATCTTCGCTAATTCGGCACTCACTTCTTCAACTGGTTTTGTACCATCTAAACGTTCATAGCGGGTGTTACCTGCTTCGGCTTCAGCGGTGTAGTAAGCGATAAGTGGTTTGGTTTGTTTGTGGTAAATCGCTAAACGCTCTAACACGGTTTCAGCTTTGTCATCTGGACGAATGATTAAATCTTCGCCAGTTACATCATCTTTACCTTCCACTTTTGGTGGGTTGTAAACCACGTGGTAAGTACGGCCAGATGGTTGGTGTACACGGCGACCGCTCATACGTTCTACGATCACTTCATCAGCCACATCAAACTCTAATACTAAGTCGATTTTAACGCCTGATTCTTTTAATGCGTCTGCCTGTGGAATGGTGCGTGGGAAGCCATCTAATAAGAAACCATTTGCGCAATCTGGTTGGGCAATGCGGTCTTTCACTAATGCAACGGTTAATTCATCTGGTACTAATTTACCTTCGTCCATCAACGCTTTGGCTTGTTTGCCAAGCTCTGTGCCTTCTTTGATTGCAGCACGGAACATATCGCCTGTTGAGATTTGTGGGATACCAAATTTGTTCATAATAAACTGTGCTTGCGTGCCTTTGCCTGCACCTGGTGCACCTAAAAGAATAATTTTCATAAAAACCTCTTTGTGATTAAAAACCTCTCTATTTTATAAGGGAATGGCGTATTAGTCTATAAAGTAATATGCTGAGTAGATATCGCTCGGCTCTCGTCAAATGGGTTCATAGCGTTAATCATCATCACTTTTTCATATTGATGAATTTCATCGGTGTAGATCTCTTTTAATTGAACTCGATTTTCACTTAATAATCGGCTTAATTGTGTACCTTTTAAAAGATAATTTTTCGGGCCATACCAAATTCCATCTTTAAAAAAAATCAGATTACCAATTCGGCAATCAGTAACCTTTTTATCTTGAATAATAACTGCCTCATCTTTTGTCATCTTTATATCTTCAAATATTGTTCTGTTAGTATATTTGAAAGTATAATCTAAGTTATCCAAATAAACACATTGATAGTTTCTTATTTCTCTTCTTTGGTAAACCGAAAAAATAATATTAAGATCTTGTTGATTATAATCAATTCGGCATTTTATCAATCCATTCTGATATTCTGTTGGCACCTGTATAATTTCTTCTAAATTAAATACCGACGTTTTCTGAAATAATTTCTCTATCGTATTATCCATTCTTGCCTGATGGAAAGCTAAATTTTGCGGAATGCCATCTATAATCGCAATGGTTTCAAACACAGGAAATAGGGACATACACTTTCTCCAAAATTTCTTTATACTCTTCTTCTAGGCTACTTTGTGAAGTAATGCCACCGCCGCTGCGGAATTGCATTTCACCTTGCTCGTTCTTTTCAATGTAGCGAATTGCCACCGCACTTTCTAAACTTTCGCCATCAAAATAACCAAAAATACCCGTGTAGTAGCCTCGTTTTTCACCTTCGGCTTGTTGAATAATCTGCATAGTTTTCTCTTTAGGAGCACCGCTAATAGAACCAGCGGGCAAGAGCTTACTCAAAAGTGAGCCTATTTCTATCTGCCAATTTTCATCTAATTCGCCACAAATTTCAGAACTCGTTTGATAAATTGCCCCACGGTGGGTTTCAATTCTTTCAACATAGCGATATTTTGTCACTTGAATATTTTGGGAAACAATAGCTAAATCATTTCGAATTAAATCAACAATGGTGTTATGTTCTTCAAATTCTTTTTTTGAATCTAATAATCTTTGTTTTGCATTTTCTTCACTTGCATTAATTGTGCCTTTCATTGGGTAAGAATAGATTTTATTATCTTTAATATGAATAAAAGTTTCAGGCGAAAAGCAGACAAATTTATCTTGATAGAGTAATTTATATTTTGCTTTGCTTTTAATAAAAATCTCTTTAAGCGAATAATTTGTTTGAATTTGGGTAGGAAAGGCAAGATTTAATAAATAACTATTACCTTTTTGAATTTCATTTTTTACCAATTCAAAGGCAGTTTGATAGCGGTCGAATTTTAATGGTCTTCTGCTAAATTCAAATTGCTTATTAAAATCAGAGAATGAAACGTTATTGCAGGTCGGAAATTGAAAAAATATTTGATGTGAGGAGCATTCTGCTAATGGCAGCAAAACGGGCTGCTTTTGTTCAAAATCAATCAAGAAGAAAAACGGTTTTCTGGCTGAACTAAAGGCATTAGCTTGTTTAATAAAGGATTGCATAGATAAAACCTAAATTGATACCATAAAAAAAGCCCCTCAAAGTGAGGGGCATAAAACCAAAAGGGTTTAAAAAATATACAGGAAGTGAAATGAGTAAAAATCAAAGGTTTTTACTCTAGTCTAGTTTCCTAGACCAATATGCAAACACAACATCATACTTAAAATTAGAAATAGTAAAATTACTATCACTATCCGTCTAAGTACGGCAAGGATTATAGAGATATCGGAGCAGTTAAACAAGCGAGAAATTTTTATTTAGACTATTAGAAAAAATAATGCAATAATAGCAGGGATAATAAAGAAACGCTATTTCATTAGGAATAGCAAAAACGAGCTTGATTATGCGCCTTTATAAGTGGCGTTTCAAGCTGAAAAAGGAAATTTTATGAATAAAAAACTCCCACCACTCAATGCGTTAAAAGCCTTTGAAGCGGCAGCGCGCCACCTTAACTTTACAAAAGCAGCGGAAGATCTTTTTGTAACTCAAGCTGCAGTGAGCCATCAAATTAAAATTTTGGAAGATTTTTTAGGCGTGAAACTCTTTCATCGTAAAAATCGTTTACTTGAACTTACTGAAGTAGGTTCGCAATATTTTGCTGAAATTCAACCGCTTTTAGAGAAAATCGCGATAGCAACGGAAAAGGTCAAACTTAAAACTGCTCGCCAAATTTTGGCAATCAGCACCACGCCTTCATTTGGTATGCACTGGCTTGTACCACGTTTAAATGATTTCCACCAACGCTATCCAGATATTGAAGTGCGTTTAACCACCATGCCACAAGATGAAGGCTTATTCGGCAAAGATACCGATGTTGCGATTTATTACGGCAACGGTAATTGGAACAATTTGGAAGCGATTGAGCTGGTAAAAGCGCGCATTATGCTGCTCGCTTCGCCCGAATATTTGAAAGATAACCCAATTGAAAGACCAGAAGATCTAGCGGGTAAAAACTTGATCCACGTTTGCTCTTCCACCAAATGGAAACAGATGGTAGAGCATCTCAAGCTAGAGATGGACATCGAAACAGGCCCGATGTTCGGTACAACCTCAATGGGCATCCAAGCAGCAAAACATGGACAGGGCGTCGTGGTCGCAAACCGAATGCTTGCTCAAGATGAGATCGAAGAAGGTTCGGTGGTTGAGCCGTTAATGACCAATGTTTACGATGAAAAAGCATTCTACGTGGTTTATCCTCCACAAATGGCGGAAAGTACCAAAGTGAAATGCTTTGTCGATTGGATTACTGAAGAGATTAAAAATAGCTATAAATAAGGAAAATAATGAGATATAACTGGGTTCTTTTTGACGCGGATGAAACACTCTTTTCGTTCAATTCCTACTTAGGCTTAACTGCAATGCTCAAGCGTTATGGCATTGATTTTACACGTGAAGATTATGATGCTTTTCAAGCGGTCAATAAATTGCTTTGGGTTGCATACCAAAATAATGAGATCACCGCAGAAGATATTCAAATGCGTCGTTTTGCCAAATTAGCTGAGCAAACAGGCGTGCACCAAATTCAGCTTAATCAGGAATTGATGGCAGAAATGGCAAAAGTCAGCAAGCCGCTTGATGGCGTGATGGAAATGCTGGAAGCTCTTTATCCTGAAGTTAAAATGGGCATTATTACCAACGGTTTTACCGAACTACAACAGCAACGTTTGCAAAACACCCAAACCAAAAAATTCTTCGAAATTGTCGTAGTTTCCGAACAAATTGGCGTGGCAAAACCAGACCGAAAAGTGTTTGATTATGCCTTTTCGCAAATGGATGAACTAGATAAAACCAAGATTCTTATGGTGGGCGATACCCTCGCTTCTGACATTCTAGGCGGCTACAATTCCGGCATTGATACTTGCTGGTTTAATCACGCGAATCTTGTAAATGACACAAAAATCCAACCAACTTATGAGATTAAAGATATTCTTGAGTTGGTGGGGATTGTGAAAGGGTAAATTCCAAGCATATAAAAAATGGCTTAGTACTTTAAGTTCTAAGCCATTTTTAGTTTACTGTATGCTTTCCGTTTCCATTCGTTTCAGCCAAATGCAATTCTCTTTTGACTTTTTATTGATCAACGCTATAAAAGCCTCGTGGGCTTCAAGCTCAGAAGAGGTGGCTTGGAAAACAATAGTTCCGCTGGAATCCACGTCTTCTCTTGCAATTTCTTCTTGAGATTCAACCGCTTGTACGTTCTCTTCTGTTTCATCTGCTAGCAAGGCAATTTGACCGCCTGTCATCATTAGGAAGACATCAGCCAGAATTTCCGCATCCAGTAATGCCCCGTGGAGGACACGCTTGCTATTGTCGATGCCTAAGCGATCGCAAAGTGCATCCAAGTTGTTTCGTTTACCTGGGTACATTTTACGAGCCATTGCAAGGCTGTCGGTAACAGTGCACATCTCAGCTGTTTTTGGTGGCGGATTTTTCAAGAATGAAAATTCATGATCTATAAAGCCCACGTCGAAGGGCGCATTATGAATAACAAGTTCTGCACCTTTAATAAAATCCACGAACTCGTGAGCAATTTCGGCAAAAGAGGGCTTATCTTGCAAGAACTCGTTAGTAATGCCGTGAACTTTAATCGCCTCTTCTTCAACTTCGCGAGGAGGCTTGATATAAACGTGATAGGTTCGCCCTGTTAAGCGGCGATTGATGACCTCAACCGCCCCAATTTCGATAATATTGTGCCCAATGTGCGGTGCACCGTTAAAGTTCATCCCCGTGGTTTCGGTATCTAGCACCACTTGTCTGTGTATTTCTTGTTCTTGCATTATTCTTTATTCATCGAATTCATCATCGTTGTCATTATAATCTATTTCCATCAAATGACTAAAATGATCCTGATAAAATCCACGGCTGACCATAAATCGCCACATTTTCTGCTTTGCTTTGATGTCCCAAACACGTGGGCATTTTCGCTCAAAAACTCGCTCGGCAATTTCATAAAAATCAATCTCTTCTTCGGCTTCGTCCATCGCAGCTGCAATTAAGCATTCTGGCACGCCCTTCATTTTCAGTTCTTGCTTTAAGCGACGCGGTCCAATTCCTTGTTGGGAACGATAACGAATAAAAGAGGTACAAAAACGTTCATCGCTTTGCCAGTTGTGCTCTTGTGCTTTTGTAATAGCTTTATCAATTTCGACCGCTTCATACTCTTTAAGTTTGAGCTTTGAACGGAGCTGCTTCTCGGTGTAATCTCGTTTCGAAAGAAGATAAAGCGTATAGTTTAAAGCACTGTATTTATGTACTTTTTTATCGGTAATTTTTTGTTCTGTCATTATTGATTTGGTATAGAAAAAATGCGACATTTCTGTCGCATTTGCTCATGATTATGATTAAAGCTCTTCTTCGTTGAATTCTTCTTCGATTTCTTCAATATCTTCTAATTCTTCGATATCAGTATCTACTTCTTCAACATCATCTGCACCTTTGCCTTTTTTGCCTTTTTTCGGACTAGGAGCTAATGCAGTGTTTGGATTTTTCATAAATAATTCACGAAGATCTGCTTCAATTTTCGCAGCCACTTCAGGATGCTCAGCTAACCATTTAATTGCATTATTTTTACCTTGACCGATTTTCTCGCCTTCGTAAGAGAACCAAGCACCAGATTTATTGATGAAGCCTTGTTTTTCAGCCAAGATAAGTAATTCATTGGTGCGTGCAATACCTTCGCCATACATAATATCAAAGTTTACTTCACGAAATGGGGGAGCTACTTTATTTTTCACCACTTTTACTTTCGTTTCGCTACCAATGATGTTATCGCCATCTTTCACCACACCTGAACGACGAATATCTAAACGCACAGAAGAATAGAATTTCAACGCATTACCACCTGTCGTGGTTTCTGGGTTACCAAACATCACGCCAATTTTCATACGGATTTGGTTGATGAAGATTACCAAGCAGTTAGTCGCTTTGATGTTAGCCGTTAATTTACGTAATGCTTGAGACATTAAACGAGCTTGTAAACCCATATGTGAATCGCCCATATCGCCTTCAATTTCTGCTTTTGGTGTTAATGCCGCTACAGAGTCCACGATAATCACATCCACTGCGCCAGAACGTACTAATGCATCACAAATTTCTAATGCTTGCTCACCGTTATCTGGCTGAGAAATTAACAAGTCATCAGTATTAACGCCTAATTTTTGTGCATAAACTGGATCAAGTGCGTGCTCCGCATCAATAAAGGCACAAGTTTTACCCGCTTTTTGTGCTTGAGCAATGGTTGATAACGTTAAGGTTGTTTTACCTGACGATTCTGGCCCGAAGATCTCAACGATACGCCCCATCGGTAAACCGCCAATCCCTAACGCCATATCTAAACCGATCGAACCTGTTGAAACTGCTTCAATATCCAAGTTCTCTGTTTGACCCAATTTCATAATTGAGCCTTTACCAAATTGTTTTTCAATTTGCGCTAATGCCGCTGCAAGGGCTTTCTCACGTTGTACTGGATCTGTCTGTTTTACCACAACGTTTTTATTACTTTTTTTCTCTGCTGCCATGGGTTAATCCTTGTGTCATAAATTAGTTTAAAAATGGCTATATTCTGTTCAATTTTGAACAATTTAACTGGATGCCAGTATAGTGGTTTACTATACAGTTGCAAGTTTTTTTGCAGAAAAAATTAGAAAATGGAGAGTATTTGATTAGATAACCAGCAAAATAATGGATAAAATGATTAAATTTTAATCTTTTTATGATCGAAAATTTATCATATTTTAAATAAATCCCCTCTCCCTTGGTGAGAGAGGGGGAGGGATAGGGGGAAATCAATACCCACTCAATACCTTCGCAGGCTCTAATTTTGCTGCACGTGATGCCGGGTAGAGGCTTGCGCATAAGCTCAACACAATGGTGGCAAGCAATACATAAACAATATCTTGCCAATGCAATTCGCTTGGTAGGAAATTGACAAAATAAACGCCTTCAGAAAGCACTTGAATGCCAAGTAGATTTTCTAGCCCCTTGATAATACTGGTTAAATTCAAAGCTAACCCCACACCAAGCAGAATGCCTAACACCGCCCCTTTCATGCCTGAAAGTAAGCCATACCAGAGGAAAATCCGTTTAATAAAACCGTTATTTGCCCCAAGTGTTCGCATAATCGCGATATCACCTTGCTTATCTTTTACCGCCATCACCAGCGTTGAAATAATGTTAAAACACGCTACGCCTATGACAAGCACCATTGCAATATACATCACTGTGCGAACTAGCTGGATGTCGTTATACATATAGCCAAATTTATTGACCCAAGTGTTCAAATAAAGCGGTTGATTAAAGTGATTTAATTGCGAAAGATCCAACTGCTGCACATCAAAGGGAGAACGCAAAGCCAACTCCACGCCCGTCACTTCGCCTTGTTCGTAATCTAACAATTCTCGTGCTTTTTCAATCGGTAGCAAGGCATAGCTGTAATCCAACTGCCCCTCTAATTTCAAAATGCCCGTAATTGGTAAGTTAAAACGCAACGGCTGAGCCAAGCGGTCGTTTTCACTTGCTTGTGGCAGCAACAAAGTCACCTCATCGCCTACATCTACTTCGAGTGCTTTCGCAATGCCTGCTCCTAAAATCAAGCCGCCTTCTTTTTTAAAAACATCCCATTGATTACCTTGCACAAAATGCCCAAGCTGGCTCACGCTCTCTTGCTTTTGCGGATCAACACCTCGCACTTGAGCAATTTTGAGCTGCGTGCCGTTTTCAATCAAAGCTGTAAAGGTAATAAATGGCGCGGTGGCAAGCACGTTTTCACTCTGTTTAACCAATTTTTCGAGCTGAACAGGATCTCTAATCACGCCCTCTTTATTGCCATCGTATGCATAAACTTCCGCGTGTGGCACAACGGAAAGCACACGCTGATTAAGCTCACGCTCAAAGCCATTCATTGCACTTAAACCAATAATCAACACTGCCACGCCCAAGGCAATTCCTATTGTCGAAAACCACGAAATCAGAGATACAAGGCGATTTTTCTGCTTACCTTTTTGATAACGCCAACTAATAAAAAACGGAGTGTTCATCAGCCTTCCTCACGCAATACGCCATCTCGCATCACGAAACGACGCGAGAGTTTTTGGGCCAAATTTAGATCGTGGGTCACCAATAAAAACGCGATATTTTGTTCTGCATTGAGCTGTTTGATCAGATCAAAAATGCTCTCGGTGGTTTTTTGATCCAAATTCCCTGTTGGCTCATCTGCAAGTACTAAATCAGGATTATTCACTAAAGCACGAGCAATTGCCACACGCTGACGCTCGCCGCCTGAAAGCTCTGATGGACGATGCGTAATTCGGTGAGATAATCCGACCGCTTGCAACATCTTTTCAGCACGATCTTTTGCTTCCGATTTGTTCTGTTTTCCAATTAACATCGGCATCATCACGTTTTCCAATGCAGTGAAATCCGCCATCAAATGATGGAACTGATACACAAAGCCTAAATGCTGATTTCGTAAGCTCGCAAGTTTATTTGCACTCAGTTTTTGCAAGGATTGATCTTGAATCCATACCTTGCCCGAACTCGGTTGGTCTAATCCGCCAAGCATATGTAAAAGCGTACTTTTGCCCGAACCTGAACTCCCTACAATTGCCACCAGCTCGCCAACATTCATTGAAAAAGAAACCTCTTTTAATACCTGAACTTTGTGATCGCCCTCGTCATAAAATTTACTTATGTTTTCACAGCGGAGTAATGTTGTCATTATGATTTACCTTTTCTTGCTACAGCATCTTTAATCGCTTTTTCGATATCATTGTCAATTAATTTATATTTATCAAACAGATTTATATTGTCATTTTTTATATGTAACTGACCTTCATTACCATGATTTCCGCGATGCTGTCCTTTTGAAAATAACTCATGAGAGGCAACTTCATCTGAATTTAAAACCCATAGAATAATTTCATCACGAAATACCGCTAGCCAAATAAACACATCACAACATTGAGGCTTTAATTGTTGAAAATTCATTAAAAAGCGTTTATGAGTATTACTTGATAATGCTTTAATATATAAAGGTTCATCGCTATCAGAATCTACAGCTCTTGAAGCCTTAACTTCAATTTTGATTCCATCTAGCCATAAATCATATTCACCTTTAAAATCAGCATCTAATTTTTTAGATGGGGAAAGCAATTTATTACTTTTCCCTTTTACATAAGTTTGTGCAAATTTCTCACCAAAACCTCGAGGTGCTGAGATTTCAAATATCCATAAGTTTGGATTTGAATTGATATATTCTGTTCTAATATCAATGTATTGCTCGTAAGTTAAACCTTTCTTCTCAATAAAAGAAATAATAAGATGCTCATACTCATTGAAAGGATAGACTGCTCTATCATCTTCTATCATTTGTAAAACATCCATAAGATCTTTTTCACTACCAGAGAAAGAAGAGATAATTCTACTTTTTAATTCTGAAAGTTCCATTTTTTTCCTTAACTAAACCTAATAATGATAAATATTCAATTTCATTAAATAAGTTATCCTTTATAAATTGAGGGTAGATAGGCAATTGCTCTAAATCACCTCTTAATACTTTATGGGTATTAAATAACTTATGAAAAACCCAATTCATAAAACTACTATTAAATAAATCAGATAACACTTGCATAGAAACCGGAAAACCTTTCTCAACTATTATCATATTAGCGCTATTCAATACATAATACTTGTCTTTATCATAGTAGAAACATAAGTTAGAAGAAATAAATTTATAAATTAACTTTTGTTCTGCTTCAAATATTTCTCTAGGTGCGACCTGCTGATATTGTGAGAAATCGTTTGATAAAAAATTGGTTGCAGATTTTAATCCTTCTTTCGTAATATCAGAACCTTTAAACACAGGAATAGAATCAGTAAATGGTTGTTTTTTCAGGAATTTTTCATTATTTCCAGTTACAATACCTAATCCCCATTTAGCTCTATGTTCTAATGTTTCATATGGTAAACTAAATAAATATTCAATAACCTTGGATTCTTGAGCATCACAATTTAAATTAAAAATTAATTTTGGATTAGAAATAAATGATTTTGCACTTCTATTAAAGATATTTCCTTTATAATTACAAATAATATCTTTATCTGAATTTGATTTTCTTTTATTCAAAACAAAAGAAACTGCTCCAGTTTGTAAACCTTTAAATGCTTTACCATAATCTGTTAGGTTTAAAATGTCATACTTTAACATTTCCTGCCTAGCTGCTTCGAATGCCGCAACATTGAAAAATGCTTCAGGTAAAAGCAATCCTAAATTACCATTTTTCTTTAGTAAAGAAAGAGACGCGAAAAAGAATAAAGAGCAAGTGTCATTACTTGTTCCTGCATTTAATAAATTTGCATAAAACTCTTTATCTTTCTTATCTATTTTTTTGCCCCATGGAGGATTAGTATAAATAAGATCATATTCTTCTAAACCATTTTCTTTATACTTTTCTAAGAAATCAGCACAAATAATATTTTCTGAAATATACCCTGTCTTTTCTTTTATACGTTTCTTAGTAATTTCTACTGCAAGTGGATCAATATCTATGCCATAAATATTTTCTGGTTTCACACCTAGTTCTATAGCACGCATAATAAAGTTTCCAGAACCACAACAAGGATCTAGAAATGTTTTTGTTGATAAATCACCTTTTATATTGAGTAAATCATTAACTATTTCTTCAGGAGTGTAGTAAATTCCTTCTTTATTTCTATAAGAATCAGATAAGCTTTCTTCATATCTCTTACCAAGATAGGCAATATTATTACTCTCTATCTCTTGAAGAATAAATTTGGTGAGTTCTTGATGGTTATGGCTATCCTTCTGGGATTTGTTTGCCCGAGAAGTTAATTTCTCTTTTCCTAATTTATTCGCTTTAAATTCAAATACAGATTGTTTATCAATTTTCCCTTTTCCGATTAAAGATAGATAGCCAGTTTTAACCCAATTTCGAATTGTTGCAGTTGATACAGAAAAAAATTCAGCGGTTTCTGCAATAGTAAAAGCATTATTCTGCATTTTATTCATACCTCAACGCCTGAGCTGGTTCAATTTTCGATGCACTAAATGCGGGATAAAGCGTACACGCGAGCGATAATAAAATCGATACCACCGCAATCACCGTAATTTGCGTTGGAGAAATCAAAGTTGGCAACACAATCGCAGGGTTAATCATTGCAATCAATGTATCTAAATTCATTGCGGCAACTACACCTAAAACGACACCTAAAATCGAGCCAATAATCCCCACAATTGAGCCTTGGAAAATAAAAATTTGCATCACTTGCGGTTTGGTTAAGCCTTGAGTTTGTAAAATCGCAATTTCGCCCTGTTTATCTACCACCATTAAACTTAGTGAGGTAATAATGTTGGAAATCGCCACCACAATAATCAAGCTCACCAGCAAGCCCATCATATTTTTTTCCATTTTCACCGCTTGGAAAAACTCGCCTTTCTGCTCGCGCCAATCGTGGATTTGGTACTGTTCTTCAGGGAAGTAACGGCTTAATTCGGTAACTTGGAACGGGTCGTTTAAATACAAGCGTATGCCTTGAATATGCTCGTTATCGATCCTGAGCAGTCGCCCCACATCCACTAAATTCGCAAATAGCGTATATTCGCTGCCATTACTATTCGCATAATAGAACCCTGAAATATGAAACAGACGTTGCATCGGTACTCGTCCCATCGGTGTGTATTGGCTGTTTTCAGTAATCATAATGCGGATTTTTTCACCTACATTCAGATTCAATTTTTGAGCCAATTGCCAGTTAATTAGCACGTTAAATTCGCCTTCGGGCAGAAGCTGCGCCACATTTTCGCCATTTAAAAGCGGATCATCTTGGGTATTTTCCACACCAATTAACGAGCCTGCTTCAATCCCTTGCTGACTTTGAATAATGATATTCGTACGGTTAATTGGATTAGCTTGAGTCACAAAATCTGGTTGGGGCTGTTGCTCATTTTTTGCAAAATGTCCATCAATTGGCATCACAACCGCATGTGGCAGTGTAGAAAGCAAATTACGCTTTTGCATATTTTCCAAGCCGTTCATAATGGAAAGCACAATCACCAATGCCATTACGCCTAGCACAATGCCAAAGCTGGCGAGATTGGTCACCAGTCGCCCAAAACGATCGGCACTTTTCGTTTGCCAATACCGCCAAGCGATAAATAGGGAGGTAAAGTTCATATTATATAAATCATGCGAAGTACTTCACTCCCTCCATTTACGGAAGGGGGAAGTAAAAAATAAAGGGAAGACTATCTTACCATCTTCCCTCTTTTTGCTAAAACATTAATTACTTGCCCGTTTTTACAAACTCTTCAATATTTTGAGCAACTTTATTAACCAATGTTGTGACCGCTGAATCGCTTGCCCACGCAATGTGTGGGGTAATCAACAAATTCGGTAAGCGTTTTGCCGCTTGAACTAACGGATCATCAATCGCAGGCGGTTCTTTTACCAGCACATCTAACGCAGCGCCTGCAATTTGGCAAGTTTCTAACGCATTCAACAATGCTTTTTCATCTACCACAGGTCCACGACTGCAGTTAATCAAATAAGCTGTTGGTTTCATCAATGCCAAGGTTTCTGCGTTAATTAAGTTTTGAGTTTGTTCCGTAAGCGGGCAATGTAACGTGATCACATCCGCCTGTTTGAACACCTCTTCAAATGGGGTGTAACCTTCACGAATCGTGGTCGCACCTTTGTGCTCTGCAAAAATTACGTTCATTCCGACCGCTTGTGCAAGGCGTGCCACTTCAGCTCCAGTGTTCCCTCTACCGAATACACCAAGCGTTGCACCACGAATATCGGTAATCGGATAATCGGTGTAGCAGAACTGCCCACAAATCGCCCAACGGTCGCTGGTCACTTGGTCGTGATGGTAACTCATTAAGCTATGTTTAAGCGAAAAAATCATCCCCAATACGTGCTCTGGTACAGTAACAGAAGAGTAACCCGTCACATTTTTCACACAAATGCCAAGCTCTTTTGCTGCCACTAAATCCACGTTATTTGTGCCTGTTGCCGTAATGGCAATCAGTTTTAATTTAGGTAATTTCGCTAATAATTCACGCCCAAGTAATACTTTACTGGTCACGATAATATCAGCATCTTTGGCACGCTCGAAGGTTTCATCCGCGCTAGTTCGGTCATACTCCACCCAATTATGCGGAAAGCTTAGACGAGGAATATTGTGTGTGGCAGGAATGCCTGTGCGGTCTAAAAATACAATGTTTAGCATAGCAAGCTCCTTTTTCTTTTGTGTTGTAAGGGATATGCAAGCGGTCGAGTTTACAAAAAATATTGCAAATTCGACCGCTTGTTATTGATGTGTAAGGGTAAATTGCCCTTACTTTATTCTGATTAACTATTTTTTCTTCGCGTATTTCAATGAGTCAATTGCTACTGCTAAGACGATGATACCGCCTTTGATGATGTATTGCCAGTAAGGGTTTACGCCGATGTAGGTTAAGCCGTAGTTGATAACGGTGAAGATTAACACCCCTGTTACTACACCGATAATTGTACCCACACCACCTGCGAATGACACACCACCTACTACGCAAGCTGCGATTGCGTCCATTTCATACATAAAGCCTAAGTTGTTGGTTGCGCTACCAATACGACCTGCTTCTAACATACCTCCGAAGGCATAGAAGATACCAGACACCATATAGATGCCCATTAAGTTCAGTGCAACGTTTACGCCGGATACTTTCGCTGCTTCTGGGTTACCACCAATAGCGAATACGTTTTTACCGAAGCGGGTTTTGTTCCATAAAATCCACATAATCACGGTTGCAATCGCTGCATAAATAGTGATGTATGAGAGCTTAAAACCACCAATTCGGAAGAAACCTTGTGTGAAGTCGGAGAAACTTTCGCTAAAGCCTGCGATTGGTGATGAACCTACAGCATCATAGTAAAGTGAGTTGATACCGTAGATGATGATCATTGTCCCCATTGTGGCAATGAATGGTGTTACGTTTAAGTAAGCAATCACAAAGCCATTAAACAAACCGATAATTGCACCGATACCGCAGATGATAAGCACAACCACCGGGATTGGCATTTCAGCAAGGTTCGGGAATACTTTGTTCATATTATCCATTGCTTGTAAGAGCGTAGCAGAGATTACCGCAGCAAGACCGACCTGACGACCAGCGGATAAGTCGGTACCTTGGGTAACAATCAGCCCTGCGACACCAAGAGCGATAATTAAACGTACTGAAGATTGGGTTAAGATGTTACTAAAATTTCGTAAACTCAAAAAGCTAGGATCTTGTGCGATGATGATAATAAGTAAAATCAATAACACAAAATAGATGGCATTTTGTTTCAGAAAATTAAGTGCTTTGTTAGGTTGTACAGCAGACATAATTCACTCCTGATTTATAAGTATTTTGCCGCAAGTTGTAAGATTTCTTCTTGGGAGGTTTTTGCCGTTTCGACAATGCCCGCCACTTTACCATTACTCATCACGATAATTCGGTCGGTAACACCAAGTAGTTCTGGCATTTCCGATGAAATCATAATGATACCTTTTCCTTTATTGGCAAGTTCAAGGATCAGTTGGTAAATCTCAAATTTCGCCCCGATATCGATACCACGGGTTGGTTCATCTAGCATTAACACTTCTGGTTGGGTTAATAACCAACGTCCGATAATGACTTTTTGTTGGTTACCGCCTGAAAGTGAGCCAATCGATGTGCCGTGCGATGGGGTTTTTACATTCATTGAATCGATTACCCATTGGGTATCGCTTTTCATTTTTTTATTACTGAGTAAGCCGAATTTGCCCAAATAAGATTTCATATTTGAAATCAATGAGTTAAATTCGATGCTTAAATTCGCATAAATCCCTGTGGAACGGCGCTCTTCGGTTACTAACGCAAAGCCGTTGTTAATCGCTTCAAAGGCGTTGTGGTTACGAATTTCTTTGCCATGAAGTTTAATCACACCGCTTGCTTTTTCACGCACACCGAAGATAGTCTCTACAATATCGGTGCGTTTTGCACCTACCAAGCCTGCTACGCCAAGCACTTCACCTTTACGTAATTCAAAGGTAACATCCTGAATCGAAGGTTGATTTTTCGCGGTTAAATGTTCCACTTCTAAAATCACTTCTTGTGGTACGTTGGTTTTTTCTGGGAAACGTTGGGTTAATTCACGCCCTACCATCATAGAAACCACTTGATCCATTGAAGTGTCTTTAATTGCAACCGTGTTGACCCATTTACCATCACGTAAAATCGTAATTTCATCACAAATTTTGAAGATTTCATCCATTTTGTGTGAAATATAGATGATGCCACAGCCTCTATCTTTTAATTTTTGAATGATTTTAAATAAATGTTCTACCTCTTTTTCAGAGAGCGAAGAGGTTGGCTCATCCATAATTACAATTTTCGCATTGTAAGAGAACGCTTTGGCAATTTCGATCATCTGCATTTCAGACACAGAGAGTTTTGCTACTTTTTCTCTTGGATCAACATCAATGTCTAATTCATCAAAAATCGCTTTTGTATCGCGATACATTTTATCGTGATCCACAAATGGGCCTTTTAATGGATAACGTCCAAGCCATAAGTTATCCATTACGCTTACTTGTTTAACCAGGTTCAACTCTTGGTGAACCATTGAAATACCGTTTTCAAGTGCCTCTTTAGAAGTTTTGAAATTAACGGGCTTACCTAAAAACAGGATTTCACCTTCATCTTTTGCATAAATACCAAACAAGCATTTTAAAAGGGTCGATTTCCCCGCACCGTTTTCACCCATTAAGGCGTGTACGCTGTGCGATTTTACCGTTAGATTGGCGTGGTCTAAGGCTTTTACCCCAGGAAACGACTTGCTAACGTTTGTCATTGTGAGTAGTACTTCGCTTGTCATATCTCACTCCGTGTAAAAAATTGAGGCACGGCGAACACGCCTGTGCCTCGTGTTTTAATAATTTATTTTAAGAATTTATCTAAGTTGCTTGCATCAACACCTAAATAAGGAATACGAGCGACTTTATCTTTTAATTTAATTTCTGTACCTGCAGTTGCATCTTTACCTGCTGCAAGGTTAGTTGATAATGCGATAACTGCTTTCGCTTGACCCACACCATCATTTAACACAGTACCTGCAATTTCACCTTTTTTGATAAGTTGTAATACTTCAGGTAACGCATCCACACCGAAGATTGGTAATTTTTTACCGTGTGCTTTAGTCGCTTCTAATGCACCCATTGCCATACCATCGTTGTTTGAAATAATCACTTCAATTTGGTCTGCTTTCGGGCTAGTTAACCAAGCGTCAGTTTTATCTTTCGCCATTGCCGCATCCCACATACCAGTATCGATGAATAATTGCTCAGTTTGAATACCTTGTTTATTTAATTCATCTACAACGTATTTTGTACGCGCTTCCGCATCTGGGTGACCTGGTTCACCTTTTAATAATACGTATTGGATTTTACCGTCTTTATTTAAGTCTAACGCAGGGTTCGCTTTCCATTGTTTCGCAATTAAGTCACCTTGAATCACACCTGATTCTTTCGGGTCTGTACCCACATAGTAAGCGTGTTCATAACTACCAATCGCTTTCGCACCTGGGTCTTTATTGAAGAAGATCACCGGCACATCATCCCCTTTTGCTTTACCAATAATGGTTGGCGCTGCTGATGGGTCTACTAAGTTGATAGCTAATGCTTTCACACCTTTAGAAAGTAAGCCATCAACTTGGTCGTTTTGGATAGATTGTGTGTTTTGAGAGTCATTCATTAACAACTCGACATCTTTATGTTGAGCCGCTTCTTTTTCGATTTCTTTACGCATTAACGCCATAAAGTTATCGTCATATTTATAAATGGTCACACCGATACGATCTTTCGCTTGAGCAGTACCTACTGCTGAACCTAATGCAACCGCGAATGCTACAGCACTTAAAATCATTTTTTTCATAGAATTTCCCCTTAAGTGGAATGACATAGAGAGATTTTAGAGAGTCATTAAATTGTTATACCTAACAACTTGCTCCAGATAATATAGATTTATGGAGGAATAATCCGTGATCTGCTTCACAAAATTTAATATTTGATTTTCTTTTTGCTGAAATTTTCGCCAAATTTGCAAAATTTTTGGCTTTTTCGAACGCTTGTTTTATAGTACACGCCTTTAATGATTGGCTTTTATCCTATTTATTTTATGAAATTAACCAAAAAAATGATTAACCTGCTGATTTTTCTCTTTGCGATTATTGTTTCTTACTTTTTAAATCAGCAAGAAAAATCAAAACCTGCTCAAACAACCACTTCCAACACCGCCCAACAAGCGGTCAAAAACAGTTACGATATTGTAATGGCAGACGACAAATACGGACAAAATGCCACCGCACCTGTTGATTACTATATGCTTGTACTCTCGTGGTCGCCTTCCTTTTGCGAGGCTCAACGTGAAAAGAACAATGGTAAAATTCCTGAAAAGGCAACCTATCAATGCTCTAGCTATAAAAAATTTGGTTGGGTCATTCATGGGCTTTGGGCACAGAATAAAAATGCTAGAACAGTTGAAGATCACCCTCGTTTTTGCCAAGGCGACTTACCGTCTGTTTCACCACAGATTATCGAAAAATATTTGCCCGAATCCCCTGGAGCTTCACTCTTACAAGGCGAATGGGAAAAGCACGGTGCTTGTGCTTTCAACGATCCTGAAAGCTATTTCGCCAAACAAAAAGCCTTGTTTGATGATTTAGTCTTGCCTGATACGTGGATGCGAAATAATGAGCTTTTCCGATGGATGCGTAAAAATAATCCACAATTAGACCGCGTGTATTTGGGTGCAAGCAAGAATGAGCTTTATATTTGCTATGACAAAAAGTGGAATGTGATGGATTGTCCGAGGTAATATAAAGTAATTTCTTCGTTAATTAAGACTGCCACAAATGCTTGCATTTGAACATTGCTTTAGCAACGGCACGAAGTGTTAGCATAGCGAATAAATCTCCCCTACCCCTCTTTGCTAAAGA
>NZ_MUXX01000001.1:54327-74688 GCF_002015045.1 Haemophilus paraphrohaemolyticus
TCTTTAGCAAAGAGGGGGAGGGGCGATTTGGCAGAATAAAATCCAACCAGATAAATAATTTTATGCCAGACCTAAGAATCCTCAAACTCCAAGCCCTGCGCCAACTAAAACAAAGCCTAGAAAAGGCAAACAAATTCTTTAACAAAGAATTTACAATGCCCGTGATGAATTTTGAACTCCGCGGGCAAAAAGCGGGCGTGGCATATTTACAGCAAAATGAAATTCGCCTAAATCCTGTTTTACTTGTAGAAAACGGCACAGCATTTATCCAACAAGTTGTGCCGCATGAACTTGCTCATTTACTCGTTTATCAACAATTTGGGCATGTGCAACCGCACGGCAAAGAGTGGAAAATGATGATGGAACAAGTGCTTGGCGTGCCTGCAGAAATCTACCATCAATTCAGCACCGCAAGCGTGGCAAAACAGTTCCCGTATGAATGTGGCTGCCAAACGCATCTACTTTCTGTTCGTCGCCACAATACGATTCAACGTAATCAACGTAGCTACATCTGCCGCAAATGTAAGCAATCTTTACGCCTGAAAAATCACACAGAATAGCTACAAGCGGTCGTTTTTCGTTAAAAAAACGTTAAAATGGCTAGACATTCCGTTCAAAGTCCTTACAATTCACGCCAGTTTATTTTTTTAATTTCTAAAATATTTCGGAGTATAAAATGGAAAAAATCATGATTGTCGGCGGTGGTGCCGGAGGTTTAGAACTGGCAACCTATTTAGGTAATAAATTAGGCAAAAAAAAGAAAGCAGAGGTGCTTTTGATCGACCGCAACGCAACCCACCTTTGGAAACCGTTATTACACGAAGTTGCAACAGGTTCTTTAGATGATGGTACAGACGCAGTGAGCTACCGTGCTCATGCGACTAACCACCATTTCCACTTCCAACAAGGCACGCTTACAGGTGTAAATCGTGAGCAAAAAGAGATCCTGCTTGAGCCGTTACTCGATGAAAATGGCGAAGTATTAGTAAAAGAACGCCATATTGCTTACGATAAACTTATCCTTGCAATTGGTAGTAAATCAAACGATTTCGGCACTAAAGGGGTAGCAGAACACTGTATTTTCTTAGACAGCTCTGAGCAAGCAAAGCACTTCCAAAAACGTATGCTTGAGCTATTCTTACGCTTTTCACATAGCGAAGATAAAGACGTAAAAATTGCTATCGTGGGGGGCGGTGCAACAGGTATCGAACTTTCAGCTGAACTTTACAATGCTGTTTCACACTTAAATGAATACGGCTTCGGTAAATTAAACCGCGCAAGCTTAAAAGTAGCACTTGTAGAAGCAGGTCCTCGCTTAATTCCTGCATTAACTGAAAAAGTGTCTAGTTCAGCCCTTTCAGAGTTACGCAAAGCAGGCGTAGATGTGCATTTGAACACAATGATCACAGAGGCAGTAGAAGATGGTTTAATTACTAAAGATGGTGAAAAAATTGAAGCCGATTTAATGGTATGGGCAGCAGGCGTGAAAGCACCAGATTTCATCAAAGAGTTTGATTTTGAAACTAACCGCTTAAACCAAATCGAAATCACTGATTTAATGCAAACCACGGTAGATAAAGATGTGTTCGTAATTGGCGACTGTGCTGCATTGATTCAAAACGGTAAACCAATTCCGCCACGTGCACAAGCTGCACACCAAATGGCAACTCAATGTGGTAAAAACATCGTAGCATTGTTAGATGGCAAAGAGATGAAACCGTTTAAATTCAATGACAAAGGCTCATTGCTTTCATTCTCACATTTCGGCACGGTGGGTAACTTGATGGGTAACTTAATGAAAGGCGATATGTTTATTGAAGGTAAAATTGCACGACTTGCATACCTTTCACTTTACCGTATGCACCAAGTTGCATTACACGGCTGGTTTAAAACAGGCTTGATTTTATTAGTAGGACAAATCAACCGCTTCTTGCGCCCTTCAATGAAATTACACTAATGTCATAATAAATTATATAAAATAGGCGAGATTAACTCTCGCCTTTTTTCTTTCTTATTTCACCGTCACACGGGCAAATTTACGTTTACCCACCTGGTAAACAAAAGTGCCTTTTTGTGCGTTTTGGCGAACATCATCCACTTTCTCGCCATCAATTTTTACGCCACCTTGTTGAGCAGAGCGGATGGCTTCAGAGGTTGATGGTACTAAGCCCGCTTCTTTTAATAAGGTTGCTAAACCAATTTCGCCTTCAAAGGTAAATTCAGGCATTTCATCTGGCATCGCTCCTTTTTGGAAGCGGTTAATAAATTCCTGTTCTGCAGCGTTTGCCGCATCTTCGTTGTGGAAACGTGCAATGATTTCTTTCGCAAGTAAAATCTTCACATCACGCGGGTTTTTGCCTGCTTCGACTTCGGCTTTTAACTGCGCAATTTCTGTAAGCGGTCGGAAAGAGAGTAAATTATACCAATCCCACATTAATTCGTCAGAAATTGACATGATTTTGCCAAACATCTCGCTTGGAGCTTCGGTTACGCCGATATAGTTGCCAAGTGATTTCGACATTTTTTTCTCGCCGTCTAAACCCACTAAAAGCGGTAAAGTCATTGCCACCTGTGGTTTTTGCCCTGCAGATTTCTGTAATTCACGACCGATCAACAAGTTGAAAGTTTGGTCTGTACCGCCGAGTTCCACATCGGCTTCTAATGCTACCGAGTCGTGACCTTGCAATAATGGGTAAATGAACTCGTGGATCGCGATAGATTGTTGGTTTGCAAAGCGTTTTTTGAAGTCATCACGCTCAAGCATACGAGCCACTGTGTAGTTTGACGCTAAACGAATCATACCCACCGTTCCGAGTTCACCCAACCATTCTGAGTTAAATACGATACGCGTTTTTTGCGGATCTAAAATTTTGAAAATCTGCTCTTTATAGGTTTCTGCGTTGCGTAATACATCTTCACGAGAAAGTGGTGGACGAGTGGCATTTTTGCCTGATGGATCGCCCACCGTTGCGGTAAAGTCACCAATTAAGAAAATCACTTCGTGTCCAAAATTTTGGAATTGACGTAGTTTATTTAACACCACCGTGTGACCTAAATGAATATCGGGTGCTGTTGGGTCTGCACCTAGTTTTACACGTAATGGACGGTTTTCTTTAAGTTTTTCGATTAAATCGGCTTCGGAGTAAATATCTTCTACACCACGCTTAAGCTCGGCAAGAATCGTTTCGATTGATTGGCTCATAATGTTCCTTAAAATAGGCTGAAAAATGGTTCTATTATAACGGCTTTGAAAAAAAAATGAAAAAAAACGCCGTATTTTGTGGGGGAATACGGCGCAAAGAGTTGGAGTGATTACCTATTATTATTTAGAATTTTTATAAATAATAATGATTATCACCAAAGAGGTCAAGTGATTTCTAAATAAAAATAATTCTCAATTGATTGATAGGGTAAAAAACGAACAAACTTTTACTTTCGAAGGCAGTTCACATTGCAAAATGAAAAAAAAAATCCAACATACTTCTCATTTTTGAAAATTGGTTGCTGATCTTCGTTGCATAAATCAGTAAAGTATCGCCATCAATTTAGGGAATTATAAAATGAATACTTTTTATCCACTTGAGCCAAAGACATCGGTTATAAAATTACTCCAAATAACCGACCCACATCTTTTCTCAGATACGACAAAAGATCTACTCGGCGTGAATACTTACGCAAGTTTTCAAGCTGTATTAGATGAAATCCAAGCGGAAATGCAAACACAATCGGGTAATTTTGATGCAATTTTAGCAACGGGCGATTTAATCCAAGATCATGAATTTGAAGGCTATTTGCATTTTGCCGAGATGATTCAACCGCTTGCAAAGCCCCTATTTTGGTTGGAAGGCAATCACGACCAACAACCACAAATGAGCTTGCAGTTGGGCAAATTCGATTATATTCGCCCTGAAAAACAGATTTTTGCGGGCGAGCATTGGCAGATTTTGATGCTCAATAGTCAAGTGACTTCTGCTCCAAATGGTTTTTTATCTAAAGGGCAATTGGCGTGGCTTAATCAAAAGTTGAGCGAAAATCCTGAACGCTTTACGCTGGTGGTTTTACATCACAATATTTTATTTACCAATTCAGCGTGGCTGGATCAACACAGTCTTAAAAATCGCGATGCATTGGCAGAAATTTTGGCACTTTACCCAAACGTAAAAGCGATTTTACACGGGCATATTCATCAAGAAGTAGATGCAATTTGGAACGGTATCCGCATTCTTTCCACGCCTTCCACTTGTATTCAATTTAAGCCAAATTGCGATGATTTTACCCTAGATAACCTTCCACAAGGCTGGCGAGAGCTTTCCTTGTTTGAGGATGGACGCATTGAAACGGAAGTCAAGCGGTTAAAAACGCAAGCATTTTTGCCAAATTTTGATTCGCAAGGTTATTAACCGCTTTAGGATTTTTATTGATATCTCTTATAATTCAGTTCTAACCACTGCAAGCCAATAACTGCAATCACGTTATCGATTTTTCCCTCAACAATCCATTGGTAGGCTTGGGTTCTAGGAACTACGTGTACTAAAATATCTTCGTTTTCTTCTTCCAAACCGTGGATTGAACCGTTGCCGACTTGGGTACTGTCGATTAAACCAAGGAAAAGATGCAAACGTTCGAATTGTCCACCTGGGCTGTCCCAAACGCTTAAGGCGTGTTCGACCTCTTTGACTTCAATCCCCGCTTCTTCAAAGGCTTCTCGTTTGGCAACTTCGGCTGGATTCTCTTCGCCTTTATCCACCATTCCTGCCACTAATTCAAGCAACCACGGGGTTTGGTCTAAATGTTTTTGATATGCACCAATGCGAACTTGCTCAACCAACACCACATTATCCAATTTTGGATCGTAAGCAATCAGTGCTGCGGCTTCGCCTTTAACAAGTAATTCACGTACCACTTCGCCGCTGAATTTGCCTGAAAAAAGTTTATGGCGGAAATGGATTCTCTTCAACTCAAAATGTCCTTTATAGACAGTCTCTTCCTTAATAATTTCGAGGTCTTTTTGACCAAATTGTAAGATATTACTCATACGATATTCCTTCATTGACTGAATAAACAAGCGGTTGAAATGTGCAGTTTTTTTGTAAACCGCCATTTTTCCATTCCCATAAATCTAGCTGGTATTTGTTGCAAAATCCAAAGAAATAGGCAAGAAAAAACGGGAATTGATGATAAAAATGCAAAACACCTTGCGGGCAATGCTGGCTTTTAATCGTTTTCTCATTAGGGCGGTGGATCACTTCCGATAGCTTAATAATCCCCACGCCTTGCGATTTTAGTACTGCTTCTCGCAAACACCAGCTTAAATAAAAGCGTTCGGCTAAATTCGTCAAAATCTGCGGTTTTTCAAGCAACTGTTCTGCTTCAACAGCATCGGCATAGTGGCGGATAAGCGGTTCAAAACGGCGAGTTTTTTGCGGATGTTCTAAATCAATACCAACTACTGGGCTTCGCTCTCCATTTGTCGCTTTCGCAAAAATAATGGCGACATAATCGCCCGAATGTGTGATGTTAAAATCAATTTCTTGCTGTGCGAAATAAGGGCGACCATTTTTTGCTCTCTGAATTTGCTCGGCTAAATTCGGATTAAAACCGTGCTTTTTGAGCAATGTTTTCAGCAGGAATTTTGCCATTCGTCGGCTTTTCCAACGCTTTAGCTGGCGTTCGGTTAAATGTTCAGGTGGTGAAAATGGCTCGGTAATAGATTCATCATTGTGAGCGAATACTACATCAATATTGCAAATCTTGCCCATAATTCTACCGCTTGAAAGCAAGTGTTAAAACGCCTGCAACTACTAAGCCGATGCCTAGCCACTCTTGTTGGCTTGGGCGTTCGCCTAAAAACAGAAAAGCAAAAACAGCAACCAGTGCAAGGCTCAATTTATCGATCGGGGCAACTTGTGAGGCGTTGCCCATTTGCAAGGCTTTAAAATAAGCCAACCACGATGCTCCCGTTGCTAAGCCTGAGAGGATTAAAAATAGCCAGTTTTTACCGTTGAGCGAGCTAAGTGGCTGCCATTTGTTGGTGTAGGTTAAAAAAAGAATAAGAGCAAGAATGATAACGATGGTGCGAATAAAAGTTGCAAAATCGGAATTGATGCCTTGCAAACCTATTTTGGCAAAAATTGCGGTGAGTGAGGCAAAAACTGCCGAGGCGAGTGCCCAATAAAGCCAGTGATTTGACATAAATAAATTTCTTTTAATTTAATATTTTCGATAGACGATATTTTATCAAAATTATGGATAAAATAACTTTTCTTTTATGATAAAAAAATGTTATAAGATAATGAAATAAGCGTGCAAGCGGTCAATTTTACCGTTTGTGTTGCAGTTTTGTTTTCCGATGTTTTTTGCCAATATAAGGAGTGAATGATGATTAGGCAAATTAAGAATTTCCTTAAACTTGAATCTTCAGGCGGTATTCTGCTTTTTACTGCGGCTATTTTAGCGATTATTTGTGCCAACACGAGCGTACAATCTGTCTATTTTGATTTTTTGCAAACCCAAGTGGTGTTGAAGGTTGGGGCTTTTGCGATTGATAAACCACTTTTAATGTGGATTAATGATGGCTTTATGGCGGTCTTTTTTGTACTTGTAGGGCTTGAAGTCAAACGAGAAATGTTTGAAGGCTCGCTTTCAAGCGTGCGTAAAGCTTCTCTTCCTGCTTTTGCTGCATTTGGTGGAATGATTGTGCCTGCGTTGATTTACTATTTTATCAATCATCATGATCCTGAACTTATTCGTGGTTGGGCTATCCCAATGGCGACGGATATTGCTTTTGCATTAGGTATTGTCGCATTACTCAGTAAACAAGTACCATTACCACTAAAAATGTTCTTGCTTGCGTTAGCCATTATTGATGATATTGGTGCTATTGTGGTAATTGCTATTTTCTTCTCACACGAAATGAGTATGCCTGCGTTAATTGTGGCGAGTCTTGCGATTATTACGTTATTCACGATGAACCGGTATAAAGTAGTGAGTATGATTCACTACTTAATCGTCGGCTCAATTTTATGGGCATCTGTGCTGAAATCAGGCGTACATGCGACATTAGCTGGTGTGATCATTGGTTTTGCAATCCCTCTACGAGGTAAAAATGGTGAAACACCTCTTTACCACTTAGAACATATTTTAGCCCCTTGGTGTTCATTTGTGATTCTACCGCTCTTCGCATTTGCCAATGCAGGCGTTTCATTTGATGGTATGAGCTTAGAAAAATTGACTTCGCCTGTGCCATTAGGTATCGCATTTGGTTTGTTCATTGGTAAACCAGTTGGTGTATTCTTATTCAGCTATGTTGCAGTGTTGCTTCGCCTTGCAGGTTTACCACAAGGGGTCAATTTCAAACAGATTTTTGCGATTGCGGTGCTTTGCGGTATTGGCTTCACGATGTCTGTTTTTATCGCAGGTTTAGCTTTCGGTGCGAATAATAATGATGGCAGCAATATGCTCCCATTAGCTCAATTAGGTATCTTAATTGGAACGAATTTATCAGCAGTTGTGGGCTATATTCTATTGAAAGCTACTACAAATAAGAATAAAGTAACGGCTTAATGATTGCCCTCGCTCCTTGTGGGAGAGGGATAATTTCGATGTGTTCAGCATTGAAATTTGGGAGAGCGTAAGCGGTCATTTTTGACCGCTTTTTTGCTCCTCTTTGACAAAATTGCTCAATGCAATTTTCCCTGTCTCTCTCCCAAGAGGAGAGAGAGTAAATGTTTTTCTTATCTATTCGTATTATGAAACTCGCTAATCTTTCTAAACCTACAGCACTGATATTAATTCTTGCAATTACCCTACTCGGCAGCTATTTCCTACTCATCGGCTCAGGAATGTTCCCCGAACCTGATTTCGGGCAAATTCTGCTGACCAGCGTACTGATTATTTTTCTCAGCTCTAGCAAAAAAGCCTTCTATTTTCTACTGCTTCCGTTGGTAATCATTCACGCAATTTATACGCCAACAGGCTTAAATTTTGGGGCACCAAGTTACCAATATATCGCCTCAATTTTTGCGACCGATTTGCTTGAAACCAAAGAGTTCTTACAGCAAATGCCCATCAGTAGCTATCTCATCGCACTTGCGATTCCGCTGCTTATATGGTTGCAATACAAAATCCGTGTGAATGCAGGCATTCAATTTCAACGTAACCGTACCCTTGTGGCACTTTCTAGCTTGCTCTTTGCCTATTATTCACCTATTGCAGATCCACTTAAACAAGCGGTTGATTCTGCGGTGAAAATTACCAAAGAGATGTATACGCTTAAAGAGATGGCGAAAGCGAACAATTGGGGCAGCTCAACGCTTGAAAATTCGAAATATGATGATTACGTGATTGTGCTGGGCGAAAGTGCACGCAAAGATTACCATCACGCCTATGGCTACCCTGTGGAAAACACCCCTTTTATGTCGAGCACGAACGGTACGTTGATTGACGGGATGACCTCCGCGGGTACAAACACCATCGCTTCATTGCGTTTAATGCTTACGTTGCCAAACAAAGAAAGTTGGGAGCCACACTATGATTTGAGCTTGCTTGACCTCGTAAAATCCGCAGGCGTGAAAACCTATTGGATTTCCAATCAAGGCTTTTTAGGCGAATATGATACGCCAATTTCCTCGCTTGCCTCCAAAGCGGATGAAACCATTTTCCTCAAAAATGGCGGTAGCTTTAACTCTACCAATTACAGCGACTTTGACCTCTTGCCGAAATTCGCTCAAGTGTTAGAAGCCCCTGTACAAGGCAAACGCTTTATTGTGTTGCATCTTTACGGCTCACACCCATTAGCTTGCGACCGTGTGGAAGATTACCCGAAAATCTTTAAAGAAGGCGAAATCAAATCACAGTATGACTATTTGAATTGCTACATTTCATCCATCAAGAAAACCGATGATTTCTTAAAACGTACCTATGAAGAATTGAAGGCAAATGAACAAAAAACGCAGCGTTCATTCTCAATGATTTATTTTTCCGACCACGGTTTATGTCACCAAACTAACGAAAAAGATGGAGCAATTTTGTTCAACCAAAACTGCCACAGCCAGTTACACCATAATATTCCGCTATTTAAAATTTCGTCCGACGATACTGAACGCCACGAATATAAGGTGTTCAAATCAGGCTTAAACTTTTTAGAAGGCATCGCTCACTGGGTGGGGATTCAAAATCCAAAACTTGGCAAGGAAGATCTGTTTTCAAACCAAGCAGATAAAGACGACTATGGTTTGCAAAAACAGATTAAAGAGAAATATCGTAAAGATGCAGATCCTGCACTGGATGTGAGAAAATAATTTATATAAGATTACCCTCTAAAGCAAAATCTTTAGAGGGTAATTTATTTCAAAATCTTATCATCCTTCAGCCATCAACGTAAACGCGATTTCTCGGCGTTCTTTAATTAGGCGTTTACGTTTCCAAATATGCATAATTCGACGATTCTTATTCGTTGTTAATGTTCGCTTCTGCTTCAATCTTCCTTTACGTTTCATTTTGTTTCTCCTGATTTAAATTTTCTTCAGTTTGTTTATCTAATTCTTTTTGTTCTTGTTGAAGTTTTTGCTCTTCAATACGTAAATGATTTACGAGACTACTGTGATATTTACGGATATTTTCAACATAACTAAATGCCTCGAAGCCTCGTGCATAACCATATTTTAAATTGGCGTAATGACGTTTTTCAGCAAGAAGCGGTAGATTTTTCTTTACGTCTAACCAATTATCAGGGTCACCACCAAGCTGTTTAGTTAAACGACGCACATCCAATAAATGCCCCAATCCCATATTATAAGCCGCTAAGCCATACCAAATACGATCTTCTGCGGGCACGGTTTCGGGAATTTGGCGAATGAGCATATTCAGATATTCTGCCCCTCCGCGAATACTCTGCTCTGCATTAGTACGATCGATAACTCGCATTCGATCTGCAGTATCGCGAGTGAGCATCATCATCCCACGTACTCCTGTTGAAGAGGTTGCATTCGGATCCCATCGAGATTCTTGGTAAGCAATGGCTGCCAACATCGACCACTCTAGCTCGCCTTTGTGCTTCTCAAATAAAGCACGATATTTTGGCAACACATTTTTGACCGCATTAAGGTAAATGGCGGCATCAGAATAATCAAAGCGATTCAAATGGTTAAAATATTTTTCTTCAATCCGTGCAATCAGGCCCGTTTCGTTGGCGTTATCCATAAAATCCAGCACAGACGCCTGCAATTCGCTAAATGAGCTCTTGCCAAAATACCATACCACTGGCATTTCATCGGTTAAATCAAAACCAACCGCAAGATTAGGGTTAATATATTGTGCGGAAGAAATATCCACCGATGGTGCGATGGTGTAAGGAATTTTTCCCTCAGCTACTTGTAAAAGAAGCTCTTCTTGAGTGAATTTATCCGTCGTTTGCCATTTTACAAGCGGTTGATTTTCTTTTAATTGTGTCAAAATAGGGAGCACTGGTGAACCAACAGGTACAAGGATTTCCGCTTGTAACTCATTTAATTTATACGGGCGCTGCGTACCTTTTTTATACGCGACTTGCCAAGAAGCAGAGTAATAGCTTGTGCCAATTTGAAACTGTTCGCCACGTTCAGGCTGATAAAGCAAGCCCGCTGCCGCCATATCAATACTGTTCTCTTTTAAGGCTTGGAAAAGCTGTTCACTGTTATCAAATAGCGTAATATTCAACTCCACCGCTAAATAATCAGCAAAAGCCTTGCTGAGCTCATACTCAATCCCAGCTTTTCCTTCTGCATTGACAAAATAAGAGAGCGGATGATTTATCATCCCTACTCTCAATTTTTTCGTATGCTGAATTTGCGTATAGCGGTTTTCTTCGGCCTGCATCAATTTTTGCCACGGGTAAACCATATCCCACGACCATAAAAAGAGAGCAATAGCTGCCGTTAAGAGAAGAAATAGACCTTTCAAAAATACCTCTTATCAACGATATTTATCTAAAAAACGGTAGCAAGGAATACCCACCTTCAATGCCATTTTCTTAATCCATTTTCCGCCATAAAAATGCGGTACTTTTAATCCCTCAAAAATTGCAAGGCGTTCATCATTACCACAAATCGCTTCGCTAATAATTCGTCCTGCTAAACCTGTTAATGCAACTCCATGCCCTGAGAAACCTTGTGCAAAATAAACATTCGGTTTTGCTCGCCCGAAATGGGGGGAGGAATTCATCGTCATATCAATCGGGCCTGCCCAGCCGTAATCAATTTTAGCATCTTCTAACTGAGGAAACACAGCCAACATTTCTGAACGCATTTTAGCGATCATATCAACATTAGTGCTAGAATCTGAGCCGAAAAGCAGGCGATTATCTGCCGACAAGCGGTAATAATCGAGCAGTAAATTGTTATCGCACACCGACATTCCATTGTTAATCAGGCTATCCGCCATCGTTTGAGAAAGCGGTTCAGTCGCGATAATAAAACTTTCCACAGGCAAAATGGTATTTTCAATGCCAAAAGTGATTTTTTTAGAAAGCGCATCAATGTAAGCATTCACTGCCAACACCACATTTTCACAGCTCACGGTAAAGTTTTCGGCAAAAACGAGCGCTTGTGTATCACTTTTTACTTGAATTTCAGTGGCAGGCGAATGCTCATAAATTTCAATACCCGCTTCAACACAAGCTTTTGCCAAGCCTAAGCAATAATTAAGCGGGTGTAAATGCCCAGAATTGCTATCATATAAACCGCCCACGTAAATATCGCTACCCAAATGCTGCTTAAGTTGTGCTTTATCCCAAAGTTGCATATTGGTATAGCCACATTGCTCCTCGCTCGCTTTTTGCATTGCGATTAGGTCATCCATTCGACGATTATTGAGGGCTAATGTTGCGTAGCCTTTCTTCCAATCGCATTGAATGCCATACTTTTGCACTCGTTCGTCAATAATATCGATCGCTTCAAGAGACATATCCCATAATTTCCGTGCTTTCTCAAAGCCGATATGATCGATATATTCATCAATACCTTCTTCAAAGCCGTTAATTGCTTGCCCCCCCGAACGCCCAGATGCACCAAATCCCACACGAGCACCTTCTAAAACAATGACTTTTTTGCCCTTTTCAGCCAGTTCTAAAGCAGCAGAAAGCCCTAAAAAGCCTGCGCCAATCACGCAAACATCAGCAGATTGATTCGCAGAAATTTTCGAGAATTGAAGATCGAGATTACGGGAATCGTAATAATAAGAAGAACGATGTTCTTGATAAGCAAAATTTAGCATAAAAAAATAAGATTGATTAAATAAAAATAGGTGCGATCGTAATCACAAAAGCGATTGAAATCAACGAATATTTTATTTAAGAAATTTGAAGAAAAAAGAGATATAAATGAAAAATGGCGCACCCGAGAGGATTCGAACCTCTGACCGCTCGGTTCGTAGCCGAGTACTCTATCCAGCTGAGCTACGGGTGCGTATTGAATTGTTGTGAGAATTTATTTTATCAGCGACCATTTCAAACTGAATAGAGTAAAGTTTAAAATGGCGCACCCGAGAGGATTCGAACCTCTGACCGCTCGGTTCGTAGCCGAGTACTCTATCCAGCTGAGCTACGGGTGCGTGATAAAGTAAATGGCGGTGAGAGAGGGATTCGAACCCTCGATAGAGCTTTTGAACCCTATACTCCCTTAGCAGGGGAGCGCCTTCAGCCTGCTCGGCCATCTCACCACTCACTGTGTCTTTGTGCGGTGCATATTACTAGATTTAAAAAATATGTCAAACGCTTTTCTGAAAAAAATCTTGAATTTGTTTACACTTGCCTACTGATTAGGCGAAATGTTTATTTTTTGTAAAAATTAAAACAAAAGCGGTGAAATTCTGAGAAAGATTTGCAAATCTCTCTCAAAACTTTACCGCTTGCTTAAATTAAGTGATTAGCTAAATAATTTACCTAAAATCCCTTTTGCCGCTTGTGCCATCAAATCATTCACGTTTAGATTATTTAAATCAGGCAATTGACCGTTTGGCGTGAGCATATCCACCATTTTCGGTAAATATTCCGCAAGTAAATTGCTCGCATCGAGTTCAGATACCCCCACTTTCTCCGCTGCTTGGCTCATATTTTCCTGCCCTACAACCTCAACGACTTGATTAGCAGAAATTGGCTGATTTTCCTCATCAGTGCTAATCCACGATTTCAAAATACCTTCCAAACCGCTTTCTTGAAAACGCTTAATAATGCCTTCAATTCCACCTTGAGATTGTAACAACGCTTGAATTAACTGCATTGCAGTAGATTGACTATTCCCACTATTATTCAAAATAGATGACGCGACCGAGCCTAAAATATTACCTAACATAAAAATACTCCTAAAAGAAATGTCCTTTAAAACGAGGGCATTCTAACTGATTTCTTAGTATAAAACTGTCAATTTACAAAAAGTTGTGTAAATTTGACCACTTGTTGAACTACTTATTTTCTCCTCGATTTATCTCTTCCGTTTGCTGAATAAGTTCACTAGCTGAACATTGTAACCCATTTGCGAGTTTAAAGATTGTCGTTAAAGAAGGTTGTTGTTGCCCTAATTCTAATTTACTCACATAAATTCGCTGAAGATCAGCCTCAAATCCTAATTGTTCTTGCGAAAGTTTTCTTTCTTTTCTCAATTGGCGTATTACTTTACCAAAAGCAATCACGATATTTTCCAAAATAAACCTACATTGATAAAATTCCTATAATTGTATGAATTTCATCAATATGTTATATTTTAGTCTTCATATAGTAATATGAATTTATCAAACTTTAGGAAATTAAGGAGCATAAAATGAAGCAGCTTTCTTGTGCACTATTACTTTGTTTAGGATTAACAGGTTGCCAAGCGGTAACCGACACGCTATCTACGGTAAATAGCGCCCTTGGTTCTGTTAATTCTGAATTATCTGGGACAATGATTAGTGCTAATGCTCAAAACTCTGCCGATAACTCAGTGCAAAATGCAAAACCCAATAGCGGAGCGAAAGCATTGTATAACGAAGCAAAACCAGCTATTTCCAAATATGTAGCTGCCGTTGCCTGTAACAACGAAAACCTGCTTAAAATTTATGCAGATCCAGACAGTACCGCTCCAAGTGAAACCATTCTTCCTCAAATACATATGCGTCATCATAAATCAGGTTGCTTAAATGTATCGCGTATAGAAAAAATTGAAAAAAAAGCAGCTAATGCAATCCTATTCCAAGTTGTCTATGTCTCTCCTCAAAGTGAAGAAGTTGATAGAGTCAGACACTCAGCTATCAAACAACCAAATGGCGAATGGCTTTTCAATTACTTCGGCTATTAAATAAGCGGTGAAATTCCTCAGAAAATTTGCAAATCTTCCTAAAAATTTCACCGCTTGAGCCTATGGCTGACGCCATAGGTTACGTATAAATCAGCCCCTCTGGGGCTGTTTAATTTATTCCCTCACCCGAATTCGATAACGTTTATCGAGCATACAGAGCAAGCCGCCTAATGCCATAAATAAGCCACCAAGCCAGATCCAGCGGATAAACGGTTTATAGTAAAGGCGTAACCCCCACGAGCCGTCATCTAACTGCTCACCAAGTGCGGCATATAAATCACGGGTGAAGCCCCAATCAATAGCCGCTTCGGTCATCCCCATTTTACTGACGTTGTAAAACCGTTTTTCTGCGTGAAGCGTAGCTTCTAGTTTGCCGTTGCGGGTGATTTCAATATCTGCCGTACCGCCTTGGTAGTTCGCACCATCGGTAATTTTCAAACCTTTAAAGGTGAAGTTGTAATCCAAAATCTGCACGCTGTCGCCTTCACGCATTCGCACATCTTTTTCAATGCTGAAATTATGGCTCATCGCAATGCCAAATACAGTCATTGCCACACCTAAGTGGGCTAATACCATTCCCCAGTGAGAACGAGAAAGTTTGAATATGCCCGTCAAAAATGAATGACGATGTGTGGCACGGGTGTGCATTTCATACAGGCTAAGAATGACGATAATCGCCGACATCATCACGCCCATTACCGATGTAGCAGTAATGCGGTTGCCCACCAAATAAGGCAAGCCGAAGCCGAGTGCAATCATCATCACCAGCAAAATCATCACAGGCGTGCGGATTGCCGAGATTTGATCACGTCGCCATTTTACCAACGGCCCAATGCCTAAAATAAAGGCGAAAGGCACCATTAAAATCAGGAACATCTGGTTAAAAAACGGTGCACCGATAGAGACAGAGCCCAAGCCGATTTGCTTGTGAATGAGCGGTAAAATCGTGCCTAAAAAGACCACCGATAAAAACGCCATCAACATCACGTTGTTCAATAACAACAAGGTTTCACGTGAATAGCGTTGGTAGTTGTCCAAACTTTTGATTTTTGCCCCTTGGAACGCATAAAGCAGTAGCGAGCCGCCAATCACAAACACCAAATATGCCAAAATGTACAAGCCACGAGTTGGATCAGAAGCGAAGGCGTGAACCGATACCAGAATGCCCGAACGCACCAAGAATGTGCCAAGTAAACAGAGCGAGAAAGCCAGAATAGCAAGCAATACCGTCCACGCTTTGAAGGTACTGCGTTTTTCAGTTACCGCTAACGAATGAATCAGTGCCGTTCCCGCTAACCAAGGCATTAAAGAAGCGTTTTCCACAGGATCCCAGAACCACCAGCCGCCCCAGCCGAGTTCGTAATATGCCCACCAAGAGCCGAGCACAATACCGAGTGTCAGGAAAACCCACGCTGCCATTGTCCATGGTCGAGACCATCTTGCCCACGCGGTGTCGAGTTTGCCCGTCATCAATGAGGCTATCGCAAAGGCGAAAGCGACCGAAAATCCTACATATCCCATATAAAGCAGCGGTGGGTGGAAAATCAAGCCAACATCTTGCAACATCGGGTTAAGTTCACGACCATCGGCAGGGAAATCAGGGAAGGTACGGTTAAATGGGTTCGAGCTGAAAATAATGAACACCATAAAGCCAATGCTGATTAAGCCCATTACGCTCAACACGCGCGCCACGGCTTCCTCTGGCATTTTACGGGTAAAGGTCGCTACGCCTACCGCCCAGAGTGACAGTAACCAAATCCACAATAACAATGAGCCTTCGTGCGAACCCCATACTGCCGATAAACGATATTGCAGTGGCAAAGTGGAATTGGAGTTATTCACGACATATTGCACGCTAAAATCATTCACGGCGAATAAGTAGAATAACGAACCAAACGAAAGCGACAACGCCAAAAACATCGCCCAAGTGAGCGGACGACCCAACACCATTAGCTTCGCATTGCCTTTTTCAGCTCCAACAAGCGGTAGAATTGCCAAGAAAATTGACAACGCGAGTGCCAAGGCTAAGCCATAATTGCCGAGTTCCGCAATCATTTGCTTTCTCCTTGCAAGGTTTTCAGCGTGCGTTCAATTTCGGCTTTATCGTGTTCTGATTCACCTTTTAAATCCGCTTCTGAAATTCCCATCGCACCATGTTGTTGCTTCATTTTATCACCCAACTCAGGTGGCATATAGTTTTCATCGTGTTTCGCCAACACCTCTGTCGCACGCAAACGAGTTGGCTCAACCAATACACCTTGTGCCACAATGCCTTGCCCTTCACGGAACAAATCAGGCAAAATGCCTTCATATTCAATCGTAACTGCAGGACCGATGTCGTTCACATCAAATTCGACTTTAAGCGTTTTCGGATCGCGTTTTACCGTGCCTTCCATCACCATTCCGCCTACGCGGATACGTTGTCCTACTTCAGGTTTTTGGTTTGAATCATCATTTTTGCCTTGTACAATTTCAGAAGGCGTATAGAACAGGTCGATATTTTGGCTCAGTGCATACAGCGTTAAGCCAATCGCCACACCTATGCCCGCGAGCACCGATAACACAACTTTTAATCGAGATTTACGTCTTGGATTCATTTTTTACCCACACAAAAATTAAAATATGCAAAAAGAAACTATAAATTGACAGCTTGAAAGGCTATTTATTCGCTTGAGCCTCACGAGCTAACTCTTTCTTCACTTGATCCACAATCTGCTTTTGCTCACGCTTTGATTGCCAAATCAGCCAGCCCATTGTCACAAACGATATACCGTAAGAAAGCCACACATAGAAACCGTAGTTTCCCATTGCGAAGAAATCCGCAAGAGAGTCAAATTGAAATTGAAGTTGCATCATATTCTCCGTTACTTAAAGTTGCTTACTAAGGCTTTTACCCAAGGGCGTTTGCGTTCATCTTGTAATAATGCGATGCGATAACGCCAGATGCTGAACCAAGCGGTAAACAAAAGGCTACCGAAAATTGCCAGCAATAGCGGAATCAACATTTCGATTGCCATTGAAGGTTTATCTAATTTCGTAATCGTCGCTCCTTGGTGCAAGGTGTTCCACCACTCTACTGAGAAGTGAATGATGGGTAAGTTAATTACCCCCACCACAGCGAGCACACCCGCCGCTTTCGCACCTGTTTGTTTATCTTGGAAAGCCGAGTAGAGTGCCATTACACCGATATAGAGAAAGAAAAGCACAAGTGCGGAGGTTAAGCGAGCATCCCACACCCACCAAGTGCCCCACATTGGTTTCCCCCAGATTGCTCCTGTTACAAGCGAAATAAAGGCAAACACTAAGCCGATTGGTGCCATTGAAATCATTGCAAGGTTTGCTTGACGAATTTGCCACACTAATGCAATTAAGCCAGCCAATGCCATTGAACCATACACGCCCATCGACCAAATTGCAGCGGGCACGTGAATAAAGATGATACGATAGCTATCGCCCTGCTGGTAATCTTTTGGGGCGAAAGCTAAGCCTAAAACGAAGGCGATTGCCAGCAAGATCAGGCTTAAATAGCCAATCGCAGGCTGAATTTTCCCTAGCAAGCGATATTGCGTTTCAGGCTTAGCGTAGGGATGCAGAAATTTCCACATAGAAAAAGCTCCAAATTGGTAAAATGTCAATTAAATCATACCGCTTGCTATTGCAGACTGATGCGTAATGCCCCTGCAATCGCAAAAGGCGAAAAAGTTAAAGTAATGGCTAAAATCGCACCGATAATCGCAAGCTGACCGCTGTAGTTCATATTGATAGTTGCCGCTTCAAGCACTGCTGCTGCAAAAATCAACACAGGCAAAAAGAGCGGTAAAATCAGCAAGCTCAATAACGTACCGCCTTTTCGTAAACCAACGGTTAAAGCTACACCAATTGCCCCTAAACAGCTCAGGATTGGCGTGCCTAATAACAGAGTGAGCACCAACGCCCACCACACATGAGTTTCAAGCGAGAGCAAAATTGCCGCAATGGGTGAAAGCAAAATCAGTGGTAATCCTGTCAGCAGCCAATGTGCTATGACTTTGGCAAGTGCCACTTGCGGTAAGCCAACTGGCAACAACATCAATTGCTCTAATGAGCCATCTAAATAATCATCACGGAAAAGGCGTTCAAACGAAAGCAATGCCGATAATAATGCGGCAACCCACGCAATACCTGAGGCAATTTTTCCCAGAAGTTCAGGATTCGGCCCCATCAACAATGGGAAAAGCGTAATCACGATCAGAAAAAACCAGAGCGGATTCAGAATTTCAGCAGGCCGACGAAATGCGATAGTTAATTCTCGTTGAATAATGTTCAATAAAATCATAGTTTAAATTGATCCAAAGAAATCGCTTTTAAATGAGGATTTTCGACCGCTTGATGGCTAGTGAAAATCACCATTCCCCCATTTTGGCAATGTTGTTCAATATGAGAGATTAAATCGGCTACACCTTTTTTATCAATTGCCGTGAAAGGCTCATCTAAAATCCAAAGTTGCTGTTTGGTTAGCCATAATTTTGCCAATGCAACACGGCGTTGCTGCCCTGCAGAAAGATGCGAGCAAGGTAAATCTTCACGCCCAACTAGTGCAACTTTTTCAAGTGCATGCCAAAGTGCTTCATCACTTAATGCTAAACCCTGCACTTTTTGATAAAAACGCAAATTTTCCCACGGTGTCAATTCGGGTTTAATCCCTGCGTGATGCCCAAGGTAAAACAGCTCACTATAATATTCTTCACGGCATTTTTGGATTTTTTGACCATTCCAAAGCACTTCGCCTTCAGCAGGTAAAGCAAGCCCCGCTAAAATGCGGAGTAAACTCGTTTTACCGATACCATTATGCCCTTCAATCTGCACCCAATCGCCTTGATTGAGCGTAAAAGAACAACCTTCAAACAGACGATTTTCGCCACGTTCACAGGCAATATCATTAAGAGTTAGTACATTCGATTGCATAACACGGATAGGGTATTAAAAGATAGGCAAGTTTACCATAATCAGTCTGATTAACGCAAAAAACAACATACCCATTTAGAGTTATCTGTTTGTTTTAAAACAAATTTTTGTAAATTTATAAGTGCAGCACTTCTTTAACGAAAGGCATAGTGAGTTTTCGTTGTGCTTGTAGCGAGGCTCGGTCAAGCAGATCCAACTCTTTAAGCAAGACTGAAAGATCATTACCAAGCCGTTTTAAAAGGAAATTTGCCACTTCATCCGAAAGCTCCATACCTTTTTGATAAGCATTATTTTGCAGAACAACGCGTTTTTGCTCGTCACTCAAATCAGCAAGCTGATAAACCTCCCCCCAAATCAGACGGGAATGTAAATCAGGTAAGCTAATTTTCAATTCGTGAGGCGGGCAGTTCGCACTAATCAACAACAAGGTTTTGTGTTCGCTACCAAATAAGCCTTGTTGCTCACGGATTTGATTGAAAAGATCGAAAATGGCGAGTTCCCACTCTTCATTGCCTGTGATTATTTGGAAATCATCTAAACATACTACATCCATTTGAGAGGCATTTTCCAGTACTTGCGGTGAAAAGTAGCGAGATTTATCCAGCGGAATATAACTTGCCGATTGTTGATTAAAGAGATATTGATTGGTAACAGCTTTTAAGAGATGACTTTTCCCACAGCCCTGATTCCCCCAGATGTAGAAAAACGGTTGTTGGACATCAACAAAATTTTGGCGTAGGGAATCCAACAACACAGGGTTGTTTTCTGAATAGAAATTTTCAAATGTTTCATCATCATTTTGATGAATAGGGAGTGATAGTTGTTGGTTAATGGTCTGATTGCCTTTTTGCTGGGATATTGTGCTAAGGATAGCGGAAAAGGGAGGATTTGGGAAGAGAAAGAAACCTTTCATTATATTGATATTCGAGGTCAAGATATTACTTTTTGGTGCCCTTCATGGAATATATAGATAAAAAAGCGATAATATTTTAAGGATTTTTTTATAATGTGTAGTGAGTTTCAATAATAAAGCAAAAACCCCGTACCTTACGATACGGGGTTATTTTGCTTTCGCTTTAAATTCAATCTGGCAATGCCCTACTCTCACATG
>NZ_MUXX01000002.1:0-372344 GCF_002015045.1 Haemophilus paraphrohaemolyticus
TGCATTACCGTCTTTATCTCCTACTTTTAATGCACCCGTATCCGCAGATAATTGTACCGCTTTATCGCCTTCACCAAGAGTTACCTTGTTTTTCGCTGTTACGCTATCAACTTCGATGTCTTTCGCTAAACCGTAAGTGAATGTCTTACCATTACGTTTTACCGCTAAGTTTTTGTCCGCTTCGAAAGTAATTTCATCACCAGCGCCAATCGCTTCTGATTTTGCACCTTTCTCTGTACGGTCTGTCATTGTTTCTTCTAGGTTATTCGCTTTCGCAAACCATTTCGCGCTGTTGATTGCGTTCGCTACGTTCTCAACTGTCGCTACTTTGTTCTTATCTGCATCAGCTACGGTTACTTTACCTTTATTATTACCGCTTTCTTCTGCAGGTTTGATTGAACCTGTGTTCACTTTAATAGTAATAGTATTGTTATCTGCTTTTGTTGAGATAACACCACCATCTTCACCTTTAACAGTTAACCCCTGATCCCATAAGCGCACATCTGCACCATTATTTGCAGTTTCATCGCCTGCAATTTGTAAGTTAACAGATTTTAATTGTGCTACGTTTACTGCGTCAGTATCTACAGTACCTGCTGCCAAGTTGTTGATTTGACGAGTATGAGTTTCGCTACCTACAGAAACACCAGCTTTCGTTGAAGTTAACGTTTTGTCTGTTAACGAAGCGTATTTATTTAATACTGAACGCTCGTTACGAGTAGTTGTGTTCTGGTTGAAACCACTAACGCCTTTATTAACAGTTGTTTTAGAGTCAGAACCTAAAGCTACGCCGTCTTGGATATTCGCGATTGATTTAGGACCAGCTGCGAAAGCAAATTGAGCACTTGCCGCAGATTCAGAACCGATTGCCGTTGCATATTGGCTGTTTGTTGATGATGCTTTGTAACCAATTGCAACAGAATGATTTGATTTAGCCGCACTTTCACGACCGATTGCAATTGCATTGCTACCCGTTGTTTCCGTAATAATACCAATTGAGATACTGCTGTTACCTGATGCTTTAGCGGCTTGGTACTGACCAGCACGATTTGGGTTGCTTGTTGTTGCTCCACCAATTGCGATTGCAAAATCAGCATCTGCTTTAGAGAAAGTACCTAATGCAACTGTTGCTTGTTTACTTGCTGCCGCAGAAGTACCTACAGCAGTAGCATGGTTACTTGTTGCTTGAGCAGAACGACCTAATGCTGTTGCACGGTCATAAGTTGCTTGTGCTTGCATACCTAAAGCTGTAGTTGATTGCCCCATTGCTTTCGCCTCAGCACCCACAGCAGTGGTAAAGTTACCGTTATTTTGGTAGGAACCACGATTAGTATCTATACCTGCATAAGCTTGTTGACCTAATGCAGTCGAAGATCCACCTAATGCACGAGAGTATGAACCTAAAGCAACCGCTGCTTGACTAATGTTTGCACCGTTACCAGTTGCTTTCGCCATTAAACCGATTGCAATATGACCGTTACCACCTTGACCATTTTCACCACCAGCGTGAGAGCCGTTACCCATTGCGATACCATCATACGCTGTTACTGTTGCCCCTGGAGTTTGAGTTGCACCGTTTAAAGATTGATCTGTTACGTGATCAGTACCAATTGCTAAGCCACCGCGGTCATATGCAGTAATAACTGGCTTTGCTGACTCTGCCGCCATTACACCACTTGCTGTTACGAAAGAAGCCGCTAGAACTGAAAGTTTAGCCACTTGTTTTACTGAGCTTTGTTTTTTATAAGCCTTACTTAATTCAGACACAACCGTCCATGATTGAGTTGCGTGATTCCAAATAACTTTAAATATTTTATTCATTTACATGTTTCCTTATGAATAAGATGTAGATTATGGTGCTTTTAAATAAAAACGCCTGTAGAAGTTGATCATCTTAGAAGTAAGATATCAAGCCCTCATAATAATACCTTTTTTTTGCTTAATAAAGAAACAAATTTACATAAGATTACACGAAAAGAAATTAGGGATAGGATCTTGGGGGTAAATTTACAAAACACTAACAATTTAAGTGTAAATTGTCTAAAAAAAGAAGATAAATGAAGGGCGAGTATAACCCCGCCCGAAAATAATAGATGTATTATTCCACTTTTAAGATACGGCAAGTGTTTGTGCCGCCTTCTTTTAACTCATCGCCATGCGTTAATAACACTAAATCGCCTGCTAATAAGTAGCCTTGCTCTTTTAATAATGCTAATGCTTTTTTCGCACCATCAATAGTGCGGCTCTCTTCATCGTAGAACACTGGGGTTACACCACGATATAATGCCGTACGGTTTAATGCACGAGGGTTACGTGATAATGCGAAAATAGGTAAGCCTGAACTGATACGGCTCATTAATTTTGCGGTTTCGCCTGAGTGAGTTAATGCGATAATCGCAGAAACGCCTTCTAAGTGGTTTGCGGTGTACATTGCAGACATTGCAGTTGCTTCATCAACGTGTGTAAATGTACCTTCCATACGGTGACGAGAGACGTTGATGCTTGGCATAGATTCTGCACCTAAACATACATCCGCCATAGATTTTACGGTTTCAACCGGGTAGTCACCATTTGCGGTTTCGCCTGAAAGCATTACTGCATCAGTACCATCTAATACCGCATTTGCCACGTCCATTACCTCTGCACGAGTTGGCATTGGTTTTTTGATCATTGATTCCATCATTTGGGTTGCCGTAATCACTACGCGGTTTAATTTACGTGAACGACGAATTAAACGTTTTTGCACGCCAACTAATGCTGCATCGCCAATTTCAACACCTAAGTCACCACGTGCCACCATAATCACGTCTGCACCTAAGATGATGTCGTCCATCGCTTCTTCTGTTGCAACAGTTTCAGCACGTTCTACTTTCGCCACGATTTTCGCATCTAAGCCTGCTTCTTGTGCTAATTGACGTGCATAGTTTAAGTCTGCACTTGATTGAGGGAATGATACTGCTAAGTAATCTACGCCAATTTTTGCTGCTAATTTGATGTCGTTTTTATCTTTTTCAGTTAATGCTGGTGCAGATAAGCCACCACCTAATTTATTGATCCCTTTGTTGTTTGATAAAGGCCCACCAACAGTCACTTCAGTGTGAACTTTCACGCCTTCAACTTCTAATACTTTTAATTGAACGTTACCATCGTCTAATAAAAGAATATCGCCTGGTACGACATCGTTTGGTAAGTTTTTATAGTCTAAACCTACTGCATCTTGGTGACCTTCACCACGTGGCAAATCTGCATCTAAAGTGAATTTATCGCCGATGTTTAAGAAGATTTTACCATCTTTAAACGTAGAAACGCGGATTTTAGGGCCTTGTAAGTCACCTAAAATTGCCACGGTTTTCCCTAATTTAGCCGCAATTTCACGTACTTTATTTGCACGCTCAATGTGATCTTCTGGAACACCATGAGAAAAGTTCATACGAATCATATTCGCACCCGCTGCAATAATTTTTTCCAAAGTATTACCACGGTCAGTTGCAGGACCTAATGTGGTAACAATTTTGGTTCTTCTTAATTTTCGAGACATTGATTACTCCAATTATTGAAAGTTAGATTTTAAAAAATTTTCTTGATACAGTAATAACCATACAAAACGGCGGGTATTATACGCCTAAAATATAATTCTTGAAATACAAAAAAAGGAAACAGCTTATGAACATCTGGATTATGCGCCATAGCGAAGCGGGCTTTGATGCGCCAACCGATAGCGAAAGAACCTTAACAGAAAAGGGCAAAAATGCAGCGTTTTTACAAGGCAAATGGTTGGGTGAACAATGTATTCCGCGAAATATTCAGTTCGATAAAATCTTAGTAAGCCCTTATGTTCGAGCTCAGCAAACACTTACAGCACTCACACAAGGCATGGAAGCGGTTGGTTTTTCCCAACATTTTGCAAATATTACTGAGGAATGGGATGAAATCACGCCAAGTGGCTCACCTATTCTGATCCAAGATTATTTGGCATTTTTGAATGAAGAAGGGGCAAAGCAAGTACTTATCGTTTCACATTTACCGCTGGTGTTTGATTTAGTCCAAACATTCACACAATATCAGCAAAGCGTGCATTTTTACCCCGCTGTCATCGCTGAAATCCATTGGAATGGAACAAAAGGCATGCTTTTACAAGAAAAAATCGCTTAAACAAAAAAATCAAGCAGATTTTTTCATATTTTTTATTAAATTGTTTAAAAATCACTCTTCTCAAACGTGTAAAAAATGCGTATGATACGCCCCCTTGATTGTTGCATTGCATAACAATTAGGCAAATTATAAAAAGATGCAGTATGGAATTGCATCTTTTTTCGTTGATATTTTAAGAAGAATGCGGAGAAATGATGCGAATTGGACAATATGAATTTAAAAACCGTATTTTCCTCGCACCAATGGCGGGTATTACCGACCAACCATTTCGCCGTTTATGTAGCCAGCTTGGTGCTGGGCTTACCTTCTCTGAAATGATGTCAACTAACCCTGATGTATGGCATACTGAAAAGTCTAAACTGCGTTTAGCTCATCACCAAGAAATTGGAATTAATGCCGTACAAATTGCAGGAGCTGATCCTATTGAAATGGCAGAAGCAGCAAAGGTAAATGTAGGCTATGGTGCTGAAATTATTGATATCAATATGGGATGCCCCGCTAAAAAGGTAAACAAAAAAATGGCAGGCTCTGCCCTTTTGCGTGAGCCCGATTTAGTGGCTGATATTTTACAGACTGTGGTGAATGCTGTAGATGTGCCTGTTACCTTGAAAATTAGAACAGGCTGGGATCTTGAGAATCGAAATTGCGTAGAAATTGCCCAAATTGCAGAGCAAGCGGGTATTCAGGCTTTAACGCTTCATGGACGCACACGAAGTTGTTTATTCAACGGAGAAGCCGAATATGAGAGCATTAAAGCGGTCAAAAATGCGGTTTCCATTCCAATTATTGCCAACGGGGATATTACCTCCGCTGAGAAAGCGAAATTTGTGCTCGATTACACAGGCGCAGATGCCGTGATGATTGGTAGAGGGGCTTATGGTCGCCCTTGGATATTCAAGGAAGTGAATGATTTTTTAGAGAATGGTTATTACACTACCTTAGCAACGGAAGAAAAATGTCGCCTTATGTTGCGACATATCCAAGATCTTCATCAGTTTTATGGCGAAGAAAAAGGATATCGGATTGCTCGGAAACACGTCAGTTGGTATGTAGAAAATTTAATGCCAAACTCAACTTTTAAGCGTGCTTTTAATGCGTTAGAGAGTGCGAAAGCGCAACTCGATGCATTAGAAGATTTTGTAGAAGATCTCTTAGATTAAGTGGATAAAGGAAATGATTGAACAACCAGTAAACAACCCATTAACGGTTACGATGCTAAATGCACAAGCTCAACAAGTAGTAAAACCACTACGCGATAACGTAAAAGCAGCATTAAAGAATTATTTAGCACAATTAAACAATGAAGATCCAACAGAATTATACGAATTAGTATTATCTGAAGTTGAGCATCCAATGCTTGATATGGTGATGCAATATACACGCGGTAACCAAACTCGTGCTGCAACTATGCTTGGCATTAACCGTGGCACATTACGCAAAAAATTAAAAAAATACGGTATGGGTTAATTCTTACTCGGATAAAAAACCTCACTCTTCGAAAGATGGTGAGGTTTTTTTACGATATTATACTGCCGTTGTTCCATCATCATAGGCTGAACTCAAAATAAAAATTTAAAGATAATTAGCCAATATAGGAGAAATGTTAAGGAATCTTTATGGAAACGCCAAAATCCGGTAATGTAATGATAAAAAGGCATAATAAAAATCCCTATTGAATTAAAGTTTCAATAGGGATTTTACGATTTTTAATCAGTAAAAAATTACCAACCTTTTACTACACCATCTTTGAAGTGTTTTTGTGCTTCTTGGAACACTTCTTCAGTTTGGTATGCTTTTACAAAGTTTTTCACCTTGTCGCTATCTTTGTTATCTTTACGCGCTACAATGATGTTTACGTATGGAGAATCTTTATCTTCTACAAACACGCCATCATTCGCACTTAAACCAACTTGACCCGCATAAGTGTTATTTACCACCGCTAAATCCACATCATCCAATGCTTTTGCTGCCACTGATGTATCAACTTCTTGGATTTTCAAGTTTTTTGGGTTTTCAACAATATCAATCGCTGTTGAGAATAAGTTGGTATTGTCTTTTAATTTGATTAAGCCTTGTTTTTCTAACAAGATTAACGCACGTGCAAGATTACTTGGGTCGTTTGGTACAGCAATCACTGCACCGTCTTGTAACTCGCTTACTGATTTAATTTTTTTAGAATAACCTGCTAGTGGATACACGAACGTATTACCGACAATTTCAAGATTATCTAAGCCTTTAGATGCCGTATCTTTGTCTAAATACGGTTTATGTTGGAATGCATTGGCATCCAAATCACCTTTACTTACCGCTGTGTTTGGTAATGCGTAGTCGTTAAATAAAACGAACTCCACATCTAAACCATATTTTTCTTTTGCGATTTGCGCCGCTTTTTCTGCCACTGTGTGTTCAGGGCCAGACATTACGCCTACTTTGATTTTTTGAGTAGGTTGAGCTGCTGGAGTTTGAGCAGTTTCTGCTTTTTTCTCTTCGTTACAAGCGGTTAAAGCTAATGCTGAAACGAATGCAACACTTAATACTTTTTTAAAGTTCATAAAATACCTCTAAGAGATGTTGTGTTTAACTTGATCTTAGCGATGATCATATTTCTTCGCCAAATGATCGCCTAGTTTTTGAGAAACCATCACAATAGCCACAATAATGACTGTTGCAATCCATTTCACATAAACCATATTACGGTGTTCGCCGTAGCTGATAGCAAGGTTTCCTAAACCACCACCGCCAACAGCACCAGCCATTGCCGAATAACCAATTAACGCCACAAGGGTTAAAGTAATGCCGTTAATTAAAATCGGTAAAGATTCTGGCAAATAGAAACGAGTGACTACCTGCCAATTTGTTGCTCCCATTGATTTTGCTGCTTCGGTTAAACCTGCAGGAATTTCAAGCAAGGCATTTGCGGTTAAGCGTGCAAAGAATGGAATAGCTGACACACTTAATGGCACGATTGCTGCCGTTGTGCCTAATGTTGTTCCGACAATTAAACGGGTGAAAGGCAACAGCACAATTAACAAAATAATAAACGGCACAGAACGACCGATATTGATAATAATATCTAAAATTTGGTATGCACGTTGGTTCTCTAAAATCTCGCCTTTAGCTGTTAAGAAAGCAAAAAAACCGATTGGCAAGCCAATTACCACAGAAAGCAATGTTGCAACAAAGCCCATATAAATGGTTTCTACCGTTGATGAAGCCACGAGTTGCCACATCTGCGGAGTAAGCTCATTGAGAAAATCATTCCACATAACCTAGCACCTCAACTTTTACATTATTATCAATTAAATAGAATCTTGCTTCTGAAATCGCATCTTCTTCGCCGGTGACCTCCGCAATCACAAAGCCGAATTTTACACCACCTGCATAATCAATTTGCGACATCAAAATACTAAAATCAATGCCGAAGCGTTTTGAAGCGTGCGAGAGCAATGGTGCATCAACCGAGCGCCCTGTAAATTCAAACTTAATAATCGGTTTGTTTTTCTCTGCGCTTGGTTGAGCAGAAAGTTGTTCCATATACTCTTGCGGAAGCTCAATATGGAAGGTCGATTGAATAAATTTCTGAGCCAGTGTAGTTTTCGGATTAGAGAAAATTTCACTTACTGACCCCGTTTCAATCAGCTCACCTTTATCAATCACCGCCACACGATCACAAATGCGTTTAACCACTTCCATTTCGTGAGTAATCAACAAAATGGTTAAGCCTAAACGTTTGTTAATGTCTTTTAAAAGCTGCAAGATAGATTGCGTGGTTGCAGGATCTAATGCACTGGTTGCCTCATCACAAAGCAATACTTTTGGGTTAGAAGCCAACGCACGTGCAATCGCCACACGCTGTTTCTGACCGCCAGATAAATTACTTGGGTAAACATCTTTACGCTCGGTTAAACCGACTAATTCAAGCAATTCATTCACTTTTTTCTCTACTTGATCTTTCGGCGTATTATTTAAACGCAATGGCAACGCCACGTTTTCAAATACGGTTTGCGAAGAAAGCAAATTAAAATGCTGGAAAATCATTGCAATGTTGCGGCGAGCTAAAATCAGATCTTTATCCGACATTGCAGTTAAATCTTGCCCATCCACAATCACTTGCCCAATGGTTGGGCGTTCTAATAAATTCACGCAACGAATCAGCGTGCTCTTCCCTGCGCCAGAAGCCCCAATTACACCGTAAATTGTGCCTTGCGGAACTTCAAGGCTCACATTGTCAAGGGCGGTAATTTTTTTGCCGTTTACCTCAAACTGTTTGCTGATATTTTTCAGCTCAATCATAAATCTATCCACACACTTGTTAAAATATTTCAGTTATTTTAGATGTCTAGAATGCTATGTCAATTCACCTTACTTATTTTTTTATTCAAAAATGGAATAATGATAAACTAAACTGCCCATTTTTACTGAAATTAAGCGATCAAATCAGGATCATTTCGTTGCATTTTGACATCAATATAGCTACAACTTGGCTTGATTTTAAGCTGATTTTGTTTAGCAAAATCAATTACGGCAGAATAGAGTTTCCCTGCAATACCCTTGCCTTGAAAGGCTTCATCCACTTTTGTAGTAAATACATCAATCACATCATTACGAATATAACGATAGCGTAATTTGCCCATTTTTACTTCACCTTCAAAATAACTAAATTCGCCTTGTTCTGCGTTATGAATAATTTGCATACTTTGCTCCTAACAATTTCACGTTGTAAAAAATTTGTAGAAATACACCGCTTGCTAATGAAAAAAGCAAACGTTTGCGTTATAATCTCGCCCGATTTTTTTATTTTAATCTATATTAAAGGGAACTCAAAATGGCGATTCAACAAGCGTTATTAAGTGTGTCTGATAAAAAAGGCATTGTGGAATTTGCACAAGGGCTGGTGGCTCGTGGTGTAAAATTGCTTTCAACAGGCGGAACAGCAAAATTACTTGCTGAAGCAGGCTTGCCTGTAACGGAAGTGTCAGACTACACAGGTTTCCCTGAAATGATGGATGGGCGCGTAAAAACCCTTCACCCGAAAGTACACGGTGGAATTTTAGGACGTCGCGGCACCGATGATGAAGTGATGAACCAACACGGCATTGAGTGCATTGATATGGTAGTGGTGAATCTTTATCCGTTCGCTGCAACGGTCGCAAAACCAGATTGCACCCTTGAAGATGCGGTAGAAAATATCGACATTGGCGGTCCAACAATGGTGCGTTCTGCAGCGAAAAACCACAAAGATGTGGCGATTGTGGTAAATAATGGCGATTTCGATGCAATTTTAGCAGAAATGGATCAAAACGAGAATAATCTGACCTTAGCGACTCGCTTTAACCTTGCAATTAAGGCTTTTGAACACACTGCGCAATACGACAGTATGATTGCCAACTACTTCGGACAAAAAGTGCCACCTTATCAAGGGGCAGAGGAAGAAGATTTAACCCAAGTTTGTGGTCAATTCCCGCGTACGCTAAACCTCAATTTTGTGCGTAAACAAACGATGCGTTATGGCGAAAATGCTCACCAAAATGCCGCATTCTATGTAGAAAATGAAGTGAAAGAGGCTTCCGTTTCAACCGCAAAACAATTACAAGGTAAAGCCCTTTCTTACAACAACATTGCTGATACCGATGCCGCACTTGAATGCGTAAAAGAGTTTGAGCAGCCAGCTTGTGTAATAGTGAAACACGCGAATCCGTGTGGGGTGGCATTAGGCGAAAACATTTTAGAGGCCTATGATCGCGCTTATCAAACTGACCCAACTTCTGCGTTCGGAGGCATTATCGCTTTCAACCGTGAGTTAGATGGCACAACGGCAGAAACCATTGCAGATCGTCAATTTGTAGAAGTCATCATCGCACCAAGCATTTCTGCTGAAGCGAAAGAAGCACTAGCGAAAAAGAAAAATGTTCGCGTGTTAGAATGTGGCGAATTTAGCCAAGCACAAAAACGCTTAGACTTCAAACGTGTGAATGGTGGCTTGTTAGTGCAAGAAGCGGATCAAGGTTCAGTATCGCTTGCAGATTTGAAAGTGGTTTCTAAACGCCAACCAACCCAAGCAGAACTTGAAGACTTACTCTTCTGCTGGAAAGTCGCGAAATATGTGAAATCGAATGCGATTGTGTATGCGAAAAACGGACAAACCATCGGTATTGGTGCAGGCCAAATGAGCCGTGTGTATTCTGCGAAAATTGCTGGCATTAAAGCCGAAGATGAAGGATTGCAAGTGGCGGGGTGTGTGATGGCATCAGATGCTTTCTTCCCATTCCGTGATGGTATTGATGCCGCAGCGAAAGTGGGCATTACTTGCGTAATTCACCCAGGTGGTTCAATGCGTGATCAGGAAGTGATTGATGCCGCCGATGAACACGATATGGCGATGGTATTAACAGGAATGAGACATTTCCGTCATTAATCCACCATTCGAATGTTCACGATATAAACAAAAAAGGGAGAATAACTACGTTATTTTCCCTTTTTGCTCTATATGCCTATATTAACACACTTCAATTAGCGGTCTATTTTCATCCATTTCTAACAAACGCCCCACTCGGAAAAGTGGCACATTCATTGCGTTTGCAATTTGTTGGATTTTTTCGACCGCTTGTGACTCAACCGCCACTAATAAACCACCAGAAGTTTGCGGATCACACAAAATCGTTTTCTGCTCGTCCGTCAATGGTGAAATCAAATGCCCGTAGCTTTCAAAGTTGCGGTTTGTTCCCCCCGGTACAGAGCCTTGCGCAATATAATCTTGCACGCCATCAAGCGTTTGAATATGAGCAAAATCAACTTCCGCTCGTAAATTTGAGCCCTCGCACACTTCTTTTAAATGTCCCAGCAAGCCAAAACCTGTGACATCCGTCATCGCTTTCACTTCATCCAATTTGGAGAATTCCGCACCAATCAAGTTCATTTGACACATCGCATCTCGTGCTAAATGTTGATGCTCTGGCTTCAAAATTCCCCGTTTTTCTGCGGTTGTCAAAATACCAATACCAAGTGGTTTAGTTAAGAAGAGTTCACAACCTGCGGTTGCTGAAGCATTGCGTTTCACTTTTTCAGTTGGAATAACGCCCGTTACGGCTAAACCAAAAATTGGCTCGGGAGCATCGATGGAGTGTCCGCCTGCCAAAGCAATGCCCGCTGTGGCACAAGCTGCTCGTCCGCCTTCTACAATTTGTTGCGCGACTTCTGCAGGGAGTTTGTTGATAGGGAAGCCTAAAATCGCAATTGCCATAATCGGCTTACCGCCCATCGCAAAAATATCACTAATTGCATTAGTTGCAGCAATTCGTCCAAAATCAAATGGATCATCAACAATTGGCATAAAGAAATCGGTGGTGCTGATAATGCCTACACCGTTGCCAATGTCGTAAACTGCTGCATCATCAGCGGTTTCGTTGCCAACTAATAAATTTGGGTCGATCAATTTTTCGAGTTCGCTATGTAAAATTGTCCCTAACACCTTAGGCGAAATTTTACAGCCTCAACCTGCACCGTGACTAAATTGCGTTAAACGTACTTGTTCGGTCATCTCGCCTCCTTATCCATAAAATCATTATGAGCATTTTACCAAAAGTAACACAAGCGGTCGATTTTCTGTAATCAATCTTCTTTTACACAATTTCATTTAGTGTAAAGAAATAAGCGATTTCACGCTCTGCTGATTCAACAGAATCAGAACCGTGCACTGAATTTTCACGTCCACTTAATGCGTACATTTTACGAAGCGTCCCTTCTTTTTGATCTTCTGGTTTTGTTGCTCCCATTAAAGCACGATAATTTGCTACTGCGTTTTCACCTTCCAGAACCACTGCAACCACAGGGGCTGAAATCATAAAATCAATGAGCGAAGTAAAATATTCGCGCCCTTGATGTTCTGCATAAAAACCTTCCGCTTGTTCACGGGTAAGTTGGATTTTTTTCAATGCCTTAATGGTTAAACCAGCTTCTTCTAAATGCGATAAAATTTTACCGATTAAATGGCGTTTCGTCGCATCTGGTTTAATTAAGCATAAAGTTTGTTGGATCATTCTTTTCTCCGTTATTCTCGTCATAAAATAAGCATATAAGTAAGCAGTGATATTTTAGCAAAAATATTACAAATATTTGCGATAGATCAAATTAAAGTGTATTAACTGACTATTTTTTGGTAGAATTTACAGCGAGTTTTAACTCAAGTTTTACCTATTTTTATTTGAGGATAATAATAATGGCATACACATTACCAGAATTAGGCTACGCATATGATGCATTAGAGCCACATTTCGATGCAAGAACAATGGAAATTCACCATTCTAAGCATCACCAAACTTATGTAAATAATGCAAATGCAGCATTAGAAGCATATCCAGAATTATTAGAACAATGCCCAGGTAAATTAATTTCAAACCTTGAGCAAGTTCCTGCAGAAAAACGTGTTGCAGTGCGTAACAATGTGGGCGGTCACGTGAACCATACGTTATTCTGGAAAGGTTTAAAAACTGGCACAACTTTACAAGGTGCATTAAAAGACGCAATTGAGCATGATTTCGGTTCTGTTGAAGCATTCCAAGCACAATTTGAACAAGCAGCAGCAACTCGTTTCGGTTCAGGCTGGGCGTGGTTAGTATTAGAAGAGGGTAAATTAGCCGTTGTTTCAACAGCAAACCAAGATTCTCCGTTAATGGGCAAAGCAGTGGCTGGCGTGTCTGGTTACCCAATTTTAGGTTTAGATGTTTGGGAACACGCTTACTACTTAAACTACCAAAACCGTCGTCCAGACTACATCAAAGCCTTCTGGAACGTAGTAAACTGGGACGAAGCAGCTCGCCGTTTTGAAGATAAAGTAAACACTTGTGGTTGTGCAAAATAATCAAAATTAATCTTATATCATTTACCTAGTAAGTAATGCGGATAAAGTAATGGATTTAACTTTATCCGCTTTTTTATTTACCATTTTTCTGTCTCTTTCATTTATTTAGCAATTTATTTTCTATTGATAGGTAAAAACCATTTGAATATAGTGTTTTTTAGATAGAAAATGCGAGCCATTTTCATTAAATAACCATAAAAAATAAAAGGAGACAAGCATGAGCAAAAAATTTTCGCTCAACATCATTACATTATCATTACTGGGGGTAGCTCAATTTGCTTATGCAGATTTAGTACTAGATGAAATCCAGGTAAAGTCTAGTGAAGTGAGTAACGATAAGAAGCCCTTCACTGAAGCCAAAGCCAAAAGTACGCGTGAAAATGTCTTTAAGGAAACACAAACCATTGACCAAGTGATTCGGAGCATTCCTGGGGCATTTACTCAACAAGATAAAGGCTCTGGTGTCGTTTCTGTGAATATTCGTGGCGAAAATGGATTAGGCCGTGTCAATACTATGGTTGATGGTGTAACCCAGACCTTCTATTCTACAGCCTTAGATTCTGGTCAATCAGGAGGAAGTTCTCAATTTGGTGCGGCAATCGATCCTAATTTTATTGCAGGTGTAGATGTCAATAAAAGTAACTTTTCGGGAACAAGCGGTATAAATGCGTTAGCGGGCAGTGCTAATTTTAGAACATTAGGCGTTAATGATGTCATTACCGATGACAAACCATTTGGCATTATTCTGAAAGGAATGACGGGAAGTAATGCTACTAAATCCAATTTTATGACGATGGCTGCAGGCAGAAAATGGCTTGATAATGGTGGCTATGTAGGTGTGGTGTATGGTTATAGCCAACATGAAGTTTCACAAGATTATCGTATTGGTGGCGGAGAACGATTAGCATCATTAGGGCAAGGTATTCTAGAGAAAGAAAAAGAAGCTTATTTTCGTAATGCGGGTTATGTTTTAAATCCTGCAGGGCAATGGGCACCTGATTTAAATAAAAATCATTGGTCTTGCAACGCACCCAATCCAACATTTAATGGAAATACAGCCCCAATTACAACAACCGATGAGCTAACTGGAGTGACCGAAACAAGAACACCAGGTTGTATTACTCGGATTGAACGACAAGAAGAAAATTACGATTATATTAGTGAAGAGGAGACGCCAGATGAGCCACGTTACAATACATCTCGCTATCAACTTGATAACTATAAAAATGAAACAAGAAAGAAAATTTTAAAAGAATTAGCAAATGGCACTCAGCCTCAAGAAATACCTGAATTACAGGATGAAGTAAATTCTACAAATGACTCATTTGAACGCAATAAAGATCAATATAGTGTTGCACCAATTGAGCCGGGTAGTTTGCAATCACGCTCCCGTAGCCATTTATTAAAATTTGAATATGGCGATGATCACCATACGCTAGGGGCACAATTACGCACGTTGGATAATAAAATTGGTTCACGTAAAATTGAAAACCGTAATTACCAATTCAATTATAACTTTAATGATCACAACTATCTCGATCTTAATTTAATGGCTGCACATAACATTGGCAAAACCATTTATCCTAAGGGTGGCTTTTTTGCAGGTTGGCAAGTTGCAGACAAACTTATTACCAAAAATGTCGCAAATATTGTTGATATAAATAACAGCTATACCTTCTTATTGCCAAAAGAAATCGATTTAAAAACCACATTAGGGTTTAACTATTTTACTAATGAATACAGTAAAAACCGTTTTCCAGAAGAATTAAGTTTGTTTTATGATGATGCTTCACATGATCAAGGTAACTACAGTAATTTAGGACGATTTAAAGGTAGTCGTAATTTACTGCCACAACGTTCAGTGATTTTACAACCTTCAGGTAAGCAGAAATTTAAAACGGTGTATTTTGATACCGCACTTTCTAAAGGCATTTATCATTTAGACTACAGCGTGAATTTTACCCATTATGCCTTTAATGGTGAGTATGTCGGATATGAAAATACAGCGGATCAAATTAATGAACCGATTTTGCATAAATCAGGTCATAAAAAGGCATTCAATCATTCTGCTACATTAAGTGCAGAACTGAGCGATTATTTTATGCCATTTTTTACTTATTCACGCACACACAGAATGCCGAATATTCAAGAGATGTTTTTCTCTCAAGTGTCTGATGCAGGGGTAAACACAGCATTAAAACCTGAACAATCTGACACCTATCAACTAGGCTTTAACACCTATAAAAAAGGTCTATTCACTCAAGACGATGTGTTAGGCGTAAAATTAGTAGGTTATCGTAGCTTTATTAAAAACTATATCCATAATGTTTACGGTGTTTGGTGGAGAGATGGTACGGTACCTACATGGGCAAACACGAATGGTTTTCGCTTTACCATCGCTCATCAAAATTATGAGCCTATCGTGAAAAAAAGCGGTGCCGAGTTAGAGCTTAATTATGATATGGGACGTTTTTTTGCGAATTTCTCTTATGCTTATCAACGTACGAATCAACCAACTAATTATGCCGATGCTAGCCCACGTCCGAATAATGCATCAAAAGAAGATATTTTGAAACAAGGTTATGGCTTATCTCGCGTTTCAATGCTACCGAAAGACTACGGCAGATTAGAGCTTGGCACACGCTGGTTTGATAAAAAATTAACCTTGGGTATCGCAGCACGTTATTATGGAAAAAGTAAACGTGCAACCATTCAAGAAGAATATATCAACGGTTCTCACTTTGAATTAAATACCGCGGGTGATAGAACTTACTATGCCGTTAAAAAAACGGAAGAGATTGAAAAACAACCGATTATTTTAGATTTACACGTCAGCTATGAACCAATCAAAGATTTGATTATTAAAGCGGAAGTACAAAATCTGTTAGATAAACGTTATGTTGATCCGTTAGATGCTGGAAATGATGCGGCTTCGCAACGTTATTATTCAAGTTTAAATAATTCTATCGAATGTGCGAAAGATCCATCTGCTTGTAACGGTGGTTCAGATAAAACCGTGCTTTATAACTTTGCACGTGGAAGAACTTTTATTATGAGCTTGAATTATAAATTTTAGAGCATATAAGACAATTAGAGTGTAATTTAGAGTAATAATAGAACTTATTTTAAGATAAAAAATAACCCTATAGCAAAAGGGCTATAGGGTAAATCTTTTGTTCTAATTCTGGAGGTAAGAATCACTGTTTTACAAAAGGAGACAAATAAAACAAGAACAAAAGCAAAACTAAAGGAAAATAGTTGGCTCCTCCTGCGGGACTCGAACCTGCGACATATGGATTAACAGTCCACCGTTCTACCGACTGAACTAAGGAGGAACAAAACGGTGTACATTTTATGCTAAAACGTTTTAGCTGTCAAATAGATTATTCCATAAATAAAATTATAAGTAATATTAGCCTTATTTATGCGATTTTATGCCATCTAGCATGATGCTGTGCAAACCTGACAACTCGGCATTTTCGGTAGATTCATCTCGCGCACAGAAAAATGCAAGCCATCAATAATCAACAATTTCCCCGCTAAGGTTTTGCCAATATTGAGTAAAACCTTGATGGTTTCCAATGCCTGCAAACTGCCGATCACCCCAACAATGGGGGAAATCACGCCTGCTTCCACGCAGCTTAACGTATCGCTGCCAAAAAGCTGGCTTAAACATTGGTAGCAGGCTTCGTTTTTGGCATAAGTAAACACAGAAATCTGCCCTTCAAAGCGGATTGCAGAACCTGAAACAAGCGGTCGTTTTTGTTCAAAACATTGCGAATTGAGTTGATTTCGCACATCAACATTATCAGTGCAATCAACAACAACATCTACTTGCTGAATGAGTTTGACAAATTCCGCATCATCACATTTTTTTACGACCGCTTGCACCTCAATGTTTGGGTTAATCGCTTGCAAACGCATCTTTGCTACTTCCGCTTTGGGCTTGCCAATATCGGCATCAGTGTAAAGAATTTGGCGTTGCAGATTGGAAAGTGAGATGGTATCGAAATCCACCAAAATGATTTTACCCACTCCCGCACTGGCTAAATATTGGCTTACAGCACAACCTAAACCACCTGCACCAACAATCAGCACGCGGCTGGCTTTCAGTTTCTCTTGTCCATCAAAATCCACTGCTTTTAGGCTGATTTGGCGGTTATAACGCAACATTTCGTGATCGGTTAATTCCATTATTTAACCGCCACTATTTCAATAAGCCATTAAACGGTTGAATGGTCACTTTTTCGCCCACTTGTACATTCCCACGCTCGGCTTCAAGTACGATAAAACAATTACTTTCATAGAAAGCACTAAAAATATGCGAACCTTGCTGCCCGACTGGTTTTACCATCAATTCGCCTTGTTCGTTGATGAAATAAAAACCGCGCTGGAAGTCTTGGCGACCTACTGCTTTTTTCAAATTGGTTGCCGCACAAGCGGTCATTTTTGGCATTAAATTTGCAAGATAGTCTGCATTAAAACCAGCAAGTTGAGCTAAGGCAGGCTGTACTAATTGATAGAAAGTCACCAACGCAGAAACAGGGTTGCCTGGTAAGCCAAAGAAGACGGTTTGTTTTTCGTTTTCATTACCTAAAAAGCCAAATGCGAATGGCTTACCTGGTTTTATTGCGATTTTCCAGAAAGCGATTTTACCCAATTCCTCGAGCACATCTTTGGTGAAATCCGCCTCACCGACTGACACGCCACCGCTGGTAATTAACACATCTGCAGCTTGTTGAGCTTTCATAAAAGCCTCTTCGAAAATTTGCGGATCATCAGGCTGAATGCCAAAATCTAAAATCTCGCAATTCAATTTCTCTAGCATTAAACGTACCGCAAAACGGTTGGTATCGTAAATTTGCCCTGCAGCAAGCGATTTGCCGACGCTCACTAACTCATCACCTGTCGAAAGAATCGCCACTTTAGTACGTTTAAATACCTCAACTTCCGCAATACCAAGCGATGCTAACAATGGCAAACTCGCCACGTTTAATAGGCTACCTTTAGCAAGCACAAGATTACCTTTTGCCACATCCTCGCCCACGCGACGGATATTTTGCCCAAGTTTAATTGCATTGGTAAAACGGATCTGATTTTCGCCCGCTTGTTCGGTTTCTTCTTGCATAATCACCGCATCACAGCCTGTAGGAATCATTGAGCCCGTCATAATGCGGACACATTCGCCCGCCTGAGTTTCGCCCTCAAATGGCTTGCCCGCAAAGGATTTGCCTGCGATATTAAAATCGGTAAACGTTTCTAAATCGGCAAACTTGATCGCATATCCATCCATTGCGGAATTATCAAAACTTGGGACGTTAATTGGCGAGATAATATCTTGGGCTAATACACGATTAGTGCAGTCGTTTAAGGAAAGTCTTTCAGTTTCGGTTGGTTGTGGCAGTTGTGCCAACATATTGGAAAGTGCTTCGTTGAGAGGTAAAAGTGCCATTTTATTTTCCTTATGAAAATAGACTTAAATTCTACCTTGTAGTGTGTGTGAACAAAGTTCATGCACCAAGTTGGGTATGTTACGTGCATGAATTTTTCAAATTCATACTCCCTACAAGTTAAAGAGAAAGGGCATAAAAACGCCCTTTTTTCTTAGTTTACCCGATTTTCACTGATTATGCACTTGCACTGATATTGTGAATTTCTAAATTACCCGATTGAGCCGCATTTTTCGCTTTGGCTTTATCATTACGAGCATTGGCAATAGCATCTAAATAGGCTTTGTTCACATCGCCTGTGATGTATTCGCCCGTAAAGACAGAAGCGTCAAAGTTTTTGATGGTAGGATTTTCAAGTTGTACCGCTTTAAAGAGTGAAGATAAATCTTGGAAAATCAATTTATCTACCCCGATCATTTCTGCGATTTGATCCACATCACGATGGTAAGCGACTAACTCTTCGCTGGTTGGCATATCAATGCCGTATACGTTTGGATAACGAATTTCTGGTGCAGCCGATGCGAAATAGACTTTTTTGGCTCCTGCTGCACGTGCCATTTCAACAATCTGTTCAGAGGTTGTGCCACGTACGATAGAGTCATCGACTAATAATACATTTTTGCCTTTAAACTCTGCAACGATTGCGTTAAGTTTACGGCGAACCGAGCTTTTACGCTGTGCTTGACCCGGCATAATAAAGGTGCGAGCTACATAGCGGTTTTTCACAAAACCTTGACGATATGGTTTGTAAAGCACGTTGGCGATACGCACGGCAATGTCGTTTGAGGTTTCAGGCACAGGGATAACCACATCAATTTCATCCACAATTCTGCCCCATTCTCGTTTGATTTTTTCACCCAACATTTCCCCCATATGCACACGAGATGCGTAAACTGAAACGCCATCAATCACAGAATCTGGACGAGCAAAGTAAACGTATTCAAAAATACAAGGATTGAGCGTTGGGTTATCTGCACAAATTTGAGAATGAAGTTCGCCATCGAAAGTAATATAAATTGCTTCGCCTGGGAGTACATCACGTTCAAATTCAAAGCCAACAATGTCTAATGCCACACTTTCAGAAGCAAACATATATTCAGTTTTGCCGTCTACTACACGTTTACCCAATACAAGCGGTCTAATTCCGAACGGATCGCGGAAAGCTACCATACCGTGCCCGATGATCATTGCGATACACGCATAAGCACCTTTGATGATCTGATTAGTTTTGCGAACGGTTTCAAAAATGTTTTCAGGTAAAAGGTGTGATGTTGGATATTGATCAAGATAGTGCGCAAAGATATTTAATAACGCTTCGGAATCAGAGTTGGTGTTCACGTGACGACGTGCCTCGGTGAAAAGCAACGCTTTTAATTCTGCACTGTTGGTTAAGTTGCCGTTATGCACGAGCGTTAAACCGAACGGTGAGTTTACATAGAATGGTTGTGCTTCTGAAACGCTTGAACTGCCCGCGGTTGGGTAGCGAACATGCCCAATTCCTGCATTACCTTGCAAGCGTAACATATGCTCTTGGTGGAAAACCTCGCTTACCAAGCCATTAGCTTTACGTAAGCGGAAACGGTTTTCCTCATCAATAGTGACAATACCTGCGGCATCTTGCCCACGGTGTTGAAGTAATGTTAATCCATCATAAATCGCTTGGTTTACAGGCGATCCCCCAATAATCCCGACAATGCCGCACATAAGAAAGTAACCTCTATTTAGTTGAATTTAAGAAACTGGAATTTGCCTGTAATTGCTCGAAGAACCATTGCACAATGAAGTCAAAATGAGGAATGAGTTGCGACTCTTTCCAAAGCTCATTTTGGCTTAGCGATGTGAAGGTATCAAGGAAGAAAAGTGCCACGGAGACAATTAAAATCCCACGCAATGCACCAAACGCCCCACCGAGAATACGGTCTGTAGTTGATAAAATGCCTGTGGTTGAAATAATTTTATTTAATAACGCATTGATGACACCGCAAATAATCAACACAATCACAAAAAGTGCTGTAGCTGCTACGCCATTGCGTAAATATTCTGAATTTTGTAAGTAAATAGAGTTAACTTGGGTAAGGTAACCACTCAAATAAGGATAAAAATTACTTGCTACCCAAAATGCCAATACCCAGCCAGCCAGTGATAATGCCTCACTTACAAAGCCACGCCATAAGCTAATCAGAATAGAAAAAGCAATCAAACCAACGATAATAATATCAACCATAAAAACCTCTACGGGCAATAGTCGCCCTATTTTACAAAAAAAGAAAACGTTTGCGTAGTGCAAACTGTGGAAAAAACACCATTATTTTGATGAAAATGAGTAAGCGGTCGATTTTGCAGAATATTTTGCAAATCTTTTCTCTTTTTTGACCGCTAAAGGAAAATGCCTCTACGATTTTAACCGTAAAGGCATTGGTTGTTATTGTAACGGGAATTTTCTGCAGATTCTACTATAAAAAGTAAAACGAATTTGCTAGACTTTTCTTGGTTAAACAATCATCAGAGGGAGTAAAAAATGTTAGATGGATTCACGCTTGCCGCCTTAATTTTTGTGGTATTTGTAGTGGTTATTTTATATTCCACCATTAAAACCGTGCCTCAAGGTTATAACTGGACGATTGAACGTTTTGGTCGCTACACTCGCACCTTAATGCCAGGACTGAATTTAGTCTTGCCGTTTATTGATCGTGTTGGTCGCAAAATCAATATGATGGAACAGGTATTGGATATTCCTTCGCAAGAAGTCATTTCTAAAGACAATGCGAATGTTGCTATTGATGCGGTTTGTTTTGTGCAAGTGATTGATGCTCGCAGTGCAGCATATGAAGTAAACCACCTTGAGCAGGCTATTATCAACTTAACAATGACCAATATTCGTACTGTTTTAGGATCGATGGAATTGGATGAAATGCTCTCACAACGAGATTCAATTAACAGCCGATTACTCGCAATCGTGGATGAAGCAACCAACCCTTGGGGCGTAAAAGTCACTCGTATTGAAATTCGTGATGTACGTCCACCGCGTGAGCTGATTGATTCAATGAATGCTCAAATGAAAGCGGAACGAAATAAACGTGCAGAAGTATTAGAGGCAGAAGGGATTCGCCAAGCTCAAATTTTACGTGCAGAAGGGGAAAAACAGGCACGTATTTTGAAAGCGGAAGGTGAGCGTCAAGAAGCATTTTTACAAGCCGAAGCCCGTGAGCGTGCAGCTGAAGCGGAGGCAAAAGCAACACAGATGGTTTCAGATGCAATTGCCAATGGTGATACCAAAGCAATTAACTATTTTATTGCACAAAAATACACCGAAGCATTAAAAGAGATTGGTGGTTCACAAAATAGCAAAGTGGTGTTAATGCCACTTGAAGCGGGGAATTTAATTGGCTCTGTGGCGGGCATTGCTGAATTATTGAGAGGAGAAAAACGTTCATAATACATAATATTAGAGGATAACATGATGGATTGGCTTACAACTTGGTCATTATGGCATTGGCTGATTTTAGGTTTTATGTTGCTGATTTGCGAGGTGCTCACGCCTGGTGTTTTCTTAATGTGGTGGGGATTTTCTGCTTTAGTGACGGCACTATTACAATGGCTTTTCCCTGCATTACCGCTCTCTGTCTTTGCAATTTTTTACGCTGTTTTAGCCTGTATTCTTTCCGTGATTTGGTGGAAATATCAAAATGGGAAAGATCGCCAAGCACAATCACATTCTAGTTTAAATCAACGCGATCACGCTCTGATTGGTAAATTTGGCACAGTGCAAGAAATTTCACCTAATGGCATTGGTCGAGGTATCTTTGGTGATACCACTTGGCGAATTCAAGGCGAGCAACTCGCTGTAGGTGATTTGATTTATGTTGAGCGAGTAGAAGGGATTACGTTAATTGTTAAAAAGCCCAATAAATAAACAAAAATAAGCGGTAGTATTTTGCAAATGTTTCGCAAAATATAACCGCTTGAATATTTAAATTTCTGGATTGTATCCAACATCTTCCAAACTAGGGTTATTCGCTCCTTGTTTGGCAAGTTCATCACAAATTTCATTTTCACGATGCCCTGAATGCCCTTTTACCCAGGTCCATTCTATTTGGTGGCGTTGAATTTCTTGATCTAAAGCTATCCACAAATCTTTATTTTTTACTGGTTTTTTATCACTCGTTTTCCAATCGTTTTTTTTCCAGTTAAAAATCCATTTTTGAATGCCGTTCTTCATATATTGGCTATCAGAATTTAGCTCGACCATACAAGGTTCTTTTAACATTGATAAAGCTTCAATCACTGCACGCAATTCCATACGGTTATTGGTGGTTTGAAAATACCCTTTGCTCACTGTTTTCTCGTGCTGGTTGTAACGCAGTAAAATCCCAACACCACCTTTTCCTGGATTACCTAAACAAGAACCATCGGTAAAAATTTCGACTTTTTTCATTTTAGTTTTAAATACAAAGGGCGTGTTCAACACGCCCATACCTTATTGATTTATATAACAAATTTTATTTGTCATTGACTGATTATTTGCTACCCAATTGCGGCACCACTTGATTATTCGCAGAGATTAAACCTGTATCGGTGTAAATTGCTAATTTACCGCGAGTGTCTACGATGTCTAGGTTACGCATCGTTAATTGACCGATACGATCGCTTGGGGTAAACGGCGCATCTTCCACTTTTTCCATACTTAAGCGTTCTGCTTCGTAGGTTAAGTTTGGAGATTCAGTGTTAAGAATCGTGAAGTCGTTACCACGACGTAATTCAAGTGTCACCGTACCAGTAATCGCTTTCGCTACCCAACGTTGTGCGGTTTCACGCAACATTAATGCCTGCGGATCGAACCAGCGACCTTGGTAAAGTAAGCGACCTAAACGTAAGCCGTTAATGCGGTATTGTTCTATGGTGTCTTCGTTGTGAATACCTGTCACTAAACGTTCGTAAGCGATGTGTAATAACGCCATTCCAGGAGCTTCGTAGATACCACGAGATTTCGCTTCGATGATACGGTTTTCGATTTGGTCTGACATACCCAAACCGTGGCGACCACCAATGCGGTTTGCTTCAAGAATTAACTCTACTGCATCATCAAAACGTTTGCCGTTTAAGGCAACTGGCACCCCTTCTTCGAAAGTAACAGTTACAGTTTCAGGTTTGATTTCAACAGACTCATCCCAGAATGCCACGCCCATAATCGGTTTGACAATTTTCATTCCGGTACTTAATTCCTCTAAGTCTTTCGCTTCGTGCGTTGCACCAAGCATATTTGAATCGGTTGAATAAGCTTTTTCTACTGACATTTTGTAGTCGAAGCCGTTTGCAATTAAGAATTGAGACATTTCAAAACGACCGCCAAGCTCGTCGATAAATTGATTATCTAACCACGGTTTGTAGATTTTTAATTTCGGATTAGTTAATAAGCCGTAGCGGTAGAAACGTTCGATATCGTTACCTTTGAACGTTGAGCCATCGCCCCAGATGTTTACATCATCTTCTTTCATTGCAGCCACAAGCATTGTCCCCGTTACTGCACGACCAAGTGGTGTGGTGTTGAAGTAAGGAATGCCGCCTGTTGAAATGTGGAATGCACCACATTGAATTGCTGCAATCCCTTCGTGGGCTAATTGTTGGCGACAGTCGATTAAACGTGCATTTTCCGCACCATATTCCATTGCTTTTTTCGGAATTGCATTGTAATCATCTTCGTCTGGCTGCCCTAAGTGTGCCGTGTAAGCATAAGGCACCGCACCTTTTTTACGCATCCAAAGTAATGCTGCTGATGTGTCTAAACCGCCTGAGAATGCGATCCCCACTTTTTGACCTAATGGGAGAGATTCTAAAATTGTTGCTGACATACAAATTCCTATATTTGAAATGAATGGAAAATCACTAACTGCAAACGATTGCGAGCAAGTAAAGCTGACACATTTTATTAGAAAAAAAAACAAATTTCATCTAAAATTTAGCTGAATTGTTGAATTTACTATTTTTGCAAACTTTATCGAAAAATCAGCCGCTTGAAATAAATAAAAAGAGTCTCAAAATGAAAAAAATCCTTGTTATCCGCAACGATAAAATCGGTGATTTTATGGTCTGCTTTCCCGCTTTTGCGATGCTCAAACAATCGTTACCCGATGTCGAAATTACCGCACTTGTGCCAAGCTACACTGCACCGCTAGCGGAACTTTGCCCTTCAATTGATAAGGTCATCATTGATGCCTCAAACAAAAAAAATTCTGCAGCATTTCAACAAGTATTACAAGCGGTCAAAAAAGAGCAATTTGATGCCGTAATTTCATTTGTATCTGATTGGTATAACGCTAAACTCACGTGGAAAAGCGGGATAAAATATCGTCTTGCTCCTGCAACAAAGTTGTTTCAATTTTTATATAACCATCGCTTAACCCAGCGCCGTTCTCAATCAACAAAAGCGGAATCGGCATACAATTTAGATTTGGCTCGTGCATTTTTAGAAAAACAAGATATTCCTGTTGTTGAACCTTCTGTGCCTTATTTGCAATTTAGTGAACAAGAGATCTCCACACAAAAAACCAAATTAGCAAAACTCTTAGGCATTTCACCCGCTTGCAAATGGGTCTTTGTGCATAGTTCTACTGGTGGTTCAGCAACCAGCCTTTCGCTTGAACAATATGCGACATTACTTAATAACTTAACCGAGCACTTTGATTGCCAAGTAATTTTAACCGCGGGAAAAGGCGAGGAAGAGCGAGCAAATGCATTGGCATCTCAACTTACGCCAAAAGCGGCGGTTTATGCCAAAAATGATGGCTTGCAAGATTTTAGCCGTTCAATTGCTTGTGCCGATCTTTTTATTGCAGGTTCAACAGGTCCGTTACATATTGCGGGAGCATTAAACGTGCCAACTATCGGCTTCTACCCAAGCCGACTTTCTGCCCAACCACAACGTTGGCGACCAATTAACGCAGAGGGAAAACATCTTGCTTTTATGCCGCCATTAGCACACGATTGTGCTTCGCAGATGAATTTGAGCCTAATTTCTATCGAGAATGCACTCAAAGAGATTATCCCTTTTGTGGCAATAAATTGGCAAAAAGCCTAGCTCTTTCAATGGTCTAGTCAAGAGAAATTTGTTACACTAGACCCCTTTATTAGCCTACAATATATCCATTCACATTATGTTTAAAAAAATTCTGCTTTCCTGTTTAGCTATGCCAAGTATCGCATTGGCACAATCTTACGTTGTCTATGATTTTACTCACGATCGCGTGCTTGAAAGTCGCGATCCTCATTCTGCTCAACCCATTGCGTCTGTCACTAAATTGATGACGGCAAATATCTTTTTAGAAAATAATAAACAGAAAAACTGTATAGCATCTATTACGCACGACGATGTGGATACCATTAAAGGCACGAACACAAAACTGCCAAGAAATACACCAATTTCGTGTGATGAATTATTAAAAGCGATGATTGTGCACTCTGATAATTATGCCGCTCACGCTCTTTCTCGCTCAGCAGGAATAAGCCGTGCTCAGTTCATTCAAAAAATGAATGAAAAGGCTCGTCAATTAGGTATGACAGCAACCCACTTTAGTGATAGCTCTGGTTTATCAAGTAGTAACGTGTCTAGTGCGATGGATTTGGTGAAATTGGCGAAATACTCGTTGAAAAAGCCTGAATTACAAAAATTATCGAATGAAAGAGCAACGCTTGTGCAAGTGGGCAATCGCCGTGTATTTATGCAAAATACCAGTGCATTAGTGCGAGAAGAGATTTTCGATGCAGCATTGAATAAAACAGGATATATTCGTGAGTCGGGTTACAACTTGGTGTTTGTAAATAAACATCGTTGTGGTAATAATGCGACCATTGGCGTAATTAGTTTGAATAATCGTAGTTCTGCCAAGCGGTCAAATTTTACGAAAACTAAGCTAGAACAATATGGTTGTGCGAGTTTGGCTCACAATCATCATTTTTCAGATAATGATGATTCATAATCTATGTACTAATTTTTTTATTTTTGCCCTTGAAAATGCCGAGTATAGCTCCATTTAATTGGGCGTAACGCCAAAAGGCGTAAATTGTTTAATTTTTAACAGAGGATTTGAAATATGGCTCTTCGTCCATTACACGATAAAGTAATTTTAAAACGTGAAGAAGTAGAAACAAAATCAGCAGGCGGTATCGTTTTAACTGGTTCTGCAGCAACCAAATCTACCCGTGGTAAAGTAATTGCTGTGGGAACAGGTCGTTTATTAGAAAATGGCAATGTTCAGCCTTTAGCGGTAAAAGTTGGCGATGTAGTGATCTTCAACGAAGGTTATGGCGTAAAATCAGAAAAAATTGATGGCGAAGAAGTGTTAATTCTTTCTGAAAACGATATTTTGGCGATTGTAGAATAATTAAAAAAGGAATATAAAAATGGCAGCAAAAGACGTTAAATTTGGTAACGATGCACGCGTAAAAATGTTAAAAGGAGTGAACGTATTAGCAGACGCAGTCAAAGTAACTTTAGGCCCTAAAGGTCGTAACGTTGTTTTAGATAAAGCTTATGGTGCACCAACCATCACTAAAGATGGTGTTTCAGTAGCACGTGAAATCGAATTAGAAGATAAATTCGAGAACATGGGTGCTCAAATGGTAAAAGAAGTCGCCTCTAAAGCAAACGATGCAGCGGGTGACGGTACAACAACCGCAACAGTGCTTGCTCAAGCTATCGTAAACGAAGGCTTGAAAGCAGTTGCAGCGGGAATGAACCCAATGGATTTAAAACGCGGTATCGATAAAGCAGTTGCAGCAGTGGTAACCGAATTAAAAGCGATTTCAAAACCTTGCGAAACCGCAAAAGAGATTGAGCAAGTGGGTACAATTTCTGCAAACTCTGATGCAACCGTAGGTCAATTAATTGCTCAAGCAATGGAAAAAGTGGGCAAAGAAGGCGTAATTACCGTTGAAGATGGCACAGGTTTAGATGATGCGTTAGATGTAGTGGAAGGTATGCAATTTGACCGCGGTTACTTATCACCATATTTTATCAACAAGCCTGAAGCAGGTACCGTTGAATTAGATAGCCCATACATCTTATTAGTAGATAAAAAAATCACAAACATCCGCGAAATTTTACCTGTGTTAGAAGCGGTTGCGAAAGCAGGCAAACCATTGTTAATCATTGCTGAAGATATCGAAGGCGAAGCGTTAGCGACTTTAGTTGTGAACACAATGCGTGGTATCGTGAAAGTAGCAGCGGTTAAAGCACCTGGTTTCGGTGATCGTCGTAAAGCAATGTTACAAGATATTGCAATTTTAACTGCAGGTACTGTGATTTCAGAAGAAATCGGTATGGAGCTTGAAAAAGCGACATTAGAAGAACTTGGTCAAGCAAAACGCGTAGTAATAACCAAAGACAATACAACCATCATTGATGGCGTGGGCGATGAAACACAAATCAAAGCACGTGTTGCACAAATTCGCCAACAAATCGAAGATTCAACTTCAGATTACGATAAAGAAAAACTTCAAGAGCGTGTTGCTAAATTAGCAGGCGGTGTGGCAGTGATCAAAGTTGGTGCGGCAACTGAAGTTGAGATGAAAGAGAAAAAAGACCGTGTGGATGATGCGCTTCACGCAACCCGTGCAGCGGTAGAAGAAGGTATTGTACCAGGGGGCGGTGTGGCATTAGTTCGTGCAGCAAGCAAAGTAGCTGAAGAATTAAAAGGCGACAACGAAGAACAAAACGTTGGTATTCGTTTAGCATTACGTGCAATGGAAGCACCACTTCGTCAAATCGTGACTAACGCAGGCGAAGAAGCATCAGTCGTTGCTCGTAACGTGAAAGATGGCAAAGGTAACTTCGGTTATAACGCAGGCACTGAACAATATGGCGATATGCTAGAAATGGGTATTTTAGACCCAACAAAAGTAACACGTTCAGCATTACAATTCGCTGCATCAATCGCAGGCTTGATGATTACCACTGAATGTATGGTGACCGATCTTCCAAAAGATGAAAAAGCTGACCTAGCTGCTGGAATGGGCGGCATGGGAGGCATGGGTGGAATGATGTAATTCTCCCTATTTCTTAAAGCAACACCCGAGTGAAAACTCGGGTGTTTTTTAGGAATGGCAAACAAAATCACTGCTCTACTTTTTCTTTAGTATTTTTCACAAATACCTCTTTCTGCTCCGAATTCACCAACGACAAATAAATCTCCTTACTCATCGCTTTTAAGCTCGGTTTTTCGTGAGGTTGGAACATCATAGGGCGACAAAATTCCATTGCTTTAATACCTAATCGGGCGGTTAAAATCCCTACGCCTAAGCCTTGGATGACTTGCCCAAAGAGTTTACGTAGCACATTATGCGACAACATGCCTGCAACAAGTTCTGTTGTGCCTGCAAAGGCCATATTCTTTATCACCATTTTGAACAAGTGCAAACGGCTGAAATAGCCTAATTCCATCCCATAAATACAGGTAATTTTGTTGATTAATGCAAAATTTCGCCATGCAACCATCAACACGTCAGCAATAGCGACAGGGCTTAATGCTACAATCACTGCATTATCTCGGGCATGTTTGGCAATCAGCTTTTGAGCTTGTTTATCCATCGGCGAAAGCACAGTTTGGCTAAACATCGTCATCACTTGTTCTGAATTGTGATATTCGTTGATTTGCGATAACCACTGTTTTTGGCTTTGTTCAAGTTGCGGTGTTATTTGCATTTGCTCAAGTAATTGTCTGCAAAAGATCTGCGATTTTTCACCGCTTGTCGTCGGTAATTCGGCTCGATATTGCTCCGCCTCTTGTTGCATAAGTTCGTGCTGTCTGAGTTTGCGTAGTTTTCGCCACTCTTGGAAAATGGTTCCCACGCCTGTTAAGCTGATTAATAAAAAGGCAACCGCAAAGAAAAGCGTAATCCATTGTTGATCCGTAATAGCATTTACAATCCATTGCACGCCTTGGGCAAGCAAGGCAATACAAAATAACATGAGAGAGGTCATTATCAGGCGGATGCGAAAACGTGAAGGTTTGAAATCTTCTTCAAAAAGCAAATCACCTTCCACTTCGCGATTCTCTTCCAAGTTCTGATAGGCGTTTAAATCTTCTTCCAACACATCCTTTTCGCTAAACTCTTGCTTCGCTTGGTAACGTTCTCGAGGTTCGATAATATCTTCTTCGCTAAAAATCTGTTTTTGCATTTTACGCTCCTTTTTCGACCGCTTGCTCAATATGCTTTTTCAAGCCCTCATATCCGTGTTCGGTTTTCAAAATTTGGAACAGCTGCATTGCTTCTGGGTACTCTTTATCCAAATAATGCAGCCACTGTTTGATGCGTGCCACGTGGTAAAAGCCAGAATCGTGCTCATTTTCCATTTGTACATATTGATAAAGCAGTTGCAGCACTTCTGCCCACGGCATTTTGGCTTGATTGAATTTCACCACTCGGCTTAAATTTGGGGTATTCAAGGCTCCGCGACCAATCATTAAACGGCTGCAAGCGGTGATTTCTTGGCATTGTTTTGCAGAGACATAATCCCAAATTTCGCCATTGGCAATCACAGGAATGCTCAACCGCTTTTGAATATCACCAATCGCTTGCCAGTTTATCCGCTCGGCACGGTAGCCGTCCATTTTGGTTCGACCGTGTACGGTAATTTCATTCGCACCACCTTGTGCTACCGCATCGGCAATTTCAAAACATTGTTCGGCACTATCCCAACCTAAACGTACTTTTACCGAGACGGTTTGCTCTTTTGGCACAGCTGCTCGAATGGCTTTGGTCGCTTGATAGATCAACTCAGGCGTTTTTAATAATGCAGCTCCGCCTTGGCTGCCATTTACCGTTTTGGACGGACAACCACAGTTGAGATCAACTCCGTGCGAACCCAATTCAATCGCTAGCATTGCATTTTCTGCTAACCATTCTGGATATTGCCCCAATAGCTGCACGCGGACAGGCGTGTCCGAAGCGGTTAAGCCTTGATTGTGCAATTCAGGGCAGACGCGATAAAAAGTTTTGCGAGGCAGTTTTTGATCAACCACGCGGACAAATTCAGAAATACAAATATCGTAATCGTTCACTGCGGTTAAAAGCTGACGAACAAAGGGATCTAATACGCCCTGCATTGGGGCTAAAATCACTTGAGGTATCATACAAAAAAGAACGGATAACCCATGTTATCCATTATAAACTCCTATTTCCAACCTTTTTGTTTGCAAATCAGATCGTAAGCGGCTTGAATTTGTTGGGTTTTTTCTTTGGCTAATTCCATCATCTCATCTGGCAAGCCTTTTGCCGCTAATTTGTCTGGATGGTTTTCATTCATCAGCTTGCGATAAGCACGTTTGACGGTGTTTTGGTCATCATCGGCTGTTACGCCCAACACCTTATAAGCAGCGTCAATACTTGGTTGGCTACTCTGCTGATAGCTGCCCGAATAACCACCTTGAGAATAACTACCTTGTTGATGCGAATAATAACCTTGTTGGAAACCGCCACGGCTGAATTGCTGTGCCGCCATAATCATGCCAAGCATTTGCTCAAATTGCATGCGGCTCATGCCCATCGCTTCAGCAATGGTAAACAACACTTGTTGTTCTTGTGCGTCTAATTCGCCATCTTGAATCGCTGCGGTAATTTGCACTTGAATAAAGAAACGCAATAAATCTTGGCGTCTTGCACAAGCCTCACGAAATTCACGAATTACATTACGAAGCGGGAAATCTGCCTCTTTACCCAAGGTAAATGCCTTTTGAGCCTCTTGCTGGGTCTTGGCATCTAAATTCAGATGAGCCATTAAATTACATGCATTTTGAATATCCTCTTCGGTGACACGCCCTTTCGCTTTGGCTAAATGGCCAAGCACTGCAAAAGTGGTCAGTGTAAATAGCGTTTGGCGAGTTAAGTTTTTGCCAAAAATGGAAGAACGTACGCTACCTAGTTCATAGAGTTTTTTATCTGCTAAATGCCCTAAAAATGCACCGAAAATCCCGCCGAATAATCCGTGAAAAATTTGATAACCTAGAAAGAAACCGATGATCTTTCCAATATATTGCATAGCTTATTTCCTTATTTTATTGTATTAAATTTTTTGCTTAATAAGGGCGTTTTGAGGAAAAACAACCTTTATCACGTAATATGACCACAAAATCCGAGATTTTCTCAGAAATTGATGGATTAAGATGTAAACTCTAGCATATTTAGCCTCGCATTCATATTTAAAAAAGCATTGCCTTAGATGCTCAAAAAATGTATTATAGACGTCTAGACGGAAAAACGGCTAACTTATTTTAAGTATAAGCGGTCAGATTCAGCAAAATTTTTGCAAATTTAACCACTTGTGTACTTTCCACTTTATAACACGAAATAAGGACAAATATGGCTATCAATTTATTTACTTCAGAGTCTGTTTCTGAAGGTCACCCAGATAAAATCGCAGACCAAATTTCAGACGCAGTATTAGACGAAATTTTAAAACAAGACCCGAAAGCACGCGTGGCGTGTGAAACCTATGTTAAAACAGGTATGGCATTAGTAGGCGGTGAAATCACTACTTCAGCTTGGGTAGATATTGAAAACTTAACTCGCCAAGTGATTGCAGACATCGGTTACAACCATTCAGATATGGGATTTGACGCACACTCTTGTGCGGTATTAAATGCGATTGGTAAACAATCTCCAGACATTAATCAAGGTGTAGACCGTGCTGATCCGCTAGAACAAGGTGCAGGCGACCAAGGAATTATGTTCGGTTATGCAACCAATGAAACCGATGTGTTAATGCCAGCGCCAATCACTTACGCTCACCGTTTAATGGAACAACAGGCGAAAGTGCGTAAATCAGGTAAATTAGACTGGTTACGCCCAGATGCAAAAAGCCAATTAACCTTCATTTATGAAGACAATCAAATTAAAGGTATTGATGCGGTCGTGCTTTCAACCCAACATGCTGAGTCTGTGTCACAAAAAGAAGTGTATGAAGGTGTAATGGAAGAGATCATTAAACCAATCCTACCAAGTGAATGGTTAAGCCAAAACACCAAATACTTTATCAACCCAACAGGTCGTTTTGTGATTGGCGGACCAATGGGTGACTGTGGCTTAACAGGCCGTAAAATTATCGTCGATACCTACGGCGGTGCAGCACGTCACGGTGGCGGTGCGTTTTCTGGTAAAGATCCATCAAAAGTAGACCGCTCTGCAGCCTATGCAGCACGTTATGTGGCAAAAAATATTGTAGCAGCAGGCTTAGCAGATCGTTGTGAAATCCAACTTTCTTATGCAATCGGTGTGGCTGAACCAACCTCAATCATGGTAGAAACCTTCGGTACGGGTAAAGTAAGCAATGAAGTGTTAGTACGTTTAATCCGCGAAAACTTCGACTTACGCCCTTATGGTTTAATCAAAATGTTAGATTTGATCCGCCCAATCTACCGCGAAACAGCCGCTTACGGCCACTTCGGTCGTTCACACTTCCCTTGGGAACAAACTGATAAAGCGGAAGCGTTAAGAGCGAGTCTCTAATTTTTGAATCTTCAATAAAAAATCCCACAGCTGTGGGATTTTTTGTTTTTATAGAAATTGTTTTATAAGTTTTAGAATTTCACCGCAAAACCAGCGAAGTAAACCACTGGGTCAAGTTTTAATTTTACTTCGTGATCTAAACCAAGAGCTTTAAAGTTTGCTGTTGTTTTGATGTGTGTATACCATGCAGCGGCATTGAAGTAGATATTTTTGGTTAATTTTACATCCACACCTAAGTTTGCCACAGGGCCAAATGAATGTTTTTTCACTTGTAAATCAGTTACTGCTGAGTGAGTAGATTTAGCGTGGTAGAAACGAGTATAGTTAAAACCTGCCCCCACATAAGGGCGAGCTGCTGAATCCGCATTAAAGAAATAGTATTGAGCATATAAGCTTGGCGGTAATTGTTTTACAATCGCTACACGGCCTAAATCTAAACCTAATGCTGGTACATTCCCTTGAATTTTATGTGATAATGGGGTTGCTGCTAATAATGCCCCACCTAACATAAGTGCTAATGCTGTTTTTTCATTATAAAGTCCCTTCTGGTTATTTGTTTTTATCTTAGCTTATACCCCTTAAGGGGTGGTGTTTTACAGTTTAATTATTTCAAAACAAAATTTCTTGATAACAATCAATTTTTTAATATTTGCTAGCATAAAAAGAAAATAAATGCAAAAAAATGTGCTCTAGTTCACATTTTTCTCTTGAAATTCATTTGTCAAGCTCCATTTAGTGTAGTGCTAAAGTTTCACGCTAATGTGAAACGGGTACAAATTCAAAGAAAGAGGAAAGAATATGAACTTTGAAAAATTCACAACAAAATTACAAGAAGCCTTAGCCGAAGCTCAGTCTTTAGCCGTCGGCAAAGATAACGGATACATTGAACCTGCTCATTTACTTTACGCATTATTAAAACAAGCTGATGGTTCAATCGCTCCACTTTTTACCGCATTAAACGTGCAACCAAAACAGTTAGAAAGTGAATTATCCGCAATTTTAGACCGCTTACCACAAGTTCAAGGTGGCACAACACAACTTTCGCAACAAACTATTCGTTTATTAAATCAAGCAGATAAATTATCGCAACAATTCGGCGATAGCTTTATTTCATCTGAATTGTTCGTACTTGCCGCCATCGATGATAATAGCGATTTAGGCAAATTATTGAAAAAATTTGGCTTAACAAAAGAAAAAATTACACAAGCAATTAGCCAAATTCGTGGAGGAGAAACCGTGAATAATCAAAACGCAGAAGAAACCAGACAAGCATTACAAAAATATACTATTGACTTAACCGAACGTGCCAAAGCAGGCAAATTAGACCCTGTGATTGGTCGTGATGAAGAGATCCGCCGTGCAGTGCAAGTACTACAACGCCGTACTAAAAATAACCCTGTGTTGATTGGGGAACCAGGGGTGGGTAAAACTGCGATTGTAGAAGGTTTAGCACAACGTATCGTAAACGGTGAAGTGCCTGAAGGATTGAAAAACAAACGTGTTCTTTCCCTTGATATGGGAGCATTGATTGCAGGGGCAAAATATCGTGGTGAGTTTGAAGAACGTTTAAAAGCGGTCTTAAATGAGTTAGCAAAAGAAGAAGGGCAGGTAATCCTCTTTATTGATGAAATTCACACAATGGTTGGAGCAGGTAAAACCGATGGTGCGATGGATGCGGGTAACTTATTAAAACCTTCACTTGCACGCGGTGAATTGCACTGTGTTGGGGCAACAACCTTAGACGAATATCGCCAATATATTGAAAAAGACGCAGCATTAGAACGTCGTTTCCAAAAAGTATTAGTTGATGAACCAAGTGTTGAAGATACGATTGCAATTTTGCGTGGTTTAAAAGAGCGTTATGAAATCCATCACCACGTTCAAATTACCGACCCAGCAATTGTAGCGGCAGCTGTGCTTTCACACCGTTATATCAGCGACCGTCAATTGCCAGATAAAGCCATCGACTTAATTGATGAAGCGGCTTCAAGCCTTCGTATGGAAATTGATTCTAAACCAGAACCGCTAGATAAATTGGAGCGCCGTATTATTCAATTAAAATTGGAACGCCAAGCGTTACAAAAAGAAGAAGATGAAGCTAGCCGTCAACGTCTTGCAAAACTTGATGAAGAATTGGCTGCAAAAGAACGTGAATACTCTGAATTAGAAGAAATCTGGAAAGCAGAAAAATCTGCATTACTGGGTACACAGCACATTAAAACTGAATTAGAAAACGCACGTATTGCAATGGATCAAGCTCGCCGTGAAAATAACTTTGAGAAAATGTCCGAGTTACAATATGGTAAAATCCCTGCGCTTGAAAAACAATTGCAAGAAGCGGTCAAACGTGAAGAAGAAGGGGGCGAAAATCACTTACTTCGCACTAAAGTCACTGATGAAGAAATCGCAGAAGTGCTTTCTAAAGCAACAGGCATTCCTGTTTCAAAAATGATGGAAGGCGAGAAAGAAAAACTCTTGCGTATGGAAGAAGTTTTACATAGCCGTGTAATTGGACAAAATGAAGCGGTAGAAGCAGTAGCAAATGCGATTCGTCGTAGCCGTGCTGGTTTATCAGACCCGAACAAACCGATTGGTTCATTCTTATTCTTAGGACCGACAGGGGTTGGTAAAACAGAACTTTGCAAAACCTTAGCGAATTTCTTGTTCGACGATCCTGATGCAATGGTGCGTATTGATATGTCCGAATTTATGGAAAAACACAGCGTGTCTCGCTTAGTAGGTGCACCTCCAGGTTATGTTGGCTATGAAGAAGGTGGTTATTTAACCGAAGCCGTTCGTCGTCGCCCATACTCTGTTGTGTTATTAGACGAAGTGGAAAAAGCCCACCCAGAGGTGTTCAACATCTTACTACAAGTGTTAGATGATGGACGATTAACCGATGGTCAAGGCAGAACCGTAGATTTCCGCAATACCGTGGTGATTATGACCTCAAACTTAGGCTCACATCTCATTCAAGAAATGCCAGAGGCAACCTATGGCGAATTGAAAGAAGTGGTGATGTCGGTGGTAAGCCAACACTTCCGCCCAGAGTTCATTAACCGTATTGATGAAACTGTTGTGTTCCATTCACTCGGTCAAGAACACATTCGTTCAATCGCACGTATTCAATTAGAACGCTTGATTAAACGTATGGCAGAGCGTGGCTATGAAGTAACCATCACCGATGCAGCCATCAACCACATCGGCAAAGCAGGTTTCGATCCATTGTTCGGTGCACGCCCACTTAAACGTGCTATCCAACAAGAGCTTGAAAACCCACTTGCACAACAAATCCTTGGCGGTAAATTATTACCAAGCCTCCCTGTTGTGGTGAATTACCAAGATGAAAAATTGGTAATTGAAAATCAATAGAAAGAAAGGGCGTAATATCTATTACGCCAATTTCTCCTACGCTTTTGATTATTTTTATTTAGAGATATAATTCAAATTATCTAATAGTTATTGATGAGAATAAAAATGCAAAAAACAAAAGCCGTCCTTGCTACAAGCAATCAAGGCAAAGTAAAAGAGATGGCAGATGTGTTAGCTCAATTCGGTTTTGAGGTGGTGGCACAATCTGAATTTGGTATTCAAAGCCCCGAAGAAACGGGCTTAACTTTCGTTGAAAATGCGTTATTAAAAGCGCGTTATGCGGCAAAAATTACAGGCTTGCCTGCTATTGCCGACGATTCTGGCTTATCGGTGAAAGCCTTAAACGGCGCACCAGGTTTATATTCTGCACGTTATGCGGGCGCAGAAGGGAACGACGAATCGAATCGTCAAAAATTGTTGCGAGAAATGGCATCCGTACCTGCCGAAGCGCGCCAAGCTAAATTTGTCAGCTGCATCGTCTTTTTAGCGCACGAAACCGACCCAACCCCGAAAATCGCGATTGGCGAATGTTTTGGTGACATCTTAACCGAAGAACGCGGTACAAACGGCTTTGGTTATGATTCGCTCTTTTTCTATCCACCGAAAAATTGTAGCTTTGCGGAATTAGAAACAGCAGAGAAGAAAAAAATCTCGCATCGTGCTATTGCACTGGCTCAATTAAAAGCACAATTTGAGGCTACAAAATGATCATCACAACAACGCCAACGATTGAAGGCAAACGCATTAAAGAATATAAAGGTTTAGTGTTTGGCGAAGTGGTTTCTGGTGCGAATTTTATTCGTGATTTCTTCGCTAGCATTACCGATGTGATTGGCGGGCGTTCTGGTGTTTATGAAAGCAAACTGAACAAATCGCGCCAAGAGGCTTTGGATGAGTTAGCCGAAGAAGCACGTAAGGTGGGGGCAAATGCCGTGGTGGGGGTCTCGCTTGAATATCAATCTATGGGCGGCGATAAGAGTATGTTTATCGTGGTTGCAACAGGCACGGCGGTTGTCGCGGAATAGGGGGGATTTTGCAAAAAAATACCGAAATTGAACCGCTTTTCTGGCAGAAAAAGTCGCTACTTGAAATGAACGATGCTGAGTGGGAAGCTTTGTGCGATGGCTGTGGAAAATGTTGTTATCGTAAATATATTCAAGGGCGAGGTAAGCGTGAACGCCTTTATTATACCCGTGTGGCGTGTAATCTTTTAGATGTGAATACGGGGCGTTGTATGCACTATGCTGATCGTTTTAAGCGAGAACCAGATTGTACTAAACTGACCAAGAAAAATCTGCCCGATTTTGGCTGGCTACCGAAAACCTGTGCTTATCGTTTGCTTTATGAAGGGAAGTCTCTGTTTGATTGGCATCCGCTGATTTCTCACGATCCTGAATCAGTAAGAAAAGCGAATGTGCTCATTCCTAACGGCATCCACGAAAAAGAGGTGATTGATTGGTTTGAGTTCGTGATTGATGAGGTTTAACAGAATGCAATTGCAATAAAAAAGCTAGATGGTGATTTACATTTCATCATCTAGCTTTTTCATTTTAGTTAATACCGTAAGGCTCTGTATAAGAAATCAAGCCACGCTTCAACATTCTGCTTACACCGCTGCTGTAGTTTGTGCCAAAGCGAAGTTCAAAATTTACCCCAAATTTATTGTCATAAAATAAATCGTTAATAGTATCACTTGTTGCATTTGACGGTGTTGAAACCAATCTACGTGCAACATAAACATTCGCAGTCCAGCAGCAAGTGTTGTAGTTCATCGAAAACTTCGTTTCAACAGGTTTTTTCAACGCAATATCTTGGTAATGGCTAAACATTGCCGCTACATTATCCGTTAATTCCCACGCCACGACACCACCAAGCTGTTTAATATCTTGACCATAACGGTTTGTACTTAAGTTTTGGTTAATATAATCACGGCTTGCAAAGCGATAATTTAATTGAAACAATTTGCTATCGCTTGGCTTATATTGCAATGACATATTCGCCAACGAGGTTTGATTCAAACGTGTATCATATTGATAACTTCCGTGCCAATTCCATTTACGATGGAATTTCCAGTTTGATTCTAACGCCCACGAAGAAGAACGATTCGCCGTACTATTGCTTGAATTATCATCAATTTTAGATGGGCTTAAATAGTAAGTTTGCCCTGCACTAAAATTGAATACCTCTGTCCCTGTCTTATCGCTGAAGAATCGAGTTGTTCCACCTGCTGTCACAAGGTTCGCAGAAGAAATACGGTCTAAACCACTATAACGACGATCGTTAAATAGCGAGAAATAATCGGTTTGTAATAACGCAGAATCATAGCCTAAACTTACGCTTTGATGGCGTTTAGAGCCAATATCTGCTTGGTTTTTGTATGGGCGATAAATATATTGCATACGAGGCTCAAAGGTTTGATTATAACCTTTAAAGAACTGCTTATCTGCTTCAAGTACCGTTTGGAAATCTAACTTAATTTGAGGAATAACACGTGTGACATTTTTCTTCATTTCTTCCGCATTGACATCACTACCTTTTTGTTGAATATAGTGCGTTGCGTAAAGTTTCGTTTCCAGATTTAAACTGCCATAGCGATTGACAAGCGGTGCATTTAATGTTGGTTCCACGTGGAAACGCCACGCTTTTGGCATTAGATTGCTATCATTATCAAAACGAGCGGCTTGCGAGAATAAATGGAAATCAGCAATGCCTTTTAACGCATCATTTTTATAATAATTGAAATCAATTTGCGGTAATACGCGGTATGGGCCAACTGAATTTGTAGAAAGATCAAAAGTCTGGAATTTTTTACCTGAAACTGACAAATTATAGTTTGATTGATAGTAACCTAATTTAAATTGTTGTGTAGCATAGCCATCCGTACTGCTACCGTAGTCTGAATCAAAATCAGAGAAATAATGGCGATCGCTCACTTTAGTGTAATTCACATTCAAACGCCAATCGCTTAAAAAACTCATATTATGACGCCAATGTAATAAATAACGTTTACGGCTGCCATCATCTGGTTGATATTCATCTAAGCGATCTTTCGCCATATATTCGGTTGCAACCAAGCCTTCCCCCAACTTCGTTAAATAACGAAGTTCAGGGCTAAGCTGCCAGCCACGACGAGAATAATAGGTTGGTGTAAAGGTTGCATCCATATTCGGTGCAATGTTCCAATAAAATGGCTGTGAATAAGTAAAACCATTTTTGCTTGAACGCTCAAAGCTTGGAATCAATAAACCTGAACGACGACGATCGCCAATAGGGAATTGTAAATAAGGAGAATAGAAAACGGGTACGCCCATCACTTTAAAACGAGCGTGCCACATTTCAGCATATTCATCTTGAACGTGCTGAATCATTTCGTTCGCTTCAATTGACCAAGATTCATCATTCACTAAACAGGAGGTAAAGCTCGCATTTTTTAATGTGCGAGTTTGGTCATTAAAATGACCGCTTTCCGCTGTACCTCGCCCTTGTCTATCCACTAATTGATAGCTTGTATTAGAAAGGTCTGCCTCTTTACTCGTTAAATCTACCGCCGCATCACGACCTTCAGCTTGAATGAGGTTATCGCGATATTTGTAAGAGCCTTTTAAAAACGCTTTACGAGCTTGCTCACCTTGTTGTTCCACACGCACTTCATTGGCAAAAAGCGAACGATTTCCTTGCTTAATATTGACATCACCCGTATAGGTTGCATCCGTCGGCTGATTAATTAATGCATTATCAGCCTCAATGTAAACTGGTGCTTGGTTCGGATCACCTTTAACCTCTTCACCTTGAAAATGCGGGACGCCTAATAAACATTGCTCTCTTAAATCCGCTGATGCAATTTGGCTATAACAAGCCGTAACTACCGCCAGAGAGAGAAGATTGTAACGTTGTTTCATTCTCGTTTCTCTTAAATAATTCTGGAAAACTGTTGTCTTTTTGCAAGCTGTCTTGAATACACATCAAAGCATAAACAGATGTTACGAATCAACAAACGGCCTCTTGGTGAAACCACGATGCTTTTTTCGTTAATTTCAAGCAAGCCATCTTTAGCCAATGGCTGTAAATAAGTTAAATCTTCAGCAAAATAGGTATTAAAATCAATACCGTAGGCTTGCTCCAAGCGGTCAAATTCAAGTTTGAAATTGCAAATTAATGCTTTGATCACATCACGGCGGATACAGTCATCTTGAGTAAGAGCAAGACCTTTACTTAATGCGATGCCCGTTTCTTCCACATCAGAATAATATTGTTTTAGCTCTTTTTGGTTTTGAGCGTAAGTATCGCCAAGCAAGCTAATTGCAGAAACACCCATACCTAATAAATCGCACTCTTCTTGCGTTGTGTAACCTTGGAAATTACGGTGTAGTACGCCATTAGCTTGGGCGATTGCTAACTCATCATCAGGTTTAGCGAAGTGATCCATCCCGATAAATTTATAGCCATTTTCGCCTAAGAACTGAATTGAATTTTGCAAGATCGTCAATTTAGTTTCTGGTGGTGGCAACATATCATCTTTAATTTTGATCTGTGCAGCAAAACGGCTTGGCAAGTGGGCATAGTTAAACACGCTCATACGATCTGGATTGAGCTCCACCACACGTTTTAACGTGTACATAAAACTTTCCACATTCTGTTTTGGTAAACCGTAAATCAAATCTACGTTAGTTGAAACAAAACCCAGATCTTTCGCACGTTTCATTAAGGCAAAAATAAATGCTTCATCTTGCTCGCGATTGACAAGCTCTTGTACTTCTTTATCGAAATCTTGAATCCCCATACTGATACGGTTAAAACCAATATGGCGAAGATGATCAAGCATATTCAGCTCAATTTCACGCGGATCCATTTCGATACTGATTTCTGCATCAGCTTGAACATCAAAGTGTGTTTTGAGTAAATTCATCAAACGAGCTGATTGTACTTCGTCTAAATACGTTGGTGTACCACCGCCCCAGTGAATTTGGGTCACTTTACGATTTTTGAAAAGCGGTGCGCGAGTTTTAATCTCTTTTTCAAGGTAATCTAAATAGAGATCGACTTTATGACGATGACGGGTAATTACTTTATTACACGCACAGAAATAGCAAAGTTTATGGCAAAACGGAATGTGCACATAAAGCGAAAGTGGACGCTCAGGATAACGTTCTGCCGCCGCTTTAAAATCTTCATTAGTATAATTTTCGCTAAATTCCAATGCGGTCGGATATGACGTATAACGCGGACCAGATTGGTTATATTTTTGAATAAGATTTAAATCCCAAATAATTTCTGACATTATTGTGCCTTTTTTAAAGTTTTAATTACTTCGATCAATTGACCACATTCTGCTTGGATTTGCTCAAAAAGCTCGGCTTCTTTTGCTTCACGTGCGAGGTCTTGACGCATACGCTCATTACGTTTCAACGCTTTGCGTTCCTCCAAAATTGCCATATCCTGCACTAGCTCATAAAGCTCCCACATGGCAGGATAATTCGACAATTTATGCCCCAACACATCCAACAGCGGTTTTAAACGTAACACACCTTCAGAAGGATTGCATTGCTCCGTTCTTACCGCATGGGCAATCACTTCCACGCTTTCAAAAATGCGTTCAAAACGTGCTTTTTGCTCTTCTTCGGCTTGCTTTCTTAATTCTCGCTCTAAAGCTTGCTGATTTTTCACTTTCGCCCACAAATAGACTGCATAGCCCACCATTGAAAGTAAAATCAACACCGCCAAAATAATGAGAAAAAATCTAATCATATCAATGCTCAATTTCCTGATTATCTACTTAAATTGATTAAGATTGATGGTTTCAAATTGGTGCAATAAGGCATCACCTTCATCCATCTCTTCATTTTGAATGCCTAAAATTTCCATCAATTCATCAATGCGATCTAAGCATTCATCTACAAATTTTTGATCTTCTGCAGAAAGTACTTTACCTGCATCTAACTCATCCAGTAATTGGTGTAAACATTCATTATTTTCCAGTTGCTCTAACTCCAATTCTAGCGATAAAACTGGTTTAACCTCTTCTGGCAATACAGGTTTAATGAACTGACCTTTTTCAGGTTTGTTTACAAACTCCACCATCAACGGAATTTTCTTTTTGCTACCAATACGCGGATCTTTAACTTCTTTCACCACTGCTTTTTTCTGCTCAGTAGGATCAACATTACGTGAACCTGTTGGCAAGCCTTTATGCTTACGTTTTTTCTTCTCCTCACGTGCTTTTGCATCTAATTCATAGCGAGTAAGCTTACGATTTTTACCACTGGTTAATTTCGGTTGTTCTGGTCTTTTATCTGCCTTACGGGTTGGCATAATGTCGGTAATACGACGTGTTTTTTTGGTACGACTCATATTCTCTTCTGTTTTTGATATAATAACTAATTAAACGACTTATTCTACTAGGAAAGCGAGCGAGTGAACAGAAAAGATTTAATTTCACACTTTAAAGTTTCCATTTAACAGTTTATTAACATAAAATTTAATAATCCTAGAAATAAAAAATTCTTATAATCCATGTTGACAAATGAATTTTAATGCGATAACTTCAAAACTCATTTTAAAACTACCTGCTGAAAAGTAGGTCCAATCAAGAGGAACTTTATCGTGGAACCAATCATATTAAATGGCTATCACACGCTAATTGCAGCAACTCTCGTATTACTTTTAGGACGTTTGCTCGTAAAAAAAATCCAATTCTTACAAGATTTTAATATCCCTGAAGCCGTTGCAGGCGGATTAATTGCAGCAGCAATTATTTTTGCACTTTATCAGTGGTTCGGTTTATCTTTCCAATTTGAGAAAAGTTTACAAAGTGCCTTTATGCTTGTTTTCTTCTCTTCTGTTGGCTTATCAGCAGACTTCTCTCGCTTAAAACAAGGCGGTTTCCCACTTGTGATTTTCCTTGCTGTAGTAGGCGTACTCATCCTTGTGCAAAATGGTGTAGGTGTAGGTTTAGCCTCATTACTTGGCTTAGATCCGAAAATTGGCTTAATCACAGGTTCTATTACTCTAACAGGTGGTCACGGAACTGGGGCAGCTTGGGCAAAAGTATTTGCGGATAAATATGGCTTACAAGGCGTAATGGAAATGGCAATGGCATCTGCAACTTTTGGTTTAGTGGCTGGTGGTTTAATCGGTGGCCCTGTTGCTCGCCGTTTAGTAAATCGCTTAAAACGTGATAAAAAAGTGTCATCTAAACGCATTGAAACCACAGATGATCAATACGATGGTGAAACCTTCGAAGAAAAAGACCACGTTCGTTTTATTACCGCAAGTTCAACCATTGAAACCATGGCGTTATTCTCAGCGTGTTTGGCCTTCTCTTCTGTAATGGCAGCTCAATTTGCCGATTTAGGCTTACCACAATTTGTTTGGGCATTAGGTTTTGGTGTACTTCTACGTAACATTCTAACAAAAGTGTTCAAATTCGATATGTTTGACCGTGCGATTGACGTATTTGGTAATGCTTCATTAAGTTTATTCTTAGCAATGGCATTGATGAGCATCAAATTATGGGAATTAGCAGGTTTAGCTGGACCAATGTTAATTATCTTAATCATTCAAACTATCGTCATGATTTTATACGGTTACTTTGTGACTTTCCGCATTATGGGGAAAGATTACGATGCCGCCATCTTAACAGCTGGTCACTGTGGCTTCGGTTTAGGCGCAACACCAACAGCTGTTGCAAATATGCAATCTGTAACACAAACCTTCGGACCTTCGCATAAAGCTTTCTTAATCGTACCGCTTGTAGGAGCTTTCTTTGTTGATATTATCAACTTGTTTGCGATTACTTGGTTTATTAATATGTTAGGTTAATTTTACTCATTGTAAATTGATTGATTATTTGAAAATGTCCTTATTACCAGTAATAAGGGCATTTTTCTTTATATCTTTTATCTATGAAACGTTTACAAGTTTAGTTATTCTCAAACCAACTCTCCAAAATCAAACAAGCCGAAATTGAATCCACTTTATCTTTTTTCAGTGCTTTATAACCACCGCGAGCGAAAATCTCTGATTTTGCTTCAACCGTGGTTAAGCGTTCATCTTGCAATTCCACAGGTAAGTTAAAACGTCCATTTAGGCGATTCGCGAATTTTTTTGCTCGCTGTGTAAGCGGTTGTTCTGTACCGTCCATATTCAGCGGTAAGCCAACCACAAGCAGATCAGGTTTCCATTCTTGGATCACTTTGCAAATCATATCCCAATTCGGAATGCCATCTTGGGCTTTAAAGGATGGCAAACCTTGTGCTGTGCCCGTAATGCTTTGCCCTACGGCACAACCGATGCTATAAGTACCAAAATCGAAAGCTAAAATGGTTTTTGTCATTGATATGATTCCTTATTTGTTTCTATTTTTTATAAGTAATTGTTGGTAATAATCCCACACAAAATATCGACCAGGATCTTGTTTTCGCCCTGGTGAAATATGCTGATGCCCTGTAATTCGCTCATCGGTAATAGCGGGGTAAGCGGTCTGAATTGCTTGGGTTAATGCAACTAAACTTTCATATTGTGCTTGGGTAAAAGGCTGATTATTTGAGCCTTCAAGTTCAATGCCAATTGAAAATTCGTTGCACTTTTCTCGCCCTTCAAAATTTGATAATCCTGCGTGCCACGCCATATCATTAAAATTCACATATTGGGTAATTTCGCCTTGTCGGTTAATTAAGCAATGAGCAGAAACGCGTAAATCCTTGATTTCTTGGAAATAAGGATGCAGATTGGGATCAAGTTTCCCTTGAAAAAAATCATCAATGAAATGCTCGCCAAATTGCTCAGGCGGTAAGCTGATGTAATGAATGACCAAGAGCGAAATATCATCAATATTCGGGCGAGGGTTAAAATGAGGCGAAGGAACTTGCTTTTGATGAATCAAGCTGCCATTTTTTAAGGTTAAATCCATAGCGTTTTGTGGTAGAATTCTGCCGTTTAAAATCAATCAAATCGAGAGAGAAATGCTTAGCTATCGTCATAGTTTCCACGCTGGAAACCACGCAGATGTGCTTAAACACATTGTACAACTTCTTATTTTACAGTCGCTCAAACAAAAAGAGAAAGGCTTTTTATATTTAGACACTCACTCTGGTACAGGACGTTATAGCCTATTCAGTGCTGAATCAGAAAAAACGGGCGAATATTTAGAAGGAGTGGCTCGCCTTTGGGAACGTGATGATTTGCCTGAAGACGTGGCCCTTTACATTGATGAGCTGAAAAAAATCAATCGTGGTGGGAAGTTAAAATATTATGCGGGGTCACCATTGCTGGCAGTTAACCAACTTCGCCCGCAAGATCGTGCGATTTTAACTGAGCTCCATCCAAACGATTTTCCATTATTACGCCAAGAGTTTGCCAAAATAGAGAATGTGCAAACCAAGCGCGAAAATGGTTTCCAGCAATTAAAATCAGCATTACCACCGAAAGAACGTCGTGGCTTTGTGCTTATCGACCCGCCTTACGAGCTTAAAGAAGATTATGAATTAGTAGTGAAAGCAATCGGAGAGGGCTACAAACGCTTTGCAACAGGCGTGTATGCGATTTGGTATCCTGTGGTGCTTCGCCAACACACAAAACGTATCGTACGTGGCTTGCAAGAAACGGGCATTCGCAAGATTTTACAAATTGAACTCGCTGTTCGCCCAGATTCAGACCAACGCGGAATGACAGCAAGTGGAATGATTGTAATCAATCCACCTTGGCAGTTAGAAAGCCAAATGAAGAAAATTCTGCCTTATTTAACAGATGTGCTTGTGCCTGAAGGTACGGGTTCTTGGGCTGTTGATTGGATCACGCCAGAATAATCTTTTCCCCATCTTGGTTTTAACCGAGATGGGGATTTTTTTGTAAAAATTTTAGTAAAAACAACCGCTTGTAGGGTGTATGAACGAAGTTCACGTACATTTATCTAAACAAGTGTTTTTCATATAAAGCGAGGATATTATGCAACAATACAAACACGACTTTATTGAATTCGCACTCAGCCGTCAGGTGCTTAAATTTGGCGAATTCACCTTAAAATCAGGTAGAAAAAGCCCTTACTTTTTTAATGCGGGTTTATTCAATACAGGTCGAGATTTAGCTAAATTAGGCGAGTTTTATGCTCAAGCCATTCAAGCCTCAAAATTAGATTACGATGTGTTATTCGGCCCAGCTTACAAAGGAATCCCTATTGCAACAACGGTTGCTGTTGCACTAGCCAATCAATTTGATGTAGATAAGCCTTGCTGTTTTAACCGTAAAGAAGCAAAAGATCACGGCGAAGGCGGAAACTTAATTGGCTCACCGCTTAAAGGTAAAATTTTATTGGTGGATGATGTGATTACTGCAGGTACAGCCATTCGCGAATCAATGGAAATTATCCAAGCGAACCAAGCCGAATTAGCAGGCGTGTTAATTGCATTAAACCGTAAAGAAAAGGGCAAAGGCGAGCTTTCTGCTATTCAAGAAGTAGAGCGTGATTATGGTTGCCAAGTATTCTCAATCGTAAATTTTGATGATCTGATACAATTTATTGAGAAATCGACAGAATACGCTCCATTTCTGCCTACGATGAAGGCATATCGCGAGCAGTATGGCGTTTAGTTTATAAAATAAAGCTACTAATGCTTTGATCATTAGTAGCTTTACTAATTCAATGTTATTTAATGCGCTCTTGTTCTATTCCATAAATCAGCATATTTTACAAATGTTGAATACGCAGACAGAATAGCTAATAAGAAACCTTGTTTTCCATCTAAAAAACCAGCTTTGAGTAGATACATTTTCATAAAGCACCCTAAAGCATGCAGTACGCCATCCAATAAAGTTGCTTTTTTATTAGCCTTCTCTCGTTGCATTGCCCAAGCTTTTGCATATCCTGCAGATTTTACAAGATAATGATAAATGTCTTTATAAGTAAAATGTAATAAATCACCCTTAAGTTTTTTTACTTGTGCATCTTTAGGATAATGTACTTTTTCATGAACCAATTCATTACCATATTGAGCAAAATCAGTCGCATATAATCGAACAACATAATCGGGATACCAACCAGAATGTCGAATTTGTCGCCCAAATACCTCGCTTAAGCGACTTACTTGGTATATTACATTTCTTTCGTTCTTTTCTACTGCTTGTAAAATACTATTTTTAAGTTCTGGGGTAACTCGCTCATCTGCATCAAGCCATAAAACATAATCACTTGTTACATATTGTTGTGCGAATTGACGCTGTTTACCAAAGCCTTGCCAATCGGTATTTATATAAAATTTTGCACCATATTGTTCAGCAATTTGCTGAGTATTATCGGTGCTACCACTATCTAAAATAATAATTTCATCTACCCAACCTTTTATTGTTTCAAGGCAGGCACTTAAATCTTGCTCTTCATTTTTTACAATCATTGCAACACTTAATCTTGGCATATCTGAATTCCTATGCTTAAAGTAATTTTGTCTATTCTATGCGATTGTTAAAACAAAAAAAAGAGATAGCAAAATTGAAGCCATCTCTGTTTTCTAATAAGCCTATGTTTATAGAGATATTGTTAGTTTATGGTACGCTCGCAAGGCTTTTTCTTTCGCTTTTTCAGTATTCTTATCGCGAGCTAAAATCACCCCCATACGGCGGTGACCATCTACGCTACCTTTACCAAATAAGCGAATATTGGTGCCGCTCTCTTCTAACACTTTATCGAGATTGCCAAAAGCGACATTATCTGACTTACCGTCCACCACAATCGCTTTTGAAGCAGCAGGGCTAATTTGATAAATTTCAGGAATTGGTAGACCTAAAATCGCACGAGCGTGTAAGGCAAATTGTGAAAGCTCTTGCGAAGCCATTGTGACCATGCCCGTGTCGTGTGGGCGAGGAGAGACTTCGTTGAAAATGATTTCATCACCACAAACAAAAAGTTCAACACCAAAAATACCACGGCCGCCAAGAGCTGAAGTAATTTTCTCTGCCACTTCTTGGGCTTTACGTTGGGCGGTTTCGCTCATTGCTTGCGGCTGCCAAGATTCTTGGTAATCGCCGTTTTTCTGAATATGCCCAATCGGTGCAAGAAATGATGTACCGTGAATATGGCGTACTGTAAGTTGTGTGATTTCATAATCAAATTTGATAAAACCTTCCACAATCACACGACCTCCACCCGCACGACCACCTTCTTGAGCATATTGCCACGCTTGCTCAATTTGGTCAGCTGATTTGATAATTGATTGCCCGTGTCCCGAGGAAGACATAATCGGTTTTACCACACAAGGAATCCCAATTTCCGTAATCGCTTGTTGGAAAGCATCAAAATTATCCACAAAGCGATAAGGTGACGTTTTCAGTCCTAATTCTTCAGCAGCTAAACGACGAATGCCTTCACGGTTCATTGTTAGTTTTGTGGCCTTCGCTGTTGGAATAACGTTATATCCCTCACTTTCCAACTCAACTAAGGTATCAGTTGCAATAGCTTCCACTTCTGGCACAATAAAATCAGGCTTTTCTTGTCCCACTAATGCACGCAAAGCCAGCCCATCTAACATCGAGATAGTATATGCACGATGAGCTACTTGTTGAGCAGGAGCATTCTCATAGCGGTCAACTGCAATCACTTCCACGCCTAAGCGTTGAAGTTCAATCACAACTTCCTTGCCCAATTCGCCTGAGCCTAACATCATTACTTTAGTTGCATTCGGTCTTAACGCTGTTCCGATTGTGGTCATTTTTTTGATCCTTTGGGGTAAAATAAAAGCAAACGTTTGCGTAAATTATACAGAAAAGAGATAAGATTTTGCAAAAGTTTTACAAAATCTTACCGCTTGAAGAGAAGCCGATTACTCTATTGATTTCACCGCACTACTAATTGTCATCTTAATTTCTGCTGAAATCAGGCTTGAAATCAAATCTTCAATTGCTTCGATTTTCGCTTTATTGGCCTTACCTTCTGAATCAAAGTAACCTTCTACTTTTAATGCTGAAGTAAAGGTTGAGAACAACGCTTTGTCGAAGAATTCTGGTGCGTTGATTCCGTGTAGCACTGATAAACGTTGAGCAATTGAGCGACTTTCTTTTTCTAACTCGCCACGTGAGATTTCAGGGCGATCAAGCAAAATATTTAAGCTGATAAAATAGCGTTGTAACAATTCACGTACACCATTGCTGTGCAATTGTAATGAGCGTAAATGAGCTGGATTGATTTTAAAGACTTCGCTTTCGCTTTTTACTAATTGTTGGCGAGTAAATTCGTTTAGAATCAACCCAATTTGGGTGCGAAGTTCTGTTTCGTTAAAGCGTAAGAAAAGTTCTGCTTTTAAGAACGGATAAATTTGCTGTACCGTTTTAACGATTAGATCTTTCGACACCGCTTCTAAGTGTAAAATCACGCTTGCAACTAAAGATGGCAATACAAACAAATGTTGAATGTTATTGCGATAATAAGTCATCAATACTGCCGATTCTCGATCTAAGCGGATAAGTTCACCAAAATTATCTTTTTCTGCGGTAACGCCTGAACGCGGTAGTTTTAATACATGCTCAAGCATCGCTTCCGTAGAGTCTGTTGGTAATGTCATATCTTCAGAATAAGGTACATTGCGGAATAATTGCATGTAACTTTCGACTTGTTCAATCAACTGTTCACGTGTTAACGCTCGTTGACGAGAAGCAAGTAAGGCAGAGCCGATCAGGTTTTTCGCATTGACCGCTGCAGCCTTATTGATATTAACCATCACTTCTTTCGCAATGCGATCGACGGCATCATTTAACCATTTTGCACGCCCGTCTTCGCTTGGCTCACGCCATTCTGGGAAATATTGGTTTAAATAATGGTTAATTTGAATCGGTTCACCGAAATTGACATAACCTTGCCCTAAGTTTTTCAATTTTTTAATGACACGAAGTACTAAACCTGCATTCTCTTTCTCTTTTGCCGCACCACGTAATTCTTTGGCGTAGGTATCAACTTCTAGCACGTGCTCATAACCGATATAAACAGGCACAATGCTGATTGGACGTGTTAAGCCACGTTGTAAGGCTTGAATAGTCATTGACATCATTCCCGTTTTTGGCTCAAGTAAGCGCCCCGTGCGAGAGCGCCCACCTTCGATAAAATATTCGACCGAATAACCACGATAGAAAAGCTCTGCTAAATATTCGCGGAAAATGGTGGAATATAAGCGGTTACCTTTGAATGTGCGGCGAATAAAAAACGCTCCCCAGCTGCGGAAAATTGAACCAACAGGGAAAAAATTGAGGTTAATTCCTGCTGCGATATGTGGTGGCACTAAGCCTTGATGGTAAAGCAAGTAAGAAAGCAACAGATAGTCCATATGGCTACGGTGACAAGGCACATAGACGATTTCGTGTCCTTCTAATGCGAGTTTACGCACACGCTCACTGTTTTCAACATTGATGCCTTGATAGAGCTTATTCCAAAGCCAGCTTAACAGACGATCTGCCACACGTAAGCTATCGTGTTTGACATCGGCTGCAATTTCATCAAGCATTTTTGCGGCTTCAGCACGTGCTTTTTCAAGCGGAATTTTTTTATTTTCTGCTTCATCTGCAATCGCTTTTTTCAATACATCAGAATCAAGCAATTTGTTGAACATCGCTTGGCGATCAGGTAGTTGTGGACCCATTGCTGAGTAACGTTGTTTTGCAAAGTGCATACGAGCAATACGAGCCAATTTATGTGCGAGTTTTTCATCGACATCGTGATTTGCAACCATTTCATTTAAAGAGACCGCTTGTGAGAAACGGACGAAGTTATCACGACCATACCAAAGGATCGAGAAAATACGTGAACATGCACCTAACGCACGTAAATTGGGGGCTTTCTCTTTACCTGGTGCACGCCCCCAAAGAACAGAAACAGGGATAAGTTGCACATCTAAATTGGGATCTTGTTTGTGTAAATCTAAATAGCGATGAATAGAGGCAACGGTTTCGCTTTTCGCTTCTTTTGATTTAAAAATACGGCGATCTTCGTTTAAAAAGACGAAACGAGGCAATGAAACACCGTTAATCACATTTTGTTCTAATGGGTCAGGTAGGTTCAAACTACGGCAGTTTTGCTGCAAAATCAGGAGGTCTGATTGTGAAGTATAAGGTAAAACGTAAATTAATGGCTGTTCACGATTAAGTGTTAATTCGGTAATCGGATCGGTTGGAATAGATCGTGATTTTACTAGCAAAGAAAGTGGTAAATTCAGCAATTTACGATATAAATTAAGCAAAATTGACATTGGATTATCCTTTATTTATTTTGTCAAACGGGCATATGGTATCACAAAATTTCAAAAAAATTAGTTACAAATCATAGCTTACTGTATATAATGCCAAATATTATGTATAAAAGACCAGAGAGGATAAAATGGCACGTAAACAATTAACAGAACGCCAGCAAGAAATCTTTGATTTTGTTAAAAATCATATCACAACAACTGGTATGCCCCCAACGCGTGTGGAAATTGCACGTGAAATCGGTTTTAAATCGCCTAATGCGGCAGAAGAGCACTTAAAAGCCTTAGCGCGTAAAGGCTATATTGAGATGCTTTCAGGCACATCTCGCGGTATTCGCATTTTGGTAAACGATGAAGAAGCGGCAAATGAAGATAGTTTACCGTTGATTGGTCGTGTAGCTGCAGGTACGCCAATTGAGGCGATTGAACATATTGAAGATCATTATCCTGTAAGCGGGACAATGTTCAACCCAACCGCAGATTATCTGCTTCGCGTGAATGGAAATTCAATGGAGAATATCGGCATTTTAGATGGCGATTTATTAGCCGTACATAAAACTAAAATTGCGAAAAATGGACAGGTTGTTGTAGTTCGCGTGGATGATGAAGTGACGGTAAAACGCCTTGAGAAAAAAGGTAATTTAATCTACCTTCATCCTGAAAATGATGAGTTAGAAGCGATTGTGGTTGATCCTCGTCTTGAATATATTGAGATTGAAGGAATTGCTGTTGGTGTCATTCGTAGCAACGCTTGGATGTAGTTTGAAGCCGATATTTTTGTAATGAATTTAGCCAAACTTCCTACTTCTGAAGCAGAGCTGTTAGCCAATGCGAATTGGTTAGCAGGTTTTCGATTGGGCGAAATTGCCGAAATGTTGCAAATACCCGTGCCAAAAGATTTAAAACGCGATAAAGGCTGGGTTGGGCAATTGATTGAAACGGCACTTGGGGCAAATGCGGGATCGAAAGCGGAGCAAGATTTTGTACATTTAGGCATAGAGCTCAAAACGATTCCGATTAACGTACAAGGCGAACCGTTGGAAACAACCTTTGTAAGCCTTGCCCCACTTATACAAAATAATGGCATCACGTGGCAAAGTTCGCACGTGCGACATAAATTACAAAAAGTGTTGTGGATTCCTGTTGAAGGTAGCCGAGATATCCCACTTGCAGAACGGCATATCGGGCAACCGATTTTGTGGCAACCTTCTTCCGAACAAGAGCAGCAACTTCAGCAAGATTGGGAAGAGTTGATGGAATTGATTGTATTAGGACAATTGCACAAAATTAATGCCACTTTAGGAGAGGTTTTACAACTTCGTCCTAAAGGCAGAAATAGCCAAGCGCTTGCCAATGCAATAAATGAACAAGGGCAGCCTATTCAATCCTTGCCGTTAGGTTTTTATTTGAGAAAGCAATTTACTCGACAAATCTTGCAACAATTTTTGATTGCAAATGACAAAAGCCAATAATTAAAGCGGTTACTGAGCTTGTCAATGCATTAGCTTTACCATCATATAACAAGATTATGTTACTTATTGATTTAAAAGACAAAGAACTCTCCCAAGAAGAAGTTGAATTATTAGAACATCCCTTGGTTTCTGGTTTAATTCTGTTTAGCCGAAATTTTCACGATAAACAACAAGTCCAAGCCTTGATTAGAGATGTTCGCCAACGGGTGCAAAAGCCACTTTTGATTACCGTCGATCAAGAAGGCGGACGAGTGCAACGTTTTCGAGAGGGTTTTACACAACTCCCCGCAATGCAATCTTTCGCTCATTTTGCTCAAAGCGAACAAGAAACCAAGCAGCTTGCATATGAAGCAGGTTGGGTAATGGCGAGCGAAATGTTTGCTTTAGATATTGATTTAAGTTTTGCGCCTGTATTGGATTTAGGGCATCAAAGTAAGGCAATTGGCGATCGTGCTTTTTCGCAAAATATCCACGAATTACTACCGCTTGCAGAACGCTTTATTGATGGAATGCAAGCAGTTGGAATGGCAACCACAGGCAAACATTTTCCAGGGCATGGGCACGTTTTAGCTGACTCACATTTAGAAACCCCATTTGATGATCGCCCAAAATCGGTTATTTTTGAGCAAGATATTCAGCCATTTAAACAGCTGATTGCGAAAAATAAACTCTCTGCGATTATGCCTGCGCACGTAATTTATACTCAATGTGATAGCCAACCTGCCAGCGGTTCAAATTACTGGCTAAAAGAGGTTTTACGTCGGCAATTGAGTTTTAATGGCGTGATTTTCTCCGACGATTTAGGTATGAAAGGGGCTGGATTTATGGGCAATTTTGTTGAACGCGCAGAAAAAGCGATTTCAGCAGGTTGTGATTTATTACTGCTTTGTAATGAACCTGAAGGCGTGGTACAGGTGTTGGATAATTTAAACTATCAACCTACTCAAGCACAGAAAGAACGCTATATTAGCTTGATGAAACGCAAGCATATCAGTTGGTCTGATTTAGAAAAAAATCGTGACTATTTGCAAGCCTCTGCTCATTTGAGTGAATGGCAGCAAAAATGGCTTGAATGGAAGGCTCTTAATAATTGATGATGAACTTAAATTGCCAACATTTTACCCAACAACAATGTCGTTCTTGCCAATGGCTTGACAAGGACAAATTTGAGCAAATTTCGCTAAAAGAAAAGGAGCTCAAGCGGTTGATTTCACCTTTTATTTTGCAAAATCAGACAGAAATACTACCGTCTGTAATGTCGGAGATTTCACACTTTCGTAATAAAGCCAAAATGGTCGTCAGTGGCAGCGTAGAACGTCCAGTTTTAGGCTTGTTGAAAGATCAGAACGACCCGCAAAGTGGCGTGGATTTAACCGATTGCCCACTGTATGCCAAAGGCATTGAAACACTTTTTCCAATTTTAAAAGATTTTATCGGTCGAGCGGGATTGGTACCTTATAACATTGCAAAGAAAAAAGGAGAGTTGAAATATATTCTGATTACTCAAAGCCAAGCGAATCAATCGATAATGTTGCGTTTTGTGCTTCGTTCAACGCAAAAACAGCCGCTTGTAGAGCGAGAATTGCCTGTATTGTTAACAAAATTGCCAGCCAATTCGGTAATTAGTTTAAACATTCAGCCACAGCACGCTGCGATTTTAGAAGGCGAAACAGAAATCTTTCTTACAGAACAAACAACGATTGAGGAGAATTTTAACGGCATTCCGCTTTTTATTCGTCCGCAAGGTTTTTTCCAAACAAATCCGCTTGTTGCCAGCCAGCTGTATAAAACCGCGCAAGAATGGGTAAAAAATTTACCTATTCAGCACTTTTGGGATCTGTTTTGTGGAGTAGGAGGATTTGGGCTACATTGTGCTTACGCATTACAAGAAAAAAATCCAACCGTTTCCCTCAAGGGGATTGAGATTTCTGCCTCTGCCATTGCTAGTGCAACAAAATCGGCTGAAAAGTTAGGGCTTGATAATGTCTCTTTTGCATCACTGGATTCAGCGCAATTTGCTATTCATGCTGATAAAGAACGAAGTCAGCCCGATTTAGTGATTGTAAATCCACCAAGGCGAGGAATTGGGCAGGCATTGAGTGAATATTTAAACGAGCTTGCTCCACCATATTTAATTTATTCCAGCTGTAATGCTCAAACAATGGCAAAAGATTTTGAGGCATTAACGAACTATGCATTATGCAAGGTACAACTCTTTGATATGTTTCCGCATACTGCCCATTATGAGGTTTTAACCTTATTGGCTAAAAAATAGAATTTTATCTCACTCTTTTGCGGTAGGCTTACCGAAAAATCGGAAAAGTTGCTATAATATTGAGGATTTATAGTATTAGATCAAATTAGCTGCAAATAAAATGAACTAAATCATCTTTTTGCAAGACAAACTAAGCAAATATCCTTACTATATCCCTATTCTTTTTTTCAATCTCAATTAGAGGAATATCAACAATGGCTAAAATTGTAAAAGTAATTGGTCGTGAAATCATCGACTCTCGTGGTAACCCAACAGTTGAAGCAGAAGTTCACTTAGAAGGTGGCTTCGTAGGTCTTGCAGCAGCTCCATCTGGTGCATCAACTGGTTCTCGCGAAGCATTAGAGTTACGTGATGGCGATAAATCACGTTTCTTAGGTAAAGGCGTATTAAAAGCGGTTTCAGCAGTAAACAATGAAATTGCGAACGCTATCGTTGGTAAAGATGGTTCTGCACAAGCTGAAATCGACCAAATTATGATCGACTTAGATGGTACAGAAAACAAATCTAAATTTGGTGCAAACGCAATCTTAGCAGTTTCATTAGCAACGGCTAAAGCAGCAGCAGCATCTAAAGGTTTACCACTTTACGCTTACATTGCAGAATTAAATGGCACTCCAGGAATTTATTCTATGCCATTACCAATGATGAACATCATCAATGGTGGTGAACATGCAGATAACAACGTTGATATCCAAGAATTTATGATTCAACCAGTAGGTGCAAAAACTTTACGTGAAGCATTACGCATCGGTGCTGAAGTATTCCACAACTTAGCTAAAGTATTAAAATCTAAAGGTTTAAATACAGCTGTAGGTGATGAAGGTGGTTTTGCACCTAACCTTGCATCTAATGCAGACGCTTTAGCATGCATCAAAGAAGCCGTTGAAAAAGCAGGTTACGTTTTAGGTAAAGATGTCACTTTAGCGATGGACTGTGCATCTTCTGAGTTCTACAACAAAGAAACTGGCAACTATGAGTTAAAAGGCGAAGGCAAAACTTTCACTTCTCAAGAGTTCACCCACTACCTTGAAGGCTTAACCAAAGAGTATCCAATCGTTTCTATCGAAGACGGTCAAGATGAATCAGACTGGGATGGTTTTGCATACCAAACTAAAGTATTAGGTGACAAAATTCAATTAGTTGGTGACGACTTATTCGTAACTAATACTAAGATCTTAAAAGAAGGTATCGAAAAAGGTATCGCAAACTCAATCTTAATCAAATTCAACCAAATCGGTTCATTAACTGAAACTTTAGCAGCAATCAAAATGGCTAAAGATGCAGGTTACACAGCGGTAATCTCACACCGTTCTGGTGAAACCGAAGATGCAACTATCGCAGACTTAGCGGTAGGTACAGCAGCAGGTCAAATCAAAACTGGTTCAATGAGCCGTTCAGACCGTATTGCGAAATACAACCAATTAATCCGTATCGAAGAAGCATTAGAACGTGCAGGCACTCCAGCCCCGTTCCTTGGCTTAAAAGCGGTTAAAGGCCAAGCATAATTCAAACTTTGATTAAAGCTGATTAGCTTAAAAAATGCCACAGTTTTCTGTGGCATTTTTTCTATCTTTTTTGCTATTGTGAGGAAAACAGAATGTTATATTCCGTATTAACTGACCAAATATTATTAGGTGAAGGCTATCGTAATGGGGCTCATTCCACGCAGCACGAACATTTAGTCGTAATGTTTGAAGATGATGGCGAAACAGGCTATTTTTATGCGATGGATTTACACCAAACGGAGCAACCGATTGTTGATAGTCTGTTTGTTTACAACGTAAGTGATATTGACCAGAACAGCCTAAAAGAACCACGCCGATTAGAAATTTGTTGGTCTGAAGATGGCTATCAAGCCTTTTTATTGATTAACGGCTACCCGCACGCCGTGTTTGATTTCCATCAATTTGTGGGTTACAGCCACACCAAATTCCCGCAACCAGATTTAAGCAGCATGTGGGTGCATAAAGAAACCACCAACGAGCATGTTGAGAAGTGGTTGGGGTAAACATAAAGAGGCATAGTCAAATGACTATGCCTCATTCAGATTAAACCTACTTAATCTTCTTAAAACAAGCGGTCAATTTCGCAAAATCTTTTACGCCTTTGCTGCTTTCCACGCCTGAGTTTAAATCCAAGCCCAAGCAGCCTTGTTGGAGTGCTTGCCCGATATTTCCTGGACTAATACCGCCTGCTAATAACGATTTCGCTTTAATATTCTCAGGAATGATCGACCAATCAAAGGCTTTGCCTGTACCGCCTTGTTGATTGCCTGATTTGCTATCAAGTACAAAGCGGTCGATTTGCGGGTTATCATCAATTGTCACATTTTCAGCATTCAGATCAATAGAAACAGCTTTCCAAATTTGGACTTTACCTTCCAAACTCTGATGTAGTTTGTTGATGTAACGTTCGTCTTCATTGCCGTGCAGTTGCACCGCAAAGAGTTCAAGCTGTTTTGCAATTTTCTCGACAAAATCGACCGCTTGATTTTGGAACACACCCACATAGTGAAGAGGAGCATTCACGACTAACTCTTGAGCTTGGCGAAGCGAGAGTTGGCGTGGTGAACCTTCGGCAAAAATTAACCCGCCATAAAGCCCGCCTAATTCATACACAGCTTTGACATCTTGCGGACGGGTTAAACCGCATACTTTGTTTTCGCCGAAAATAATCGCACGCACAGCATTGTTTAGATCTGCACTACCCATCAAGCTGCTACCGATTAAAAAAGCGTGTGCATAAGGCTGAATTTGTTGCACTTGGCGGTGGCTGTACACGCCCGATTCAGAGACTAAACGAATGTCAGCAGGAATGCAGTCACGATATTTTTCCACCAAACGCACAATGCGGTTCATATCAATGGTGAGTGTGTGTAAATCACGGTTGTTCACGCCAATGATTTTTGCCCCTAGTGTTAAGGCTCGTTCGAACTCTTCTTCTGTGCTGGTTTCCGTCAGCACCCCCATTCCCAACGAGTGAGCAAGATTGGCAAGCTCAGTGTAAGTGGCATCATCAACCACAGAAAGCATCAGCAAAATCGCATCCGCATTGGAATAGCGAGCAAGATAAACTTGATATGTCGAGATCATAAAATCTTTACATAAAATCGGCTGCGTAGTTTGCTGTTTAACTTGATTGATGTAACGAAAATCACCTTGAAAATATTGCTCATCAGTGAGCACTGAAATGGCTGAGGCATAGTGTTTATAAACATTAGCAATAGCGTCTAAATCAAATTCGGCACGAATTAACCCTTTAGACGGTGAGGCTTTTTTGCATTCTAAAATATAAGCGGGCTGATTGTGTGAACCTTTTGCTAGTTCCCCGTAGAAATTGCGGTCGCTTGGTTTGATATGTGGAAGAATTTGCTCAAGGGGTAATTCTTTTTGTTTGTTTTCTACCCAGATTGCTTTATCTTGCACAATTTTTTGAAGAATAGTAGGTTGATTGGTTTGCATATTTACCTTCTGTTGTTCGTCTTAATTAGATTTTTGCAAAAAGTTTACTCTAAGCTGTCTAAAATAGGAAGAAAATAGACTAAAATACCATTATTTAATTCAATAGATTTTTGATGATGAAAACCAAAATTAGACAATATTTAACCGATTTACAAATCGCAATGCGAATCCACCAAGTTTGGGAAACTACTCCACCTTCTGAGGAAGCTTTAGCAAATCCGCAACCTTTCTGTATCGAAACACTCACACCAACGCAATGGCTACAATGGATTTTTATCCCGCGTATGCACGCCCTGTTAGATAGCGATGCGGATTTACCACGCAATTTTTCCATTACACCTTATTTAGAAGAAGCCTTAAAAGAAGAAGGCTACTTAAAGGCAATCCACTCTCCCGTCTTGCAAATTGAGTTGTTGTTAAAAGATTGATATGGAATTAGAGATTTTATATCGCGATGAGGATCTGATTGCGATTAACAAGCCTGCGGGGATGTTGGTGCATCGCAGTTGGTTAGACAAAGCAGAAACGGTATTTGCAATGCAAACCTTACGGGATCAAATTGGTCAGCACGTTTTTCCACTGCACCGTTTAGATCGTCCTACTTCAGGCGTATTGCTATTTGCTTTGAATAGCAAAATGGCGAAAACGATGTGTGAATTATTCGAAAATCATCAAATGGAAAAAGGTTATTTGGCGGTGGTTCGAGGTTATTTGCAAGGACAAGCGAGAGTGGACTATCCGCTCAAAGTGATTTTAGATAAAGTGGCAGATAAATTTTCTCAAGAAAAGGAAGCACAAGAGGCGATAACCGACTATCAAGGTTTAGCAACGGTGGAAATGCCATATCCTGTGGGTAAGCATCAAACCGCACGTTATTCATTGGTCGAACTTTTCCCGCAAACAGGGAGAAAACATCAGCTAAGACGGCACTTGAAGCACCTCTTCCACCCAATTATGGGCGATACTAAATATGGTGACTTACATCAAAACCGTGCCTTAAGTGAACACTTAGGCATAAATCGATTGATGTTACATTCGCATTTTTTACGTTTCGCTCATCCGAAAACTTCACAAAAAATCACGATAAAAGCACCGCTTGATGACCAATGGCAAAGGCTTTTTCAGTTCTTTAATTGGAGTTGTCCTGATTTTTAATTAGACAAAAAGAGAAACAAAATGGATAATGCACTACTTTCATTAACACATGAACAACAGCAAGAAGCGGTTGAAGAAATCCAGAAACTTGCAAAGCAAGGCATCAGTATGGGACAAGCAATTCAAATTGTTGCGAATCAGTTAAGAGAAAAATATCAACAAAATCAATTAGATCAAACGGAGAAAATCAAATGAAAAAAATGATGATTGCAACATTAGCACTTATTTCTGCCAGTGTAATGGCTGCACCTAAAACAGAAACCACATCTACTGCTAAAGATCCAATAAATGGCCAGCCTGCAGTCGTTTTAAATGTGTATGATGTTAGCTCAAAATCACCTCGCCTTGTAAAAGGAACTCAAATTTCAAGAAGTCAAAATCAACAACTCTGTTGGAGCTCTCTCAATGTGCCATTAACAGGCAGAGTACGCATTGCTGAAGCATTTTATGCACCAGCACCAACCAATTTCGCCTCTGAAGGAATGAGTGTTACCGCATCAGAAGACAAAAAAGAGTTCTTAATTGTTGGTGATGTGATTGCAAAAGATAAAGAAAATATTACCCGCTGTTGGAAATTTGGTAAATCAGATCCAATTGGTAAATATGGAATGGAAGTGCAAATTGGTAGCTATGTATTTAGAAACCTTGCATTTGAAGTAGTAAAATAGACATTATCAAAATTACTGTAAAAAGTGGATAAAGTTGAATTAATCACTTTATCCACTTTTTTCATCAACATAATAACACTCTAAAATATTTCCCCATCGCTGTTCATCCCTCAAAACTATACCAGTTCTTACCGCTTCTTCTGAATTCTTTCCGCAACGACTGATACAGCTTATCCGTTAGCATCGCTCCCGCCATAGCTAATGTTAATGGTATCAAAAATTCTGCTTTTCCACGCGTCAGTTCCAGCAAGAAAATAATCGCTGTGAGTGGCATTTTCTGCACAATGCCTAAGAAGGCACAAGCCCCGATAATCGCTGCACCTTGTAAAGAACGATTTTTCTCATTTTTCGTTTAAAGCAGAAATATGCTACACTTGCCGCCCATTTTGCAAGGAAATATTATGAACTACCAAGATAAATCTCTTTCTGCCCTCAAGCTTGGGCAAAAAACCGAATACAAAAGCCAATATGATGCTTCACTTTTGCAACCCGTGCCACGCAGATTAAATCGTGAAGGTTTGGGGATTGTAGAAGATCAGCCTTTCAATCAAGGGGCTGATGTTTGGACTTGCTATGAACTTTCGTGGTTGAATCTAAACGGCTTGCCACAAGTAGCCATTGCGGATGTTGCGATTGATTTTAAAAGTGAAAATTTAATCGAATCAAAGAGCTTTAAACTCTATTTAAACAGCTTCAACCAAACTAAATTTGCTTCAATCGAAGAGGTTGAAGAGACAATTGCAAAAGATTTAAACCAATGTGCAAGCGGTCGAGTTTCGGTAAAAATTCACAAATTAGCTGATTACACTAACCAGCCAATTATGAATTTTGCTGGCGATTGCATTGATGAGCAAGAGATTCAAATCGACAACTACGCATTTTCTAATCAATATTTAGAAAATGTTGCAGAAGGCGAAATAGTAGAAGAGACACTGGTTAGCCACTTGTTGAAGTCTAATTGCTTGATTACCTCACAGCCAGACTGGGGTAGTGTGCAAATTCATTATGTTGGAAAGCAGTTAAATCGTGAAAAACTTTTGCGATATTTAGTCTCTTTCCGTGAACACAATGAGTTCCATGAGCAATGTGTAGAGCGAATTTTTACGGATTTAATGCAATTCGCAAAACCTGAAAAACTTACCGTTTATGCTCGCTATACTCGGCGCGGTGGATTAGATATTAACCCATTCCGTTCTAATTTTGAGAGTGTTCCTGCGAATTTGAGAATGGCAAGACAGTAATCCAATAAGCAAAAGAAAGGCTGATAATTTAATATTATCAGCCTTTTTGTCTACTATGCGACAATTTTCATTACGTCTCTTTTTTAAATAAACTTAACAAAAATAGCACTCCAGCACACACCACTACTGATGGTCCTGCGGGGGTGTCTTTAATCCCTGAAAGTAGCAGTCCGAAAGAGACAGCAATAATGCTCAAAATAATGGCATAAACAACCATTGCTTCTGGTGTACGAGCGAAACGCCTTGCTGTGGCAGATGGAATGATTAAGAGTGAAGTGATAATTAACGCCCCAACAAATTTCATACTCAAAGCAATTGTTAATGCGGTGAGGAGCATCAGTAATAATCGCACGCGAGCAACATTCAATCCTTCCACTTGCGCCAATTCTGGGCTAATGGTAATAGAAAGTAATTTAGACCAGAAGAAGGCTAAAATTCCACCAATCACAATGACTCCAATGCCGATAAAAATAACATCGTTAAAGTTGATCGCCAAAAGATCACCAAATAGGTAAGACATTAAATCTACACGAACATTATCAAGCAAACTAATCGTAATCACGCCAAGGGAAAGACTGCAATGAGCGATAATACCAAGCACGGTATCAACTGAATAGTTGGTTTTATGCTCAAGCCAGACTAAAGCCATTGCGAGTATAACCGTCATCACAATCACGGCAATATAAGGATCAACCTCAAGGAAGATGCCAAGTGCGACGCCAAGCAATGCGGAGTGAGAAAGCGTATCACCAAAATACGCCATTTTCCGCCAAACAACAAAAGCACCAAGTGGTGCAGTAATCAATGAGAGTAATAATCCTGCAAGCCAGGCAGGAAGTAGAATATCAAGCATAATGTTACAGGCGGTCGAATTTGCAAATATTTCTGCAAATCCCACCGCTTTCCTCTATTTATATTGGACTATCTATATCGTTTTTGTGGACTTTGAATATCTTGTGCCTTCAGCCACGCCATTTTTTCTTTAATCTGTTTTTCCATTCCGCGTTCAGTTGGGAAGTAAAATTCCGTGTCCTTCAACTCAGGTGGGAAATAATTTTCGCCTGCAGCATAAGCATTCGGTTCATTATGAGCATAACGATACCCATCGCCATAACCGAGCGATTTCATTAACTGCGTTGGCGCATTACGTAAATGCTCGGGCACATCATAATCCTTCGCCTCTTTTGCCAAACGTTTTGCCTCATTGAATGCCGTATAAACTGCATTGCTTTTTGGGGCAACAGCCAAATAAATAACCGCTTGTGCAATGGCACGCTCCCCTTCATAAGCTCCTACTCTGGTATAGCAATCCCAAGCATTAATCGCAATTTGCATAGCACGTGGATCGGCATTCCCAATATCTTCAGAGGCAATGGCTAATAATCGGCGTGCAACATAAAGTGGATCACCGCCTGCAGTTAAAATGCGGGCATACCAATATAATGCACCATCAGGCGAAGAGCCTCGAATAGATTTATGCAAGGCTGAAATCAAATCGTAATAGCGATCACCACCTTTATCAAAACGGGCTTGCCGTTCGCCTAGAATTTCTGTTAACAAGGATTTATTGAGTAACTTGCCTTTTGCGGTCGTTTCCGCCATATCTGACATCAGCTCTAAGCAATTCAACGCATAACGTGCATCACCATTCACATAATCGGCAAGTAAATCAAGTACTTCATCTTCAAGCACAAAAGTCTCGTTGCCCAAACCTCGCTCTTTATCGGTCAAAGCTTGCTCTAATATGCTTAAAATATCTTGCTTTTGAAGTGGTTTGAGAATGTAAATTCGAGCCCGAGAAAGCAAGGCATTATTTAATTCAAAGGATGGATTTTCGGTTGTTGCACCAATAAAAATAATCGTGCCATCTTCAATATGGGGCAAAAACGCATCTTGTTGGCTTTTGTTAAAACGATGTACTTCGTCCACAAACAGTACCGTTCTTCTACCTGTTTGCTGATTTAATTTTGCTTTATCAATAGCTTCGCGGATCTCTTTAATACCAGACGTTACCGCTGAAATACGCTCTACTTCTGCATTTAAATGGTGTGCAATAATCTCTGCTAATGTGGTTTTACCCGTGCCAGGGGGGCCCCAGAAGATCATTGAATGAGCTCGTTGCATTGCAATCGCTTTTTGCAGTGGCTTGCCTTCGCCAATTAGGTGCGATTGTCCTCGATATTCTGTCAGCGTACGAGGGCGCATTCGGGCTGAAAGCGGTCTAAAATCTTCAGTAAAATCAAAAGAGAAAGTGCTCATTTTTTCCTCTAACGTAAGCGTAATTGACGGCGAATTTGTCGCATCAGCAAGAACACCCAAGGCCAGAGAATGCCGCTAATTACAGCACCGATAATTTCTTGGCTATTGAACGTTGCAGAATGTAAAAGTACACCAATTAAATAGATAAAAATACGAATAGCGATAATATAAGCAATCACAATCACGCCCTGTAGCCAAAGCGAGAGATTCCGCAAAATAAGATGGTGTTTTGTGACAAAATAGATCGCTATAGAAAGCACAAGTGCGTGAACACCAAGCACCGAGCCTAAAATCAAATCCCAAATGATGCCAGCTACAAAAGCCGTACCCACACTGACTTTATCAGGCAATGCTAATGCCCAATAAATCAACACGAGAATAAGCCAAGAAGGGCGGAAACCTTGTAAACCGACAGGCCAAGGCATAATTTCTAAAATAAGAGCGACCACAAAAATAAACGCCAATACAATGATTTGGAAAAGTGGATGCTGTCGCATTATTCCGCTCCTTGTTCAGTATGATGTTCTTGCTCTTGCACTGCTTCTGGTTGAGCTGCCGGATTGTCCGAGGCTTCATCCGTTTGATCAATCACCTCTGGTTTTTCTTCTGGTTTATCTTCAACCTGCTCTTTCTTATTCGTTAAATTACGCAAGCGATCAATTGGGCTAACGCTACGGCGGCGCTCTTCAACCACTTCTCGGACTTCTTGAGGAGAAAGGGCTTGAGCTTTACGCATTTCATCGTTAATTGGCCAAAGTAACAGCAAGTAACGCAAGCGGTCTAAAGAAGCAAGCGGTTTTGCAATAATACGAGCAAATTGGCTTTTTGTATCATTGGTTACACTTTCTACAATTGCTACGGGATAACCTTCTGGAAAGCGACCACCTAAGCCCGAAGTAACAAGTACATCGCCTTTCATAATATCAGTCGAACGAGGCAGATTATCGATAACAAGTTCATCATTATGCCCCGTGCCATTTGCGATACCTCGCACATCATTACGCAATACCTGCACAGGCACAGCATGAGTAATATCGGTAATCAGCAACACGCGGCTCATACTCTCGCCCACAGAAATTACTTGCCCCACAACACCGCGTTCGTCAATTACCGCCTGCCCAACATAAGCACCGTTTTTTTGCCCTTGATTAATCACAACTTGCTGACGATAAGCATCCATCTCTGAGGTTAAAACTTCAGTGATTTTCTTATATTCATCTTGACGTAATGGCGAGCCTAACAACAAACGTAAACGTTGGTTTTCAACTTTTAACTGATCAAGTAACAACAAATCGGCGTTTTTCTCGCGAAGTTGCTCTTTTAACACCTTGTTTTCAAGCTGTAATTTATTGGTATCAATAAAATTATCACTGATGCCATCTAACACTGAACGGGGAGTATTGGCAAAATAGTACAAGCCGCTCACAGCAGTTTCGAGCATATTACGGATTTGGATCATCGCACTGCTTCGACCATCGAGCACAATCAACGTGATTGAAATGCAAATTGCAAAGAAGAGGCGAACCCCCAACGAGGGTGTTTTCGCAAAAATTGGCTTCATAGAGTTGCTAATAAAATGAAAAGGGTTGGGATTAAATAGAAAATGGACATAAACTGATGTCCATTTCTATTTTAAATGATTAGCCGATATTACTCATCGTGGCTGAAAACATCACCGCCATGCATATCGATCATATCTAACGCTTTACCACCACCGCGAGCCACACAAGTTAATGGTTCTTCAGCAGTCACCACCATCACGCCTGTGCAGTCAGATAACAAGCGGTCTAAATTTTTCAATAAAGCACCTCCACCCGTTAATACCATACCACGTTCGAAAATATCTGCGGCTAATTCTGGTGGGCATTGTTCTAATACCGCTTTGACTGCATCCACAATACCCGTTAATGGCTGTTCGATTGCTTCTAATACGTGTTTTGAGTTTAAAGTAAATGTACGTGGTGCACCTTCGGCAAGGTTATGACCGTGTACTTCCATCTCTAAAATATCATCATCATTTTCAATTTTCGCAGTTGCGATCTCTTTTTTGATACGTTCTGCGGTAGCCTCACCAATCGCTGAACCGAAATGACGACGCACATAAGCAACAATCGCTTCATCTAATTTATCGCCTCCAATACGCACAGAGCTTGAGTACACAATACCGTTTAATGAAAGCACAGCCACTTCGGTTGTACCGCCACCAATATCAATAACCATCGAACCTGTTGCTTCGTGAACAGGTAAACCTGCACCAATTGCTGCCGCCATAGGCTCTTCAATTAAGTAAACTTCACGAGCACCTGCACCAATTGCAGACTCTTTAATCGCACGGCGTTCAACCTGTGTTGCACCTGCTGGCACACACACCAATACACGCGGGCTAGGACGCATAAAATTATTGCTGTGCACTTGTTTAATGAAATGCTGTAACATTTTTTCTGTTACGAAAAAATCTGCAATCACCCCATCTTTCATCGGACGAATCGCCATAATACTTTTTGGCGTACGACCAAGCATCAATTTTGCATCTGAACCAACAGCAGCAATGCTTTTTAACGATCCCATTCTATCTTGACGCACCGCCACTACAGAAGGCTCATCAAGCACAATGCCCTGCCCTTTTACATAAACTAAAGTATTTGCAGTACCAAGATCGATTGATAAATCGTTAGAAAATAATCCAAGAAATTTTTTAAACATAGACGGAATCCGTTATTTATAGCTACCTACATAGAGCGACCACCTAAGGTAGTCGCAAAAAATTGCCCTATAATATAGCAAAAAATAGGCATTTGTTTCAACGGATAAACGAATAATCAGGATAAAATAACGTAAATTAAAATAAAAAAATCCCGAATACATAATGCATTCGGGATAATCGTTTAGACTATAAGAGCATCTAAATTATGCACGTTTGAAGTCCAAGTGAACTAATTTTGGTTTAGTTGGGTGACGCTGAATCGCTTGTACTTTCACTTTTTCTTCTTTGCCAGCCACAACGATAATTAAAACTTCGTTGTAGAACGCATCATAAGCTTGTGCGTTGTTTACGTTATCGTGGTTTAAAACGATTGATACAGGTTCTGCATTACCACCGTAGATGATTGCAGGAACTTGACCAGCATGACGCAGGCGGCGGCTCGCACCCTTACCTTGCGCTGTACGAACTTCAGCTTCAAATTTGAATGACATAGTGTAATTCTCTTTAAATAAATGGAATTTTCATTCCGTTAAAAATAAAAAATAGCAGGCGACCCAGCTATCTTCGTGAATAATTGACAAATAGTCGGGACGTATTTTACACACTTTCCGACCAAATGCCAAGCTTAAAAATGAAGAAAGAGATAGCTTTTCGGCTATCTCTTTTGCAAAATTCAGATTAAGCGGTTAATTTTTTCAATCTTTCTGCATAAGCATTCCAATCGGTAATTGGACGCGTTGCGACTCCGCTTTCCATTGCAGCTTTAGCAACCGCTGATGATACCTGCACGATTAAACGCGGATCAAATGGCGTTGGGATTAAATAATCTGCACCGAATGATAAGTGACCATAGTTTGAAATCACTTCAAGTGGCACTGGTTCTTTGGCTAAATCTGCGATGGCGTGAGCGGCTGCCATTTTCATTTCTTCATTGATTGCGGTTGCCCCTACATCTAAAGCACCACGGAATAAGAATGGGAAGCAAAGCACGTTGTTTACTTGGTTTGGATAGTCTGAACGACCAGTACATACAACCGCATCTGGACGTACTGCTTTCGCATCGTGCGGAGTTGTTTCTGGCACTGGATTTGCAAGTGCAAGAATTAACGGAGTATCTGCCATCGTTTTGATCATCTCTTGGCTTAATGCGCCTGCTTTTGAGCAGCCTAAGAACACATCTGCACCTTTGATTGCATCTGCAAGGGTACGCCAGCCATTATCTTCAATGGCATAGAACTGTTTGGTTTCATCCATTTTATCGCCACGACCTTTGAAAATCACCCCTTTCGAGTCACACATTGTGATGTTCTCTTTTTTGAAGCCTAATGAGCGAAGCAAGTTAGTACACGCAATGGCTGATGCACCCGCACCATTTACCACTAAATGCACTTCATCAATTTTTTTGCCTACTACTTGTAAGCCATTTAATGCAGCCGCACCCACGATAATTGCCGTGCCATGTTGGTCATCGTGGAAAACAGGGATGCCCATACGTTCACGTAATGTTTTTTCGATGTAGAAACACTCTGGTGCTTTAATATCCTCAAGGTTAATACCACCAAAGGTCGGCTCCAGAGAAGCGATAATATCGACTAATTTTTCAGGATTGGTTTCGTTGATTTCGATATCGAAAACATCAATGCCTGCAAATTTTTTGAAAAGTACACCTTTACCTTCCATAACAGGTTTTGATGCCAATGCCCCAATGTTGCCTAACCCTAATACCGCTGTACCATTTGAGATAACAGCCACTAAGTTACCCCGAGCAGTATAACGGCTTGCTGTGGAAGGATCTTTTTCAATTTCTAAGCAAGGCTCTGCTACGCCAGGTGAGTATGCAAGGGCTAAGTCGTGCTGAGTTGTAAGGTTTTTGGTTGGGGTCACAGAGATTTTACCTGGGATTGGAAATTCGTGAAAATCAAGGGCTTCTTGTTTTAAATCGCTCATGTTATGTCCTTATTTTGTCGTGTTATGGAATGAATGTAGAGATTTTTATCAAATTAAGAAAGATAAGTTTGATATGGTATATAAGATAACAAAAAGCGGTGAAGTTTTGCAAAATTTTTACAAAATCCCACCGCTAGTTGATTAAGAAACAATTAGTTTACCGAAGGTAAAATGCCTGCACCGAAGAGGTATTCCCACCACGCTAAACCTAAAGTTACGTGAATGATTAAGCTACCGAATGCAACCACTGCACCTGCAATCCACCAAGATTTGATGTCGTTATAACCTGCACCAAATGTGATTGGGCCTGGGCCACCGCCGTAATGTGTTACAGAACCACCGTAAGAGTTAGAGAATAATAAGCCCAACGCTAATAATTCAACTGGTGCACCCGCCACTTTACCTACGGTTGCGAATACTGGCACCATCGCAGCAACATAAGCACCGCCTGATGCGAATAAGTAACGCACAGACACACTTAAAATTAAGATAACGATTAACGCTAATCCACCTTGACCTTCAAATTGAAGATAGTTTTCAAGGGTTTTTGCTAACCACGTGAAGAAACCTGCTTTATCTAAGATGCTTGACATACCGATGATACCACCGTACCAAATTAAGGTATCCCAACCTGCTTTGTTTTTACGCACATCATCCCAAGATACGATGCTTAATACAATGCAAAGCACCATGGTAATTAACGCAACTGTTGTTGCATTTACGTGTAAGAAATCGGCGAAAATCCAACCAAATAGTGCTAATACGAATAACACCGCTAATGATTTTTCACGGAAAGACATTGGACCTAACTCTTCCAAGCCTTTTTTCGCAATTGCCTTGTTATCTACTTGTTTTAACTCAGGTTTTGCGATGAGATAGCAGATGAATGGAATGATGAATAAGCATAATAAGCCTGGTACAGAAGCGGCTAAGAACCACTCTACCCAGTTTAATTTGATGCCTAAAATTGGCGACATTAGTTCTAATGCCAATGCATTCGGTGCCATTGCGGTTAAGAAAATGTATGAGGTGGTTTTTACCGACATATACACGTTCATCATTAAATAGCGACCTGCTAATTTGGGTGATTTTTCGGGATCTGAACCTAATGCTACCGCCACGCTGTTCATAATTGGAAAAACAATACCACCCGCACGTGCTGTATTTGATGGTGTTGCAGGAGATAATAATAAATCCAAGAACATACTCACATAACCGATACGCAATGTGGTGCTACCGAACCAGTTGATCATATGGTATGCGATACGTTTACCCAAGCCAGTAATCACAAATGCAGAACTTAGCGTAAATGCGGTAAAGATTAACCACGTTGTACCAGATTGGTAACCTGAAAGTGTTTGGCTCACTTTCACAAGCTCTTTTGCCCCTTCGGTATTACCAATGGTTGCGGCAGATGCGGCAACTGCTGCCAATAATAAGACTGGCTCACCGAATGGTTTGATCACCAAACCAACGATAGTTGCGATATAGATACCTAACAAACGCCACGCAATCAGAGACAGCCCCTCTGGTGCAGGCAACAAGAAGAAAATCACAGGAATGGCAACCAACACTGCAGTTTTCTGAGCTTTAGATAAAGCCATAGTTCACCTCTAAAAGATTAAAGTTTAAGATAATGTTTAAGGAAAATCAGTAATGCCAACAGATCTGCACTGCCCCCTGAGCTGAGGTTACGAGCAATACACGCTTGATCAAGTTGGCCCAAATTGTTTTTTAGTTCGCTTTCATTCAGCAATATACTTGGATTATCCAGCAATTTTTTTGCCTCTTGCTGTACAAATTTCAGTCCTGCCATTCCGCCACGATGTATTACATTTGTATCGGGGTTCACCGCCATCAAATAAACCAACGCTATCAACCATTGATGCTCAGTTGAGTTAACCTTCTTATTTGACAGAAAATCAAGCGTTTGACGAACCAACGCAAAACCACTTTCTGCCTCGCCTCTTGCTCCCGTTAAACCATACTGCTGAAAGAGCTGAACGCCTGCGGTAAGCGGTTGATTTTTCGGGAAATATTGCAATTCAGCACAAAGCCCTTGGGTAAATTCTGCCACCATTTCGCAAATCTGGTCGATATTTATTGCCACATGATGCTGCTGATATAATCGACCTATTGCCGTACAAACCAAGCCAAAAGCAAAAATTGCCCCTTTATGGGTGTTTACCTGTTCTGTTGCTTGCAACATTGCTTGTTCTGCTTGCAAACCAAGCGGTCGAATTTGGCGGAGAATTTGCGAACTTGGCTCTTCAGCGGTTTTCATTCCTTCTAATACAAAATGCGAGAAAAATGGCTTTAATGCCAACGCACTTTGCTCGAAAGTGTGCAAATTCATATCCTTGTGCGAACCATTATTTATACTGTCTACTAAACCTGGCTTAGGCGAAAGTCTGGCTTCACTCAGCAAAGCAGAGTAAGCCAATTCTGCAATTTGTTCAGCAAAATCCACCGCTTGTACACGAGGCTGCATTTCCGCAAAAATCTCATCAAAACTATGCTTACGAGAGCGTGCACAGCTTTTGGCATTATCATCGCATACCAAACAAGGACGTGGTGGGAAATCAAAATCAGCACGACTTAATAAATTGCCGTTATGGTCAATCACATCAATATCCCACAATCGAGCTAGTGGCGAACTATCTTCTAGCTGCACTGTTTCTTGCTTGAGTAAATTTGCCTCAATAGGCAGTACAAATAACGCTTCGTGCCCTGTTTCCAACGGGCGAATAAATTGGGCACTGGGTTGCACGCCCAATTTGTCAAATAAAGCGGTCAAATTTTCTAGTGCTTTTGCAAAAACAAAATCTAGCAAAGCATTTTTCTTTATTCCCCCAACCGCAAGCAAAGTTAGCGAAAGCACCGTTTCACCATATTGCTCAAGGCATTGTTGTTGGAGATTAGCACGATTTTCTCGGGCTTCTAAAAGCTGCTCAAGTGAAATTTCTTGCCCTTCAAGAGAAAATTTTTTGAAAAGATGTTGCAAATTTTGACCGCTCTTTTTATGTATTGCGAGCGTGAACCTTTGGTTCACACACCCTATAAATTACTCTTTAACCTGATACACAGTATCAATCACCGAACCATCACGATAACGCACCACCGCAACTGGTTTGTCAGTAAATTCTATCTCTTTTGGTTTACCTGTGATGCTGTAAGCACGTTCACAAAGTTGCTCAATCGTGAATAACGGAATGCCCGCATTGGTTAATGCTTCGATTAAATCTGGACGTTTCGGATTCACGGCAACACCGTGATCGGTCACAAGAATATCAATGTTTTCACCTGGCGTTACGCAAGTAATCACATTTTCCACTACCGTTGGGATACGACCACGAACGAGTGGCGCAACAATAATTGCCACTTGAGCAGAAGAGGCAGTATCACAGTGACCACCTGAAGCACCGCGGATCACACCATCAGAACCTGTCAACACGTTCACGTTAAATTTGGTGTCGATTTCAAGTGCTGAAAGAATCACCACATCTAAACGCTCAACAGAAGCTCCTTTTGAGCTGTAGTTTGCATATTGGTTTGCCGATACTTCAATATGATTTGGGTTACGTGCAAGAGATTCAGCAGCAACGGCATCGAAACTTTGCACATCGATCAATTTTTTGATCAAGCCTTTTTCGTGTAACGCCACCATACTTGAGGTAATGCCACCTAAAGCGAAATCAGCCGTAATGCCATCACGTACCATTTTGTCTTCTAAGAAACGGGTTACTGCAAGTGCTGCACCACCAGAACCTGTTTGAAGTGAGAAACCATCTTTGAAGTAGCCAGAACCGAAGATCACTTCCGCACATTTACGTGCGATCAATAATTCACGCGGATTGGTTGTCATACGGGTTGCTCCACCGCCGATTTTTTTCGGATCACCTACCGCATCAACTTGCACAATTAAATCCACTTGATCTTGAGCAATACTAATTGGGTGGTGTGGATATTCCGCAAACTCTTCAGTTAATAACACCACTTTATCGGCATATTCCGCATCTACACGAGCGTAACCTAATGAGCCACATTTGCTTTTGCCTGTAAAGCCATTTGCATTACCGAATTTATCACAGCAAGGCACACCTAAAAAGGCAACGTCGATTTTCAACTCACCTGATTTCACTAAGTGAACACGACCACCGTGAGAATGGATGTTTACGGGCTCAGCCAAAATACCTTTTGAGATTTCATCAGCTAATTGACCGCGTAAACCTGATGAGTAAATTTTGGTGACTACGCCATTTTTGATGTGCTCAACAATTGGGAAATGGCTGTCGATTAACGAGCTTGAAGCTAAGGTTAAGTTTTTGAAGCCCATTTCCGCAATTTTGTTCATTACCATATTTACCACGAAGTCACCGCCACGGAAAGCATGGTGGAATGAAACGGTCATTCCATCTTTTAAGCCTGAACGGCGAATAGCGTCTTCAAGACTATCGCAAATTTTGCGGTCTTTTGCTGTACGTGTAAGAGATTCTGCTTTTGGCACCGCTTGATAAACTGGGCGACCTGCGTTGAATTTTTCGATACGTTGTTCACGAGTTGTCATTTTTTATTCCCCTTACTCTTCACGGATACCAGATTTTGCACGTTCAAGAACGAGTTTCGCACGGTCAATAATTGGTGCATCAATCATTTTACCGTTTAATGAAACTACACCTAAACCATTACGTTCAGCTTCTTCTGCAGCGTCAATAATGCGTCTTGCTTGATCCACATCTTTTTGTGTTGGTGCGAATAAATTGTGAAGTAACTCAATTTGGCGAGGGTTAATTAACGATTTACCATCAAAACCTAATTGTTTGATTAACGCTGCTTCTGCTAAGAAACCTTCTTCGTTGTTTGCATTTGAGTAAACCGTGTCGAATGCTTGAATACCTGCAGCACGAGCAGCTTGGAGAATTGAGCAACGAGCGAATAATAACTCAATACCTTCTGGAGAACGTTCAGTTTTTAAGTTACGCACATAGTCTTCTGCCCCTAATGCGATACCGATTAAACGTTTAGAAGCCGTCGCAATTTGGTTTGCTTGAGTAATACCTAATGGCGATTCAATTGCCGCCAACATTTTGGTTGATCCCACTTCACGACCGCACACTTTTTCGATTTCAGTGATTTCACGATCCATATCAATTACATCTTGTGCGGTTTCCGTTTTTGGCATACGCACCACATCAACGCCTGCACGCACAACGGCATTTAAGTCAGCTAAACCAAATTCAGAATCTAATGGGTTTACACGCACAACGGTTTCAATCTCTTGATAAAGTGGGTGCTGTAAGGCGTGAGCGACTAAGATACGTGCGGAGTCTTTCTCTTTTAACGCCACCGCATCTTCAAGGTCGAACATAATGGCATCAGGTTTATAAATGAACGTGTTACTAATCATCGCAGCATTTGAACCTGGCACAAACAACATGCTTCTTCTTAATTTAATTGGTTGGCTCATAGCACTTTCTCCCAGTTAATTTGCTCATCGGTTGCACGTAATAATGCCGCTTTTAATCTTGCACGAAGCACGCAATCTAATGCACCTTTATCTTCCACGATCACTTGGGCGTTTGAGACCTCAAACTGTTTTAACACATCGTGAATGGTGGCAAGAATATCGTCGCCAAATTGTTTACCTACTGAACTGTTAAGTTCAATTTCAAGCGTATTAGCCGGTGCAATTCGCACTTGTGCATCGCTAGATTCTAATGTGCCAGCTACGGCAGCTTTGGTTATCTGCATAATGCGTTCCTTATTTCAAATTAACAAAAGTGGTTTATTTCAGTGAAAAAACAATTCCTAAGCATTTTACTGATTTTTTATCAAAAATCTAATAATAAAGGGGTACTCTTGATGTATATCAAAAAAATATTTTGCATGAATATATTTCATATTAAATTCTAAAAATATGAGCTTGCTTTAATAAATTAATCCATTTAAAGTGAAATTAATTTCGATTTTACAGAATAACAGAGGTAGCTATGAGCTTTGCAACAGATATCGATCATTTAAACCAAAACATCGCAGATTTAAACGGGAAAATTAACGTCTCTTTTGAATTTTTCCCACCTAAAAATGAAAAAATGGAAAATTTACTGTGGGACTCTATTTCTCGTCTTGCGCCACTTAAACCGAAATTCGTCTCCGTGACTTATGGGGCAAACTCAGGCGAACGTGATCGCACACATAGCATCGTAAAAAGTATTCAACAAGAAACAGGGATCGTCGCTGCACCGCACTTAACTGGAATTGATGCAACGCCTGATGAATTACGCCAGATTGCCAAAGATTATTGGGATAACGGCATCCGTAATATCGTGGCTTTACGTGGCGATGAGCCAGAAGGCTATGCGAAAAAACCATTTTATGCGTCCGATTTAGTGACTCTATTAAAAGAAGTGGCAGATTTTGATATTTCAGTTGCCGCTTACCCTGAAGTTCACCCAGAGGCAAAATCGGCACAAGCTGATTTAATCAACTTAAAACGCAAAGTGGATGCAGGTGCAAACCGAGCTATCAGCCAGTTCTTCTTTGATATCGACAGCTACCTTCGCTTCCGCGATCGCTGTGTGAATGTAGGGATTGATGTTGAAATCGTACCCGGGATTTTACCTGTGACTAATTTCAAACAGCTTCAGAAAATGGCAAAAATCACTAACGTGAAAATCCCAAGTTGGATGCACAGAATGTATGATGGTTTAGATGATGACCCAACCACTCGCAACCTTGTTGCTGCAAGCATCGCAATGGATATGGTTCGTGTATTATCGAAAGAAGGCGTGAAAGATTTCCACTTCTACACCCTCAACCGCTCAGAATTAACCTATGCAATTTGCCATACTTTAGGGGTAAGACCTTAATTATAATGAAAACAAGCGGTCGGATTTTACAAAAATTTTGTTAAATTCGACCGCTTGTTTTTATTTTAGCGCTCAAACAATCGACGTTCCAAACTGTCTTGTTGTTCGACTAAAATCAGAATAGCCGCATCTCCGCCCCACTCTCTTGGTGCTTGGTGCAAGGCTAACACTTTCGGGTGTTGCACTAACCAGCGTGGAATTTGATCTTTAAGTGTGCGAGTACCAAAACCTGTCATAATGCTCGCGCAATAAACGTGTTCACGTTCGCACGCTAAAATTAAAGCGGCTAACTCTTTTTTCGCTTTTTCTTTAGTTAAACCGTGCAGATCTAAGAACAATTCTGGTTGGAAATCACCTCGGCGAAGCTGTTTTAAAATGTAAGGATCGACATTTTCACGCAAATAGCGAACTTTTTCATTTTCTTCTTTTAGAAGCGGTTCATATTCATCCGAAAAGAAAAATTCGGTATCTTTTTGTTCTTGTATTTCACGCAGTTCGTTAATTTTTTTGCGTGGTGATTGGCTTGGGATAAACGTATCTTGCTTAATTTTTTTTGTGCCTTTAATTGCTTCGCGAAATAGTGCGAAATCATCTGTATCTATCATTATTTTCTCCTTGTTTAGGGCTATTTTATCACAATAAAAAAGTTGATACATCCAAGCCAAAAAGGGATAATGCCCGTTATTTTTGAGGGGATAGTATGTATCAACATAATTTAGAACTGCTTGAAGAGATGTCTGCTTCAAGTGCATTACAAGATTTAAAAACCATTCAAGATATAATGCGTTGGGCATATAGCTATTTTAATGCATCCGATCTTTATTACGGGCACGGCTATGAGAACGGTTGGCAAGAAGCCCAACAGCTTGTCTTGAGTGCACTTTCGCTGCCTGCGGATGTGCCCGAAGCAATGTATGCGTCACGCTTAACCAATGTAGAAAAAACCCGTGCAATTGAGCTTATTCAAACCCGTTTAGGTACGCGTCAGCCCGTTGCTTATTTAACCAATTCTGCCTGGTTCTGCGGTTTGGAATTTTATGTCGATGAGCGTGTGATTGTACCTCGTTCACCCATTGGTGAGTTAATTCGTGACCAATTCTCAGGATTTATTAACCATAAACCTAAACGTATTTTAGATCTTTGTACTGGCAGTGGTTGCATTGCCATTGCTTGTGCAGAAGCATTCCCTGAGGCTGAGGTTGATGCGGTAGATTTATCGCTTGATGCATTAGATGTGGCTCAGATTAATATTGAACGCTATCAATTATCAGAGCGAGTGTTCCCGATTAGTTCGGATTTGTTTAACGATATTCCGCAAGATAAATACGATCTGATTGTGACAAACCCACCTTATGTGGATCAGGAAGATTTAGATGAAATGCCAGAAGAGTTCCATTTTGAGCCAGAATTAGCACTTGGTTCGGGCGAAGATGGGCTGGATATAACTAAACGTATTTTAGCTGAAGCTTCTGATTATTTATCAGAAGATGGCGTGTTAATTTGTGAAGTAGGCAATAGTATGATTCACTTAATCGCACAATATCCAACCGTACCATTTAATTGGGTTGAATTTAAACAGGGTGGCTTTGGTGTATTCAGATTAACTAAAGCGCAGTTGGATGAGAGTCATCATCTATTTAAGTAAAAATATAGGCATAGTAGACAAAATCGTTGCTAAAAAGCAATTTTAAGCTTTATAAAATAAGGATTAAAGTACATTTTTTACCAACCATTTTGTCATATATGCCTTTTTTATTATTCCGAACGTATCGTCGGAAACCCACCCAAATCCTTCAAGCTATTGACCATTTTGCAAAACAACTCGGTTGTTTTTTCAGTATCGTATAACGCTGAATGCGCTTGCTTACCATCAAAGCTAATTTGCGCTTCTTTACACGCCTTGACCAAAACAGTTTGACCATACATAAAGCCTGCAAGGGTTGCAGTGTCGAACATTGCAAATGGATGGAAAGGATCTCGCTTGGCGTTAATCCGTTTAACCGCTGCTTGCAAAAAGCCTTGGTCAAAGGCAGCGTTGTGTGCCACGATTACCGCCCTCTGACAGCCTTGTTCCTTCATTGCTCGGCGAACCATTTTAAACATTTCTGGAATCGCAACCACTTCTGGCACTGCACCACGCTCTGGGTTATCAATATCAATGCCATTTACCTTAAGTGATTCAGGGTTAATATTCGCCCCTTCAAAAGGTTGAATATGGTAGTGGCATTTTTGATCTTCGACTAAATAACCTTTTTCGTCCATTTTCACTGTAACGGCGGCAAGTTCTAACAGAGCATCGGTTTGTGCATTGAGCCCTGCAGTTTCCACATCAATAATTACAGGCAAATAGCCACGAAAACGGTTCTTAAGCAAATTATAATCGGTTGTTTGTTCCATCACGGGAATTAATTCCCCAACGCATATTGTGCTTGTTTATTTTCGATAAACTCAATTTTGTAGCCATCTGGATCTTCAGCAAAGGCAATCACGGTTTTACCACCAAGTACGGGGCCTGGCTCACGGGTAATTTTACCGCCTGCAGCACGAATCGCCTCAATGGTTTCGTAAATATTGTCTACGCCTAATGCGATATGACCGTAAGCTGTGCCCAACTCATAATTTTCTACGCCCCAGTTGTAAGTGAGCTCAATCACTGCACTTTCGCTTTCATCCGCATAACCTAAAAACGCAAGCGAATATTTGTATTCCGTATTTTCGCTGGTGCGGAGCAATTTCATGCCTAACACTTCTGTGTAGAATTTAATTGAACGCTCTAAATTACCCACACGTAGCATAGTATGTAAAATTCTCATCATAATTAACCACCTTAAACATTAAAAAAGTTGGCGTATTATGGCATAATTCCGCTACAAAATCATTTTTAAAATTAAATTACACTATGTCTCATGATCACAACGCTCAAAAAAAATATGAAATTGCAATTCACGCATTAGTCCCGCTGGTGACAATGCTTTTTGTGCAAATGTTGCTAAATTACACCACAGCTCCTGCCAATATGATTTTTATCTCACCTTATTTATTGGCATTTTTGGTAGCCGTTGTTATCAGTATTTTTGTGCTTTGGAAAGGACAAATCTGCCCTGGGCAAGCAGGGCGATTGCTTTTTGTCTTTAAATTCTTCCTTGTTTTCGCAGTAGGCAATCTTGCCTATTCGCTTGCCTTCACGCCAAAACATATTCCAATGGCAATGGTGGCAATTGCCGCTATTCTCATTTCGTTAATTTATTGGAATATAACTAATACCGAACGCCTAACCAATGCCACAGCTTACGGCTGTTTTGCCATTTGTGGCTTAGCGATTGTGCAATATTTAGTGATTTATTGGGTAGAAATCCCCTCTTTATTCAATGGTATTCGAGCCAATAATTTTGCTCAATTATTGCTGGGCATTTTATTGGCGGGTTGGTATTTAATGCTTGCCAAAAGCCGTTTAGATGGTTTCTTTAAATTGCTCGTGCAGCTTGCTCTGCTTATGCTCATTTTGAACTATGTTTGGGTGGCTTTTGTGCTTTACCAACAGCTTCAAATGATACCTGAAATGTCTCTTGTGCCTTATCTAATCTACTTCGGCATTCAGTTTGTGATTTTTGCGATTTTAGCTTGGTTACTACTTGGTAAAGGCGATAAGCAGATCAAAAATCCACTTGGTTGGTCAGCTGCACTTGCCTTGGCGATGCTGTATCCCTTCACCAATATTTAACCGCTTGTGACAATGTTAAAACGCCTAGCAATTGGTTTGGTAGCAATGATGGCTCTGCTCATGGTGAGCGGAGCACTTTTCATTTCTAGCCCTGCCTTTTTCCACACAGTGAATCGTTTTATGCCTGAAGGTTGGACAATTCAGCGCCTCGAACGAAATTTTTCACTGGAAAACCAATCAGTGCTGTTGCCCGCTTTTTCGGTGAATTTTCAAACCTGCTCGGTGGTAGAGATTGCCCCGATTCAATTCCATTGGCAATCGCCTAATATAGTTTCAAGCGAAAAAGTCACGCTAGACTATCAATGCTTGCTGGATTTACCCTCTTCAGAAAGTCAAACTCGCGAATTTTCGCTTGCTCCGATTTTGGCGTTAATGCCAGAGATGATGCTAGAAGTGAAGCAAGTTGCGTGGAAAAATCTTCCCGAAACACTTTCGCCTAGAATTAAACAATTGCTTACTGAACCCGCTCAGCTTAAAGTAAGCTATTTGAACGGCACGTTATCTGCCGAAATCAATCAGCAAGTGGTCAAATTTGATGGAAAACTTGCCAATCTTGTTTTTACAGGCAACCTGTTTTACCAGCCGAGTGAAACAGAAAAACACAATCTCTTTTTTACCACACAATTTAATGAAAATTTACTTGATTTGCCTAGCAAGTTTGAAGGCGATTATCACTGGGCTTATCCATCGAATTTCGTTGAAGATCCAATTTTGAGAGAAGGCAGCGCTCTATTAAATTGGTCACCCAACGAAGAAAATGCCTTGGTTGGCACAGCACAAGTCAGCTTTGAAAAAAAACCGAAAAACAGCCTTAACTTGCCATTTAAATTCGATTTTAAATCGCTTTACATTTATCAAGGGAAATTTAACTGGGAATGGTTACCCGATTTTCCGATTAACGGATCAACTACCGCCACTTTTACGCCAAAATCAATTATGCAAGGCGAGATTTTCCCGCTTGAAACCGAATTTCGTTTAAACCTGTTCTCACACGATAAAAATACGCTTAGCCTTGCAACGACGAAAGGCATTATCAAAGATAAAGAGACTTTTGAATTACCGCTCACGCTGTCTGGCAATGTAAAATATAACAGTTTTATTCTTACTAGCCTTTCAACCATTTATGCAAATGAAAAGGGGATGAAATTCTCACCGAAGTCAGTCTTTAATATCATTAGCGGTAAAGAGCGTTTTATTACCATTAACGAACTTAAAATTCCACTTGGCGATATTGAGTTTAACCGCTACGGCGTGACTGGGCGTTTTCAGGCCAATTTCAAAGGCGAAACGCCTGATTTTCGTAATATTGAACTGAATTTAGACGGTTCGGCGAAAAATTTTAAAATGGGCTTTTTAGACTATTTTGATGATTTCAACGGCAAACAAAATGAGCAAGATCTCTGGCAATGGCAGCTGAATGGCAAAGCACATTTGAACGCATTAAACAGCCAAATTGACTTGCAAGGTCGCGGGCAATGGCACGCAAATTTGGTGCAGATTGATCAGTTAGATGGTCTATTGGCGGATGTCAAAAAATCTGCGATGGTACTAGAAAAAACACAACTTTCGTTAAATAAACCGATCAAATTTAACACTGAAAAATGGACATTAGACGGAGAAGCTAAACTTAAAAGCACCGCATTGCGTTTTGATTATGGTGGAAAACTCACCAACACGGAGGCAATGTTAAATATTAATGGCGAAATTGAAAATCTCAATTTTAACGGCAAGTTACAAGCAGGCAAAATTGGACCAATTTTTGTTAATGGGCATCGAGAGCTAACTGAACAGACACAAAGCAGTCTTTTCCACGGCAAACTGACTTGGAAAGCACAGCCCGCTGATGTGTTTCAGCCACTCATTCCTGAGCGTACGGATTGGATTATCAAAAATGGAACAGTGTCTGGCAATACGGTGTTTAGCACAAAACCAACAGGCGGCATCAATGCAAGCGGTCAAATTTCGATAAAAAATGGCGGCATTTCGATGCCGAAAGGCGAGATTAACGGCATTGAGTTTACCTTGCCTTATCAACTTAACGATACTCAGCTAAAATTTGGGCGAAACAAACCGATTGCAGTAAATATCAATGAAGTGAATGTTGGCTTGCCAATTCGTAATATTCGCGTGAATGTATCGGGCTATTATCCTTATAGCCGAAATAAACCGCTCAATTTAAATAAGCTCACAATGAATTTGTTAGATGGCGAATTGAAAGTGGAATCTTTTGCTCTGCCACAACTCAAACCCGCATATCTGGAGTTAGCACATATTCGTTTTGAGTCTATTTTAGAGGTGGCACAATACCAACAGATTAATTTACACGGACGGGCAAATGCTCGCTTGCCCTTCTGGTTAAATGGCACGCCTTGCTATGTCTGTGATGGCGAATTTGGGCAAGAATCGCCTTCAACGCTTAAAATCTCCAAAGAGATTATGAATGCCATTGCAAAAAGTAGCGGATATTCCGAGCAGATTTTGGTCTATTTATTAAATGATACAACTATTAACGAACTCAAAAGTCGCCTTCATGTAACAAAATCGGGCGATTTAATACTTAATTCCCAACTTAAAATGAAGTTAAATCAACAAGAAAATGCCCGCGTAAATTTTAATTATAATCATAAAGAAAACCTGTTCCAGCTATGGCATTTGATCAATACAGGTGCTTATGTGGAACAAGATATTGAAAATCGTCTTTATCAGAAGTTAGATAATCAAAAATTGGATAACCTAAAATGAGAATATTTGCCTTAATTGCATTTGCAAGCATTCCGCTTTTTCTCACCGCTTGCACCCCAAAAATTCAACTGGAGACCCCCAAAGAGGGGATTACCATCAATATGAATGTAATGGTGGATCATAAAATTGAAGTGAAGATGGATGAGAGAGCGAAGGCTGTGATTAGTACAGTTGAGAATGAGGAGAGTAAATAAATTAGTCTAAGTTGCTATAAATGTTTCAAAAAAGAGTGCTTAAAGCCTTATAGAGCAAGGCTTTAAGCACATTTTTACCAACTATTTTTCCTATATACCATATTCTTAGAACCAGAACAAATACCCGATAGTCCCAATCACAAACACGCAGATGATATTAAGCCAGAAACCGGCTTTGATCATCTCGGTTTGTTTGATCATTCCTGTACCGAATACAATTGCATTTGGTGGCGTGGCAACAGGTAACATAAAGGCACAAGATGCACCTAACCCGATAATCAATGCCAAACCAAGTGCTTGAATATTCAAAGCTTCTGCAATGGAGATGAAAATCGGCACCAGTAATGCTGCACTTGCAGTGTTTGAGGTAAATTCAGTCAAGAAGATGATGAAGGTTGCCACAATTAAGCCGATGATGTAGTAATGACCGCCTTCAATAAAGGCTACTATGCCATCTGCCATTATTTTGCTTGCACCAGTATGCCCTAAAATCGCACTTAAGGTTAAGCCACCTCCAAAGAGGAATAGCACGCCCCATTCTGTACCTTCTTGAATTTGTTTCCACGTTGCTACGCGAGTGATACAAATAACCGCTGTGGCAATTAAAGCAATAATAGTATCGAAACTTGCAATTTTGCCTTGTAATCCAAGTAAACTTGAAAGCGCTGGATTAATTTTTGAGCTAAAAATCCAACCAATTGCTGTCAATGCGAAAATAATTAAGGTTAAGATGCGAGTTGGCGTTAGCTCAATTTTCTCGAAAGATTGCTCAAATTTAACATCGAAACGAGGACGAAAAACTACATAAAGCACGCTGATCATCAACGGCATTAAAATCAGCATAATGGGCAAGCCATATTTCATCCATTCTGCAAATGAGACGCCTAATTGTGTTGCCACAATCCCATTTGGCGGGCTACCCACAAGCGTACCCATACCGCCAATACTGGCACTATAAGCGATACCCAGTAGTATGAAAACGTAAGTGTTGTGATCGCGTTTCGGGTCGAGCTTACTTAAAATTCCCATCGCAAGCGGTAACATCATCGCCGCAGTTGCGGTGTTACTCATCCACATTGAAAGGAATGCGGTCACAGAGAAGAGGTAAATCGCAGCCACAGAGAGTTTACCGCGCGACATTGCCATAATTTTATTGGCAATCAAGCGGTCTAAATTTTGAATATGAAGTGCAGTTGCTAGTGTGAAGCCTCCAAAAAATAAGAAGATGGTTGGATCAGCAAAAGCCGCTAATGCCTCTTTCGATTTCACCAAACCAAGCAAGATGCCTAGAATAGGCACAAGCAGTGCCGTCACAGTTACGTGCAATGCTTCAGTGAGCCATAAAATTGCGATAAATACGAGCAACGCCAAACTTTTATTGGCCTCGGGTGTAAAAGGCAAGGTATTTAAAAGAATAAAAAAGAGCACCACATCGGCAATAAAAATCAGATTATTGCGTGTGTTTACTTTTTTAATTGCGTTTAGATCAGTATCCATAAAGTCCCCCACAGCTAAATAGCTAAAAGATGACTTAAATATACATAAATTAAGGTAGAAAAAAACAAAAATGTAATAAAATTGTGAAGCTCATCACAAAATTATTACATTTTAGATCAAGATGGGCGAGAAGTTTATTTTAGACGCTCAAAACCTTTTTCAAGATCAGCAATTAAATCTTCAACGGCTTCTAAACCAACATGAATACGAATCAATGTGCCAGTTAATTTACGTTCAATACCTGGACGAATACGTGCGATTTCCGCTGGTTGGTTAGCTAAAATCAGTGATTCAAATCCCCCCCATGAATATGCCATCGTAAAGAGCTCAAAATGATCTAAGAAATTCGCTAATTGCTCATCACTCAATTTTTCACAAAGTTCAAACGAAAATAGACCGCTTGCACCACTGAAATCTCGTTTGAAAAATTCGTGTCCAGGGCAGCTTGATAACGCAGGATGGAACACTGATTTTACTTCTGGGCGTTTAGCTAACCACTCTGCAATTTGAAGCGAACGTTCACCATGTTCTTTTAAGCGAATCCCCAATGTACGCAAACCACGAGCCGTCATATAAGCCGAATCCGCATCCACCATTTGCCCCATTAAATAAGAGCGTTCGCGAAGTTGATCCCAGCAACGAGCATTAGAAACCGCAGTACCAATCATTACATCAGAGTGCCCAACCAAATATTTGGTGCCCGCTTGAATAGAAATATCGATCCCGTGTGAAAGTGCAGGGAACAGCACACCACCACCCCAAGTGTTATCAATCATAATCACGATTTCAGGATTCACTTCACGAGCTACACGCACCAGCGTTGGCACATCAGGCACTTCCATCGTAAGCGAGCTAGGGCTTTCTAAGAAAAGCACTTTTGTGTTTGGTTGAATAAGCTCACGAATGCCTTCGCCAATCATCGGATCGTAATAGGTGGTCGCCACGCCTATGTTTTTCAAAATTACATTACAGAAATCTTGGGTAGGCTCGTATGCTGCCCCCGTCATCAATACATGATCGCCTTGTGCCACAAAGGCTAAAATCGCATTGGTTACTGCAGCTGCTCCACAAGGATAGAGATAGCAACCTGCACCGCCTTCAAGCTCACACATTGCATCTTGGAGGGCGAAGTGAGTCAGCGTGCCACGGCGACCATAAAATAACTCACCTTTATAACGGTTTTTGGTCGCGTGTCGTTTATCCGCAACGGTTGGAAAAACAAGTGATGAAGCACGTTGAACGACGGCATTTACCGAACCTTGCGTATAGCGAGATTTACGCCCTGCGTGGACAAGTTTAGTTTCTAAGTTTGAGAATGAAGTGTCTGACATATAATTTCCTAATCTATTGTTTTTAAAAAGGAAAGCAGTAAATCTTCGCAAAACTTTTGCAAAAATCTACCGCTTGCGATTATCTGAAAACGGAACGATATTGAGATCTACTTTTCTTAAATTGGCTAATCAGCACTAAAGCAAAGAAGAATGTGAAACAACCAAAGGCGAGAATTAACCATTGTGGCATTCCCCAGCCAAGCATTTCCCATTGACTTTCACTGCAATTAACAGGACCAGGTGCAAAAATTTGTGGAAACCATTGGTCAAACGGCATTGTTTGCGGGAAATCAGGTTTGAATTCACACTGATTCCATGGAGAAGGATTGAGCTGATAATCAGTGTGGCGAATGGCTAGTAATAAGCCTTTAATTGCACTATAACCCCACAGAAGAATTGCAAAATAGCGGGTAAGTTTAAGACGAGGTAAAATGGCTCCAATAATGCCAGAAAGCAACAAGCCACTAATCGCCAAGCGTTCATAAACGCACATCACACAAGGTTGCAAACCCATTACATATTGGAAATAGAGCCCTGTTGATTCAAGAAGTAAAGCGATGATTGCTAATAAAATCCACGCGGTTCGGTTAAGGGAAAGTTCTTTAAAATAGGTGAGCATAATCGCCTCTCTGTGAGTGAATTTGAAGCATTGTAACAATTGCGGGGGGCAAAATAAAGGCGTATCTAGCGATACGCCCAACGTGATTTATTGATTTATTATCGGTTAATAATCCAACCCCATTGCAACATTAAGTCAGTCATTTCTGGAATGAGGAATTCAAGGGATAAAAATCCGACCACAGAAAGTACGATAGTGTATGGCAATGCCATCCAAACCATTCTGCCGTATGAGAGACGAATAAGCGGTGCAAAGGCTGAGGTTAAAAGGAATAAGAATGCTGCTTGACCATTTGGTGTTGCAACTGATGGTAAGTTTGTCCCTGTATTGATTGCCACTGCAATCATATCAAATTGTTCGCGACCAATGATACCAGAAGTTAAGGCGTGTTTTGCTTCGTTGATGTAGACTGTACCTACGAATACATTGTCTGAAATCATTGAAAGTAAGCCGTTGAAAATGTAGAACAATGAGAGTTGTGAATGTGGTTCAGCAGCTAATACAAAGTGGATGATTGGCTCGAACAATTTCAAGTCAATAATCACTGCAACAACCGAGAAGAATACAATTAACAAGGCACAGAATGGCATTGACTCTTGGAAAGAACGACCAAGTGAATGTTCATCAGTTACACCACAAAATGCGGTGGTGAGGATAATCACAGTTAAACCAATAATACCCACATCTGCAAGATGTAAAGCTAAGCCACAAATAAGCCACACGCCTGCAACCGCTTGGATTGCCATTTTAAAGCGGTCTTGTTTGGTCATGCGTTTTTCTTTGGTTTGATTATAGCGAGCAAGGATTACCCATACACGAAGAGGTAATTTTGCTCCATAACCGAAGAGTTTAAAACGTTCAACAACTAAACAAGTGAAGATACCTGCAATCAATACTGGAATGCTAACAGGGCCTACTCGAAGTAAAAATTCCACGAACGACCACTCTGCTTGCCCTGCAATAATTAAGTTTTGCGGCTCGCCAACCATTGTCATTACACCACCTAATGCAGAACCAACGCCTGCGTGCATCAATAAACTACGTAAGAATGCTCGGAATTCTTCTAAAATATATTTGTGATTGGTGATTTTATCGTCATTGCTCACATCCAATTGCTCTTCAATTGAAGTATTGCCTGAAGCCACTTGATGATAAACTGAATAGAAGCCTGTGCCCACGCTCATAATCACGGCAATAACAGTTAAGGCATCAAGGAAAGCAGAAAGGAAAGCTGCACTTAAGCAGAAAGTTAAGGCAAGAACCTTTTTAGAACGGATGGAAAGAAGTAGTTTCGTGAAGGCATAAAGCAGCAGTTGTTTCATAAAGTAGATCCCTGCCACCATAAACATCAATAGCAAAATCACATCAAAGTTCGCCATAACTTCTTCTTTTATATGGTGTGGACTTGTCATACCTATCACAACCGCTTCAATCGCCAACAAACCACCTGGTTGAAGTGGATAACATTTCAATGCCATCGCAAGTGTGAAAATAAATTCAGCCACTAACAACCAGCCAGCAACAAAAGGCGAAACAAAGAAATAAATAACCGGGTTAATGATAAGAAAACTGATGATTGCCAGTTTATACCAGTTTGGACTTTTTCCTAAAAAAGTATTGAAAAAGACATTTGCTCCTTTCATAAGGAACTCCCTGTAAGACTAAGAAAGATAAAAATAAAAAAGATGAGTGGTTTGCAATATAATAGAAATTAAGCGACAATACAATTCGATTTCGCTGGTTATTTATTCAACTTTTTATAAAATTTTGATAATAATTAAAAAATCAATAAATTTTTATTTTATTTTGCCGATTGGAGGCATTTTGGATAACACCTCTCTTTTAACCTCTCAAAGCCCTGCCGCTTTAGCAGAAGAATATATAGTCAAAAGTATTTGGAATCATCACTTTCCAGCAGGTTCAGATCTCCCTGCTGAACGTGAGCTTGCTGAACACATTGGTGTAACGCGAACAACCTTGCGTGAAGTACTACAACGCCTAGCCCGAGATGGCTGGCTACAAATCCAGCATGGAAAAGCAACCCGTGTCAATAATATTTGGGAAACGGGTGGACCAAACATTATCAAAACAATTATAAAATTAGACCGCTCGTATCTACCTGTTATTATTTCAAATGTGGTTTCATTGCGTACTCGAATGGTTGAATATTACGTACGTGAAGCAGTAAAAATTAATGCTACAGCATCGGCTGAACTATTTTTTAACCTAGAAGGCTTAGAAAACACCGCCTTAGCTTATGCTACCTTTGACTACAACTTATTCCGCCAATTTACCTTTATTGCGAACAAACCCGTTTACGGTTTAATTCTTAACAGCTTTAAAGAGATGTACATTCAAGTTGCCAGCCTCTTTTTCCGTGAAGAAATTGCTCGCCAAGGCACGCTTAACTTCTATCAAACCTTAAAAATGCTATGCGAACAAGGTGATGATGAAGCCGTACAGCAATGCATTGCAAAAAATCGCCAACAAAGTGGTATATATTGGACTAAGATTCTACAAAATTTACCTGAAGATTTTGGAGAATAGGAGTTATTTTGAACGAAATTATTTTTACTCTTTCGCCTACTGATAATGCTCGTTTACAATCACTTTGCGGAGCATTTGACGAACATTTAACCTTAATTGAAAAGAGCTTAAATCTTACCATCGCTCGCCAAGATTTTGTGTTTACGATTATGGCAGCAGAAGAAACACATCATTCCGCCACGCTTTTGCCACAAGCAGCAAAATTGATTCAACAACTTTATGTTGAAACAGCTCCGATTAAAGGCAAAATAAAAGAGCTAGATTTAGAAGATGTACATCTCGCTATCCAAGAAAGCCGAATGTTGCTACAAAATCATTGGCAATCATCAAATCATGGTGACATTTCAATTAAAACCAAACGGGGCGTGATTAAACCACGTGGCGAGCATCAGCAAGCCTATTTACGTAATATTTTAACGCATGACATCAGCTTCGGGATTGGACCCGCTGGAACGGGTAAAACTTTTCTTGCTGTTGCGGCAGCAGTAGAATCGCTTGAACGCCAAGAAATTCGCCGTATTTTACTTACCCGCCCTGCCGTGGAAGCGGGAGAAAAATTAGGCTTTTTACCAGGGGATTTAGGACAAAAAATTGAACCTTATTTACGCCCACTTTATGATGCATTATTTGAAATGCTCGGTTTTGAACGTGCACAAAAATTGATGGATCGAAGTGTGATCGAAATCGCACCGCTTGCCTATATGCGTGGCCGCACACTAAACGATGCTTTCATTATTTTAGATGAAAGCCAAAACACCACAACCGAACAAATGAAGATGTTTTTAACCCGCATTGGCTTTAATTCAAAAGCAGTAATTACAGGGGATGTCACTCAAGTCGATTTACCTCGTAACCAAAAATCGGGCCTAAAACACGCCATGGAAGTACTCAAAGATGTACCTGAATTAAGTTTCAATTTCTTCGACAGCAAAGACATTGTTCGCCATCCGGTAGTCGCTAAAATTGTTCAAGCTTATGATGTTTGGGAATCAGAAGATGAAATCCGCCAACAAGTATTAAAAGAAGAGCGCAAAGCCCAGCGAGAATTAGCGAAATTGGAAGCGGAGCAGTTAAAAATTTTGGAACAGGCTAAAAAAATGTAAGAAAATATTTTAGATATTGCGCTGTTTTGATTATTCACGAAAAACAATTTAACCCGTTAACTTAAGGCGTTTTATCATGAAAAAATTGCTGCAGTATTAATGGCCTCGAGGATCTTGTTATCAGATTGTGGTAATTTTTTAAATAACTCGCCCAATAATGCTTGGGATGCTTATAAAGAAGCCTAACAATCAAATACAAAGCGAGGGTTCATTGATTTAGATCTTAAAATAAAAGGCATAGTAGAAAAAACAGTTGCTAATGTTTATCCTCCAATAACATTAGCAACCCTTTTTATTTAAAAAATCTTTTATAAACATCACCTTATATTTTTTTCGTTAATCCATTATGATTATTTAATTAAGATTTCAACAAACTTCCCTTAGACGCTTTCAGATATTGCAACATCGACCAAATTGTTAATGCAGCTGCAATATAAAGCAAGATAAATGCAAGTGTTTCCATTAAATCGCTTTGTCGCCAGAGCATTCCCCCTAGGGCAAGCATTTGTGCTGCAGTTTTTACTTTTCCCCAAATAGAAACGGCCACACTAGTACGCTTGCCAAGTTCTGCCATCCATTCACGCAAGGCGGAAATAATAATTTCACGGGCAATCATAATGCAAACAGGGATGGTAATCCACCACGTGTGATAGTATTCCACCACGCAAACAAAGGCAACAGCCACTAAAACTTTATCTGCAACAGGATCTAAAAATGCACCAAGTGGAGTGGTTTGATTCCATTTTCTTGCCAAATAGCCATCAAACCAGTCGGTAATGGATGCAATAAAGAAGATGAATGTTGTGATTTCGGGGGAATATGTGATTGGCAAATAAAAAACAACTACAAAAAGTGGAATTAAAGCCACACGGAACAGAGTTAGATAAGTTGGAAAGTTTAATTTCATTATGTTTGTAGGTTGGGAAAATTTATTAGCGAAAGTGTATCATATTTTCACTGTAGATTTCGATTGACTTTCGTATAATTTATAGATAATTTGCATTTAATTTATGGTTCTTTGCCCATAGATAAGAGAAAATATCTCGTTTTTCAAACAAGTCAAAGGAGAACTTATGGAAAACCGTTTAGAACATAGCTACGCACGTGGTGAATCACTGATTAGCACACATAAAGTGCTACGTAATACCTACTTATTATTAGGAATGACACTAGTCTTTTCTTCTCTTGTTGCCTTTATTGCAATGAGCACCAACGCACCAGCACTACCTTGGTGGGGCTTATTAGTGGGCTTTTATGGCTTACTTTTCTTAACCAATGCAACGGCAAATAGTGCCACAGGTTTATTGAGCGTATTCGCCTTAACTGGCTTTTTAGGCTATACCTTAGGCCCAATTCTTAATCGCTATGTTGGTGCAGGCTTAGGCGATGCAGTTGTATTAGCATTAGGTGCTACAGCATTAGTGTTTTTTGCTTGTTCAGCTTACGTATTAACCACCAAAAAAGATATGTCATTCTTAAATGGGATGATGATGGCACTTTTTGTGGTCGTTTTAGTGGGCGTTATCGCAAATATTTTTTTAGCAATGCCAGCATTAAGCCTTGCATTAAGCAGTTTATTTGTGATTTTCTCAAGCGGTGCAATTTTGCTGACAACCAGCAATATCATTCAAGGGGGCGAAACCAACTATATTCGTGCAACCGTTGATCTTTATGTTTCACTCTACAACCTCTTTGTAAGTTTATTACAAATTTTTGGTGTGTTAGGAAACGATGACTAATGGCACAAATTCAGTTAAATGGCACATCTTATCAAGTGGATAACGATGGTTATTTGTTAAACCTTGATGATTGGTCAGAAACATTTGCAACATTGATGGCGGAGCGTGATGGCATTACGCTCACGCCCGAGCATTGGGAAATTATTCAGCTGGTGCGAGAGTTTTATCAAGAATACAAAACCTCGCCAGCAATTCGAATGTTAGTTAAAGCGATGTCGCAGAAATTTGGTGAGGAGAAAGGAAACAGCCGTTATTTACAACGCTTATTCCCCGATGGTCCTGCAAAGCAAGCAACGAAATTTGCAGGCCTCCCCAAACCTGCGAAGTGTTTGTAATCCGTATAGGACAAAGCAGTTAGCCTTCTGAGACGTTATGCTTTTGTCCTATTTTCATGCTATAGCCCCTTGTGTTGAACTCAAGTTATTCATCTTCATTAAAACGTTTCGCTTTATAAGTCGGTTTCATTAAGTTCTCAACAGAAAGAATATCATCTAATTCAGCCTCTGTGAGCAATCCTCTTTCTAATACCACTTCACGTACACCTTTACCTGTTTGAGCACAGATTTTACCCACGATATCACCATTATGATGTCCAATAAACGGGTTAAGGTAAGTGACAATACCAATCGAATTGAACACATAATTTTGGCAAATTTCACGGTTAACGGTAATACCATCAATACATTTATCACGTAAATTGACGCATGCATTTGAAAGAAGCGAAATGGTTTCAAACATTGCTTGACCAATCACGGGTTCCATCACGTTAAGTTGTAATTGCCCTGCTTCTGCAGCAAATGTAATAGTGCTGTCGTTGCCAATAACTTTAAAGCACACTTGGTTGACTACTTCTGGTATAACTGGGTTTACTTTAGCTGGCATAATAGAAGAACCTGCTTGTAACTCTGGTAAGTTGATTTCATTTAAGCCAGCACGAGGGCCTGATGACAACAAGCGTAAGTCATTACATACTTTAGAGAGTTTTACCGCTGTGCGTTTTAAGGCACCGTGTACCATCACATAAGCACCGCAGTCGGATGTTGCTTCGATTAAGTTATCAGAAAGTACGCAAGGTAAGTTGGTTACTTTAGCTAAGTTTTTAACCGCGAGCTCTGGGTAGCCTTCTGGCGTGTTTAATCCTGTTCCGATTGCCGTTGCACCTAAGTTGACTTCAAGCAATAATTTGGCGGTGCGTTTGAGGTTTCTAACCTCTTCTTCTAGCAATACAGCAAAAGCCTTGAATTCTTGCCCTACTGTCATTGGTACCGCATCTTGCAATTGGGTGCGCCCCATTTTCAAAACATCAGAAAATTCAACCGCTTTCGCCTCAAAACCTTGTTGCAAGTAGTGAACTTGGTCGATGAGTTTTAACACACTGTTATAAACTGCTACGCGGAAGCCTGTAGGGTAAGCATCGTTAGTTGATTGGCTGGCATTCACGTGGTCCATTGGGTTTACGATATTATAGCTTCCCTTTGGATATCCTAAAATTTCCAACGCTAGGTTCGCTACCACCTCGTTGGTGTTCATATTTACCGACGTGCCCGCACCGCCTTGATAAACATCAGACGGGAATTGATCCATACAGCGTCCGTTTTCTAAAATCTCATCGCAGGCTTGCACAATGGCATTCACAATTTTCTTCGGAATAACCCCCAACTCTGCATTGGTTAATGCCGTTGCTTTTTTTACCATTACCATACCGCGAACAAATTCGGGTACATCTGAAATTGTGTTATTAGAAATGTTAAAATTTTCAATTGCTCTGAGAGTGTGGATTCCCCAATAAGCCTCATTTGGAACTTCTCTTTCACCAAGTAAATCTACTTCAATACGTACATCTTTCATATTAAATCCCTCTTGTGTATTTATGATTAAAATCATAACAAACAATCCAACTTTAAAATGTGATCTATGTCATATTTTTCGAAGCGAGCTGTAGATATAAACTAGGGCGATAGATTAGATTTTTTTATCTATTCTATCGCCCTGTTCTACATAATCTCTTTGAATTCAATTAATTAGCCATCTATTTCTTCGCCAGTTTCATCCCATTTAAAATTAAGCGCAACGGAATTTAAGCAGAAACGTAAACCTGTTGGTGCAGGCCCATCATTAAATACATGCCCTAAATGCGAATCGCACGTACCACAACGAATTTCTGTACGATGACGACCAATACTATAGTCGTCTAAATATCGTAATGCATTATCTGAAACTGCCTCATAAAAACTTGGCCAGCCACAACCAGCATCAAATTTTGTATCAGAACGGAAAAGGGCGTTATGGCAGCGCCCACAGCGGTATGTGCCTACACGCCCTTCATTTAAAAATTTACCTGTAAAAGGTAATTCGGTTCCAGCGTTGATCAATACATCCAATTGCTCATCAGAAAGTTCATCAATATCTTTAATCATCGTTATCTCCTTGAGGGATTTCATTTTTGCATTCTACAATTTTTTACCTAAAAAGTGTGAGAAATCTTAAAAATTTGACATAGATCATATAAAAACAATCTGATATATTGAGAGCCGTTCTTTTTTGTTGTCAAAACAACAAGATGGTGTGTTATAATCCAACCGTCTTGATACCTCTTTGAGGTGAGAGAACAAATTTGTTTAACTTTAATATAGGTGTAAAATCTTATGGCAATTAAAATTGGTATTAACGGCTTCGGTCGTATCGGCCGTATCGTATTCCGTGCAGCTCAACTTCGTGATGATATCGAAGTTGTAGGTATCAACGACTTAATCGACGTTGATTACATGGCTTACATGTTAAAATACGATTCAACTCACGGTCGTTTCAACGGTACTGTTGAAGTTAAAGATGGTCAATTAGTTGTAAACGGTAAAACAATCCGTGTAACTTCTGAGCGTGATCCAGCTAACTTAAAATGGGACGAAATCGGTGTTGATATCGCAGTTGAAGCAACTGGTTTATTCTTAACGGATGAAACTGCTCGTAAACACATTACGGCAGGTGCGAAAAAAGTTGTATTAACTGGTCCATCTAAAGATGCTACACCTATGTTCGTAAACGGTGTGAACTTCGACAAATATGCAGGTCAGGACATCGTTTCTAACGCTTCATGTACAACAAACTGTTTAGCTCCATTAGCGAAAGTAATTCACGAAAAATTCGGTATTAAAGAAGGTTTAATGACAACCGTTCACGCAACTACAGCAACTCAAAAAACTGTAGATGGTCCTTCAGCAAAAGACTGGCGCGGTGGTCGCGGTGCTTCACAAAACATCATCCCTTCATCAACAGGTGCAGCGAAAGCAGTAGGCAAAGTATTACCAGCATTAAACGGTAAATTAACTGGTATGGCGTTCCGTGTTCCTACAGCAAACGTTTCAGTTGTTGATTTAACTGTAAACTTAGAAAAACCAGCAACTTACGCTGAAATCTGTGCAGAAATCAAACGTGCTTCAGAAAACGAAATGAAAGGCGTTTTAGGTTATACAGAAGATGCTGTAGTATCAACAGACTTCAACGGTGCCGTTGAAACTTCTGTATTCGATGCAGCAGCTGGTATCGCATTAACTGATACTTTCGTTAAGTTAGTATCTTGGTACGATAACGAAACTGGCTACTCAAACAAAGTATTAGACTTAGTAGCTCACATTTACAACTATAAAGGCTAATATCTAAAGCAAAGTTAGATACTTTAAAACCCTTTAAAAATCAACGCCTTGCGGTAAAACGCAAGGCGTTTTGTTTTTAAAAGTAAATATTGGGCATAGTAGATAAAAACATTGGCAATAAGTGGGATGATGGTATTCTTTATGTTACTGTATAGTAAAAGTACACATACAAGGAGACATCGCCAAGTGTTTGCAATGTTCTTTAGTAAAGATCCCCCAAAAAAACACATAGAATAAAAAAGAAATAAAGTTACAACAAAAGATGAATTTCTTGCAAAGCGCTGCCCCTTGAAACTGCAGTTTCAAGGGGCATTTTTTACTTTCTTTAAGCTAATGTACTATCCCTTGTCTCCTTCATAAACCACAACCCAATCAAGCTCAACACAGCATTCAACGTTAAATAAATCCCCACACCTTTTAGCCCGTAGTTTGCATTCAATGGCAAAGCAATAATCGCCGCAACACTTGCGCCAAATAAGCCTGCGATGTTGTAAGTGAGTGACGCACCTGAATAGCGGGCGTGAGTTGGGAAAAGCTCAGGCAGGAAACTAGCGAGTGGTCCATAGCCCATTCCGATAAGCCCCATCCCAATGAACAAGAACCAAAACAGGCTGACGGTCGTGCCGTTTTCAAGGAAGAACGGCAAAGCTAAACCGAAAAGGGCAACACCAACAGTTGTCCAAATGAGCCAAATACGGCGACCAACTTTGTCGATATATTTACCCGAAGCGACAATCGTTATTGCCAAAGAAACCGCACTTGCCATCAATAAAGCGGTGAAAATTTGTGGGGAAAATCCCAATCCCATCGCATAGCCTGCTTCTGATACTGTTGGGGCAGATTTTGCATAAATTTGGCTAAAGGCAATCATAATATAGAACAGCACATAGCCTGCGATGCAAACCAACATTCCTAAGAAAAACGGCTTGAAATGAGTAGTGATGACTTCCAACATTGGCAAACGTTTTGGCTGCGGTTTGTTAAGTGCAGCAAGGAAAATCGGTGCTTCCGCCAATTTTAGGCGAACATATAAGCCAATTGCCACTAAGATAACGGAAGATAAAAACGGAATGCGCCACGCCCATTCAGCCATAGCTTCTTGTCCGAAAATTGCCGTAATGCCCAAGAATACGCCATTTGCCAGCAACAAACCAAGCGGTGCACCCAGTTGTGGGAAAATACCATACCAACCGCGTTTACCTTCAGGGGCATTTTCAACCGCAACTAACGCTGCACCGCCCCACTCGCCGCCTAAACCGATACCTTGCCCAATACGGCATAAACAGAGCAAAATTGTCGCCCAAATACCGATGCTGTCATAGGTTGGCAATAAGCCAATAACCACAGTGGAAACGCCCATCAACAGCAAGCTCATCACAAAGGTATTTTTCCGCCCGAAACGGTCACCGAAATGCCCGAATAATATTGCTCCCAAAGGACGAGCAATAAAAGTGAGTGCTAAAGTGGAAAGTGCTGCAATCTGCCCTGAAAGCGGATCAGCTGAGTGGAAAAATTGATGGTTAAACACTAACACCGCTGCCATTGCGTAAATGTAGTTATCGAAATACTCAATTGCGGTGCCGACCATTGTCGCCGTCGCAACCTGCTTTAAACTATTTTGCGTACCCATCACTTGCCTCCCGTAATGCTTTTGTTGCTGCTTTAACATTTTCTGCGTGACTGATGGCTGTAATCACTGCCACACCGTCCGCCCCAAATTCTCGTAAGGTTTTAACGTGAGCTAACTTCACCCCACCAATTGCCACAAGCGGTTTCGTTATCCCCGCATTTCGCAGAGTTTGAATAAACGCCATTCCTAGTGTTGGCTTCGGATTCTCTTTCGATTGCGTTGGGAAAATTGGGCCAATTCCAAAATAATCAATTTCCGCTAAATTTTCCCCAATTTTCGCCTCATCTAAACGGTTTACCGACCAACCAATAATTAGCGGTTTATCCGTTTTAGTTCGAATCTCCGCAACGGGCATATCGCTTTGCCCAACGTGAATTCCATCCGCCTCGATTTCCAACGCCAAATCAACGTTATCATCCACAATAAACGGTACGCCATATTCACGGCACAAATCACGACAACTCATCGCCAGTGCCTTCTGTGCTGAGGGCGTATGTTCTAACGAAAACTTACCTTTATCCCGAAATTGAAAGCAAGTAATCCCGCCTTCTAACGCTTGTTTTAGCACGAATAATAAATTTTCTGACAAGTCCTCGCCAAAATGACGGCAATCTTGCGTGCCTGCCACAAAGTAAAGCGGTAAGATTTTTTGAATATTTTTCATCTTTCAATCCTTAAAGGCGACTATAAGCCCAATGATTTGTCGGCCCGTGTCCTTGCCCAATATTCAACGGGTGAGAAATCGCAGCGGTAATAAAATCTTTCGCTGTTTTCACCGCACTTTGCAGCGGTTCCCCTTTCGCCAATTCAGCGGTTAAGCAGGCGGAAAAGGTACAGCCCGTACCGTGTGTATGTGGCGTGTTGAAACGAGGGCTTTGCAAAGTAAAATGACGACCATCCGCAAGTAAAACCCAATCTTGGCACAGCTCACTTTGCGAATTGAGCGAATGTCCGCCCTTAATAATCACATTCTTCGCTCCCTGTTTTTGCAACGCTTTTGCGGCTTGTTGAATACTGGTGTCGTCCACAATCGCAATCCCCGTTAAAGCTTCCGCTTCGGGAATGTTTGGTGTAATTACGTCTGCCAACGGCAGCAATTTTTGGCTTAACGCACTCACCGCTTGCTGTTGCAATAACGGTGCACCACCTTTGGCGATCATCACAGGGTCTAGCACCAGTGTGCCGAATGGTTTATCGGCAAGAAAATCTGCCACACATTCAATAATTTCTGCATTGCCCAACATACCGATTTTGCAACTTGCAATTTGGAAATCATTTTTGACCGCTTGCAGCTGGGCAGTAATAGTGTTGAGCGGAATAGTATGAATATCAAACACGCCGAGCGTATTTTGAGCTGTAACAGCTGTAATTGCTGATGTACCAAACACCCCCCGCATTTGGAAAGTTTTGAGGTCCGCCTGAATGCCTGCACCACCGCCACTGTCTGACCCCGCGATGGTTAAAACTTGTTTCACGTTACTCATTGATGCGCCCTCTTTGTCCAATGGTTTCAGGGGAAAGTGCAGCAAGTTCGTCCAACAAACGAATTTGGAACTGCCCTACTTCGGTTGTTAAACCTTCAGCAGCCAATTCACCCGCCACCGCATAAGCCACGCTCGCCTCAAAGGTAGCGGCAAAATGATTGCCAGAATCAACCGCTAAAAATGCCGCACACACGGCACTCAACAGGCAACCCGAAGCCGTGACTTTCGGGAACAATGGCGTGCCGTTGTGAATGGTCGCAGTTTGTGTGCCATCGCTGACAATATCCACTGCCCCACTAATCAACACTGTACAGCCATACCGTTGAGCCACTTTCTCGGCAACGGCTTTTAAATCCACCTCGCCCTGACCTGCATCTACACCTTTTGCCTGCCACGCCTCACCTGCAATCGCAGCCAATTCGCCCGCATTGCCACGAATCAGGGCAAATTTTACCTCGGCTAAAAGCTCACGAATGGTCTCACGGCGATAACTGGTCGCCCCTACACCCACAGGATCTAACACCACAGGAATCCCAACCAAATTCGCGGTTTTGCCCGCTAATAACATCGCCTCTCGCTCCTTGCCAATCAGCGTGCCGATATTAATAACCAACGCTTGACTGATTTTCGGTACTTCCTGCATTTCTTCGACATTCGCCGACATCAAAGGCGAAGCCCCCAATGCCAACAAACCATTGGCACTAAAATTCGCTGCCACAATGTTGGTAATGTTATGAATGAGCGGATTTTGCTCACGGATTTTGGAGAGATAGATGGATTTCATGACAATTTCCCTATTCTGTGCGTGTAACAAACACAAACGCCCACAAGCTAGTGGGTGAAAGTAGTGATGGAAATCGGGGAAGATGAGAACGATAAGATCGTGATTGATAAGAATAGACTTGGCATATTAGTTTCCTACGTCAGTGCTAACTGTTTCAGGTTCACGGGTATCATCTCAGCCTTTCGGCACCCCGACTAAAAATTGGAGGAAGTTTACGCTTCTTTTTAAGAAAAAACAAGCGGTCAATTTCTTCTCACGTTTTGCAAATAGTGGGAAGAATTTGACCGCTTGAACAATTATTTCTCTTGTTCTTTTTCGTTTAACTCTCGATATTTATCACACCCTTCTTGGCTGCGTAAATCGCAGGCATCACCAAAATATGTTTTCGCTTTAATACACCTGATTGAAAATAACCCTTGCCCTACATTCCAAAATTCGCATTGTAATTGCGGTAAGAAGAATAAAGGCATTAGCGTTCTCCTCTATTTAGCTTACCGTAATATTCGCAACCATCTTGATAACCATTATCACAAGCCTTGCCAAACCATTCTTTAGCTAAAGCTTTATTGAATTGAACGCCTTTTCCTAAAAAATATACGGTTCCTAATATCATTTGAGCATTTGCATTTCCCTGCTCCGCCGCTTTGCGATACCATTTCACTGCTTCAACATCATCTTGTTTGACGCCTTGTCCATTGGCATACATATTACCCAAATTAAATTGAGCCTTTGCATATCCCTGCTCCGCTGCTTTGCGATACCATTTCACTGCTTCAACATCATCTTGTTTGACGCCTCGTCCATTGTCATACATCACGCCCAAATTCAATTGAGCATTTGCTTCTCCCTGCTCCGCTGCTTTGCGATACCATTTCACTGCTTCAAAATAATCTTGTTTGACGCCTTGTCCATTGGCATACATCACGCCCAAATTAAATTGAACATTTGCTTCTCCCTGCTCCGCCAGAGGTAACCAAAGTTTAAAGGCAGTTTGATAGTCGCTTTGCTGATAAGCGCTTAAACCTTGTTGGAATTGCTGTTCCGGCGTATCTGCCCAAGCGGTGGAGTGAAAAGAAAAGATAGAAACACCGAAAAGTGCGGTGGTAAGAAGTGTTTTTGTGAATCGCATAGAAATTGTCCATTTATTAACCAATCATTCATCTTTCTAAACATGTTTATTGTTTAGCAATATGTTTTGTTAGTATCTCTGTAAAGAGATACTAACAGGCAGTATACTGCCTTGCGAAAGGTTAAAAATTGAACTAAAAGAAAGGTAATCAGAAGGAAAAAACAAGCGGTCAAATTCTTCTCACTTTTTGCAAATGGTGAGAGGAATTTGACCGCTTGGCTGAGGTTCTACTCTGTTATCTTTATTTTGATGAATAGCTGCTTTTTTCGGATCGCTATTTTGCTGACTTCAGCAAAATGTACCTATGCAAAATCCAATCCCATTTGCCAAAACGCAATTTCCATTCTAGTGGCGGTAGTAAAAATCTGTTGAATCTCCGCAACTTGGCTTGGGTTTAGCGGTTTGCAAACGGTGGTAAGAAAATCAACGGTTTCTTGGGCAGCTTGTTGAAATTCCTCACTCGCATAGGTGTCAATCCACGTTTGATAAGGGTTGTTCGGTAAGCGAGGATAATGCTGAGTAATGTAACGAGCAACTTGAGCGTAACCCAAAGCACAAGGGGTCACGGCTGCATAAAGCTCAGCCAAACTGCCCGTCATGCCACAATCAAGCAAATAGCGGGTGTAAGCAATGCAAGCGGCACTTTCTTGAGTAGCAAAAATCTCTTGTTCGCTAATGCCCCATTGGCGGCAATAATCCAAATGTAATTGCACTTCTTGACAGATAACCTCCAACGTTTGACGAGGGATTTCCATTTCTGCAAAATTTTTTGCTTTATATACGCCCAAAGCAAAGGCTCGGCTGTAATGAAAAAGATAGAGATAATCCTGCTTCAAATAATGCTGAAAACAAGCTTTTGGTAGCGTACCTTTTGCGAGCTGTTGCACAAATTCGTGTTCAATATATTGTTGCCAATAAGGCTGAGCTTGTTGAATGAGTTGTTCAATCATCTTTTTTTCCTTATTCAATTTCTACCGCATATTCTTTCAAATCTAAGACTTTCGGAATTAAGCCTTTTTGTTGCATAAATTCTGCCATTTGTTGATAACGTTTAGCGTCTAATTGGCGAGGTTTATTGGCTAAGAAAGGGAGCGTGTCTTTCCACGCCAGTTGGTTTAATGGCGTGTTGAGTTCGTTCGGTTTATAGCTTACAAAGGCTTGCCACGCTTCATTAGGGTGAGCTTGCAAATAGCTGGTGGCTTGTTCAAGTGCGGTCAAAAATGCAGATGTTTTTTTATCTGTTACGCTGTTTTTATTAGCAACTAAAATCAATTCATCATAAGCAGGCACGCCATATTGTTCAGGGAAGAATGCGATACCTTCTTGCTTTTCTAAAGCAAGCTGATTGAGTTCAAAATTACGAAATGCGCCAATCACAGCATCCACTTGTCCAGTTAAAAGGGAGGGAGAAAGCGACCAATTTACATTTACTAATTCCACATCTTTATTGCTTAAACCAATAGAATGAAGCATTGTATCAAGCAATCCATCTTCAAAACCGCTGACAGAATACCCTACTTTTTTACCTTTTAAATCAGCAAGGCTTTTCAAATTGCTCTTTTTTAGTACCACTACGCTATTTAATGGATTTGAAATCAGTGAACCCACTCGCACTAAAGGTAAGCCTTCTGCCACTTGCTGATAAAGTTGAGGCTGATAACTCACGGCTAAATCAACTTTTCCTGCCGCCGCTAATTTCGGCGGTAATGCGGGATCAGCAGGTTCGATAATTTCAACCTCAAGGTTATTTTTTTCAAAAAAACCTTTCTGCTGTGCCACAATAATGGCAGCGTGATCGGGATTTACATACCAATCTAGCATTATGCTGATTTTCTCTTTTGCAAAGCTAGGAAGTGTGAGCATTAGCCCCATTACAAAGCTGAAATAACGGATGATTGTCTTCATTTTTTTCTCCTTTAATGAAAAGTTAAACAGACCAAATAAAACGGTGTAATAGCCAATCAATGCTGAAATATAAACAGAGTGAAATTGCCACTAAAATCAGCAAGGCAGCAAACATTAAATCCACTTGCATTCGAGCATTGGCGTGAATCATCAAATACCCCAAGCCTTCAGACGAACCTACCCATTCTCCTACCACCGCACCAATCGGGGCAACCGAAACCGCAATACGCAAGCCAGAAGCGAAGGCAGGCAAAGCCGCAGGTAATCGCACTTTAAGCAATAAACGCAAGGGGGAAATGTTAAAGGTTTTTGCCAAATCGAGCCACGCTTGTGGAGTGTTGCGTAACCCATCATAACAAGCTGCCGTGACGGGGAAGTAGATAATCAGCACCGACATAACTATTTTGGATGCCATTCCATAACCAAACCACAACACCAACAACGGTGCGATAGCAAACACGGGAATCGCTTGTGAAATCACCAAAATCGGCAATAACACGGCGGAAATTTGACGAGAAAATGAGAGCAACAACGCCGAAATCAACCCAAACAGAAAGCCTAACAACAGCCCTAAGCAGATTTCTAACAACGTGACTTGCGTATGCTGCCAAAGCAGTTCAGCGTGTGTGAACAACTGCTGCCCTACAGCTTGCGGTGAGGGAAAAATGTAGTGAGGGAAGCTGCCCAAGGTTGCGACCATTTGCCAGAGCATCAACAACACACCTACAATTAAAAGCGGTTTAAGTAGGCGAATTTTCATTGCTCGCCCCCTAATTCTCGCAATAATTGTTGCTGCAACGCCCATAAATTGGCTTGATGCAACTCACGAGGGGCGTTCCCTTCGGGCAAAATCACCGCCGACAATGCTGTTTGATGAGTTTCAGGCGAACGCAGCACAAAAATACGATGGCTTAGCCGCAATGCCTCTTGCGGATCGTGGGTCACGAGCAGCACTGATTTATCTTCAAGCAGTTCAAAGGCTAAATCTTGAAGTTGATGGCGACTGATGGCATCAAGAGCGGAAAAAGGCTCATCAAGCAAAATCAAATCCGCCTCTTGCATTAAAGTGCGTGCCAAGGCAACCCGCTGTTTTTGCCCGCCCGAAAGTTGCGAACAAGACTTGTGCCAATGTGCTGCCATTCCCACTTTTTCAAGCAACATTTTAGCTTTTTCAGTGGTTTTTGCAGATTTTCGCCCAAATAAAACCGCTTGCAACTGCACGTTATCTACAATTGATAGCCACGGATAAAGCGTCTCTTTTTGTGGCATCCACGCAATGCGAATTTTCGGTTCAAATAGGATTTTTCCCTGCACCACACCTTGCGTCTCAATGCCCGCCAGTAATCGCAAAAGTGTCGATTTCCCCACGCCTGAACTGCCCAATAAGCTTACCCACTCATTCGGCAACAGGGTTAAATTAAGATGCTCAAATAACGTCTGCCCATTAAAAGCAAGACTCAAATCTTGAATACGCACCATCGCTCGCCCCAATGATTAAAGGGAATGTGTAATAAAAAAGAAAGGATAAGAAATGGAATGAAAAAAAAATGGATTTTTTGGCATATTAGTTTCCTACGTCAGTGCTAACTGTTTCAGGTTCACGGGTATTATCTCAGCCTTTCAGCACCCCGACTAAAAATTGTTGGTAAGTTTACGCTTGTTTGGTAGAAAAAACAAGCGGTCAAATTCTTCTCACGTTTTGCAAAATAGTGAGGGAAATTGACCGCTTGGATTCTTAAAGAAGCGTTGACTTTAACAAATCGCGTTTAATGTGATGAATGACAAAACTACGCCAAGATATTCTTCGCAATCACATCACCCATTTCACTGGTGGAAATTGGGGCGGTGTTGTCTGCTAAATCGCCAGTACGGTAGCCGTCAGCAAGGGCTTTTTGGATTGCTTGTTCAATCGCATCAGCTGCCTCGTTGAGGTTGAAGCTATAACGCAGCATCATTGCCGCAGAAAGAATTTGTGCGATTGGGTTAGCAATGTTTTTGCCTGCGATGTCTGGTGCAGAACCGCCAGCTGGCTCATATAAACCGAACCCTTCTTCGTTAAGGCTCGCAGATGGAAGCATCCCCATTGAGCCTGTGATCATCGCTGCCTCATCGGAAATAATATCACCGAAGATGTTTGAGCAAAGTAAGATGTCGAACGACTCTGGTGCTTTGATAAGCTGCATTGTGGCGTTGTCGATATACATATGCTCAAGTGTTACTTCTGGGAATTCTTTCGCCACTTCGTTTACCGTTTCACGCCATAGAATTGAGCTTTGTAACACGTTCGCTTTGTCGATTGAAGTAACGTGTTTTCTGCGTTTCATTGCAGATTCAAACGCCACACGTGCGATACGTTCAATTTCATATTTGTAATAGACTTCAGTGTCGAATGCTTTGGTTTGTGCACCTTTGCCTTCACGACCTTTTGGCTGACCGAAGTAGATACCACCTGTTAATTCACGCACGACCACCATATCGAACCCTTTTGCAGCGATGTCTGCACGCAATGGGCAGAATTTTTCTAAGCCTTGATAAAGTGCAGCTGGGCGTAAGTTGCAGAAAAGTTTGAAGTGTTTGCGAAGAGGGAGTAATGAACCACGCTCTGGTTGTTCATCTGGTGGAAGATTTGTCCATTTCGGGCCGCCTACTGAACCGAATAAAATGGCATCCGCTTCTTCACACCCTTTTAAAGTGTTCTCTGGCAAGGCTTTACCTTGAGCATCGATCGCGGCTCCGCCAATGTTGAAGTGGTTGAAATTCAATTTAAAACCAAATTTTTGCTGTGTCGCTTCAAGCACTTTAATCGCTTGTGCCATAATTTCAGGTCCGATGCCGTCACCTGCTAAAACTGCAATGTTGTAAGTTTGCATAAAATCCTCTGTTGTTATTTATTAATAAAATGGCGTTAGTTTACCCAAAAAGCAGATTTTCGGCTAGAATTAAGTTTACTTTAAGGAGTGAAAATGAAACGAGAAACTAGCAAAAAAGTATACAAATTCATCTGTTTTGCCATTATTTGGATGAATTTGGCCGCTTGTGGTACAATTATCAATCTCTCAAAAGGCGATTATACCGTTTATAGCGGGGTAAAAAATGACTTCTCCGCCATTCAAAATGGGGGCATTTTAGGTGTACTCGCTATGATTGATTTACCGCTCAGCTTTGCCTTTGACACCTTGTTATTGCCTGTAACATTAAGCAAATAGATGTCTACTACTTTCTTTTAGTTCGCCCCATCCCATGCTAAAATGCCCGCTTTTGTAACCTTAGCTTTATCATTACCCACAGGGATAAGCCATGCCGAAACAACACCTTTTAACCACTCAAGGCAACCGCATTGCAATTGTAAGTGGGTTAAGAACGCCTTTTGCTCGTCGTGATACTGGTTTTAAAGATGCCTATGCCACTAGCCTTGGCACGATGGTCACCAACGAACTATTAAGCCGCTTGGCGATTGACCGCAATAAAATTGAACAACTCGTTTTTGGGCAAGTTATCCAACAGCCCGATATCCCTAACCCTGCCCGCGAAATTGCTCTCGCTCTAAATATGCCACGTCTTCAAAGTTATAGCATTAGTAGCTCTTGTCTTTCTGGCTTGCAAGCAATTGTCAATGTTGCAGGTAGCATTCTTTCTGGCTCAATTTCAGCAGGCATTGCAGGCGGTGCGGATTCGATTTCAAACGCCCCTATTAGCCTTAGCCCTCGCGTAATTTATAAATTCAAATCAATTTTCAAAGCTGAAACGCTCGATGAAAAATTTCGCCGTTTTCGTGATTTTTCTTGGGGTGATTTCAAGCCGCACGGGGTAAATTTAAAAGACTTCACTACGCAACTTTCGGTGGCTGAACTCTCTGAACAGATAGCACAAGATTACAATATCAGTCGAGCTGAACAAGATGAATACGCACGTTTTTCAAATGAAAAAGCCTCAAATGCGTGGAAATTGGGTCTGTTTAAAGAAGAAGTAATGCAATCTGTGCCACGCCCTTATACCGATTTTGTGGTGGCGGATACGCTCATTAACGCAGCGACTCGCCCACAATATTATCAGCATTTTTCGCCAATTATGCACAAACCTTATGCGACGGTTACTGAGGCAAATATTCCGCAACCTATGGATGGTGCGGCGGCGGTATTGTTGATGAACGAAAGCCGAGCCAAAGCGTTAGGACTTGAGGTGTTGGGGTATATTCGCAGTTATGCAATTACAGGCAATGATATTTGGCACAATATGTTTGCAGGGGCGACGATTTCTAGCTCAATTGCCCTTGAACGTGCGAGCTTAACGCTTGCCGATATGGATTTTATTGATATTCACGAAACCTCAGCAAGCCAAATGTTGATGAATATTCGTTTGTTTGAGTCGGACGATTTTGCAAAATCTCAGCTAAATAGCACCGCTTGTTTGGGCAAAATTGATTTCGATAAGCTCAACCATTTGGGCGGTTCGATTGCCTTTGGTAACCCACGAGCAGTCACCAGTCTTCGCACCGTGATTCAGTCGCTTTTCGCCTTAAAACGTAAAGGTGGTGGCACTTCTCTGGTTGCTTCAAGTGGCTTGGGCGGTTTAGGTGCGGCAATGGTGTTAGAAACAGAATAGAAAGTGAGGATGATATGGCAGATCAAATTGAACAAGCACAAAGCGAAATGAACAAAACAAACCGTCCTACTTTCCAAGTTGAAGTTGATGATAATCGCATTGCGGTGGTAAACATTTTAAGCCCAGAAAATGATGCGAACTGGCTGCCAGAAAATTGCGTAGAAGAACTGCGCAACGTGATTGGTAAGGCGATTTATCAACAAGTACGAGGCATTTTATTTATTTCAGCTCGCCCAAAAAACTTTATTCAAGGCTTTAAACTTTCGGTATTACAAGGCAAAACAGAAGCCCAGCTCAAACAATTTTCGCAAGAAATGCAATTAGTAATGCGTGAACTAAATGTGCTTAAAGTGCCAGTGGTTGCGGCTATTGATGGTCATTGCTTCGGAGCAGGTTTGGAGCTCGCTTTAGCCTGTGATTATCGCATCGCCTCCGATGAAGTTTACACACAATTTGCAATGCCACAAATTCGCTCTGGCATTCTGCCGTTTTCGGGTGGTACTCAGCGTCTGCCACGTTTAATTGGCTTAAATCAGGCAGCGGATATGCTCAGCTCGGGCAAAAAAGTGGATGTGGAGCATGCCCTCAAGCTCGGTTTGGTTGATATGACTGTGCCTGCAAATCGCTTATTCGAAGTGGCTTATCAGCTTTTGTTGGAGAATCAAGTCACAAAAGCGGATTACAAGAAACCTAAAAATTTCTTGCTCAAATGGCGTAAAAAATTGGAAGGCATGCCATCGTTACGCAATAAACTGCTTGACCGTTTGGAAAACCGCCTCTGGCAACGAACGTTCGGTAACTATCCTGCTGTGGTTGAATTGATTGAGTTGCTCAAAGAGCCACATTTCAAGCAAGGTTTAACTTTTGAACAAGATACGTTGGTTAAACTGCTCAACACTGAAACTGCAAAAGTGTTGGTAAACTTGAAGAAAACCGAACGAACGATGAAAGATAAATACGCCATTCGTGGCAATGTTCGTGATGTATTGCAGGTCAGTATTCTCGGCTCTGGCTATATGGGAGCAGGTATTGCTTACTTAACCGCCAATAACGCCCGTATTCCTGTGCGAATCAAGGATATTCACCCTTCTGAAATCCAAAAAGCATTACGCACTTGCTACGACTTAATGCGGCACGCGGTGCAAAAAAAGCAGCTGCGTGAAGGCGAGATGATTCAACGAATGAATTTGATCACAGGAGGCGAACGTTTAGTTGCCGCGAAATCGACTGATTTTATTATTGAAGCAGTGTATGAAGATCTCAAGCTTAAGCAACGAATATTGCAAGAAAGCGAGAATTACTACGATGAACACGCTATTTTTGCGACAAATACCTCCACATTTTCGATCAAAGAGATTGCATCAGTGGCAAAACGTCCAGAAAATGTGATCGGTTTTCACTATTTTAGCCCTGTAACCAAACAGCAATTGGTAGAAATTATCCCCCACGAAAGCACGAGCGAACACACCATTGCCACCGCGATCCACTTTGCGATTCAGCAAGGCAAAGTACCGCTTTTGGTTTCGGATACGCAAGGTTATTTCATCAACCGCTTGATCACGCCATTATTGCTTGAAGCGATGCAATGCGTGATTGATGGCGAAGCGATTGAATTTATCGACCGCTCGCTGCAGGAATTTGGCTTCAAAATTGGACCGCTTGCCATGATTGATGAAATGGGTTTAGACGTGCTAAACAAAGCGACACCAGCCTTGGTAAACGCTTATGGCAAACGTTTCGAAATGCCAGCTAAAATAGAGCTGCTTATTCGCAACGAACGCAAAGGCTGCAAAAATAAGCGTGGCTTCTATATGTATGACAAGCACGATACGCGCTTGCAAGAGGATAAAAGCATCTATTACGTGATGGAAACCATCACGCAAAATGATTTGGAAGCAGAAGAAATCACCCGTCGTTGTATTTTACGAATGATTAATGAAGCTGCGTGGTGTTTGCACGAAAAAGTGATCCAATCGCCTGAAGAAGGGAATGTCGCTTCCGTGCTTGGTACTGGTTTCCCTCAATTCAGAGGCGGTATCTATGCCTATATGGAAAAAGTAGGTACGAAAGAGATTGTTAAACAGCTCAAAGCTCACCAGAAAATTTATGGAGATAGATTTGCACCTTGTCCGTTTTTGTTAACACAAGCTGAAAAATAATGTAAAAAACTAACTTTACTTCGCATACCGCTTTTGTCTTTCTGCTAACCACTCTGATGCGGAAAGGGCAATTAAAGAAATTGCAATCGCCACAGCACAAAGGCGGGCTGCGGCGAGTTCTCCGTCGGGGGTTTCGATAAAGGTGAAAAGAGCTGCTGGAATCGTTTGGGTTTGATTTGGAATATTGGATACGAAAGTGATAGTCGCCCCAAATTCTCCAAGCGAACGGGCAAAACCTAATACTGCTCCTGCAATGACGCCTGAAAATGAGAGTGGAAGATTAAGCGTAAAAAAGACTTTAAGTGGGCTTGCACCTAATGTTCTAGCTGCTTGTTCAAGTTTAGGATCAATTGCATCAAAGGCTTGTTTGATGGAGCGTACCATCAATGGAAACGCCATCACAGCAGAGGCTAATACCGCACCTCGCCAAGAAAAACTAAAAGAAAAACCGAACCACTCCCACAAATATTGCCCTATCGCCCCACGTTTTGCCATCACAATAAGCAAGAGATAGCCAATCACCACAGGGGGTAACACCAGCGGTAAATGTACGATGCCATTTAGCAATTGCTTGCCCCAGAATTGTTTGCGTGAAAGTATCCAAGCAATAAAAATGGCAACAGGTAAAATAAAAAGAATCGCAATCGTGGCGACTTTAAGGCTCAAATAAATGGCATTGAGTTCGGGTTGAGAAAAGAAAAACATAGACAGTTTCAGTTGTTACCGAGGGTATAATACCCTCGGTTAGACATAATTCAACCTCATTGGGGTTGGAAGTTACAAATTATTGTACTGGATAAAAACCAGCTTCTTTAAATTTCGCTTGAGCTGCAGGTGTTTTTAAGAAATCAAGGAATTTTTTCGCTTCCGCTTTATCACTTACTGTTGCAGCAGGATAAACCACTTCACCATAACTTTCATTTGGGAAAGTTGCCACGATTTTCACTTTAGTTGCAGAGACTTTTGCATCAGTTGCATAAACAATCCCTAATGGAGCCTCGTTGCGTTCTACATAAGATAACGCATCACGCACATTTTTTGCTCGAACTAACTTGCTTTCTAAGCCATCCCAGAGTTTGTAATACTCAAGTGCTTTTTTTGCATATTTGCCCGCAGGCACGTGTGATGGATCGCCCACAGATAAATACCCATCCGCTAATTCTTTGTTAAAATCAACCGCTTGAATGCTTTTTGCTTGGATTTTACTTGCAATCGGCGCAATTAACACAAGGTCATTTTTTACTAAATTATGCACATTTTTAGTTTTAGCTGGTTGCTTTTCTTGAACATAATCCATCCATTTTGTATCAGCTGAGATGAATACATCCGCTGGGGCGTCTTGTTCAATTTGTTTAGCAAGCACAGAAGAAGATGCAAACGAGAATGTAACTTTATCTTGCGGGTTGGCTTTTTCAAAATCCTTGTTGATTTCTTGAAGCACATTGGTCATTGAGGCAGCGGCAAAAACGGTAATATCTTGCGCAAAGCTAGAGGCAGAGAAAAGAGAGAGTGCACTTACAAAACAGAGTTTTTGGAATTTCATTTTGGGTTCCTTTTGAAATGAGCACGAGAGCAACAAGCGGTAGAATTTTTCCTAATTTTAGCAAAACTCTCGTGCAATCCGTGGCAAAGAAAATTAGGAACGTAATCCTACACCTTTTTCAATCAGTGAAAAGGCAAACCAGTATAACATAATACATAACGAAACCAATACCAAAAATGTGTAAAAAATGGGCATATCACTGATACCTAAAAAGCCATAACGAAAGCCATTGATCATATAAACAATCGGGTTAAATTTCGAAACAGCTTGCCAGAAATCGGGCAATAATGAGATCGAATAAAATACTCCACCCAAATAAGTTAAAGGCGTTAAAACGAAGGTTGGAATCAAGCCCACATCATCGAATGTTTTCGCATAGACTGCATTGATCAAACCGCCTAGCGCGAAACTAATCGTTGTCAGTAAAAGCGTTGAAAAAATCATCATCCAAGAGTAGATATCAAAGGTGATAAACAACAAAGCAACCAGCATTACCAAAATACCAGCCAGCCCACCGCGAACAACACTGCCTACGACATAACCCCAAATAATGTTATGCGTTGAAAGAGGGGAAATTAGCATCTCTTCATAAGTTTTGGTAAATTTGCTCAAGAAAAATGATGAGGCGGAATTGACATAAGAGGCTGTGATTGCGGTCATCATCACAAGTCCAGGGGCAATAAACTGCATATAGCTTACCCCGTGCATATCACCAATACGTCCACCAATTAATTGCCCGAAAATCAAGAAATAGAGCGTGGTCGTAATCACAGGCGGCACAAGTGTCTGTCTCCAAATGCGAATAACGCGTTTGCTCTCTTTGGTTGCGAGCGTGAAAAATCCAGTTAAATTCATATTAATTAGCCATTTTAAGGAAAAGTTCTTCCAAGCGGTTTGATTTATTTCGCATACTTAATACTTCCACATTTTGTGTGGTCAGCTGCGTAAATAAATTCGTTAAGCCTTGAGCACGCTGTACTTCTACTTCCAACGTATTTTCATCCAATAATTTATGCGGATAATGCTCAATCACAAGCGGCCTATTTTGAGGCATATTTTGCAAATCAAGCACGAAAATTTCGGTCTCCAATTTTGCCAGCAAAGACTTCATTGATGTATTTTCAATCAATTTTCCGTGCTGAATAATACCTATATTTCGACAGAGATTTTCCGCTTCTTCGAGATAGTGTGTAGTGAGAATAATGGTTGTGCCTTGTTGATTGAGTTCCCGTAAAAAATCCCACAGCGAACGACGAAGTTCAATATCTACACCTGCAGTAGGTTCATCCAAAATCAACAATTTCGGGTTATGCATTAAAGCACGAGCAATCATTACCCGACGTTTCATACCACCCGACAGTTCACGGGTTAAATGCGTGCGTTTTTCCCATAAATCCAATTTTTTCAGCCACATTTCTGCACGCACTTTGGCTTCTTTTAATGGAATGCCATAAAATCCCGCTTGCTGTGTGAGCACATCTACCACTTTCTCAAATTGATTGAAATTAAACTCTTGCGGCACTAAGCCGATTTGCTGTTTAAGCTGTGTTTTTTGGGCATCTAAATCGTAACCGAAGACTTTTACCGAACCACTTGTTTTATTCACGAGTGAACTAATAATGCCAATGGTCGTTGATTTACCCGCCCCATTATGCCCAAGCAAGGCATAAAAATCGCCTTGCTCGACGGTAAGATCAATGCCCTTTACCGCTTGAACGCCAGTAGCATAGGTTTTGATAAGATTTTTGATTTCTAATGCATGCATAGTTTTTTTATATGTATATATCTAGGGCTACGCACCCTAGGTTAATGATAAAAGTATACCTACGGGACACAAATCCCTTGATAGCACAAGCGTACTTTATGCCTCTGTTGGCTAGAACCAGCCCTATCGGGGCTGATTTATGCATAGCCTAGAGCGGAAGCCTTAGGCTCTTGCTATCGCCCTAATCGTCGATTCATCCAGCTCAGCATCAAAGGCTTCGCGTAATAATTTTAATTTTGCATCATTAAACAACGCATTTCTTGCTTCTTGGGTTAATCCCTCAAAAATAGCACGGCGAATTTCAAGCGGGGTTTTACGTTTGGGATTATCAGCAATAGTGAGTTGATAAGTAAGCTCTTTTCCCGACAATGCATCAGCTAAACTTTGGCGTGCTTCTGGACTATCTAAATGTGCCATATTCGGTTTTAGCACTAAATGAAGCTCATGATCTTGCTTTTCTGCCAAGTAGCTATTTAATGCAATCTGGCGAGTCAATCCGCCTAATTTCAGTTCATTAACCAACGCTGCCCACTCATCTTGTTGGCAAGCTAACTCAATGGTTTTCGCCACTAATTCAGGGGTGCGTTCTTGTAAAATAGTTTGCTTAATATCGGAAGGTTTTGCGGTTTCTTCTTGATTTTCTAATTCAGGATTGAGCCAAGTCCAACGGTAATCTTCATCATTTTTTACAGGCGTTTGTTTCGCCTGTTTTTCGTGCTCAAGCTCTGCTTTTTCAGTTTCCGCCAAATGCATAAACCGCTCTTGCAAATTCATTTTTTTTGCAGGAGCACGGTTTGGTATTGAAGGTATTACGGCGTTATTCGGCTTTTTTTTTTCAGTTTGCGCCAGTTGATCTTGCGTCTGCTGTAACTGTTTTCTCGCTTGCATTGCCGCTAATGCGGGCGACATTGCAGGTGCTGAGACTGGCGGAGTTTGAACTTGGGGTGCTACAGCCTGAGTGTAAGCGGTTGGATTTTCTTGCGGTTTTGCAAATTGCGGTCGATTTTCTACCGCTTGTGCTGCTGGTTGAACCGCTTTTTCACTTGGTGTTAAGTGCGCTTTAAGCTGAGCGATATTTTGCTCAGACGATGCCGAAGGTCGGCTTACAGCAGGTGTGCTTACCGTTTGAGTTTGCACCTGCACACGGTTAATCTCTTCTACACGTTTTGGGTGGAAGGCTAATGCACGCAAGAAAGTCATTTCTACGCCCGCATGAGGCTCTGGCAAGAATGGTAACTCTTTTTTGCCCATCAACATCATTTGATAGAAAAACTGCACATCTTCAGGCGCAATCTGTTTTGCTAACAAGTGCAATGGCGTTTCGTCCCCTTCAGGCGATTTAACCAATTGCAACAAGGCAATTTTATGCAATGTTTCTGCAACATCACTTAATAATTGCGACCAATCGACACCTTTCTCGGCTACTTGTTGAATGATAGAAAGTATTTTTTCGCCATTAGCTTGTGAAAGAGCCATCACCAATTCAAGCGGTTGATGATCGTCAATCAAACCAAGCATTTGGCTGACTGCTTCAAGCGTAATATTGGCATTACTGACTGCAATCGCTTGGTCTGTCAGGCTTAATGAGTCACGAATACTGCCTTGAGCAGCTTTGGCTAATTTCTCAATGGCTGGCAGCTCGTAAGGAATATTTTCTTGCTTTAAGATGAATTCAAGATGATTGGCGATTTGATGCTGATCTAACGCACGCAAGTGGAATTGCATGCAACGTGATAAGATCGTAATCGGCAATTTTTGCGGATCTGTCGTCGCTAACAAGAATTTGACATATTCAGGCGGTTCTTCCAACGTTTTTAATAACGCATTGAAACTGTGGCGCGAAAGCATATGCACTTCGTCAATCAAATAAACCTTAAACCGCCCAACGGTTGGCTTGTATTGCACGTTATCAAGTAGCTCGCGAGTGTCTTCTACTTTGGTACGAGAGGCGGCATCGATCTCAATTAAATCAATAAAACGGCCTTCTTCAATTGCTTTACAGTTCGCACACTCACCACAAGGCATTGCAGTAATGCCCGTTTCGCAGTTTAATCCTTTCGCAAACAGACGAGCGATCGAGGTTTTGCCCACCCCGCGCGTGCCAGAGAAAAGATAAGCGTGGTGTAGGCGATTTTCACGTAATCCGTTTTCTAATGCGGATAAAACGTGTTGTTGCCCCACCACTTCGGAAAAGCGTTGCGGACGCCATTTACGTGCTAAAACTTGATAACTCATTGATAATAATGACTCAATTAGTGCCCTTCGAAATTCACTAAAGTGAATGATTTTATGCCTTCTTGCTCAAGGCGTTCACGACCACCTAATTCAGGCAAGCATATCACAAAAGCTGCGTGCTCCACTTTACCGCCTAATTTGCGGATAAGTTTTGCAGTAGCATCAATCGTGCCACCTGTTGCTAATAAATCATCAATCACCAATACATTGTCGTTTGCATTCACAGAATCGGTGTGGATTTCAAGCGTATCTTCGCCATATTCCAATTGATAAGATTGTGAAATGACTTCACGTGGTAATTTTTTCGGTTTACGCACTAACACAAACGGCAAGTCTAAAGCCAAAGCCACAGGTGCACCAAAGATAAAACCGCGCGATTCTGTGCCAACAATTTTAGTAATACCTTTATCTTTAAATTCTGCCACAATCGCATCAATACTTGCTTTGAAGGCTTCTGGCACTTCAAGCAACGAAGTAATATCGCGGAAAATAATGCCCGCTTTTGGGTAATCTGGAATGGATTTGATAGAAGATTTGATTAAATCTAACTGGCTCATTTTTTGACCTTTTATAAATAACAAAATAGCTTGAAGAATTTAGACAAAAATAGATGAAATTACAAGGAAAATTGCAATAAAGAAGCAAAAAATAACCGCTTGTAAAAATTATTCATTACAAGCGGTACTTTTTTTACACTTAATTTGAATTACAAGATAAAATTCGGTTTGTTTTTCGGAATTAAACATATTCCACATCAATAATATCAAACTCAACCTTACCACCTGGAGTTGTAATGGTAACTGAGTCATCCACTTCTTTGCCGACTAAACCACGGGCAATTGGTGAATTTACTGAAATCAACCCTTCTTTAATATTCGCTTCATCATCACCTACGATACGATAAGTCACTTCTTCATCGGTTTCAACATTGGTTAACGTGACTGTTGCTCCAAAAATAACCTTGCCGTTATTTTGCATTTTAGTCACATCAATAATTTGGGCACTGCCTAATTTTCCTTCGATTTCTTGAATACGACCTTCACAGAAACCTTGTTGCTCACGAGCAGCGTGATATTCCGCATTTTCTTTTAAATCACCGTGTTCACGGGCTTCAGCAATGGCAGCAATAATTTGTGGACGGCGTACGTTTTTGAGGAAATCTAACTCTTCACGCAGTTGCTCTGCACCACGCACCGTCATTGGAATTTGTTTCATGCTCTACCTCTTAGCATTTCTCATAAAATAAAAGCGTTATTATTCAATTTCTTGGTCAAAATAGCAATAGGCGATTGCAAGCGGTCAATTTTTCGCTCCAGTCAACTACTCATTAAGAGGTAATTAACTTGTGGTAAATCAAACCAATCTCTGTAATTATTTGCACCGCTTTCGCCTATTCGCTAGAATGCTCAACAATTTTTTATTTTTATTGTGGGACACATTGTAGGTAAGAATGACCATTCTAGCATTAGGCATTAACCATAAAACTGCTTCAGTAAATTTGCGAGGAAAGGTGGCGTTTGATGAACAAAAACGCCAGCTTGCTTTAACGCAGGTTCAGCAACAACATTTGGCTGAAAGCGTGGTTATTCTTTCCACTTGTAACCGAACAGAACTCTATTTCCACAATTCTGAAATTACCCCTCAAGAAGAGAGCGAAGAGAATAAGGCCTGGCGTGAACGCTGCTTTGAATGGTTTGCAAACATTCATCAGCTTGAACATACCGAACTTCGTGAATGTCTCTATTTCAAACAAAATATGCAAGCCGCACAGCATTTAATGCGAGTCGCTTGTGGGTTAGACTCACTTATTTTAGGCGAGCCGCAAATTTTGGGGCAAGTAAAACAAGCCTATCACGCTAGCGAAGATTTTTACCAAGCAAACGGTGGGATTTCGACAAAACTTTCTCGATTGTTTCAACGTACATTTGCAACCGCAAAACGCGTGCGAACTGAGACGGATATTGGTGCAAGTGCCGTTTCTGTGGCATATGCTGCCTGTGGTTTGGCTCGCCAAATTTTCGATAATTTCGGCAAATTACGTTTTTTATTAGTCGGTGCTGGGGAAACAATTGAACTTGTTGCACGTTATTTAATCCAGCACGGGGCGAAAAATATAATGATTGCCAACCGTACTGCTCAACGTGCGGAACAACTTTCTGAGAGGCTTGAAACGCCGATGCAGATTTTATCACTGAGTGCATTGCAAATTGGTTTGAATCAAGCTGATGTGGTCATTAGTTCAACGGGTAGTCCTGATACATTGATTACACAATCGATGGTAAAAGAGGCACAGAAGAATCGCCAATTCGATCCAATGCTATTGATAGATATTGCCGTACCGCGTGATATTGACGAAAAATCGGGCGATGTAGAGGCGGTTTATTCCTATAGCGTGGATGATTTACAAAATATTATTCAACGTAATCTTGCCCAACGCCAGCAAGCGGCAGAGCAAGCAGCAGAAATTGTTGATGAAGAGTGCAAAGCCTTTTTTGAATGGCTCAAACAACAGCAGTCAAGTGACTTAATTAAACGTTATCGTCAAGATGCAGAAGCCTTACGCCAAGAGCTGCTTGCAAAAGCCATTCAAGATTTAACTTTAGGGCGAGACAACGAAAAAGTGCTTCACGATTTAAGCTATAAATTAACCAATCACCTCCTTCACGCGCCAACACAAGCTTTACAAGAGATGGCGAAAAAAGGCAATTCGCAAGGGTTGCAGAGTTTTTCAAAGGCGTTGAAGTTAAGTTAAAGCCTATTCTTTTTTTCAAGCGGTTGATTTTTGCAATATTTTTGCAGAATTCAACCGCTTGTTTGCTCCTACCGTTATGCTTCTCTTTAGTATATAATATGTCGATTTTGCTGTTCTCCTTTTTTAGGTTGGGCAAAGATGAATAGATTAAAGGACAGAAATAAATGACTCCAGTTGTTGCTCTTGTGGGCAGACCGAATGTGGGTAAATCCACATTATTTAACCGCTTAACTCGCACCCGTGATGCGTTAGTGGCGGATTTTCCAGGTTTAACCCGTGACCGTAAATATGGTCACGCTAATATCGCAGGCTATGATTTTATCGTGATTGACACGGGCGGTATTGATGGCACTGAGGAAGGTGTTGAAGAAAAAATGGCGGAACAATCCCTTTTAGCCATTGAGGAAGCTGATGTAGTCCTTTTCTTGGTAGATGCACGTGCAGGGCTTGTGCCAGCAGATGTAGGCATTGCACAATACCTACGACAACGTGAAAAAACGACTGTTCTGGTAGCAAACAAAACTGATGGTATTGATGCTGATTCACACTGTGCAGAATTCTATCAATTAGGCTTAGGCGAAGTAGAACAAATTGCCGCGGCACAAGGTCGTGGCATTACGCAGTTGATCGAGCAAGTTTTAGCCCCATTAGGTGAGCAATTAAATGCCGAACAAGTGGTCGAAAATACGGAAGAATTTGCAGATGATGAAGCATCGCACGATGAGTGGGATCACGATTTCGATGTGGACAATGAAGAAGATGCGGCATTATTAGACCAAGCATTGGAAGAAGAAATCGAAGAACGTATTGAAGATAAAAATATTAAAATTGCGATCGTTGGGCGTCCAAATGTGGGCAAATCAACCTTGACTAACCGCATTCTTGGCGAAGAGCGTGTTGTCGTTTACGATATGCCAGGCACAACTCGCGATTCCATTTATATCCCGATGGAACGCGATGGTCAGCAATATACGATTATCGACACCGCAGGCGTGCGTAAGCGTGGTAAGGTAAATTTAGCTGTCGAGAAATTCTCGGTAATCAAAACCTTACAAGCGATTCAAGATGCGAACGTAGTGCTATTGACTATTGATGCCCGTGAAGGGATTTCCGACCAAGATTTATCGCTCTTGGGCTTTATTCTCAACTCTGGTCGCTCATTAGTGATCGTGGTGAATAAATGGGACGGTTTATCACAAGATATTAAAGATCAAGTGAAATCAGAACTTGATCGCCGTTTAGATTTTATCGACTTCGCTCGTGTGCATTTTATTTCGGCATTACACGGCTCTGGCGTTGGTAACTTGTTCGATTCGGTGAAAGAGGCTTACGCTTGTGCAACACAAAAAACATCGACCTCAATGCTGACTCGTATTTTGCGTATGGCAGCAGACGAACATCAACCACCACTCGTAAATGGTCGCCGTGTGAAATTGAAATATGCGCACCCAGGTGGTTATAACCCGCCGATTATCGTGATTCACGGTAACCAAGTGGAAAAATTGGCGGATTCATACAAACGTTACTTATCGAACTATTTCCGTAAGAGCTTGAAAATTATTGGTAGCCCAATTCGTATTCAATTTCAAGAAGGGAATAACCCGTTTGCGGACAAACGCAATAAACTTACGCCAAGCCAATTGCGTAAGCGTAAACGTTTGATGAAATTTATTAAGAAATCAAAAAGATAAGAGAAAACATTATGATGATGCAATACTCTCCAAAATTTAATCAAGCCAAAGTATTGGTGTTGGGCGATGTGATGCTCGACCGCTACTGGTTTGGGGCAACCAACCGTATTTCCCCGGAAGCCCCTGTGCCAGTAGTAAAAGTGCAGGATATTGAAGAGCGTGCAGGTGGGGCTGCGAACGTGGCGATGAACATTGCCAGCCTGAATGTGCCTGTGGCTTTACATGGTTTGATTGGGCAAGATGATGCGGGCCATGCGTTGGATAAATTGCTGAACTCACACAATATTGAAAACCATTGTGTAGCTGTAGAGACTCACCCAACTATTACCAAATTGCGTATTCTCTCTCGCCATCAGCAACTGTTGCGTTTAGATTTTGAAGAGGGCTTTCATAATGTCGATAGCCAACCACTTCTTGCAAAACTTCAGCAAGAAATCACCGCTTACGGGGCATTGATTTTATCGGATTATGGTAAAGGCACGTTGGAAAGCGTGCAACAGATGATCCAAATCGCCCGCCAAGCAAATGTGCCAGTGTTGATCGACCCGAAAGGCACCGATTTTGAACGTTATCGTGGTGCAACCTTGCTCACGCCAAATATGTCGGAATTTGAAGCAGTGGTTGGGCATTGCAAAGATGATGACGAAATCGTGGCGAAAGGCTTAAAAATGATCGCTGACTTTGATTTATCAGCGTTATTAGTTACTCGTTCGGAAAAAGGAATGACCCTACTTCGTCCAAATCAACCACCTTATCACTTACCAACCCAAGCGAAAGAGGTATATGACGTAACTGGTGCAGGCGATACCGTAATCAGCGTGTTGGCAACGGCGATTGCTGATGGTCGTCCTTACGAAGAAGCCTGCTATTTAGCCAATGCGGCGGCGGGCGTAGTTGTGGGTAAACTGGGCACTTCAACCATTACGCCTGTGGAATTAGAAAATGCGATTCACCAACGTGTAACTGCGGGTTTTGGTGTGGTTTCCGAAGCGGAGCTGAAAGAGATCGTGTTAGATGCCAAAAACCGTGGCGAAAAAATCGTGATGACCAACGGTTGTTTTGATATTCTTCACCCAGGACATGTTTCTTACTTAGAAAACGCGCGTAAACTTGGAGATCGTTTAATCGTAGCTGTAAACACTGATGAGTCTGTGAAACGCTTAAAAGGCGACAGCCGCCCAATTAACGATCTGGCTGCACGTATGGCTGTATTAGCAGGCTTAGCCTCTGTGGATTGGGTTGTACCATTTACAGAAGACACGCCCCAACGCTTAATTAGCGAAATTTTGCCTGATTTACTGGTAAAAGGCGGGGATTATAAGCCTGAAGAGATCGCAGGCAGCCAAGAAGTGTGGGCAAATGGCGGTAAAGTGCAAGTATTGAACTTCGAGAATGGTTGCTCTACCACCAATGTGATTAAGAAAATTCAATCTTTAGCCTAATTGAACCTTTTATGTTCAGTTTGCTCTAATAGTCGTTATTTAGTGGTTCTTATATAGGAAAAATAAAATGAAAATGACTTCCGCAAAATCTATTTTAGTAGCATTACTTGGTGCGTTATTTGTGGCTCAATCTGCAATGGCTGAAGAGCGCGTTGTAGCAACCGTTGATGGTAATATGATTATGGAAAGCCAAGTGGTACGCGCATTAGGTAAAAAAACCAATAATGAGGCAAACCGTAAAGTGGCACTTGAGAGCGTGATTGATGAAATGTTAGTGCAACAAGCGGTGCAAAAAGCAGGCATTAAAGTCGATTACCGCCAAGTTGATCGAGCAATTGAAGATATTGCAGCTCGTAATGGCTTAACCTATGGTCAATTATTGGATGCATTGGATTACCAAGGCATCAGCCTTAATCAATATCGCCAACAAATTGCCCAGCAAATGATGATGGAAGCTGTACGCCATCAAAGTATTGGTCAAGCGATCCAAGTACAACCAGAGCAAGTGCAAGCACAAGCGAAAACAATGTTGGAACAGGACAAAGCAGCTGGTAAAGTTCAACAAGTATCAGCACCAGAATATCGTATCAGCCATATTCTTATCAAAACTAATCCTGTGTTAAATGATGCTCAAGCTAAAACAAAATTAAACCAACTGGTTGCAGATATCAAAGCAGGAAAAACGACCTTTGAAGAGGCGGCAAAAGCAAATTCAGTTGATTATGTTTCCGCAGCGGATGGTGGGGATTTAGGTTTCCAATTCTTAGATACCTTTGATCCAGCTTTTGCTAACGTGGCAAGCCGTGCGAAAAAAGATCAAATCTCTACACCATTTAAATCACAGTTTGGCTGGCACGTTTTGAAAGTGACTGATACACGTCAAGGTGACAGAATTCAAGATGCATATGCTCAAAAAGCCTATGAAAACTTAGTGAATAAACAAGCCGAAGAAGCCTCAAAAGATTGGGTAAAAACCTTACGTAAAGGGGCAAATATCCAATATGTAGATGCTAAATAATTCAAGCTATTTCAGAGAACCTCGCTTAAGCGGGGTTCTTTAATTTCAAAAACATTCTTCACACATTTAAAACATAATGAGTACAAATTCAAAAAAACATTTAGGTCATACTGCTCGTAAACGTTTCGGGCAAAACTTCTTACACGATATGAATGTTATTCATAATATCGTATCAGCAATCAACCCGAAAAGCGGTCAATTTTTATTAGAAATTGGTCCAGGCTTGGGAGCTTTAACTGAACCTGTTGCAGAATTAGTCGATAAACTTACCGTCGTAGAACTTGACCGCGATTTGGCGGAGCGTTTACGCCATCATCCTTTTATCAACCAAAAACTGACCATCATTGAACAAGATGCGCTAGGTTTTAATTTCCGTGAATATTTTGAAAGCCTAAATTTACAAGATGGAGAAGGCGTACGTGTATTCGGTAACTTGCCTTATAATATCTCTACCCCATTGATGTTCCATCTGTTTAAGTTCTACGACTTAATCCAAGATATGCATTTTATGTTGCAAAAAGAGGTGGTAAAACGTTTATGTGCCGCACCAAATAGCAAAGCTTACGGACGCTTAACCATCATGGCACAATATTATTGCCAAGTAATGCCTGTGCTTGAAGTACCACCGACAGCATTCAAACCTGCACCCAAAGTAGATTCTGCGGTCGTGCGTTTAGTGCCATATAAAACCTTACCACACCCCGTAAAAGATATTTATTGGCTTAATCGCGTAACAACTCAAGCATTTAACCAGCGTCGTAAAACCTTACGTAACGCATTATCAACGCTATTTACTGCCGAACAATTAGAAGCATTAGGCGTAGATTTAACCGCTCGCGCTGAAAATCTTAGCATCGCAGATTATTCTCGTTTGACGAACTGGTTGTGCGATAATCCGCCTAAAGATGTGAATCATGAGGAAGTATCGGAAGAAGTTTTTGAAGAGTAACTGACAAAGAAAAGTTATGAACTACTAAAAAATGTAAGGTTATGTTTATAAAGGATTTTTTTGGCATAGTAGACAAAAAGCAAAATGACTAAGTTCGACACAATATCGCTCTTAGTCCTTGAATTAAATAATTAAAACTCATGTTTCATTTGCTAAGAATGCAGTTGCTAAAAGTGCTCATGCTGTTTTTTTCATTGTAAAATTCCTTGAGTAAAAAGGCATGGTATTCTACTCCATAACAAAACGTATTAGCTAGTTTATTTTATAACTCAAAATAAATAATAGTTAGATAAGGTTAGAACAAGTGGTTTGATTTTCCAAAATTTTTACAAAAAACCTCGCTAACTTTTTATTAGCGAGGTTTTTATTTTAAAACGTGAAAGGTAAGAAATTAGTCAAATTTGACCGCTTCTACTTTCCAAATTCTCTCCGCGTACTCTTTAATCGTGCGGTCGGATGAGAAGAAGCCCATATTGACGATGTTTTGGATCGTGCTTTTAATCCATTGATCGCGGTTGCGGTATTTTTCATCCACTGCATTTTGTGCTTCGAGATAGCTGCGGAAATCTGCGAAGGCTTGGTAATAATCGTGGTATTGCAAGCCTTGTAGTAGCTGGTGGTAACGTTGTGGTTCTTCTGGTGAGAATTTGCCTTCGATGATTTGATCTACCACGGTACGTAATTGGGCATCGTTTTGGTAGTATTCAAATGAACGATAACCATCGCGGCGAAGCTGTTCCACTTGTTCTACGGTGTTACCGAATATAAAGATATGATCTTCGCCCACATTTTCCAAAATTTCTACGTTTGCCCCGTCAAGCGTGCCAAGGGTTAATGCGCCATTAAGCGCAAATTTCATATTGCTCGTGCCTGATGCTTCCGTACCTGCAAGGGAAATTTGCTCTGAAATATCAGCTGCTGGGATGATAAGCTGTGCAAGGCTCACGCTGTAATTTGGAATAAACACTACTTTCAAGCGACCTTTCAAACGTTCATCGTTGTTGATTACATTCGCCACATCATTGATGAGGTGAATGGTTTGTTTCGCCGCATAATAGGCTGAAGCCGCTTTACCCGCCAAGATGAACACGCGTGATTGCCAATCTTTTTCTGGGTTATCAAGCATTTCATTGTATCGAGCGATAATGTGCAATACGTTCAACATTTGGCGTTTGTATTCGTGAATACGTTTTACTTGCACATCAAATAACGCATGAGGATCAAGCTCTACACCCAATTCGCGTTTCACATATTCGGCTAATTTCACTTTGTTCGCAAATTTGATGTCAGCAATCGCTTCTTTGAACGCCTTTTCTTCTACGAATGGTTTGAGTTTTTCAATTTGGCTTAAATTGCAACGCCATTCTGAACCGATATATTTATCAAATAATGCAGCTAATTGTGGGTTTGCCACCGCTAACCAACGGCGTGGCGTGATGCCGTTTGTTACGTTGGTGAAACGTTCTGGGAAAATGCGGGCAAAATCGGCAAAAGTCGATGTAACCATCAAATCAGAATGGATTTCTGCCACGCCGTTAATTTTATGTGAGCCCACAACAGACAACCATCCCATACGTACTTTGCGTTGGTAGCCTTCTTCAATAAGAGAAACACGGCGGATAAAATCGTTGTCGGTGGTCACATAAGTGCGGACATATTCTAAGAAGTGATCGTTAATTTCAAAGATCATTTGTAAATGGCGCGGTAAAATTTTCGCCATCATTTCCACTGGCCAAGTTTCTAACGCTTCCGACATTAACGTATGGCAGGTGTAAGAGAAAATATTACGCGTCATATCCCACGCTTTTTTCCACTCGAAACCTTCATCGTCCACTAAAATGCGCATTAATTCTGGAATCGCTAATGCTGGGTGGGTGTCATTTAAGTGGATCGCCACTTTCTCCGCTAAATTTTCAAGCGTATGATGTGTGCGCTTGTGACGGCGTAGAATATCTTGCAATGAAGCCGAAACCAAAAAGTACTCCTGGCGTAAACGCAATTCACGCCCGTTCCATGTAGAATCATCTGGATAAAGCACTCGAGATAAGTTTTTATTCGCAGAGTGCTCTTCTAATGCGGCTAAATGTTCGCCACGGTTGAAATCAGCAAGGTTGAACACTTCGCCTGCGTGTGCTGACCATAAACGTAAGGTCGCAGCTGAGTTGTTGCGATAGCCTGGGATCATTTGGTCATAAGCAAGAGCGGTCACTTTTTCGGTATCTTGCCAAATACATTTTTTGCCTTCAAAGTGAATGTTACCGCCAAATTCTACGGTAAAGCGTTTAGATGGACGAATGAACTCCCAAGGTGCACCTTTTTCGAGCCATGCATCTGGGCGTTCTACCTGCTGACCATTTTCGATTTTTTGACGGAACATTCCGTATTCATAACGAATGCCGTAGCCCATACCGGGTAAGCCTAAAGTGGCGATAGAATCCATAAAGCAAGCAGCCAAACGACCTAAACCGCCGTTACCCAAGCCTGGATCGACTTCTTTTTCTAAAATTTCTTCCAAATCGACATTTAATTCAGATAAGGCTTCCTGTGCTAATCCGTAAATGCCTTCTGCGATCATCGCATTAGAAAGCGTACGCCCGATTAAAAATTCCATCGAAAGGTAGTAAACACGGCGTGAATCTTCCGCACGAGTTTGGCGGGCTGTGGTGATCCAGCCTTCAGTCACCAAATCACGCACAGCGTGCAACGTTGCATTAAGCCAATCGCGTTGGCTGGCTTCACGTGGTGAGCGACCGATTAAGAAAATCAGTTTATACACGATTGATTTTTTAATCGCTTCAACAGTCATTTCAGGACGATTGTATAGGAATGGAGAATCAAAGTTATCCATTATCATAGGTAAAACCTCTATTTGAATGTTAAGAAATTATCAACGTAGGATGTGTGAATTTGCAAAATTCACGCACGTTTGCAAAAAACAATAAAAATTTGACCGCTCTTTGCGTGCGTGAACGTTGTTCAAACACCCTACAAAAGTGGTTCGAATTTTATGCTTATTTTGTCGAAAAACAAGCACAATCACACCGCTTGCAAAAATAATTTACAAGCGGTGTGATTGTGATCAAAGTTTACAAATAAAACTACAAGCGTGCATAAAGTGCACGATACTGCTCTGCGGCTTTACGCCAGCTGAAATCTTGTTCCATCGCATCGGTGCGAACCATTGCCCACGCTCTTGGTTTTTTCCAGATGGAGAACGCGTGTTGAAGGGCACTGCGTAAATCTTCTGCGGTTGCCTGTTCAAACACAAAACCTGTTGCGGTGCGGTTTTTGATGCTTTTGGATGTGCTATCCACCACGGTGTCTGCCAAGCCGCCTGTTTTACGAACTAAGGGTAAGGTACCGTATTGCAAGCCGTAAAGTTGAGTTAAACCACAAGGCTCAAAACGACTTGGCACGAGAATCACATCACCGCCTGCCACCATTAAATGCGAAAGGGCTTCATCATAGCCGATTTTTACCGCAACATTTTCTGGATATTGGGCGGCAAGATCGCGAATACCTTGTTCCAAGTGTGGGGCACCTGAACCTAAAATCATCAACTGACCACCCTGTTTCACAATTTCATCAGCACTTTCAATCAATAAATCCACGCCTTTTTGCTCAGTTAAACGGGTCACCATTACAAATGCCAACGAGGCTTCATCTTGTGGCAAATTAAAATACGCCTGCAATTCGGCTTTATTTTTCTTTTTACCTGCCATATATTTGAGCTTGTAATGATGCGGAATGTAGCTGTCCACATTCGGGTGCCAAATGTTTTCGTCCACGCCATTTAAAATCCCCACCAAACGACCTTGAGCTTTTAAGCCAGAAAGCAAGCCTTGCAAACCGTAGGCAAATTCTGGTGTCGTGATTTCTTCTGCATAAGTTGGGCTTACCGCTGTGCTTGCATCAGAATAGAACAAGCCTGATTTCAAGTAAGAAATCTGCCCAAATAATTCTAAGCCTTCTACGTGGAACATCCCCGTCGGCAAGCCGATTTCATACAAATGATGATAAGAAAACTGCCCTTGATATGCCAAGTTGTGAATGGTGAACACCGATTTCGCAGGGCGACCTTTGTTGAACAGATATGCTGCACATAAGCCTGCATGCCAATCATGAGCGTGTACCACTTCTGCACGCCACCAGCTATCTAAGCCTGTGGCTAATTCTGCCCCCACCCAACCGAGCAAAGCAAAACGTTTGTAGTTGTCGCCGTAGTCGTTGTAATAGGCATCGTGATACGGATTGCCTTCGCGACCATATAAGTGCGGTGCGTCAATCAAATAGATTCCGACACCGTTATATTCGCCATAACGCAACACCGCGTGCCCTGCGAAGTTATCAAATTCCGCCACAACTTGGGTGTTTGGAATCCCTACGGAAATGGCAGGATACGCTGGCAATAACACGCGAGCATCCAGCCCGATTTGGTTTTGTGCTTGAGGTAACGCCCCTAAAACATCGGCAAGTCCACCGGTTTTGAGTAGCGGATAGAGTTCCGAGCAAACGTGTAGTATTTTCATTGAGTTTTTTATTTTCCCTATAAATATGAATAACGCTCGATCAGCCCCCTCTTTAGAAAAGAGGGGGTTCAGAAAGAGCGGTCAATTTTCACCGCGTTTTTCCTAACTAATCCAAATGCCCATCTTCTTCAATTTCGTGTCCCTCAAGTTTCTTTAACATTTTCGAGGTCACAAGAATCACTTTGCCTGTTGAGCTAATGCGGAAGCGTTTTTTATCTTCTTCCATATTCACGCCAATTTGCATACCGTCAGGAATTTCACATTCACGGTCGATAATACAATTTTTCAACACGCAATTTTTACCAATTTTCACTTGTGGCAACACTACGCAGTGATCGACTTTTGAAAATGCATCAATTTTAATGCGGTCGAATAACACAGAATTGCTGATCGAAGCATCGGTAATCACACAACCACCGCCAATCAATGAGTTATCTACTGGGTGCACGTTAGAGTGTTTATAAAAGAATTTAGACGGATAAGCCTGAACAGGATTGCCGCGAATTGGCCAGCTTTGGTCGTAAATATCTAATTGTGGATTTTCAGAGACTAAGTCGATATTGGATTGCCAGAAGCTATCAAGCGTACCCACATCACGCCAGTAAATTTCTCCTTCAGTGTTACGCCCCATGCAAGAGCGGCTGAATGGGTGAGCATAAAGAGTCTCTTCCGCTAAACATTTTGGCAACACATCTTTACCGAAGTCGTGGCTGGTGTTCGGAGTGCCAACTTCACGATCTAACATTTTGTAAAGATAATCCGCATCAAACACATAAATCCCCATTGAAGCAAGCGAAACATCAGGTTTGCCCACCATGGCTGGCGGATCTTTCGGTTTTTCCACGAAAGCTTTTACTTTCAAGTTTTCGTTCACTGCCATTACGCCAAATTCGTGTGCTTCAGAACGGGGCACTTCAATGCAACCTACGGTACATTTTGCACCGCTATTCACGTGATCCATCAACATCACGCTATAATCTTGTTTGTAAATATGGTCGCCCGCTAAGATCAAAATATATTTCGGGCGATAGTGATTTTTAATAATGGCCATATTTTGATATACCGCATCCGCTGTGCCACGATACCAAGTGGAATCATCGATTTGCTGACGAGCTGGCAACATATCGACAAATTCGCCACGCTCTTGCGGTAAGAAAGACCAACCCGTTTGTAAATGGCGAAGTAGAGAGTGTGCCGCATATTGGGTTACTACGCCAATACGGTTTAAACCTGAGTTAATACAGTTAGAAAGTGCGAAGTCGATAATACGACGGTTGCCGCCGAAATAAAGCGCAGGTTTTGCACGTTTATCTGTCAACTCGTGTAAGCGCGAACCGCGTCCACCTGCAAGAATAAGCACTAAAGTATTTTTGACCAAGTCATATTTGTTAAGGTCTCTCGCTTTCATAGGGATCTCCATAGTCTTTTGGTTATTCATTGCTCAATGCACAGAAACCCATCGAACATAGTTCGGCTTGCTGTGTATTGAGAGTTAAATGGTGTATGCCATTCAGGGGCATCCATTCCCCTGCAGGTAGGCGAAATGCCTGCCCTTCGGCTTTGGCGTTAATCAATAAAAGCCAACGATTATCTAAAACTACCTGTAATGCTTTGGTTTCTCGATTTTGCCAATCTTCAACTGTCATCGGTTTACCTGCAATGTTCAGCCATTGCACATTCTCGCCCGACCACCATTGATCTCGGTTTAAACTGCCCATTTTTTTGCGGATTGCAATCGTTTGCTTGGTCAGTTCAAATAATGCTGTGTTAAATTCAGCCCATTTCAACCAAGTGATTTCATTGTCTTGGCAATAGGCGTTGTTGTTGCCATATTGAGTGTTGCCAAACTCATCGCCCGCGAGCAACATTGGTGTGCCATTGGCAAGCAGCAAGCTCATTAGCAAACCCGCCTGGGCGAAAGTGCGGTCATTTTCCACCACACTTTTTTGCGGTTCGGAAAGGAGGTCCGTGGAACCTTCAATGCCGTGGTTATAGCTGTAATTTTCGTTTCTGCCATCGCGATTTTCTTCGCCGTTCGCTTCGTTATGTTTTTCGTTGTAGCTGACTAAATCCCGCATCACAAAGCCATCGTGGGCGGTGATGAAATTCAGCGTGGTATGTGGCAAGCGGTCATTTTTCTTGAACAAATCGCTAGAGCCTGCAAAGCGTTCCGCAAAGGCACCCACTTCGCCACTTTTCCACAGCCAAAAACGGCATAAATCATCACGGAAACAGTCGTTCCATTCAGCAAAGTAACTTGGGAATTGCCCCACTTGATAGCCGTAATGCCCAATATCCCATGGCTCTGCAATCAATTTAATATTTTGTAAACTTGGCTCATTTTTTATGTCAGTAAAAAGCTGAGCCTGTGCATTAAAATCTGGTGTATCACGCCCGAGCACGGAGGCTAAATCAAATCGAAAACCATCAACATGACACTGTTCAGCCCAATAACGTAAACAATCTACAACCCATTTTCGCCCTACATCAGAGGATAAATTGAGCATATTGCCACAGCCCGTCCAGTTAATGTAATGCCCGTTGTCATTGCGCCAGTAGTAGGTTTGGTCATCAATTCCACGCTGGCAGAAAGTCGGGAAATGTTGCTCCGACTCCGCGGAATGGTTGAACACCACGTCTAAAATCACTTCAATGCCTGCTGCGTGAAAGGCTTTGACCATCGCTTTAAATTCTGCCAACGGATTGTCGGTTGACGCATATTTCGGCTCGGCAGCGAACATTGCAAGCGGGTTATATCCCCAATAGTTTTGCAAATTTTTGGCTTGTAAATGCGGCTCATCTACAAAGAAATTCACGGGTAACAATTCCACCGCGGTTACGCCTAATTCTTTCAAATAGACAAGATTGACAGGATGCACCAAGCCTGCATAAGTGCCGCGCAACGCCGCAGGGATTTGCTCATTCAACTGACTAAACCCTTTAACGTGCAATTCATAAACGATAGTTTCCGCCCACGGTGTCTGCGGTGCTTGGTCGTTCTCCCAATCAAATTCTTCTGAAATCACGACCGCTCTTGGGGCAAGATGCGCATTGTCGCGATGATCCGAAAGCAAGAACCAAGAACGACTTTCTTCGCTACTTAAATCAGGTTTACCATTCACGGCTTTCGCATAGGGATCGAGCATTAATTTATTCGGGTTGGCATATTCGCCGTGAATACGAAATCCATATTCCGTACCAGTTTTCACGCCAGTTACCGCCAAATGCCACACATTTTCAGTACGCACCATTGGCAAACGGGTTTCTTGGTTTTGTTCGTCAAATAGGCAAAGTTCCACGCCTGTTGCCGCAACAGAAAACAAGGCGAAATTGGTAATTTGCACGTTGTTTTCGACCGCTTGTGAGTATCCCATTGGAATAGGATTGCCATTGTTGTAAATCGTAAACATATTTCGTAGGGTGTGTGGATTGGAACAATCCACGCACGAAAATTAAAAATGGATCATCGCAGTGTGCGTGAAACGTTATTTCACACACACTACCCTTTAAATTTCAAATATACCGTCGCCAACGGCGGAATGCTTACCGAAATCGAATTTTCGCGTTCGTGGCTTTCAATGGCTTCACTTTGTACTGTGCCGAAATTCCCCACGTTTGAACCTTCGTAATACATTGAATCGGTGTTCAAAATTTCTTCGTAGCAGCCTGCCACATTCACACCAATGCGGTAATCGTGACGTGGCACTGGGGTGAAGTTGCTGATCACGATAATTCGTTCATCGTCTGAGCTTCTGCGTTCAAAGGCGAATACCGAGTTTTGGGCATCGTCCACCACCAACCAATCGAAGCCTTCCGGCGAGTTATCCAGCTCAAAGAGCGGTCGATTTTGTTGGTAAATTCGGTTGAGGTCTTTCACCAGTTTCAACACGCCCTTGTGCCAGCTACCTCCGATGTTTTCATCGAGCAAGAACCAGTCGAGGCTTTCTTCGTAGTTCCATTCGCGACCTTGAGCGAACTCGTTGCCCATAAAGAGTAATTTTTTGCCTGGATAGCCCCACATATAGCCGTAGTAAGCACGGAGGTTAGCGAATTTTTGCCACGTATCGCCTGGCATCTTGCCAAGAAGTGAATATTTACCGTGAACTACTTCATCGTGAGAAAGTGGTAGAACAAAATTTTCGCTGTATTGATACACCATTCCAAAGGTCATTTTGTTGTGGTGGTATTGGCGATAAATCGGATCGAGCTTCATATAAGCAAGCGTGTCGTTCATCCAGCCCATATTCCATTTGAAATTGAAACCTAATCCGCCGTTTTCGCTTGGGTGGGTTACGCCTGCAAAAGAAGTTGATTCTTCCGCAATAGAAATCGCACCGGCCATTTCACTGTGAATTTTCCAGTTGGTGTGTTTTAAAAATTCAATGGCTTCTAAGTTTTCACGTCCACCATATTGATTTGGAATCCATTCACCCTCCGCACGACTATAATCACGGTAAATCATTGAAGCCACAGCATCCACGCGAATACCATCTACACCAAAACGTTCAAGCCAGTAAAGGGCATTGCTGGACAGGAAATTTTTCACTTCGTTGCGACCGTAGTTGTAAATTAGCGTGTTCCAGTCTTGGTGGTAGCCTTCGCGAGGGTCTTCATGCTCATACAAAGCTGTGCCATCAAACGCGACTAAACCATGCGTATCACTTGGGAAATGCCCTGGCACCCAATCTAAAATCACATTAATTCCAGCTTCATGTGCACGTTTTACTAAACTACGGAATGCTTCAGGTGAACCAAAGCGACTGGTTGGAGAATAAAGTCCAAGTGGTTGATAACCCCAAGAACCATCAAACGGAAATTCAGAAAGTGGTAAAAATTCAATATGGGTAAAGCCCATCTCTTTTACGTAAGGAATTAATTCATCAGCAATTTGATCGTAATCTAGCCAAAAATTGTTTTCTAAATTACGACGCCAAGATCCTAAATGTACTTCATAAATAGAAATTGGTTGGTTGCCTTGGTTCGCTTTTTTGCGTGCTTCAGTCATTTCCACCACATTTGGCAAGATACTGACTTGCGAAGCTGTATCAGGGCGAAGTTGTGAACTAAACGCATAAGGATCGGCTTTCAGACGCAAGTTTCCAAAGTAATCAATCAATTCAAATTTATAAAGCTGACCAAGACTAACTTTCGGTAGGAACAATTCCCAAACGCCACTTTTCGAGTGGAAACGCATTGGGTGACGACGACCATCCCAATAGTTGAAATCGCCCACAATAGAAACGCGTCTAGCATTGGGAGCCCACAAACGGAAATTCACCCCACTCACACCATCACATTCCATAAAATGTGCGCCTAGCACTTCATACGGGCGCAACATCGAACCTTCCGCTAACAGCCATTGTTCTAAATCGTCAATCATCGGGTGGAATCGGTATGGATCTTCAATGATTTGCGCCTCATTACCCCAAAATACTTGTAATTGATAGGCGAAGAATTGACGGCAATTTGGCACAATACCTGCAAAGAAACCGCGTTCATCCAAGCGATCTAATTCTGCTACCGTTTTACCACTTTCACGCTCTATTACCGCTACTTGATTGGCATCTGGCAATAAGGTGCGAATTTCTACGCCGAGATCGGTTTCGTGCATACCGAGTACAGAAAAGGGATCAGAATGAACCCCATCAAAAAAAGCATCAATGACAGATTGGGTAACGAGTTGAGTCATAAGAAAACCTCACAATTGACAAACAGCATAAGCAAAATGGGCACGATAGGGATGGTTTTGTAGAAAGAAATGAAGGCAAGCGGTCAAAGTTTGCAACAAACTTGCAAAAGGTTGAGAAACATTGCCTTCATTAGATGGCGGTTTTTGAGCAAACAAGCATGACGAAAACGTTTGCTTAAAAGAACCAGAAAAAGAGAACCCGCCTTCCTCATCAAGTGGTTTTGTGGAAATATCCCTATCAAAAAATGTGCTTTCCAATGTCATGCGTTTAAAAACTTACCAATTTTTAGTTAATTTGAATTCTAGGCTTAAACAAAATAAATACAACGACTTTTGTTAAAAAGCGTGATCTCTGTCAAGAAATTTTTGGAATATCGCATGAATTTTCTCTATATTTGACGCATTGATTGCTATTCACGCCAATCGCAATATAATGAAGCTATTTTTGACTTTCGAAAAATCAGAGGAAATGGAACAAAAATCCCCTTTAATTGCTCTTGTTGCAGGTGAGGTGTCGGGCGATATTTTAGGTGCTGGTTTAATCAATGCCCTGAAATTGCACTATCCTAATGCTCGCTTTATTGGCGTGGCAGGCGAGCAGATGAAAAAAGCTGGTTGCGAAACTTTATTTGAGATGGAAGAACTTTCCGTGATGGGCTTGGCGGAAGTGCTGAAGCATCTACCTCGCTTACTTAAACGTCGTAAGCAAGTGATTGAAACGATGCTTGAAATGAAACCTGATGTGTTTATCGGCATTGATGCCCCTGATTTTAACCTTACAGTGGAGGAAAAGCTCAAGGCAAACGGCATCAAAACGATTCACTATGTCAGCCCTTCTGTTTGGGCGTGGCGACAAAATCGGGTACATAAAATCAAACGTGCAACTGATTTAGTGCTAGCATTTTTACCGTTCGAAAAAGCTTTTTACGATAAATTCGACACGCCTTGTCGTTTTATCGGTCATACGATGGCAGATGCGATAGCCTTAAAACCTGACCGAACGGAGGCTTGTGAAAAGCTCGGTTTAGATGAAAGAAAACGCTATGTGGCTATTTTGATAGGTAGTCGTGGTAGCGAAATCCAATTCTTGGCAGAGCCTTTTTTGAAAACCGCTCAACTGTTAAAAGAGAAGCATCCAGATTTGGAATTTCTTGTGCCGATGGTAAATGAGAAACGTCAAGCCCAGCTAGAAGCGATTAAAGCAAACATTGCCCCAGAATTAGAACTACATATTCTGCAAGGACAAGCCCGCCAAGCGATGATCGCTGCAGAATGTACGTTACTAGCTTCTGGCACGGCAGCATTAGAAGCAATGCTCTGTAAATCGCCAATGGTAGTGGGGTACAAAATGAAACCTCTGACCTATTGGCTTGCGAAAAAATTGGTCAAAACCGAGTATATCTCTTTGCCAAATTTACTCGCAAATGCACCACTTGTCCCAGAGATGATTCAAGAAGAGTGTAATCCTGATAATCTTGCGTGGTCGCTCAATCATTATTTAAGCAATGATGTAGAGAGTTTAAAACAAAAAAATGAACTCAAGCACCATTTTACAGACTTACATAAACTGATCCAATGCGATGCCGATGCACAGGCAGCACAAGCGGTGGTGGATGTGTTGGAACAAAAATAATAAGCGGTCAAATTTATTCATTATTTTACAAATTAACAAAGGAACCCATTCAATGTGGAAAGACATTTTACTTAACTACGGCATTTTCTTATTAGAACTTCTCACTATCTTCGGCGTGGTTGCTGTGATTGTGATGATTATTTTAGAAAGCAAAAAGCATCCAGAAAATGGCACAATCGTGCTAACTGATTTTTCTGAAAAATATAAAGAAGAGAAAGAAGCGCTTGAAGCTTTTTTCCTTAGCGAAGAAGAGCTAAAACAAAAAGAGAAAGCCGAGAAAAAAGAGGCAAAAGCAAAAGCGAAGGCAGAGAAAAAACGCATTAAAGAGGGCGAAGAAAAGTCAGATGCAGAGAAAAAATCTCGTTTATTCGTATTAGATTTTAACGGAGATGTGCACGCCCACGCTGTAAGTGCTTTACGCCGTGAAATTACCGCTGTGCTTTCGATTGCGAAACCAGAAGATGAAGTGTTGCTTAAACTCGAAAGCCCTGGCGGTGTTGTGCATGGCTATGGATTAGCGGCTTCTCAATTACAACGCTTACGTGAGCGTAATATCCCACTCACTGTAGCTGTCGATAAAGTTGCTGCAAGTGGTGGCTATATGATGGCGTGTGTGGCGAATAAAATTGTTTCTGCACCTTTTGCAATTATCGGTTCTGTGGGCGTAGTGGCTGAAGTGCCAAACATTCACCGCTTGCTCAAAAAACACGATGTTGATGTAGATGTAATGACGGCGGGCGAATTTAAACGTACTGTGACTTTTATGGGGGAAAATACCGAAAAAGGTAAACAAAAATTCCAACAAGAGTTAGAAGAAACCCATCAGTTATTCAAGCAATTTGTACGTGATAACCGCCCACAATTAGATATTGAAAAAATTGCAACGGGAGAGCACTGGTTCGGCAAGCAAGCACTTGAGTTGAATTTGATTGATGAGATTTCAACCAGTGATGATTTACTTGTGAAAGCAGTTGAAAACAAAGAAATTATTGAAATTAAATATAAAGAGAAGAAAAATCTGACCAAACGCATTGGCTTACAGATGGAGGAGTCGATGGGTAATGTGATTACTAAGCTCGTGAATAAACGAGTGGATGTGATGTAAATAAAAAAGCGAGGAAATGATGATTTCATTACCTCGCTTGTTTTTTTATTTTATATGCCTAGTCTTAGATTACCCCGCCCTTCTCGCCTCAATCACATCATCAAGCAGCGTAATGCGAGCCAAGATTTTATTCAGCATTGCCACATTGTTCATCTGAATTTCCATATTGATAATTGCAAGGCTACGTTTGGCATCAATACGGCTAGCAACGCTTAATACATTGACTTTCTCATTTGCCATAATTGCACTCACATCACGCAGTAAACCATTACGGTCGTTGGCAATAATACGAATGGTAAGACTTAAGCCTTCGCCAGCATAACTTCCCCATTGAGCTTCTACCACACGACTTGGGTTAAGGCTTTGCAATTCAAACAGCTGTTCACAATCGGCTTTGTGGATTGAAATGCCTCGTCCTTGTGTAATATAGCCGACAATTGGATCACCGGGAATCGGTTGGCAGCAGCGCGCAATGGAGTGCATCAAGTTACCCACCCCTTCAATAATTACTTGCCCGTTTTTGGCTTTATGGTGCGTATTCTTATTGAGCTGTTTCAGTACTGCTTCATCTTCTTGCTCGGCAGTTGGTTTAATTAAACGACTTTGCAAATAGTGGCTAAGCTGGTTAAGTTTAATATCTCCACCGCCAATACCTGCATAAAGATCATCCATCTGTTTTAGGTTATAACGTGGCAATGCATAAATTTCAATTTGCTTGTGCGTTAAACCTAGTTTACCCATTTCCGCTTCAAGAGCTTCGCGTCCTATTGGAATATTTTTCTCCCGATCCAGTTTTTTGAACCATGCAATAATCTTGGAACGTGCTTTTGAAGTATTCACAAAGCCCGTATTTGGATTGAGCCAGTCGCGACTTGGATTCGGTTGTTTTTGAGTAATAATTTCAACCTGATCGCCCATTTTTAAATGATAGGTAAATGGCACAATTTTACCCGCCACTTTTGCTCCAATACAACGGTGCCCAATTTCGCTGTGAATCGCATAAGCAAAATCTAGTGGCGTTGCATCTTTTGGTAAATCAATTACCTCGCCACGTGGGGTAAAGACATAAACGCGGTCATCAAACACTTGTGAACGCATTTCATCGACCACATCGCCAGAGTCAGCAATATCATTTTGCCATGCCAAGAGTTTACGCAACCAAACGATTTTCTCTTCATAGCCTGAACGTCCTGCGGTTGCTCCCTCTTTATATTTCCAGTGAGCAGCTACGCCGAGTTCGGCATCATCATGCATTTTTTGCGTACGAATTTGCACTTCAATAGGCTTATTGCCTTTGCCTAGCACCACTGTATGAATCGATTGATAGCCATTGGGTTTAGGTTGAGCAATATAGTCATCAAAATGTTCTGGCAGGTGTTTATATTGGGTATGAATAATACTCAGCGCAGTGTAGCAATCTTCCAATTTAGGGACGATCACGCGTACAGCACGAATATCGAACAGTTGATTAAAACGCAGATTTTTCTTCTGCATTTTTTTCCAAATACTATAAATATGTTTCGGGCGGCCATAAACCTGCACTTCGCCTAAATCTTCTTTGAGTGAAGCGGTCAAATCTGCCACAAAATTTGCAATATATTTTTCACGATCTACACGGCGTTCGCCAAGATCAAATTTTGCTATTTGACGATAGCATTGTGGATGCAGGGCACGGAAGCAGTAATCTTCAAGCTCCCATTTCAATTGCCCAATGCCCAAACGATTGGCAAGAGGTGCATACACATGCGAACACTCTTTTGCCGCAAGTACAATATCTTCTTCGCTATAACGATTTTTAGTTCTGAGATAAGTGATGCGTTCAGCAAGTTTAATAACCACGCAGCGGAAATCATCCACCATTGCCAACAGCATACGGCGAATATTGTCGATTTGCAGATCAGAGGCAGAATTAGAAGAGAGTTGGCGGATATTTTCCATCTCTAACACGCCTTTTACTAAGTTTTTGACGTGGTTACTGAAATCTTCTTTGACTTGCACAAGGTCAATAATATTACCTTTAACCAGTGGGAAAAGCATTGCCGCAACAAGACTATCATCATCCATATTCAAGCTATAGAGAATTTCTGCCATTTCGATGCCATCCCACATCAATTCGTATTGAGAGGGCTCTAGTTTTTCTTGTGAATATTGCCACGCATTCTGCAATTTATTGAAAGTAACAGGAGACATATGCAACGACTCACTCCAACCAGCGAGTTCAAATGTTGCAGGGTTAAGTTCGTGAGAGTGTCGAATAGCTACCATAAAACCTCCATTGTGATGCAGAGCGTAAACGTATTAGGTTGCACTCCATTATAGCCTAAAATGGGTTGAAAAAAAGAACAAAAAATAGTAAAAAGTTGAGGTTTCTGTAGGGATAAAAAAAGGAAATTTTTTTGCTTTTCTACTTCTAATGCAAAATAACTATTCTCATTTAGCCTCTCTAAATGAGAATTCTTATTGTTTAAACTTATCAAAAGTAAAAAATTGTTAGAAAAAAACTATTAAAAACACTTGATTACTTTTTCAACCTTGTTATACTTACTCTCGTTTTAAGGGGAGAATTTTTTCTGCCCTTCGTTACATTTAGATTTCTAAATGAAAGTATCGCTCATTTACATTTTCATAACATTTAGCTAGGAGTAAAAATGTTACAGCAATCTATCATTGATAAACTCAATGAACAAATCAACTTAGAGTTCTATTCATCAAACGTATATCTTCAAATGTCTTCTTGGTGTTCAAAACACGGTTTTGCAGGTGCAGCAACTTTCTTACTTCGCCACGCAGATGAAGAATTAGAGCATATGCAAAAATTATTCGACTACGTTTGTGAAGCGGGGGCAACACCATTATTAGGCAAAATTGAAGCACCACGTAAAGAATATGCTTCATTAAAAGAGTTATTCGACATCGTGTTAGACCACGAAAAACACGTTACCGCTAAAATCAACGAATTAGTGGAAGTGACTTTCGCAGCGAAAGATTACTCAACTTTCAACTTCCTACAATGGTATGTGGCTGAACAGCACGAAGAAGAAAAACTCTTCAATGAAATTTTAGATAAATTCGTGGTGGCAGGTGAAAGCAATAAATCACTTTACTTCATCGATAAAGACTTAGAAACCTTAGATCAAGGAGCAGAATAATGTTATCGCAAAATATCATCAAATACTTAAACGACCAATTAAACTTGGAATTCTATTCTTCTAACGTGTATCTTCAAATGTCAGCTTGGGCAGATAACAACGGCTTCCCTGGTGCGGCAAAATTCTTAAAAGCACACGCAACAGAAGAAATGGAACATATGCGTCGTTTATTCACTTATTTAAACGAAACAGGTGCATTAGCTGAAATCTATGCGATCGAAGCACCACAAGCAGAATATGATTCATTAAAATCATTGTTCGAAATCGTATTAGAGCACGAAAAACACGTAACGTCTAAAATCAATGAATTGGTTGAAGTGACTTTTGATGCAAAAGATTACTCATCATTTAACTTCTTACAATGGTACGTAGCAGAACAGCACGAAGAAGAGTTCTTATTCAACTCTATCTTAGACAAGTTCCGCCTATTAGGTGAAGATGGTAAATCTTTATACTATATTGATAAAGATTTAGAACAAATGGCTGCGGCTCATTAATTTACGTGGCATTCTGTTATCTTTAATGTGGGAGTGTGTTACTTACGATCTAATATTTTTGGCGATCTAGTAACCTCCCGCTTGGATAACCAATCCATCAAGCGGTTAATTTTTCATAGCATTTTGCAAATCGTTATGAAAAATTGACCGCTTATTTTATGAATTTATAAGCAATCGTTTGCTTATTAAAGGGGGATTCTGTAAAATTCGCCCTAATTTTTTCTACATTAGAGGTCTTTATGTCTTTATTTAATTTTGAAGAACGTGGCTCAAACGTTCGTCAAGAGGTGATTGCAGGATTAACTACATTCCTTGCAATGGTTTATTCTATTTTTGTTGTGCCTGGAATGTTAAGCCAAGCAGGCTTCCCTGCTGAATCGGTGTTTATCGCAACCTGCTTAGTGTCGGGGTTAGGCTCAATCTTAATCGGCTTATGGGCAAACGCACCAATGGCAATCGGTAGTGCAATTTCTTTAACTGCATTTACCGCTTTCAGCTTAGTGTTAGGTCAAGGCATTTCGATTCCCGTGGCACTGGGTGCCATCTTCTTAATGGGGGTTGTATTTACCCTTATTTCAGTAACAGGGGTTCGCTCTTGGATCTTACGCAATCTTCCTTCTAGCATCGCTCACGGTGCTGGTATCGGTATCGGTTTATTCCTTCTATTGATTGCGGCAACTAACGTAAAATTAGTCATCAACAGTGGCATTGATATTCCTGTGAAAATGGGCGAATTTACCTCATTTCCTGTAATGATGTCACTACTTGGCTTGGCTGCAATCGTGGGTTTAGAACGCTTAAAAGTAAAAGGCTCAATCCTTTGGGTAATCATTGTGATTACTATCATCGGTTTGATTTTTGATCCGAATGTAAAATATTCGGGTTTCTTTAAAATGCCAAGTTTTGGTGAGAACTCATTATTCTTGGAATTAGATGTAATGGGCGCATTAAATGCGGCAATTTTACCTGTGGTATTCGCATTAGTGATGACGGCAATCTTCGATGCAACAGGGACAATCCGTGCAGTTGCTGGTCAAGCAAATTTATTAGACAAAGATGGTCAAATCTTAAATGGTGGTCGTGCTTTAACCTCTGACTCATTAGGCTCAGTGTTATCAGGCTTATTCGGCACTGCACCAGCCGCAGTTTATATCGAATCAGCTGCAGGTACTGCAGTTGGCGGTAAAACAGGTTTAACCGCAGTAGTGGTGGGTATCGGTTTCTTATTGATGCTTTTCTTCCAGCCATTAGCAAGTTTAGTGCCAAGCTATGCAACCGCACCAGCATTAATGTATGTAGGCTTATTGATGTTAAGCAACGTATCAAAATTAGATTTTGATGACTTCGTTGGTGCAATGTCTGGCTTAGTGTGTGCAGTATTTATTGTACTTACTGCTAACATCGTGACTGGTATTATGCTAGGTTTCGCAACCTTAGTGATTGGTCGCACTATCTCTGGCGAATTCAACAAATTAAACATCGGCACAGTGATTATTGCGATTGTGTTAGTGGCATTCTATGCGTTAGGTTTAGCGATTTAATTTATATATCTCTCTAAAAATAAGAATCTGCATCTTAAAAATTAGATTAAATTCTAATCTGATAAGATGCAGATTTTTTATGATTAAATATTGTCAATTCTTTGTATAACAACCTTATTATTTAAATCTAGAATATGTAAAAATGAACAGATTGGAGAAACCAGATAAACTAGATTAAGATTAAGCTTTAATCATTCATTTAATATAAAAGCCTATGAAAACCATTGTCATCAAATTCGGTACAAGCACTTTAACCCACGGCGGTAAAAGCCTTAGCCGTCCTTATATGTTGGAGCTTGTAAAGCAGATAGCAGAGCTTCATAAACATCATCGTGTTATTGTAGTTACCTCTGGTGCAGCCGCTGCAGGGCGTGATTATTTAGGACATCCTGAACTACCGAAAACGCTTGCTTATAAACAGATGCTTGCTGCGGTTGGACAAAGCCAGTTAATCCGCACTTGGGAAAATCTTTTTGATATTTACGGTATCAATATCGGGCAAATTCTCTTGACCCGTGCTGATATTGATGATCGCGAACGTTTCTTAAATGCACGCGATACGCTAAATGCCTTGCTTGAACAAAAAATTATCCCTATTATCAATGAAAATGACACCGTAGCAACCGAAGAGTTTAAAGTAGGCGATAACGATAATTTATCTGCTTTAGTGGCAATTTTAGCTCAAGCCGATCAGCTCTATTTATTGACTGACCAAGAAGGTTTATTTACAGCTGATCCACGTAAAGATCCAAGCGCAACTTTACTTTCTGTGGTTGAAAAAATCACACCAGAAATTCGCCAAATTGCGGGCGGAAGCTCAACTGGGCTTGGCACAGGTGGAATGAGTACCAAAATTATTGCTGCTGATATTGCAACTCGTTCAGGCGTGGAAACCATTATTGCCTCAGGTTCGCGTGAAAATGTGTTGGTAGATTTAGCCAATGGACACGCGATTGGTAGCAAATTTTTGGCACAATCCGACCGCTTGGAAGGGCGTAAGCAGTGGCTTTTTGCTGCACCGCAAGTAGGAAGCATCGTGGTGGATAAAGGGGCAGAAACCGCATTATTGCAGCACAAATCGCTCTTACCTGTTGGGATTCTAGAAGTCAAAGGTGAGTTTGCTCGCGGTGAATTGGTGAAAGTATTCAATACCGAAGGAAAACCACTGGCACTTGGCTTGGTTCGCTACGGCGATGAGGCTTTACGCCGTATTAAAGGACAAAAATCAGCTGAAATCGAGCACTTGCTCGGCTATGAATTTGGTACGGTGGCAATTCATAGCGATGAAATGGTCGTTTATTAGGAAAACCTATGGAAATTGGATTTGATGTGATCGCAATGCTTTTTGGCGTTGCTACTGTTGCAGGTTTTATTGACGCAATTGCGGGCGGTGGCGGGCTATTGACCATTCCCGCCTTGCTTTCCACTGGCTTACCACCTTCGGTTGCGTTGGGTACGAATAAATTGCAAGCTTGCGGAGGTTCATTCTCGGCTTCGCTCTATTTTGTTCGCAAAAAAGCGGTCGATTTAAAACAGGTTGCACTGCTGATTTTACTGACATTTATCGGTGCCGCTCTCGGCACGATTGTGGTACAAAATATTAATGTGAATGCATTGAAAATCGGCTTACCTTTTCTGATTTTTGCTATCGGCATCTATTTTTTATTTAGCCCAAACATTGGCGATCAAGATCGCAAACAACGCATCAGCTACCCGCTGTTCGGCTTTACGGCGGGAATAGGATTAGGCTTTTACGATGGTGTTTTCGGACCTGCAGTCGGCTCATTTTACACACTCGCTTTCGTGCTTTTGCTTGGATTTAACCTCACCAAAGCAGTTGCTCATGCTAAAGTGTTGAATTTCACCTCTAACCTTGCATCGTTACTTTTCTTTATTTTGGGCGGAGCCGTGCTCTGGAAAATTGGTTTCATTATGCTTATTGGGCAATTTATCGGGGCAACATTGGGGGCAAGAATGGTGGTAACTAAAGGCAAAAAACTAATTCGTCCAATGTTAGTGACAATTTCGTTTATAATGGTCGCCAAAATGCTCTATGAACAAGGATTTTTTGGATAATGAACCAAGCAAAACGTGTTGAAATTTTAACAAGATTGCGGAATGAAAACCCGCACCCTACCACTGAATTAAATTATTCCTCACCTTTTGAATTACTGATCGCAGTCATTCTTTCTGCCCAAGCAACAGACAAAGGTGTGAACAAAGCTACAGATAAACTTTTCCCCGTTACTAATACGCCTGAAGCAATTTTAGCTTTAGGCGTTGATGGCTTAAAAGAGTACATTAAAACCATTGGGCTATTTAATAGCAAAGCGGAAAATATCATTAAAACGTGCCGTGATTTGATTGAAAAACATAATGGCATTGTGCCTGAAGATCGTGAGGCATTAGAAGCACTAGCAGGTGTTGGGCGAAAAACGGCTAATGTAGTGTTAAATACCGCATTTGGGCATCCAACTATCGCGGTTGATACGCATATTTTCCGTGTTTCGAACCGCACAGGTTTTGCCCCTGGAAAAAATGTCGTGGAAGTCGAGAAGAAGCTTTTGAAAGTGGTGCCAGATGAGTTTAAAGTCGATGTACATCACTGGCTGATTTTACACGGTCGCTACACCTGTATTGCTCGTAAACCGCATTGTGGCTCGTGTATCATTGAAGATTTATGTGAATATAAAGAGAAGACTGATATTTAATTTTTTAAAATTGTTTACCAAAAAAGGCGGTCTATTTTATAGGAAAGTTTGCAGCTTTCCAGTAAAATACCGCCTTTTGATTTTTATAGAGTATTTAATAATTTTATGATTAGTGTGTTTGATATGTTTAAAGTAGGGATTGGTCCATCTAGTTCTCATACCGTTGGCCCAATGAAAGCTGCGAAACAGTTTGTCAATGAATTGATTACTTGCAAATTATTAACTAAAACTAACCGCTTGGAAGTCCATATTTATGGCTCACTTTCACTCACTGGCCGTGGACATAACACTGATATTGCCGTAGTGATGGGCTTGATGGGCTATTTGCCAGATAATGTGGATATTGAAAGCATTGAGCCAACGATTGAGCAAATCAAACAAACCAATAAGCTCTATTTAGCTCAAGCAGATAGCTCAAACATGCATACCATTGATTTTGATTTCTACAAAGATATGCCGTTTCATTACGACTTTTTACCTCGTCACGAAAATGGGATGACGCTTAAAGCGTTCAATGCAGATGAGCTACTTTTCGAAAAAACATTTTATTCGATTGGTGGTGGGTTTATCGTCGATGATGAATATTTCGGTGAAACGACTCAAGACGAAGTACAAGTGCCTTTTCCTTATCAACATGCAGAAGACTTGTTAAAACATTGCCGTGAGCAAGGTTTACCGCTTTCTAGCCTAATGTGGAAAAATGAGTTGGCATTGCGTTCGAAAGAAGAAGTTGGGTACTATCTTGCTCATATCTGGCAGGCAATGGAAGCCTGTATTCAGCGTGGCTTGCATACTGAAGGTTTGTTGCCAGGTTCGCTAAAAGTAGTTCGCCGAGCAGCATCACTGCGTCGAAGTTTGGAAGCGAATAGTAAATTCAACCAAGACCCAATGCAAATTATCGACTGGGTTAATATGTTTGCCTTAGCGGTAAATGAAGAAAATGCAGCGGGTGGACGCGTGGTTACCGCACCGACGAATGGTGCTTGTGGTATTGTGCCTGCTGTGTTGGCTTATTATCAGCAATTTATCGCCCCACTTAATCAAGAAACCATAGAGCGTTATTTGTTAGCAACCAGTGCGATTGGCTCGTTATATAAAATGAATGCCTCAATTTCAGGGGCTGAAGTAGGTTGTCAAGGCGAAGTGGGTGTAGCTTGTTCAATGGCAGCAGCGGGCTTAACCGAAATTATGGGTGGTACACCAGATCAGGTTTGCATTGCAGCAGAAATTGCAATGGAACATAACCTAGGCTTAACTTGCGATCCTGTAGGCGGACAAGTACAAGTGCCTTGTATTGAACGTAATGCAATTGCGGCGGTTAAAGCCATCAACGCTAGCCGAATGGCATTACGCCTTACAACACAGCCGCGAGTCACGCTTGATAAAGTCATCGAAACAATGTACGAAACAGGAAAAGATATGAACGCCAAATACCGTGAAACTTCAACAGGTGGCTTGGCGATCAAAATTTTACCGTGTGATTAGTTTTATAAGACTTAAATGAGGTTTTAACCAACACTTTTGTCTACTATGTCTATAACATAAGCGGTCTATTTCTTGAAGCATTTTGCAAAATCTTAAAAGAAATAGACCGCTTGTTTATTCAGCACAAGTTACTTCAATTCTCTCGCCCCTAAATTATCTACTTTACAGATATGAATAAATCCTTCGTTATTTTGGAGGTATTCTTTTTCTAAGTAGGCTTCCAGTTTTTGAGCGTGTTCCAAATCTGGTGCAATCGCAAACATCGTTGGGCCTGAGCCAGAAATGCCAACTGCTAATGCGCCGAGATCTTTACAACCTTGACGAACGGTTGGGAAGTTTGGCAATAAGTTTTCGCGATAAGGTTCGGCGATTAGATCTTTCATCATTACCGCTGCTAATACATCTTGGTGCGTATGGCAAGCGTGGACGAATGAGCCTAAATAACTAGCTTGTTGGATCATATCTTGGCGGGTGTAATTTTTAGGTAAAATCGCCCTAGCCTCTGCAGTCGAAACTTCAATACCAGGGTAAGCGAGCACCCAATACCATTCATCAAAGAATGGTAATGGTTGGCAGATATTGCCGAGCGATTGGGTCATTAATTGCAAACCGCCTAAGTAGCATGGTGCGACGTTGTCGTAGTGGATTGAACCTGAAATGCGTCCCTCCAATTCTCCCATCATCTCCAACAATTCCATTTTTGAAAATGGCTCATCGTGGAATTTGTTGAGAGCAACTAATGCAGCCACAATCGAGCATGCACTTGAACCTAAGCCCGAACCGATTGGCATATTCTTTTCGAGCGTTAAGCGTAAATTTTTCACGCTGCCACCACGTAATTTAAAGCGTTCACTGAAAAGTACATAAGCCTGATAAACGATGTTTTTTTGCGGTTCTTTTGGTAATTTGCGAACAAAATAACCGACACTTTCAAGCTCAAATAGCTGATCGCAATCTTCAATTTGCACCACATCGCCTAATAAAGAGCCGTTAATTGGTGAAATAGCGGCCCCTAGAGAGTCAAAACCTACACTAATATTTGCACTCGAAGCAGGAGCATAAATGCGTAATGTTGTCATTATTGTGCTCCTCCGTACAGGGTGCGTAAAATATCGGCAAAGATACCCGCAGCAGTAACACTATTTCCTGCTCCATAACCACGTAATAAGAGTGGAATTGGGCTGTAGTATCGAGTAAAGAATGCTAGAGCGTTTTCGCCATTTTTCACTTTGTAAAGTGGATGTTCAGAATCGACCGCTTCAATTGCGACACGGCATTTGCCATTTTCAATTGAGGCAACATAACGCAACACCTTACCTTCTGCTTTTGCTGCTTCAATGCGTTTGTTGAACTCTTCGTCAAGCCCTGGTAACACCGCTAAGAATTCCTCTTTATTCATGCCTTCTGAGAACCCTTTTGGTAATACACCTTCCACTTCAATGTCTTCAAACTCAAGTTCTAAACCCATTTCACGTGCTAAGATCAACAATTTACGTGCTACATCTGCACCCGATAAATCATCACGTGGATCAGGTTCGGTAAAACCTTTCTCTTTTGCGAGTAAGGTGGCTTCTGAAAGGCTTAAGCCCTCTTCTAATTGGCCGAAAATGAAAGAGAGAGAGCCAGATAAGATCCCTTCAAATTTCTCAACTTCATCGCCCGCAGCAAGCAAGTTTTGTAAGTTTTCGATAACCGGTAAGCCTGCTCCTACGTTTGTTTCGTATAAGAATTTATGCTGACTTTGGCGAGCATTTTCACGCATTTCTTGGTAGTAAGCGTAGCTTGAGGTGTTCGCTTTTTTGTTTGGTGTCACCACGTGGAAACCTTCTTTTAACGCACGAGCGTAAAGGTTTGCAACCGATTGTGCTGAAGTACAATCCACAAATACAGGATTTACTACGTGGTGCAATTTGATAAACGAAAGCAACACATCAAAATCTGATGGCTGTGTTGCATTTTCTAAATCTTGTTGCCAGTTATCTAAATTTAAACCGTTTTCATTGAGTAACATTTTATCTGAGTTGGCTAATGCACAAACTCGGATCTCAATATCCTTCTTTGAAAGAAACTCCTTTTGTTGTTTCACTTGTTCAATCAATGAACCGCCCACACCACCTACGCCCACGAGGAACATATCCACCACTTTTTTATTGCTGAATAAGCGTTTATGCGTTGCTTTTACGGCTTCAATCGCTTTATTTAACGGCACTACCGCAGAGATAGAACGTTCAGAAGAGCCTTGAGCGATTGCTACAATACTGATGTTTGCTTGAGCAAGTGCAGAGAAGAAACGAGCTGCGATCCCTTTTGCAGTACGCATACCATCCCCCACCACAGAGACGATAGAGAGATCTTTGATGATATCGATTGGATCAAGCAAGTTTTCAGCCAATTCTGGCGCAAATTCTACATTTAATGCGACAAGTGCTTTTTCTGCTGATTTTGCTGGCACGCAGAAACTGATGCTGTATTCAGAAGAAGATTGGGTAATTAAGATGACGGAAATACCCGCTTTTGACATTGAAGAGAACACGCGAGAAGCCATCCCCACCATACCTTGCATTCCTGCACCAGACACGTTGAACATCGCCACATTATCAAGGTTGGTAATGCCTTTTACTTTTAAGCCATCATCAGCAATATTGCCGTCAATGTAAGTGCCTTTGCCCTCTGGATTGCCTGTGTTTTTGATTAAGCATGGAATATTGAGCGGTACAAGTGGTCCGATTGTGCGAGGGTGAATCACTTTCGCCCCGAAGTAAGAAAGCTCCATCGCCTCTTGGTAGCTCATCGATTCTAAGCAGATTGCATCAGGGACTAAACGCGGATCGCAAGTATAAACGCCGTCTACGTCCGTCCAGATTTCACAACATTCTGCGTTTAAACAAGCTGCTAAACAAGCCGCAGAATAATCTGAACCATTGCGACCCAACAGCACTAATTCGCCTTTTTCATTACCTGCAGTGAACCCTGCCATTAACACAATATTTTTCTTTGGAATAGCATTAACATCTACACGCTTGGTTGACTCAACGATATCTACAGAAGACTCTAAATAGCTTCCAATAGCAAGTAATTTTTCAACAGGATTAATGTTGGTTACTTCGTAACCTTTTGCTTCAAACCACGCTTGCATCATTGCAATTGAAAGTTTTTCACCACGGCAGTGAATGGTTGCTGCTACGGAATCTGGAAGAGACTTACTTTGTGCCGCATCTTGGGCAATGCCTTGGATTTGTTTAAGTTCAGCTTCAACCAATGCTAATAAACCTTCACGATCAACCTTATTATTTGCTGTATGTAAGCCATTGATAATATTGAAGAAAATGTCCGTTGCTTCAGAAAGGTTTTGCTCGAAAGATTCACCAACAATCGCTTTATCAACGATGGCAACTAAATGATTGGTGATTTTAGCGGGAGCAGAAAGCACGCCTGCCGCCTGAGATTTTAAATGTGCCTTTTCGATGATATCCGCCGCTTGCATGAAGCGTTCTGGATTTGCAAGCGATGTGCCGCCGAATTTAAGAACTCGCATAGTTTCTCCTGAATGATAAAAGAATGATGTTGTAAATTTTCCTACAAAAAAGCCCGCTTGTAGCGGGCTTTTCTTGGTTGATTTTAGCAATACTGACCCGCACTACACGAAGATGGTAATGATCGTAATCATGGTGGTCATCATTGCTTGAGTATTCATAATTAGCTATTTAATTTAGCGTGAAAGATGGGTAGAGAATGTGCCAAAGTGAGAGATTTGTCAATGGTTTTTTGTTGAGATTTGGGAAATATTTTTGCTGGTTTATTATTTTTCCTCCGCATAAATTTTCTACTCGTGAAAAAATCAATTTTATGCTATTTTATAATACACTTTTTTCCGCTAATTTTGGCAGAATACGGAAAAAGGATATTTTTAACTTAACTCATTGATTTTAAGGAGCTTTTATGCAACAAGGTAGCGGTTTAGAAATGTTGATCATTCTCGCAGTGTTCGGTGTGATTTTCTATTTTATGGTTTTCCGCCCACAATCTAAACGCCAAAAAGAACAACGTAACTTACTTTCAAGCCTTGCAAAAGGAGATGAAATCTTAACAAGCGGTGGTTTAATCGGCAAAATTACCAAAGTGAGTACAGAAGACGAAAACATCGTGATTGCATTAAATGACAATAACGAAGTGATGATTTCTCGTAACTTCGTGGTAGCGACCTTACCAAAAGGTACAATGAAAGCGTTAAAACCTTAATCTCATTTTTAACGCTTGTTTTAAGTAGCTTAAAGCCTGCTTAAAACAAGCGTTTTACTTTTAGGAGAATTAGTGTGTTAAATCGATTCCCGTTATGGAAAAATCTGATGATCATCATTGTGACGCTCATCGGTAGCTTGTATGCTCTTCCAAACTTATATGGTGAAGATCCATCCGTGCAAATTTCAGGTACGCGTGGGCACGAGGCAACAATAGAAACATTGACTCAAGTCAATAATGCTCTTGCATCGTTAAATATCTCACCAAAAGCAACACAGCTTGAAAATGGCTCGATCTTAGTACGTCTAGAAAAAGACGATCAACAATTGCCGGCTAAAGAAAAAATCGCTGAAGTATTAGGCGATAAATATTCGGTAGCATTAAACCTTGCTCCAGCGACACCAACTTGGCTAACGGATATTGGCGGTAGCCCAATGAAACGTGGCCTAGACTTACGTGGTGGGGTTCGCTTCTTAATGGAAGTGGATATGAACACAGCAATGCAAAAGCAGCAGGAAAGCTTACAAGACTCTTTACGAAGTGATTTCCGAAAAGAGAAAATTGGCTATAAAGCGGTTAAAAAAGGCGAGAATTTTGCAACTGTGATTGAGTTTAATGACTCTGTTGATGCAGATAAATCAGTGCGCTTAGTAAAACGTACGCATACCACGCTAGAAGCCACTTATAACTCACCGACAGAAGTAACTTTTGCACTTTCTGCAACAGGTTTATCTTCTGCTCGAGATATGGCCATTGAGCAAAACTTATCTATTTTACGTAAACGTGTGGAAGAGTTAGGTGTTTCTGAGCCAACTATTCAGCGTCAAGGTGCCGATCGTATCGTGGTTGAGCTGCCTGGTGTGCAAGATACCGCACGTGCGAAAGAGCTACTAGGTGCAACTGCAACGCTTGAGTTCCGTTTAGTCAATGATGCGGCAAACCCAGAAGCAGCAACGCGTGGGATTGTGCCTGCAGATTCAGAACTCAAATATACGCAAGATGGTCGCCCAATGGTGCTTAAACGTAAGCCAAGTTTAGGCGGTGAGCATATTATTGATGCAAACTCTGGCAAAGATGACCGTGGCTTACCACAAGTTAGCATTAAGCTAGACAGCGATGGTGGTAACCAAATGGCAGAGATTACGAAAAGTGCAGTCGGTAAGCCAATGGCAACGCTTTATAGCGAGTTCAAGGATTCTGGTCGTCGTGATGCGAATGGTAAAGTGATCCTTGAAAAACACGAAGAAGTGATTAACGTGGCAACAATCAACAGCCGTTTGGGTAATCAATTCCAAATCACAGGGATTAACTCACCTGCTGAAGCCCAAAACTTAGCAGTACTGCTTCGTTCAGGGGCATTGATTGCGCCAATCGTTATCGTAGAAGAGCGTACAGTCGGTGCATCACTTGGTGCAGATAACGTGGAAAAAGGCTTGGAAGCAGGGATGTATGGTCTTGTGCTCACCATTATTTTCTGCTTGGTGTACTACAAAATGTTCGGCGTGTTTGCTTCGATTGCATTAACCGTTAATATGATTTTAACCATGGGTTTAATGTCGTTAATTGGTGCAACCTTAACCATGCCTGGGATTGCGGGTATCGTGCTTGCTGTGGGGATGTCGGTAGATGCGAACGTATTGATTTACGAACGCATTAAAGAAGAGTTGCGTAATGGTCGATCAGTACAACAAGCGATTCACGAAGGCTATAACGGTGCATTTACCTCTATTTTCGACTCAAACTTAACCACCGTTTTAACCTCATTAGTGCTTTATGCTGTGGGTACAGGGCCTGTAAAAGGCTTTGCGATTACTTTGGCATTAGGCGTAATGATCTCTATGTTTACCGCAATCACAGGAACACGTATGCTTGTAAACTGGGTATATGGTGGTAATAAACGTGTGAAAAAACTTTGGATTTAAGGTGATATAAATGGCAACTGTTCAAAAAGAAAAAGACGCATCGGAAATTAAGCTTCCGTATAAACTGATTCCATTTATGCGATATCGCTTCATCGGTTTTGGTTTCTCACTCATTGTCACAGCACTTTGTATTTTTTCTATCGTGACTAAAGGGTTTAACTGGGGGTTAGATTTCACGGGTGGTACAGTGATTGAAACCTCATTTTCACAACCTGCTGACTTGGAAAAAGTGCGTGCCTCTTTAGAAAAAGAAGGCTTTGGCAGTGCGTTAGTGCAAACCACGGGTAGCCAAAAAGATATTATGATCCGCTTGCCTGCTTCTGCGGGTGATAAAGATCTCGGCAATAAAATTATGAATATGGTTCATAAAGATATTGACCCACAAGCGGTAATTAAAAGCGTGGAATTTGTTGGACCAAACGTGGGGGAAGAACTCACGCAAGGGGCAATCTATGCAACGCTTGCAACACTTGGAATGCTCTTACTTTACGTTGGTACGCGTTTTGAAGTGCGTATGGCATTTGGTGGTATTTTAGCCTTGTTTCACGACGTATTGGTTACAGTGGGGATTTTCTCTTTCCTCCAAATTGAGATTGACCTTACCTTTGTGGCAGCGATTCTTTCGGTCGTGGGTTACTCACTGAACGACTCCATCGTGGTATTCGACCGTGTGCGGGAAAACTTCAGTAAAATTCGCCGCGTAAGTTCGCAAGAGGTGATTGATATTTCATTAAGCCAAACGCTTTCACGTACTTTAATGACCTCTATAACCACACTCTTTGTAGTAGCAGCTCTCTTCTGGTTTGGTGGACCAAGTATTCACAGTTTCTCGCTCGCCTTGTTGATCGGTATCGGCTTTGGTACTTATTCTTCCATCTATATCGCAATCGGTGTGGCATTAGAGCTAGGCTTAGACCGCGAACATATGAACAAACCCGTGGTTGAAAAAGAAGGTGCAAATACCGAATCTTTTATTGACTACTAGTTGGTAAGTTTCAAATAAAAAAAGACCGCTTGTTAGAATGATCAGAATCACAAGCGGTTTTTTTATAATAATTTTGTCTATTATGACTTTTGTTTGCTAGTTTAATAACTCCACAAAATCTCCTTGCGATTTAATCTCTGCAAATTTTCCTTTTTGGATAATCTCTCCTTTTTTCATTACCCAAATTTCATCGCAATTCGCTAAATCTTCAACACGATGGGTGATCATCAGCGTTGTGTATTGCTGGCTTAAATGTTGCAAGGCTTCTAGCACTTGTTGTTCAGACTGCAAGTCTAAACTTGCAGTGGGTTCGTCTAACATCAATAATTCATAATCTCTTAATAGAGCACGAGCAATAGCAATACGTTGAGCCTGCCCGCCAGAAATGCCTGCATTGCTGTCTTGCACTTGATGCTCTAAGCCTAAACGGTAAACAAACTCATCTGCTTTAGAACGCGAAAGCGCTTGCTCTAGTGATTGTTCTGAGACTTCGCGATTACCAAGCAGAATATTCTCTTTTAATGAACCACGAATAAGTTGAGGATTTTGCCCCACCCACGCCAACTTTGCTCGCCATTGGCTTAAGTTTAATTCACGCAGTTCAACGCCATTGATGGTAACCGAACCTTCATACGGTAAGAAGCCAAGCAGCATATTCATCAATGAGCTTTTGCCTGCCCCGCTCTGTCCAACTAAAGCGATATGCTGTTTTTCACAAATTTCGAAATTGAGTGGCTGAGTTAAGCATTTGCCTTGCACAGAAAGCACCACGCAATCTTTGGCTTGAATCACAAGCGGTTGATTTTGGAAATCTTTTTGTAAAACTTGGTGAGATAACACCTCTTCATTTAAAAAGGTTTCTATATTGTCCGCTGCCGCAATAGCCGCCGCTTTATCGTGATAGAACACGCCCAATTCGCGAAGCGGCTGATAAAACTCTGGTGCGAGCATCAAGCAGAAAAAGCCCGTAAATAACCCAACGGCAACGCCATAACCACCAAAATCTAATTCGCCTAAGAAGGTAAAGCCAAAGTAAACCGCCATTACCGCAATCGAAATTGCCGTAAAAAATTCAAGCACAGCCGAAGAAAGAAACGCCATTTTCAACACATCCATGGTGCTCAAACGGAACTCTTCCGTGCTTTGATAAATTTGCTCAGTCTGCTTTTTCGCTTGCCCAAATAGACGGATGGTTTCTAATCCGCGAAGTTTATCTAAAAATTGACCGCTCATTCGTGAGAGAACGCCAATATTGCGTTGGTTGGCTTCCACCGCTTTAATTCCCGCTAATGCCATAAAAATAGGGAGCAGTGGCAGTGTTGAGAATAAAATTAAACCTGCCGCCCAGTTGATGGGAAAGACCACACAGAGGATTAAGATAGGCACAATCAACGATAAAAACTGCTGTGGCAGATAGCGAGCATAGAAATTATGCAGATTTTCAACCTGCTCCAACATCAAATTAGCCCAACTGCCTGTCGGTTTTTGCTGGAGTGACATCGGACCAACTGCTAACAGTTTTTGAATAATCTGTTGGCGCAAATGCAATCTCAAAGTTTTCCCAGCTTTAAATCCCATTTGCTCACGTAGCCAAATCAGCACCGCTCTGGCAGTGAAGCTGCCGAATAATAACCCTATTTCAGCTATAAATTGGCTTCCTGTTTGATGTTCAATAATAATTTTATGCAACATCAAGGCAATGAGCGCCATCTGCCCCATCATAAACAAGGCACTGATTGCACCAAAGAACACATTCAGCAGCAGATATTTTTTCACAATTTTCTGCTGCTCACGTAGCCATTTTTGTAGAAGTTTTTGTCGTTCTTTTTTCATTTATTTCTCTGTAAGTGATTGGCGTATTTTTAATCAAAATCAAAACGATACATTAAATCGACCGCTTGATTTACGCTGGAGACCCATTGTAAATACAATTTCGGGGCAAGATTGTAGCGTAAAGTGAGCTCCGTTAAAGGGGCAAAAATGCCTACACCATATTTCACTCTAAATTTTGGCGTGAGGCTCGCACTCACTTCCACCTTCGTATTATCGCCAATCCCTGCCGTGCTTACGCTTAAATCATTTAACCCAAAAGCACTGCCTACTTTGCCGACCGTTTTGCTGCTTTTTACCAAACTCATACCAAGCAAGGCTGCTGCCATTGAATTACTTGAGCTAGTATCACCGCTACTGTCTAACGAACGCCCTGTTAAGATATAAGAAAGAGCATTGTTTTGTGACATCGCAGGCTCTGAGAAGACTTTAACTTCAGGGCTATCTGCCAAGCCAACCACTTTTATACCAGCGGTAATTGAACTATCCTCCATTGCTTCTGGATTGCGGATCGCTTCAATATTCAAACTTGGCTGTGAAGGTAAGCCAGCAAAACTAATTTGCCCTTTGCGGATAAGTAAATCCTGCCCGAATGAAGCGTATCGCCCTCTGGTTAAATTTACTAGTCCATACAAACCTAAGCCCTGTTTGCCTTGACGAACCGCAATGGTCCCGTCTAGGTTAGCTTTCAAACCGTAAGCATTGAGTTTCACATCATCGCCGATATGAATATTGATGTTCGATTTAATCGCCATACCACTTGGCGTGGTTTGTGGAATTTGACGCTGTGCGAGCGGAATTTTTTTCTTTACGGAACCATCCATAATCACTTCATCATCACTTACGCTAACCGCACTTTCTGGCAACTCTTCCACTTCAATTCTTGCCCACGGAATATCGATGTCCCCCCCCAACTCCAGCTCTTTGGGTGTAACCGAAACCGAAATATTCGGGCTTACTTCCACTTTCCCAATATTTGGCATACTCACTTTAAAGCGATTGGCACGAGCGTTAATCGTACTTCGCCAAGCATCCAGTTTTCGCCAATCGGCAGAGCCATCTAAATGCAGAGCACTCTCTGGCGTTTGAACCACCCCCGAAAGGGTAGAACTCGCGCCATGGAAATTCATTGCCAAGCGTCCATCGGTAATATCAAACGGCATTGAAACCGATTTTGCACGTAAATTGCTCAAGCCCAACTGCCCATGTAATTGTGGTGCAAGAACATTTCCGCCGATCGTCAATTTCGCATTGATATTGCCATCGACTGATTCTCCGCCCGTTAATAACGGTTTGATTAAACGAAGCGAAAGCTGATCAATCTCAATTTGTCCAGATAATGTTCGTGACTTGGTAATGTCTTTCATCACTAAATCTGTTGCTAATCGCCCATTATTTTCAATTCGTAAATCTGTTTTTAGGCTCAGATTATTATCTGCCAAATGAGCGTTGATTCTAAGTGGGCTCGCAGTAATCGGGAACGTTTTACCCTCCGATAAAGTTTGCGTAAATTTTAAGCTATGTGAATTAATCTCTAAATTTACTTGAGGTGCTCTGTTTTTAAACCACGCTGCATCGCCTTTTGCCGAAAGAATGCCCGATAATTGCGTGCTATTATCTAAATAAGTTTTTAGCATCGCTAAATCTAATCGTTTGATCTCAAACGGAATTTTGCCTTCTTGCCCCGCATTAAAGGTTTGCGGGAAACAGAGTTCTGCGTGCGAATTTAGCCAGCAATGAGACGACACTTGGGCATTAATTTTCTGATTGTTGTAATTCACATCCACCGCTTGGTTGGTTCTAAATTTGCCTAGCTCTCGGTTTTCAATTGTCAATTTACTGATTTGCCCATTCCACACTTGTTGCAAGCGGTCAAATTTGCCAGAAAGTTGCAAATTAGCCGAGATTGGGTCACCTTTTGCGTTGAACGTGAGACTATGTTGTGCTTCTGATCCTTTTGCATTGAGATCCGCTTTTTCGACTTTAATTTCGCCATAGGCAAATTTTTGCAGCATTAATGCTACATCCCCTTGAATGGTTTTCTCGGTCGTGACTTTCCCTTTCGCCGTTAAATGTTGTAAATTAAGATCATCATACGCCACATTATTGGCAGTTAGATCGAGCACTAAGTTTGGCTCGCTCACTTTACCCGAAAGCGTTATATCACCTTTGATACCCGCTTTTAAACGTGGCACTAAACCTTGTAAATTAGGGGCGTTTAGATTAGCGGTAAAGTTTGAATTATCACCCAACACGCCTTGCATTGCGATGCGATTTTCGCCATAAATCAAGGTTGCATTTGGTACGTTCAACAAGGTTTGATGATCTGACTTCAATTGCCCTTGAAGTTGAAACGAGCGTTGTGAAAGCGTGCCTTTGATATCCATTTTAGGCACATCAACCGCCCACTCTCCACTCTCTTTTCCGCGAGCGGCATAGCCGTTATTTTCAAGCTCGCCACTTAACACCGCAGCCCAATCTGGTGCGAGCGATTTTGTATTGATATTGTTGAGCTTCAATTTGCTTTGCCATTCAACGCCATCATGCCAATCAACCAAGCCTGAAAGCTGAGCTTTACCGTCTAGAGCGGTTAAATTTAGGTTATCAATGGCAAAATGAGTAATAGTGCCATTGCCTTTTAAATCCACGCTTGTAGCGGGAATATTCATTCCCTTCGCATTGCCTGAAAGCCTGAGTTGATAATGGCTCATATCGCCTTGTAAATTCAAGGCAACATTATTTAATTTCAGCGGATCATTCTTGTCCAGCGTAATGGCATAGCTTGCCGACGGGCTGTTTAGGTTAAGATTAAACGGATTTTTCTCTGTGGCTAACGCAATATCGCCCGATAATTCGGCTTGAATTGCTCCCGTCGTTTTTACATTTAATAACGTTTTTTGGAAAAGATCACCAGAAAGTGCAACATCCGCATTATTTACAGGAATTACCGATGAGAAGTTTTGTAAACCTTCCGCGTGCAGTTGCAAATCAAGCGGATAATCCCCATTTAGCATCAGCTGCCCTTGTGCGGAAAGATTGCCTTGCTGACTTTTCAGATTTAAACGGCTAATTTCAATTGTTTGGTGATCTGCTTTTGCAGCTAAGATTGCTTGATCCAAATTAAAAATCTGGCTTGGTTTCTCATCTGGGGTTAATGGCTTTTGAGTGATGTTGATATTGGCTAAATTCAGCTGCTCAATATTAAAATCAAGTGGCAAAATAAGAGGTTGTTTTTTGGTTAAAAATGGTGAATTTAGCGTTTTCTGAATGGCTGCCCAATCAATCGGCTCTTTTGCAGATTGTTCTTTAGATTGGACCGCTTGTTTCGCCTCAACATCCTCCGCTTTCATTGGAGCAAGCGAAATCGCCAAGCCATTTAACTCGGTTGGGAAAAGGGTAACAGAGCGCCCTTTACCTTGAATGCCCGACTGAAAATGATCGAGTTGAATATCTAACGCATCCACTTTCACGCTGATGTTATCCAACGCAATCTTTTTTGCGGTAATCCCAAGCGGTAGGTTAAGTTCGGTAAAAGGCTCGCTTTCTTCTTGAGGTTGAGATGGCGGAAGTTTGCTCGTATCAATCGCAACTTGCATATCTTTCAAGCTCAAGTTTTCAAGGCAAGCGTCATATTTCCACAAGCAAGAAAAATCGAAATGTAACTGTGCCAAGCCAGCAGAAACATCCACGCCAGCCATTTTGTATTGGGTATTGGTAAGCGTTAATCCCTCTTGCAAGCTGCCTTCAACCTGCTCAATGGAAAACCCATCTAATAAGCGATCAGCCAAATGAATGACCGAACGTTGCCCGTAACCTGTGGCAAGATAGCCCATTACACCAACAAAAAGTAGCGGAATCCCGCACAGCATCCAACGCACAAACTTGCCTTTGAGTTTTGGTTTTATTTCTGAAAATTGCTTTTCTGTTTCGCTCGATTTTTCTGTGATTTCTTGTTCTTGCATACTAAAGTTCTGAACCTAATCCGATATAAATTTGCACGCCTTTTTCATTGCTTGGCGATTTTACAGGTGTTGCGACATCAAGTTTGATGGAACCAATGGGGGATGCCCAACGCACACCAATGCCCGCCCCTGCGTGTAAATCTTTGCTGTTGAATTTGTCAGACGCTAATCCCGTATCATAAAAAGCGGCTGCCCACCAATCTGGGTAAACTTGATATTGATATTCCACCGAACCTGTGGCTAAGCGCGAACCGCCGAGCCGTTTTCCGTTATGGGGATCGCGCGGTGAAATATCTTTGTAGCCAAAGCCTCGCACGCTCATATCGCCCCCAGCAAAATAGCGTAACGCAGGCGGGATTCGCTCAAATTCTTTGGTGTGAATACTGCCCACTTCGCCACGCAATACAAAGCGGTGGTTTTTAAAGTAGGTTCGAATCCAAGCGGTAGACAGTTTCCAACTATAAAAATTAACATCCGACGTCAGATCTTTCGCCCCCCAGTTCACCGTTAATTTTTGCGTATCGCCCCACAATGGGAAACGACGTCCATCTGAACGGGTGCGATTTAATGATGCTGTTGGGTAAATCAGCAGCGTTTTATGCGAAATATCTGCTTGCGTAAAGGAATCGTAACGAGCTTTCACGCCAGCCGAAAACGACCAGCCTGTTTCGCGTGTCCAAAACCGCATTAAGCCCAAGGTTGCCGCGGTTGATTTGGTATCATTTTGATCTTCACGCTCAATTCCGCCAGACACTTGGTAATAATAATGAATTGGGTTTGCTCGCACAGGAATGTTATAGCCAAATTCTGCAGTCTGTTCAGGGCGAGAAATGTAAGTGCGGGATTCAAAACTATGCCCGCGACTGTTAATCCAAGGTTTCTTCCAGTTAAATTGCAAACGTGGACCCACATCGGTTGCAAAGCCTAAACCAACTTCCATCTCATTACGTTTACGAGGCTGAAAGAGTACATTGAGATCCACTGTTTTCTGCTCTTCATTTAACTTTGGTTCAACCAACACGGAAGAGAACCAATTGCTTGATGTATAATCTGAAGTCAGCGTGGTTAAATCGTTCCCGTTGTATGGCTTGCCCGTATGGATTTTAAGAATATTCCGCAAATAATCTTCACGAATTTGGTTATCGGTAAATTCGATTTCTCCATAACGATAACGCTCACCGCTGTCATAGCCTAATCGCCAATCGGCGGAATGCTCACTTGGATACACCTCAAGACGATGATAGAGCCAATGCCCATCAAAATAGCCTTTTTTGAAGGCAAGCCCTTCTAAGCTACTTTTGAAATTATCATAAACGCGATGATATAAAGTCGCCCCTTTTTTCGGCACGGTGGTGAGCAGATGTTCAAAATCCGGATCGGTTTTCGCCTCGCCAATAATTTGTACATCCGTTTCATCAATTTTGATGGTTTCTTTATCCAGCTCAACATTTAACACCAAGATCGGCTTTTTGCCCTTGCGCGGTTCTAACACAAACTGATATTTTGTGTTGTAAAAACCTTTCGCGCGCAAACCTTTATCGACCGCATTTTTGACTAAATATTGGTAACGCTCGGAACCATCGGCATATTCGGGTGCAATTTGCGATAAAAAAATCTGCACGTTTGCCCAAGCATCTTTATCTCTGCTTGCAATGCCTCTGACCTCTAAATCAACTTGAGCTTGTTCGCTATTTTCTGAAGGCTCAGAAGCAGTCGAGTTTTCTTCCTCTTTTGCGATTTCTTCTGCATAGCTCAATGAAGAGATTGCTATCAGGCAACAAAGTGTTAAAAAACGAAATTTAAAATGCACGTTATTTCCTTGGAAATCACCTAGGGCTACACGCCCTAGGTTAGTTATAGATATGTCTCTACGAGACACTAATCATTTAGTCATTCCAGCCCTATAAGGGCTGATTCATGAGTAACCTAGGGCGAGAGCCCTAAGATGATACTGACAGTGATAAATTTATCTCACCAATCTCAACGGATTCACCGCTACACCTGCTCGAGTAATACCAAAATAAAGCGCGGGGCTACTTCGACCGCCAGAGTTCCCCACAGTTGCAATCGTTTGACCTGCGGAAACGCGAGCACCTTCTTTCACAAAAATACTTTGAGCATAACCATAAACGGATAAATCCTCTCGACCGTGGCTGATTACTACCACATTGCCGTAGCCTTGTAGCCAGCCAGCCACCATCACTTTGCCACCAGCAATAGTTCGAATTGGTGTGCCTGCACTGGCTGAAATCACGACACCATTCCAACCATTACCAAAGTTAGTTACGACTTTACCAGAAACTGGCATCGAATATTTGCTTGAATCTAAACCGCTACCCGCTCGCACTTGCTGCTTCTCACTTTCCGTCGCTTTGCGGTTCTCTTCTCGGCTTTTCTTCGCATCTAACTGAGCAATATCACGTTTTTCTTGCTCTTCAGCTTGGCGCGTTGCTGCCACCAATTTTTGTTGAAGAGCAGCAGCATTCGCTCTTAATTCTTCCAATTGGCTTTGGTCTTTTTCAAGTGTTTTATCAATTGCCTTTAATGTATTTTCTCTCTCACGCTGCACTTTTTTTAAGTCTTGCTCTTGCTTCTTTTGGGTCGAAAGTTGCGTTTGGTGCCCTTTCTGTTGTCCTTTTAGTTCATCGCGACGTGCTTTTAGTTCCTTTTGAGTATGGCGTAAATCATTAATTAAATCAATGCGAACTTGATTGATGTGTTCATAGTAAGCGGTCATTCTGTCTGCATGTTTTGCAGAATCGGACATCAGCCTTTCAAGCACAGAAGGATGAATACCCGAACGGTACGCCGAATCCAACTGATCTTTTAATCGCTCTTTTTGCTCTTTTTCTTGCTGTTCTAACCGCTGGATCTCTTGTTCAGTGCGTTTAATTGAAGCCCGAATATCCGCCAATGAACTCTCGGTATCTTTTAGTTTGGTAAAGACTTGCCCCATTTCCACTTCTTGCTGTTTAAGTGTAGCTTGCAACGCATTACGTTTTTGGCGGCTTTCATTGATTTTACTTTTCTGTTTTTCGATTTTTTGATTGATTTCAGAAAGCTGATTGGCGTGACTTATCGCAATTAGGCTATTTAAACCAAATAAGCTAAATATGAGAACGAAAAGGTAGCGAATTTTCACAAAAATTCCTTAAGCAAGCAGATATAAATGTTGCCTATTCTAGTGAAATTTTTGAGGAAAATCAGCTTTTCTACGACTTTTTACACGCTTTTACAAAAAGAAAGCGCTTTACCCTTTAAAAATCAGGGATTTTTTGCTATAAATACTGAGTTTTCATAATCAACTCAACTTAATAGGAGCTCCTATGGAATTAGTATTTATTCGTCACGGTTTTAGTGAATGGAATGCTAAAAACTTATTTACAGGTTGGCGTGATGTTAATTTAACAGAACGTGGTATCGAAGAAGCAAAAGCCGCGGGTAAAAAATTATTAGACGCTGGTTACGAATTCGACATCGCATTCACTTCTGTATTAACGCGCGCAATCAAAACTTGTAACATCGTATTAGAAGAATCTAACCAATTATGGATTCCTCAAGTGAAAAACTGGCGTTTAAACGAACGTCACTACGGTGCATTACAAGGCTTAGACAAAAAAGCAACAGCAGAACAATATGGCGATGAGCAAGTTCACATATGGCGTCGTTCTTACGACATCTCCCCTCCTGATTTAGATCCGCAAGACCCAAATTCCGCACACAACGACCGTCGTTACGCACACTTACCAAAAGATGTGATTCCAAACGCAGAAAACTTAAAAATCACATTAGAACGTGTTTTACCCTTCTGGGAAGACCAAATCGCACCAGCATTATTATCTGGTAAACGTGTGCTTGTAACAGCTCACGGTAATTCATTACGTGCGTTAGCAAAACACATTATCGGTATTTCTGATGCTGAAATTATGGATTTCGAAATTCCAACGGGTCAGCCATTAGTATTAAAATTAGATGACAAATTAAACTTTGTAGAGAAATTCTATCTATAAGTTAAAAACTAATTGAATAGAAAGCTTAAAATAAAAATAATCTGCACTCTAAAAGTTGGATTAAACATCCACTGATTAAAGTGTAGATTTTTTGATGGTAACAGATTGGCAAGCATAGCATACAAAATAATTGCTAAAAGANNTCTTTTAGCAATTATTTTGCTTTTATCTATTATAATAAATCTTAAAGCACTCTGCGTGATTGAGTATAAGTTCTTGACCAGTAGCTTTCAGAAAGAGAGCTTGTTGTTACGCCTTGGCTTGTGCTAGCGTGAACGAATTTTCCTCCACCAATATACACACCTACGTGGTTATTCTTTCGGAAAAAGACTAAATCACCAGGCTGTAAATCCGATTTAGAAATAGAACGCCCTGAATAACGTTGCTCAGCAGTTGAACGAGGAAGATGGATATTAAAAGCACCACTCATTGTTTTTTGTACAAAAGCTGAACAATCAATTCCACCCACACCTGTACCACCTAAGTGGTAACGCGTCCCAACCCATTGGCGATAAACTTGGTTTACCTTTTGTGAGCCATTTTTTGAAGCGGTCGTATTTGAGGTTTGGTTTGCATTTACTTTCACAGATTTGCTTTTCGCATTTTGTTCAATCTGCTCTGCTGTTGCCGCTTTAGCCACAATACGTGCTTTAACTTGATGGGTTGAAGTACTACTTAAACTCGCATTTGCTTGAAACGTCAATCCTGCGAACAGGACAAATAATGAGAGTTTTAGCTGGGTTAAAAGTGAAAATTTTTTATTCATAATTTTGTCTCGCCAGAACAACTAAAGCGTGTTTATTCCTATTAAAAAATTAATCAATCTGCAATAAAAATTTATTGCAAAAACTGGTTGGAGGAGTATAACCTATTTTTTTGCTAATGTCCGTAAAAATTTTATCTCTTCTGCCCAAATATCGGGATTTATCGTCTCCAAAATCATTGGAATGCCATCAAAGCGGTCATCTTTCATAATAAATTCGCAAAATGCTGTGCCAATTGTGCCTTCACGTAACGTATCGTGACGGTCTTTTCGGCTGCCTAATGGCGTTTTCGAACCATTGAGGTGTATTCCACGTAAATATTCGAAGCCTACCACTTGTTCAAATTCGGCAAAAGTTTTTTCGCATTGTTCAAGTGAGCTAATATCGTAACCCGCTGAAAAAGTATGGCAAGTATCTAAACAGACGCCCACACGACTTTTATCCTCTACTTGTTCAATAATCTCTGCCAGATGTTCGAAGCGATAGCCTAAATTTGAACCTTGTCCTGCGGTATTTTCGATCACGGCAATTACATTTGGTACTTTACTCACAGCAATATTGATTGACTCGGCAATTCTTGCCAAACAATCTTGTTCAGAAATTTTGTTTAAGTGAGAACCTGGGTGGAAATTAAGCAATTTTAATCCTAGTTGATTTGCACGTTCCATTTCATCAATAAAGGCATTACGTGATTTTTCTAAGCCTTCTGCCCCTGGACTGCCTAAGTTAATTAAATAGCTGTCGTGTGGCAAAATTTGATCGGCTGTGAAATGATGCACTTGGCAAAAACGTTTAAATTTCTCTATAGTTTCTGCTTTTAATGGCGGTGCTTTCCATTGACGCTGATTTTTGGTAAACAGTGCAAAAGCATTCGCGCCAATTTCTACTGCTCGCAACACGGCTTGTTCAACACCACCTGATGCACTCACGTGAGCCCCAATATATTTCATTGTATTTCCTCTTATTGTCTATTTTTGTTCTATAAAAGTCGTGTAGAATAGTGTCATTCACTCAATATTTTCGGTTTATTTTATGAGCAACACTCACATTAATGATTTTTCACTTTTATGCCGTCTATTCGGTAACCTGTTTTATCGCGAACCAAACGATCCCATTTTAGCGGACACCTTCGCGTGGCTTACTCAAGGCGGATTGCGCCAGCAATGGGCGTTAAACACCGATAGCCAAAGCGAACTTTCGCTCACTCTATTAGAAAAACAGGCTAACCCTACAGAATTAACCTCAAGCTATCAAGCACTTTTTGCAGAAAATGGCGCAATTCCGACCGCTATTTCAGCTTATAAATTTTCTGTGGAAGATTTTATTACCTTTAGAAATGAACGTGGAATGCCTGCATTAGAGCAAGCCGATCACGTTGCATTGTTATTGCTTACTGCATCTTGGATTGAAGATCATCTGGATTCTACCCAAGCTCAGCAAATATTGTTTGAAAAATATCTTCTGCCTTGTATGAATAAATTTTTAGGTTTGGTGGAAACAAAAGATAACGGATTTTACAAAGCGCTAGCCCAACTTACCCGCGAAGCATTGAGTGCAATGGCAGATGAATTGGACGATGAAGAAATTTAAAATAGATTTAATTTACCTTTAAGGAGGTGCTATGAAATACTCACATCTCACCACCATTTTAGTGAGCCTTGCATTGACAGGCTGTGCCTTAACACCAGCACAAAAAGCACAAAGAGAGGCAGAGAAAATTAAAGCTCAACAGCTGCTTTCAATTGAATTAGCCAAACAGTGTGATGCCGAAACCGCTTCACTGATGGAGCAAAAACTTAATCCGCCAGTTAGCCAAACAGCTGAAGAAAAGGAAAAATTGGATAAAGCCTATGCGGAAAAAATCCAAAATCCGATTTTCCAAGCTTGTCACAAAATGGCGTGGGATAGCTATAAAGCACAAGCTGAAGTAGAAGAGATGCAACAATATTACCGCTTTGAACACCCATATTGGGGATCGCCGTGGCATTATTGTTACATTTGTTGGTAAATTTTCTACTAATAGATAGTTGCTAGTTTGTTAAAAACTACGCCAACCTATATGTAAATGAAAAAAGCTAGGCTTTTACGCCTAGCTTTCATTATATATTTCACCAAAGATTATAATTTCGGACCAGCCGCAACTAGTGATTTACCTTCGTCATTGGTTGTGTATTTTACAAAGTTTTTCACAAAACGACCCGCTAGATCTTCTGCTTTTGCTTGCCATTGTGCCTTATCTTCGTAAGTGTTACGAGGGTCTAAAATATGGGTGTCTACACCTGGTAAAGTTTTTGGAATTGCCAAGTTAAAGATTGGTAATTCGCCCATTTCTGCTTTTTCGATTGAACCATCTAAAATCGCATCAATGATACCACGAGTATCTTTAATTGAAATACGTTTACCTGTACCGTTCCAACCTGTGTTCACTAAGTAAGCTTCTGCACCAGATTCTTCCATACGTTTCACTAACACTTCTGCATATTTAGTTGGGTGAAGCGTTAAAAATGCTGCACCAAAGCATGCAGAGAAGGTTGGTGTTGGTTCAGTAATACCACGTTCTGTACCTGCTAATTTTGCCGTGAAACCAGATAAGAAGTAGTATTTGGTTTGTTCTGGTGTGAGTTTAGACACTGGCGGTAATACACCGAACGCATCTGCAGTTAAGAAAATCACTTTTTTCGCGTGACCTGCTTTTGATACAGGTTCCACAATATTATCAATGTGATAAATTGGGTAAGACACACGGGTGTTTTCTGTTTTTGATTTATCGGCAAAGTCGATAGAACCATCTTCACGTACAACCACATTTTCTAATAACGCATCGCGGCGGATTGCACGGTAAATGTCTGGTTCATTTTCTTCGCTTAGGTTGATGGTTTTCGCATAGCAACCTCCTTCGAAGTTGAATACACCTTCATCGTCCCAACCGTGTTCATCGTCACCAATAAGTTTACGTTTTGGATCAGTTGAAAGCGTGGTTTTACCTGTACCAGATAAACCAAAGAATACCGCTACATCACCATCATTACCTACGTTTGCAGAGCAGTGCATTGCAGCAATATTTTTTAATGGTAAGAGAAAGTTCATCATTGAGAACATCCCTTTTTTCATTTCGCCACCATACCAAGTACCACCAATAAGTTGTATCGCTTCGGTTAGGTTAAACGCCACAAAGTTTTCAGAATTTAAGCCTTGTTCTTTCCAGTTTGGATTGGTTACTTTTGAACCATTCATTACGACGAAATCTGGCTTAAAGTCTTTGAACTGTTCTTCTGTTGGGCGAATGAACATATTTTTTACAAAGTGAGCTTGCCACGCCACTTCCGTAATAATACGAACAGCGATGTGATGGCGAGGGCTTGCGCCACAGAAGCCATCAATCACGAATAAGCGTTTATTTGAAAGTTCGTGAGTGACTAATTCTTTCAAACTTTGCCACGTGGTTTGGCTCATTGGTTTGTTATCATTTTTTACTTCATCGGTTGTCCACCAAATATGATCTTTGGTAGTTTCATCGTAGACGATATATTTATCTTTTGGTGAACGACCTGTAAAAATCCCTGTATCTACTGCAACGGCACCTAAATTCGTCAAGCAACCTTTCTCACAACCTTCTAAATTTGGGTTCATCTCTTCCTCAAAGAGTTGTTCGTAACTTGGGTTACGCACAATTTCTTTGGCGTTAGTAATGCCAAGTTCTGCAAGTTCTTGTTCGATACGATTTAACATAAATCACCTCACTCCAATGTGTGTATTTAAGAATTGGGGCAATTCTACCCCGTTATGATTAAAAAAAATGCCAACTACTTCACATTTTTAAAAAAAGTGAAAAAAAATTGAAAAAGATTTGAAGTTTTTGCTCCGTTTACATGAATGACTTTTCTTGCAATAACAAACTTTTCCATTTTTTGTAAAAAGACGGTAAAATTCTACCGCTTTTTAAATAAGGAACAAGAAAAAGATGCGTGTATTAGTTGGGTTTTTAGCATTTCTTCTGATTTTCTTTCAATATAATTTCTGGTTTGGCGAAAATGGGTGGAATGATTATCGAGCAGCTTCAGCAAACTTGGAAGAAGTCAAAAAAGAGAATGAGCGTTTGGCAATGCGTAATGGTTTAATTGAAGCGGAAATTTACGATTTAAAACACGGTGTGAACGCCTTAGAAGAGCGTGCCCGTACAGAACACGAAATGGTGAAATCAGATGAAGTGTTCTACCGCATTATTCCTAAAAATGGGAAATAAAATGAGCAGACAAATTTTTGCGATTATTCCAGCATCGGGTGTGGGCAGCCGAATGCAATCCAATATGCCAAAGCAATATCTTCAACTGCTTGGTAAAACGATTTTAGAGCATACGCTTTCGATTTTCTTAGCTCATCCGTACATTGAAAAAGTGATAGTTGCGGTTTCAAAAGAAGATCAATACTATCCTGAAATAGCCTTATTACAAGATTCGAAAGTTAATGTGGTTTTTGGGGGTGAAACCCGTGCAGATTCAGTATTCAATGCATTGCAAAAAGTACCAGAAAATGCTTGGGTGTTAGTGCACGATGCTGCTCGCCCCTGCTTAAAGCGGTCTGATTTAGACAAACTTTTGCAAATTGAAGATGAGCAGGGCGGTATTCTTGCTACACCTGCGATTGATACAATGAAACGTACCCAAGATGCCAAAATGATTTCGCATACTGAAGATCGTTCAACCTTATGGCACGCATTAACTCCGCAATTCTTTCCTGCTCAGAGATTGAAAAAAGCATTATCCGAGGCATTTGCTGCAAATGCGGTAGTGACTGATGAAGCTTCTGCTATGGAGTTTCTCGGTTTCCATCCGCAATTGGTTGCAGGCAGAGCTGATAATATCAAAATTACCCGCCCCGAAGATTTAGCATTGGCGGAATTTTATTTAACAAGAAACGATTAAGATAGATTAAAGAGGATTAAAAAATGATTCGAATTGGACACGGTTTTGATGTACACGCTTTTGGGCAAGCTCGCCCATTGATGATTTGTGGCGTGGAAGTGCCTTATCACACGGGGTTTATTGCCCATAGTGATGGCGATGTAGCGTTACACGCCTTAACAGATGCATTATTAGGCGCAGTAGCGTTAGGTGATATTGGTAAACTTTTCCCTGATACTGATATGCAATACAAAAATGCCGACAGCCGTAAATTGTTGATTGAAGCCTATCGCCGTGTACGTGAGCAAGGTTATAAAGTAGGCAACGTAGATGTCACTATTATTGCGCAAGCGCCGAAAATGCGACCTTATATCGACCAAATGCGTCAAACCATTGCCGATGATTTGCAATGCGATGTGATGCAAGTGAATGTAAAAGCGACGACAACTGAAAAATTAGGCTTTACAGGGCGTGGCGAAGGCATTGCGTGTGAAACAGTAGCATTGTTAACCAAAATTTAATAAGCAAAAATAGTAGTATTATATAGCACTTTTACAAAGCTGAAATTAGGGCATAGTATACAAAAAGGTTGTCTACTATGCCTCAAATTACCTATGAATTGGTTCTGCCTTCAATTTCCCAATCAACTTCTCATTAGCAGGCGGGAATTGCCCTTCATCTAGTTCAGATTGAGCAATCCAGAAGCCTTCTTGCCCTTCGCGCCCGAAAGGTTCACCAATCCACTCTTCGATTAAGAAAAAGTAAAATTCGATAATTTTTGTTGGGTATTCAAATTGGAAATGCTCGTAAGGAAATGCACTTAATACTTGAATGCCAGCCTCTTCTTCCAATTCGCGTTTTACTGCTTCCTCTGGAGTTTCGTTCGGTTCAATTTTTCCGCCAGGAAATTCGAGGGATTGAGCAAAATCTTGCCCTTCAAGGCGTTGAGCTAAATAAATTTGTCCAAATTCATTGCGGATAATGCCTGCGGCAACTCGAACAATGGGTTTTGACATAGTGGTTTTTCTTCCTTTTTTAATGGATAAAACTTATATAGAAGAGCGGTCTGATTTTGCAAATCTTTTACAAAATTAGACCGCTTGTGTCATTACTTACGCATATTTCGCTTTGCTGCCGTGGCAATGTTTGTATTTTTTACCTGAACCGCAAGGGCAAGGATCGTTGCGACTAATGTGTAAGTTCGCTAATTGCTCTTCAGTCAGGTTATCCATATCCACTGCCTGTTCAGCCTCTACGGCTTCTTGTTCTTGTTGAGCAGCTTGTTGCTCTGTCGCAACTTCTTCTTGACTACGCACTTGAATACGGCTTAATACGCTAATGACATTGGTTTTAAGCAGATCCAACATTTCAGTGAACATGGCAAACGACTCTTTCTTGTACTCGTTTTTCGGATCTTTCTGACCGTAGCTGCGTAAGTGAATTCCTTTGCGGAGATAATCCATTGCAGAAAGGTGTTCTTTCCAAAGTTCATCAAGAGTTTGTAATACGATACCTTTTTCAAAGTTACGCATCACTTCTTCTCCTACAATCGCTTCTTTCGCTTTGTATTCTTCTTTCGCAATATTCAGAATACGTTCACGTAAGGTTTCCTCGTGCAGATCTGGCTCATCTTCTAACCAATGTTGAATTGGCAGTTTCATTCCGAACTGACGATCTAAACGCACTTCTAAGCCTTCAATATCCCACATCTCTTCGATAGATTGAGGTGGGACATACTGGCTAATGATTTGGTTGAACACATCATCACGGATGGTTTCAATCATTGGTGAAACATTATCCGTTTCAAGTAAGTAATTACGTTGTTCGTAGATCACTTTACGTTGCTCATTTGCCACGTCATCGTATTGAAGCAAGTTTTTACGACCATCAAAGTTATGTGCTTCTACTTTCGCTTGTGCTGAGGCAATCACTTTAGTCAGCAGTTTTGACTCCATCGCTTCACCTTCTTCCGTGAAGGCCTTACGCATCATATTGAGCTTGCCTTCATTGAGGTAAATACGCATTAAAGGATCGTCCAATGATAAGTAAAAACGTGATGAACCTGGGTCGCCTTGACGGCCTGAACGACCGCGTAACTGGTTATCGATACGACGTGATTCGTGGCGTTCTGTACCGATAATGTGTAAACCACCTGCCGCCATTACGGTTTCATAGCGTTCTTTCCACGCGGCTTTGATTGCTTCGATTTGCTCTTCAGTTGGGTTTTCCAGTTTTGCGACTTCCGCTTTCCAGTTACCACCTAAAACGATATCCGTACCACGACCCGCCATATTAGTTGCGATAGTTACCGCACCTGGTAAGCCTGCATCGGCGATAATTTCTGCTTCTTGTGCGTGGAATTTCGCATTTAATACGTTGTGTTTAATACCTGCTTTGTCTAATTCGTGAGAAAGCAATTCTGATTTTTCAACCGATGCTGTGCCTACTAAAACAGGTTGGTTACGAGTAATACAATCTTTAATATCCTTAATGACTGCTGCGAATTTTTCAGGCTCGCTCTTGAACATTAAGTCTGTATGGTCTTTACGTAAGATTGGTTTATTGGTTGGAATCACCACCGTATTTAAGCCATAAATTTGTTGGAATTCAAAAGCTTCAGTATCTGCTGTACCGGTCATCCCTGCTAATTTTTCATATAAACGGAAGTAGTTTTGGTAAGTGATGGACGCAACAGTTTGGTTTTCGCCTTGAATGTTTACGTGCTCTTTGGCTTCAATTGCTTGGTGTAAGCCATCAGACCAACGACGGCCCGCCATTGTACGGCCTGTATGCTCATCGATAATCACGATTTCACCATTTTCAACGATATAATCCACATCTTTTTCGAACAATTTATGTGCACGTAGTGCTGCATAAGTGTGATGTAAAAGTGAAATACGAGCTGGCTGATAAAGGCTCTCGCCTTCTTGCATCAAACCCATTTGGGTTAAGATGTTTTCCACTTTCACCATACCGCGTTCGGTTAAGTGTGCTTGTTTGTTTTTTAAGTCAAGCGTGTAGTCGCCTTCACCCGTATATTCATCGCTATCTTCTTTTTCTTGGAAAGTTAGATGCGGAATGACTTGGTCAATCGCTTGATAAATTTGAGTCGCATCTTCCGCTGGCCCTGAAATAATTAATGGCGTACGTGCTTCATCGATTAAGATTGAGTCCACCTCATCCACCAACGCATAGTGCAATTCACGTTGGAAACGCTCATTTTTATCGTGAGCCAAGTTATCACGCAAATAGTCAAAACCAAGTTCGCTGTTGGTCGAATAGGTAATATCCGCTTTATAGGCTTCGCGTTTATCCGCCGGCAACATTCCTGGAACGTTTACCGCTACGCTCATGCCTAAAAATTCAAATAACGGACGGTTCATTTCCGCATCGCGGCGTGCTAAGTAATCATTCACGGTCACGACATGTACGCCTTTTCCTGTTAATGCATTTAAATAGCAAGGTAACGTTGCGGTTAAGGTTTTGCCTTCACCCGTACGCATCTCTGCGATATTACGGTCAGTCAGCACCATACCGCCAATCAATTGCACATCGAAATGACGCATACCCATCACACGTTTACTTGCTTCACGTACAGTTGCAAAGGCTTCTGGCAAAATGGCTTGTAAGGTTTCGCCCGCACTCAAACGTTCTTTAAATTCAGCGGTTTTTGCTTGTAATTGCTCGTCTGAAAGTTGCTCGAAAGTGGGTTCTAATTTGTTAATTTTTGCTACGGTTTTGCGTAAGCGTTTTAAAGTGCGTTCATTGCTTGAGCCGAAAATCGCGGTTAATACTTTTGAAATCATTGTTTATCCTTATTTTGTTTAGATTGATACATAAAATTTTAAGCGATAAACAATGCGGGTCCCGCTCGAATAGGATGGTTTAAATCGCCATCAAAATGAAAGGCTTTTGCAAAAAATGGGGTAATTTCGACCGCTTGTACTTCGCTTGCAACATTTTCTGGCTTGGATTCAGCTAGAAATAAGTGCTGTTCTTGCTCAGCTTCTGCTGTAATAGCTTGAACAAGCGGTTGATTTAAAATGGTCTGTTCACTTTCAGGGATTGGCTGAATTTCAGGCAACGAAAAAATCGCAAGAATTCCTAAAAGGAACTGCGATAATAATGGTTTGCGGTGAAAGTGATTAAATAAACTCATTAAAAATACCTAAAAAATCAAGTGGTATTATATGTTAATTTGCCCAGAAAGGCTAAGTTAATGCGGTCAAGTTATGTAAATTCAAGTTAATTTTAGCGGTTATTTGTGCAATCCGCTCAAAATGGCACATTCTGGATTGTCATTTCCGCAGCAAGTTTTATTCCAACCTTTCAATAACGTCAGCATCTGCTGTAAATCTTGGATTTTCTGTTCCAACGCTAAAATATGTTGCTCGGTAAGCTGTTTTACTTCGCGACTGGTACGATGCGGGTCATCATTTAATGCTAATAAATGTGTGATTTGAGCCAAAGAGAACCCTACTTTGCGTGCATTACAAATAAAATGCAATCGTTCCAAATCGGCTTCGGTATAAATACGATAGCCTGATTCACTTCGACAAGCTCTCGGTAATAAGCCCGCTTTTTCATAATCACGAATTTGTTTGGCGGAAAGCCCCGTTTTTTTCGATGCTTGACTAATATTCATTTTTCTTCTTGACTCTAACCTATGGTTAAGGTTTAGCATATACCCAATCTTTTGATTTGTCATTTACTATTTAACAGGAGTTTATTATGACTATTATCTTAAAATTAGACGGGTTACATTGTGGCAACTGCGTGAAAAGCGTAGAAAAAGCCTTGCGTGAAGTAGCAGGCGTAGAAAGTGTAAGCGTTTCTTTAGAACCCCAACAAGCAGTCGTTGAAGGCAATCCTGATCCAAAAGCATTGATTGATGCAGTAGATGAAATGGGTTTTGAAGCGACTTTGTAATAAGGAGAGGGACCATGTCTAACTCAGAAACTCAACTTTTAATTAGCGGCATGCATTGTGCCGCTTGTGTTCGCCGTGTTGAAAAAGCACTTGGCAAAGTTGAAGGAGTCAATTTTGCCTCAGTCAATCTTGCCGATCAAACTGCCTTCGTAGAGGGCAATGCTAATCCTCAAGTGATGATTCAAGCGGTCGAAAAAATAGGCTTTGGTGCAGAAATGTTGGAAAGCGAAGAGGAACGTCGCACCAAACAGCAAGCCCAAACCAAAGCAATTTTAAACCATAAAAAATGGCAATTTACTTTGGCGTTAATTGTTGGTTTTAGCTTAATGGTTGTGGGAATGTTTATCGGTATGATGGTCACTGAACGCAATCATCTTACTTGGTTTGCACTTGCCTTTGTTAGCCTTGCGACAATGTATTTTTCAGGCAAAGATTTCTTTATTGGTGCCTGGAAAAGCCTACAAAATCAAGCAGCAAATATGGACACGCTTGTTGCTGTCAGCACAGGTGTGGCGTGGCTTTATTCGTTCGGTTTGTTGCTTTTCCCACAGGAGTTCGCTCACGTCTATTTTGAAGCGAGCGTGATGATTTTAGGTTTTATCAACCTAGGCAAATTCTTAGAACTGAAAGCCAAACAACGCTCGTCGCTTGCCCTTGAAAAATTGCTTGATTTAGCCCCAAAACAAGCGGTTATTTTTGAAGAGGGGATTGCAAAAACTATTCCCGTGAAAGGCATTAAACCTGAAATGTTGGTGCAAGCCTTGACGGGCGACCGACTTGCGGTTGATGGCGTATTAACCGAAGGCGTGATTTGGGTCGATGAATCCATGCTTACGGGCGAAGCCTTGCCTGTTGAGAAAAAAGTAGGCGATAAAGTCCACGCTGGTACGCTCATTCAAGACGGTTCTGGTATTTACAAAGCCGAGCAAGTAGGCTCACAAACGGCATTGGCACGGGTCATCAACGCTGTTCGCCACGCACAAAGTAGTAAACCACCACTAGCACACTTGGTAGATAAAATCGCCTCTATTTTTGTGCCTATAGTCGTGACAATTGCGTTAATCGCTGCCTTGATTTGGTTAGCTCTTGGCAAAGACTTTGCCTTTGCGTTATCTGTCTTTACTACGGTACTTATTATTGCTTGCCCTTGTGCTCTTGGTTTGGCGATTCCGCTGTCTACCATCGCAGGCGTTGCACGTGCAGCAGAAATGGGCGTATTAGTCAAAAATATTGATGCTTTGCAAGCCAGCAGTGAAATCGACACGCTCGTGTTCGATAAAACAGGAACGCTTACCACCGGTGAGATGACTGTTACCCAATTTACCGCCTTGCAAGGCAATGAGAATGAGCTTTTAGGCTTAGCCAAAAGTTTGGAACAACAAGCTTCTCACCCAATTGCCAAAGCCATTGTACGATTTGCCGAACAAGCAGAAAGCCTTGAAATTAGCAATATCAACGTGGTCAAAGGCTTAGGCATTGCAGGCGAGTGGAATGGTCAGATGGTCAAAATGGGTAATCTAGCTTTTCTAGGATTTGATGAGCGGTCAATTTCTTCACTTAATTTGCAAGTTCATAATGGCTCAACTCAAATTTATTTAAGCGTAAACAACCAACTTGCGGCAATTTTCACGCTTGCAGATGAATTGCGATCTGAAAGCAAAGCGGTCATAGCAAAATTCCAAGCGGAAGGCTACCAATGCTATATGCTCACGGGCGATAGAAAATCGACGGCTGATTATTTCGCCAAAGAGTTAGGCTTAAATGGCGTAATTGCAGATGTCTTACCAGAGCAAAAAGCCGAGAAAATTCAGCAATTGCAACAGCAAGGTAAGATCGTTGCAATGGTAGGAGATGGCATCAATGATGCCCCAGCCCTTGCTCAAGCTCACGTAGGTATTGTGATGCATTCAGGTTCAGATATTGCGATTGAAACCGCCGATCTTTCACTCTTACGAGCAGGGCTTGAACCGATTGCAGACATTCTACCGTTCTCAAAACGTGTGCTGCGTAATATGAAACAGAGTCTGACAGGAGCATTTTTCTACAATGTGATTGCCATCCCTGTTGCTGCGGGGGTGCTTTATCCCTTCACGGGCACATTGCTCAACCCAATGATCGCCGCCATTGCGATGACGATGTCATCCATTACGGTGGTGTTGAATAGCCAGCGGTTGTTGAGATAGTTCATAAAAGGTCTAGTTGAGAAACTAGACCTTTCTACATTCTCTAGGCTAAAATAAACCTCTTTTTACTTTCAATTTTATTATGCGAAAAACACCAAATTCAAAACCGCAAAAACAAACCTCAAAAGCAATGGGCGAAGTGCGTGTGATTGCTGGCTTATGGCGTGGTCGGAAATTACCCGTGCTCAATGCGGAGGGGTTACGCCCGACAACCGACCGAGTAAAGGAAACGTTATTTAACTGGTTGATGATGGATGTGGCGAATGCTCGATGCTTAGATTGCTTTGCGGGCAGTGGTTCGCTTGGGATTGAAGCCCTTTCTCGTCAAGCACAAGCGGTCGTTTTTTTAGAAAAATTTGCTAATGCTGCTCAGCAATTAAAGAAAAATTTAGCCAGTTTAAAAACGGATAAAGGTACAGTGATTAACACCGATACGCTCACTTATTTATCGCAAAAAAACAGTACTGAGCCTTTCGAGATTATTTTTATTGATCCGCCATTCCATCACAATTTTGTCCCACATGTATTGACTTTGCTCCAGCAAAATAATTGGTTGGCAGAAAATGCGTTAATTTATGTAGAAACAGAGAAAAATCATCCACCTTTACTTTTAGCCGAAAATTGGCAAATCATTAAAGAAAAATCAGCGGGAATGGTAACCAGCTGTTTAATTCAAGTAACATCCATTTAAAAAGAGAATACAATGAAAAAATTAACTCCAGATGAAGCAATTGATATTGCATACGATATTTTCCTTGAAATAGCCGGCGAGAATTTAGATCCTGCCGATATTTTATTATTTAATCTGCAATTTGAAGATCGCGGTGCGGTCGAAATGGTGGAAACAGCAGACAATTGGGATGAAGAAATCGGTACACTAATCGACCCAGATGCTTTTGTGGAAGTTTGGGTCGGTTTAGTCAATGACCAAGATGAAATGGATGATGTATTTGCGAAATTCTTGATTTCTCACGAGGAAGAAAACCGCGAATATCACGTAGTGTGGAAAGAGTAATTTCCAAATATCCCTAAAATGAGGTAAATCCGACTAAATTAGTCGGATTTTTATTGCCCAGAAAATGCGAAGTGATAGAATAATGATAGCTTTATTATTACTTAAAGAAAGGAAATCCTATGGAAAATTTAATCTGCTATAAACAAATGCCTGTTTGGAATGTCAACACACTCCCGCAAATGTTCCAAGAACAGCACAACACTAAAGTCGGCACTTGGGCAAAATTAACCATTTTGAGCGGTTCATTAAAATATTTTGAATTGACTGAAAATGGCGAAGTGTTAAGCGAAACCGTGTTTGATACCGAACATCAGCCGCCTTTTGTTGCACCTCAAGTTTGGCACAAAGTCCAAGCTCTTTCTGATGATTTAACCTGCCAGCTCGCTTTCTACTGCACGCCTGAAGATTTTTATGCGAAAAAATATAACCTAACCACCACACATTCTGAAGTGTTAAACGCAGTTAATTATGTGAAAGGCGGAAAAGCATTGGATTTAGGCTGCGGACGCGGTCGTAACTCACTCTATTTAAACTTGCTTGGTTTTGATGTTACCGCGGTCGATCACAACGAAGAGAGCATCGATTTCTTAAACCGTATTATTGAAAAAGAAGAACTCTCAAATATTTCAACAGGCGTTTATGACATCAATGACGCAACGATTGGCTCTCAAGCAGGCGAATTTGATCTGATTGTTTCAACGGTAGTAATGATGTTCCTTAATCGTGATCGCATTCCAGCTATTATTGAAAATATGCAGAAAAACACCAAAGTGGGCGGGTATAACTTAATCGTGTGCGCAATGAGCACCGAAGATTATCCTTGCCCAATGCCGTTCTCATTTACCTTCAAAGAGAGCGAATTGGCGAACTATTACCAAGATTGGGAATTAGTGAAATATAACGAAGATTTAGGGCATTTACACAAAACCGACAGCGAAGGAAACCGCATTCAGCTCCGTTTTGCAACAATGTTGGCAAAAAAACTAAAATAGCGGTAAGATTGGGATTATTTTAAATGTTCAAATTTGATGAAAAATTACGCAATAAAAAACATTACGGAAATTTTGGAGAACTCCAGTCTGATTAAGATTGTCCAACGAGCAAATCAATTGAACGAGCTTAACGAGAAAATTCAATCGCTTTTGCCCGCTCAATTCCGTAAACTTTATCGCATTGTTAATTTAGTGGAAAATCAACTAATTATTGAAGTGCCAAATGCAACTATTTCGCAGGGTTTGCAGATGCAGCAGACACAACTACTTCCAATAATCCAAAAAGTTTCCCCCCAGATTGATGAATGTGTTTTTAAAATCAATCCCGATTTCAAATTGAGCTAATTAAGGAGATTGCCACGATGAAAAAAATCGCATTAGTTTTAACCGTAGGCTTATTAGGTGCGTGTTCAATGGTTCCAAATAAAAATGTTGCAGGCACTTATCAAGGCGAACTACCTTGCACCGACTGCGACAAAATCCAAGCTGAATTGGTGCTAAACGCAGATAATACCTATCAATACAACACCGTTTATTTTAAAAATGGTAAACAATATCCCTTTATTGATAAAGGTAAATTTGCTTGGGATAAACAAAAATCTGACGTAATTCGTTTAGAACAAGACTCAGGCAATTTATTATTAAAAGTAACAGATAGTTATGCTGAGCTTTTAGATGCGGATGGTAATCCTGTTGTTAATACGCAGTTAAATTATAAATTGATGAAAAAATAATTTATTTGTTGCTTTAATTTAAACAAAAATATTAATTTTTTTAATTATGTATTTAATTGTAATTAAAGTAAAATAAATGTTACAAAAGAGCGAAAAAATCGTGAGAAATCAAGATTTTTTCGCTCTTTTTTAATTTTTGCTAGAACGGTTTAGCTAAAATGGGGTACAATCGCCATCATTTTTTAATTTTAAACTTACCTTTTATTAAGGAGCAAAAATGCTTAATTTATCGGCAAAAAATATCCGTTTAAATGGCAGTGCCACAAACAAAGAAGAAGCAATTAAATTAGTTGCTGCGGGCTTGGTTGCAAATGGCAATGTTGAGAATGGTTATGAAGCAGGTATGCTTGCACGTGAGCAACAAACCTCAACCTTTTTAGGCAATGGGATTGCCATTCCTCACGGTACGTTAGACACACGTGGTTTAGTGAAAGAAACGGGCGTGCAAATCATCCAATTCCCACAAGGCATTGAATGGGGTGAAGGCAATACAACTTATGTAGCAATCGGTATCGCGGCAAAATCGGATGAGCATTTAACCTTACTTCGTCAATTAACCACAGTATTAAGCGATGAAGAAGCGGCTGAAAAATTAGCAAAAACACAAGATGTGCAAGAATTTGCAGACATTTTAAGTGGCAAGAAAACCCTCCCTGCGATTGCAGAAGAAAACCTTTCTTTAAATCTCGACACTTCAAGCCTGATTACTTTATCGGCAGTAAATGCGGGTAAGTTACAAGAAAAAGGCTATGTTAATCAACAGTTTATCAGCGATGTAGTGGCTCAAGCTCCGCTTGCGTTAGGCAATAATGTGTTTATTGTAGATAGTGCAAAAGGCAATTTAGCCAACGGTATTGCGGTGGCGCGTAGTACGCAAGGTCAAACTTTAGTCAGTGTTGCGGCTGTTGATAGAGGCTTAGAAACAAAGCTTGCTCGTCTATTAAATGCGGAAACTCGTACTCAATTAGCGGCAGCCACAGCAGCACAAATCGTGGCGTTATTCAACGGCGAAGCGGTATCTATTTCTGCAAATCCTGCAGTAAATTCGACCGCTTCTTCAGATAGCCAAGTGATTGGTACATTTACCGTACGTAACGAAAACGGTATTCACGCTCGCCCATCTGCAGTGTTAGTACAAACGTTAAAACCATTTGCGGCGAAAATCACGGTGGAAAACTTAGACCGTGGCACAGCGCCTGCGAATGCGAAAAGCACAATGAAAGTAGTAGCATTAGGGGCTTCGAAAGGTGCTCGCTTACGCTTTGTGGCGGAAGGCGAAGATGCTCAACAAGCGATCGAAACGCTTGCGAAAGCGTTTGAAACAGGCTTAGGCGAAAGCGTGTCATTCGTGCCAGAAGTAGCTGATACCATTGAGAGGGACGTTGCTCAAACCGCTCCTGTAGCTCCTCAAACTGAGCAAGTTCCAGCAGTAGAAGATGGGACTTTAGAAGCTTCATTTGTGATTCAAAACGAACACGGCTTACACGCTCGTCCAAGTGCGGTGTTAGTCAATGAAGTGAAAAAATATTCTTCAAAAATTGAAGTGCAAAACGTTGATAAAAACTCACCGCTTGTGAGTGCAAAAAGCTTAATGAAGCTCGTGGCACTTGGTGTCACTAAAGGCACAACTTTACGTTTTGTGGCAACGGGTGAAGATGCTCAAGTCGCACTTGATGGCATTGGTGCTGCAATTGCGGCTGGTTTAGGCGAGAAATAAGGCGGTAAAAAATGCGTATTGCAACGGTAACATTAAATCCTGCCTTTGACTTAGTTGGTCGCTTGAAGCGTATTGAAATTGGCGAAGTAAACACGGTGGAAACCCTTGGTTTATACCCAGCGGGTAAAGGCATCAATGTAGCGAAAGTGTTAGCTGATTTAGGCTCAAAACTTTCTGTAACAGGCTTTTTAGGCGAAGAGAACCAAAGTGATTTTGTGCAAGCCTTTGCTCAAAATGGCGTAGAAGACAAATTCTACCGCATTGCAGGTAAAACACGTATTAACGTAAAAATCACTGAAACCGAAGCGGATGTAACGGATCTTAACTTCTTAGGTTTTGAAATTAGCGAACAAGATTGGGAAGCCTTTATTCGCCAAAGCCAAACTTGGGAAAGCCAATATGATTTAGTGGCTGTGTGTGGTTCACTTCCGCGTGGCGTAACGCCTGAGCAGTTTGCAGATTGGTTAGAAAGCCTCCATCAACAAGGCTTAAAAGTGGTGTTAGATAGCTCAAATGCAGCATTAACCGCAGGCTTAACCGCTCATCCTTGGTTAGTGAAACCAAACCGCCGTGAATTAGAAGTTTGGGCGGGTCGTTCATTACATACAGTTGAAGAAGTGATCGAAGCCGCTGAACAATTACGTTCTCATGGCATTGAAAACGTGATCATCTCAATGGGCGAAAAAGGTTCTGTATGGCTTAACAGCGAAGGCGTATTACAAGCTCAGCCACCACGTTGTGAAAATGTGGTGAGTACCGTTGGTGCAGGCGACTCAATGGTGGCAGGCTTAATTTACGGTTTCAGCCAAGGTTGGAGTAAAGAGAAAACCTTAAGTTTTGCAAGTGCGACATCTGCCCTTGCGGTTTCACAAAGCAACGTGGGCATTAGCGATAAACAGGTGTTAGAGCAAATTTTAGCTCAAGTGAAATTAACCAATTTATCAACTTTTTAATAGGAATAGCGTATGAATTTCTCATTTATTTTTCCTGCACCACTGGGCAAAGCACGTGCTTTTCTGGTGAATGAAGTACTGAGTGCGGCAGCAAAACAGCAAGGGCATTCTGTGGTTGCTGCAGATCAAGCTGATTTCATCGTGTTATTTGACGATCAAATTCCAGCGACAGCAGCAGGCAAACAAGGGGCACTGCTTGAATTAGACAAAGCCTTTGCAAATCCAGAAGCAGCCATCAAACAAGCGATAGAAAATGCAAAAATATTTGCAAATGCGACCGCTTCATCATCGCTTTCATCAAGTGGTGTGAAAAACATCGTAGCGGTAACAGCTTGCCCAACGGGTGTGGCTCACACCTTTATGTCAGCTGAAGCGATTGAAAATTATGCTAAAGCTCAAGGTTGGAACGTACGTGTAGAAACACGTGGTCAAGTAGGTGCAGGTAATCCTATTACCCCTGAAGAAGTGGCAGCCGCAGATCTCGTCTTTGTGGCGGCAGATATTGATGTGCCATTAGATAAATTCAAAGGTAAATTGATGTATCGTACTTCAACAGGCTTAGCCTTGAAGAAAACCGCTCAAGAGTTTGAAAAAGCGTTCAAAGAAGCGAAAGTGTTTGAAGGGGCGGTAACGAGTGTGGCAGCAGAAACCAAAACCGAAGAGAAAAAAGGTGTGTATAAACACTTGATGACGGGCGTGTCGCATATGCTTCCGCTTGTGGTTGCTGGTGGTTTATTGATCGCCGTTTCCTTTATGTTTGGTATTGAAGCGTTCAAAGATGAAACCGTTGCAGGCGGCTTACCAAAAGCGTTAATGGATATCGGTGGTGGTGCAGCCTTCCACTTAATGATCGCGGTATTCGCAGGTTATGTAGCATTCTCTATTGCAGACCGTCCAGGTTTAGCGGTAGGTCTTATCGGTGGAATGTTAGCAACCACTGCGGGTGCAGGTATCTTAGGCGGTATCGTAGCAGGTTTCCTTGCTGGTTACATGGTACAATTCTTGAATAACATTATCAAATTACCACCAAGTTTTACCTCGCTTAAACCGATCTTAATTCTGCCATTATTCGGTGTAGCGATTGTCGGCTTATTGATGATTTACCTCATCAACCCTCCTGTTAAAGCGTTAATGGACACGTTAGTAGACTGGTTAAACACAATGGGTCAAACCAATGCGGTGATTTTAGGTCTTATCCTTGGTACGATGATGTGTGTGGATATGGGCGGCCCTGTCAATAAAGCGGCTTATACCTTCGGTGTGGGATTAATAGCGTCACAACAATATGTGCCAATGGCAGCGGTAATGGCGGCAGGTATGGTGCCACCTATTGGTATGGCAATCGCAACATTGCTTGCACGTAGCAAATTTAATGCAAACCAACGCGATGCAGGTAAAGCGTCATTTGTATTAGGTCTATGCTTTATTTCTGAAGGGGCATTACCATTCGTGGCCGCAGATCCTGTACGTGTGATTATCTCATCTGTATTAGGTGGTGCAACGGCTGGAGCAATCTCAATGGGCTTAGGTATTACCCTTCAAGCACCGCACGGTGGTTTATTCGTAATTCCATTTGTATCACAACCATTGATGTACTTAGGTGCAATCGCATTAGGTTCTGTGGTGACAGGTGTAATTTATTCTGTCATTAAGCAAAAAGCGGCAGAATAATTCTGAACTTTTGCAAATAGCCTCTTAGCACGTGTTAAGAGGCTATTTTACTTTCCATCTTTACTTATCTTTTTTCGGCTTTGACTTTTAAAAACTTCGCTTTTGTGCTATTTTCTACACCGATTTTTTACCTTTTTTCGGAATAGAACAAAATGAACTTAACAACAAAACAAAGACAATTTTTAAAAGGCTTAGCCCACCATTTAAGTCCTGTGGTTATGCTGGGTGGCAACGGTTTAACTGAAGGCGTGTTAGCAGAAATTGATAATGCATTAAATCATCACGAATTGATCAAAGTGAAAATTGCAGGTGCAGATCGTGAAGTAAAACAGCTCATTATTGATGCTATCGTGCGTGAAACCAACGCAGTAAACGTACAAACTATCGGTCACGTGCTTGTGCTTTATCGCCAAAGTGATGACAAAAAAATCACTTTACCAAAAGCAACAAAATCAATTTAATTAAAATGGGCAGCCTTTTGAGGTCATTAGGGCATATGCCCATTTTCTCTTTTTAAACGTTATTATGGTTAATAAACTCTCTTTTTATACCGCTTTAATGCTTTGTATTCCGCTCTTTGTCTGGGCAACAGGTTGGCATTGGGTTAATGATGCTCACTTAATTTCAGGCTTTGATACCTTTATGTATTTCTTAACCGAAAGCGGTTCAGCACCTTATGCCTTGATTACTTGCGTTGTGTTTATGTTATGGCTAATAAAATTAGCGGCAAAACGTTACTCTTGGATTTTAGTGGGAGCAATTTGTGCTACTTCTGTGATCGGTACGCAGGCGATAAAAACCGTGGCAAAACATACTTTTGCCGAACCTCGCCCGTATGTTGTGCAAATGATGGGCGGAGAAACTCAAGCCGAGCAATTTTATGAACTTTCACGTGATGAACGAGCGGTATTAGTCGCACAACACTACCAAAACCACGATTTTCCACTGGTGGCAAAACATCGTGAAGGGGAAACAGGCTATTCATTCCCATCAGGACATACGATTTTTGCGGTTTCGTGGCTACTCCTTTTTGCGGGCTTATTAATCGGAATACGTTCGCAAGCGGTCGTTTTTACTCAAGGTTTTGCATTAGTTTGGGCAGCGTTAATGTTAATCAGCCGTTTGCGTTTTGGCATGCATTATCCAATTGATCTCTTTATCAGCACCCTGATTGCGTGGATATTCCATTGTGTCTTATTTGTTTGGATTATCCCTTTTGCAGAAAGATTTTCATTATTTAAAAAACGAGGTTAATTATGGCAGTTTATTACGGCTTAGACATCGGCGGCACAAAAATTGAGCTTGCGGCTTTCAATGAAAAATTGGAAAAATTGTATAGCGAACGCGTGCCAACCCCGCAAACAAACTATGAAGATTGGCTTTACACCGTCGAAACATTAGTGCGTAATGCAGATGAAAAATTTGGTGAAAAAGGCTTTGTTGGCTTAGGGCTACCAGGCTTTGTAAACCGTGAAACTGGCGTGGGTGAAATTACTAATATTCGCGTAGCCGATGGCAAAACTATCTTAAAAGATTTAAGTGACCGCTTAGGGCGTGAAGTGCGTGGCGAAAACGATGCAAACTGCTTTGCTCTTTCTGAAGCGTGGGATGAAAACAACAAACAATACTCCACCGTGCTTGGTTTAATTATCGGCACAGGCTTTGGTGGTGGCTTAGTATTTGATGGCAAAATTCACTCTGGTCATATCGGTATGGCGGGTGAAGTGGGCCATATGCAATTAAACTACCACGCTTTAAAACTACTTGGTTGGGATAACGCACCAATCTACGATTGCGGTTGCGGCAACCATGCTTGTTTAGATACTTATCTTTCAGGTCGTGGCTTTGAAATGCTGTTCCAATCGCTTGAAAAAGAGACAGTAAAAGCCAAAGAAATTATCGAACGTTTCTACGCAAAGGAGCCGAAAGTAGTCGCATTTGTTGAGAAATTCATCGAACTAATGGCGATCTCAATTGGTAACTTAATTACCATTTTAGACCCTGATATGATCGTCTTTGGCGGTGGTTTATCAAACTTTGATTACATTTACGAGGCACTACCAAAAGCGTTACCACCACATTTAATGCGTACGGCAAAAGTACCTGTGATCAAAAAAGCGATCCACGGCGACTCAGGCGGCACACGCGGTGCAGCAGCGTTGTTCTTAAAATAAGTAAGCTAAGAGTAGTAAAATATCCGAGGATAACCAGTTATCCTCGGTTACGTAGAATTCAACTCCTTTGGAGCTAATAGTAACAAAAATGCTAAACATTATCCCCATCCCCGTTCTAGCGGATAACTATATCTGGGTTATTGTCCAAGAGAACCAAGCTATTATTGTTGATCCTTCCGAAGCTAAACCTGTATTAGATTATCTTGCAAAACATTCGCTAAATTTAACTGCAATTTTGCTCACACATCATCATCACGATCACGTGGGCGGCGTAAATGGAATCAAACAACATTATCCAAACATCCCTGTGTATGGGCCTGCTGAATGCCAAGAATGGACAACTGAGATTGTGGGACCCGAAACGCATTTGACATTATTTGGCTATGATGTTCGCGTGATTGAAAGTGCAGGGCACACCGAACAGCACATCAGCTATCTGTTTGGCAACGAATATCTCTTCTGTGGCGATGCATTATTCTCAGCAGGTTGCGGGCGAGTTTTCACAGGCGATTATCAAGCCGAATTTGATGCACTACAACGTTTTAAAGCCTTGCCGACTTTTGTAGAAATTTTCCCTGCTCACGAATATACGGTAAGCAATTTAAAATTTGCCGAAGCGGTAATGCAGCCAAGCTGTGCCTTCTTTGAATATCAAGAGTTGGCTGCAATGAAACGTGAGCAACATCGCCCAACGTTACCAACAACATTGGAAAAAGAGATGGTGATTAACCCATTCTTACAGGCAGAAACGCTGAAAGAATTTATCGAATTACGTCAGAAGAAAGATAATTTTTAGTGATTTTCCCTAAAAAATGATAGGATTAACCTTTAAATAACACAAAATAATATAAATATGAAAGATACCCTACGTATTGCAACCCGCCAAAGCCCGTTGGCACTTTGGCAGGCGAATTTTGTTAAAGCAGAATTAGAAAAACATTTCCCAGAATTAAACGTTGAATTGGTCACGATGGTGACTAAGGGCGACATTATTTTAGATACGCCATTAGCAAAAATTGGCGGTAAAGGCTTGTTTGTGAAAGAGCTAGAACTTGCCTTGTTAGAAAATAGAGCTGATATCGCCGTGCATTCAATGAAAGATGTGCCAATGAGTTTCCCTGAAGGCTTAGGCTTGGCGGTGATTTGTGAGCGTGAAGATCCGCGTGATGCCTTTGTTTCTAACCATTATGCGAATTTGGACGAATTGCCATCAGGAGCTGTTGTGGGAACTTCAAGCTTACGACGCCAATGTCAGTTAATGGCTAAATATCCGCATCTCACCGTGAAATCGTTGCGTGGCAATGTGGGTACGCGTTTAAGCAAGTTAGACAATGGCGAATATGATGCGATTATTTTAGCTTCGGCAGGTTTAATCCGCTTAGGAATGCCTGAACGCATCAAAAGTTTTATCTCCGTTGAGCAATCATTACCTGCGGCGGGGCAAGGTGCGGTGGGAATTGAGACCCGCATCAATGATGAACGCATATTGAACTACCTTGCAAAATTAAACCACGAAACGACCGCTTGTTGTGTGAAAGCAGAACGTGCAATGAACACTCGCTTGCAAGGTGGTTGCCAAGTGCCAATCGGTGGTTTTGCGACCATTGAAAATGGCGAAATTACCCTAAATGCTTTGGTTGGTGCGTTAGACGGTTCGAGCATTATTCAAGCGACAGGCAAAGCCCCTGTAAGTGAAGCAGAACAGCTTGGGGTGAAAATTGCTGAGCAATTGCTTGCACAAGGTGCGGATAAAATTCTGGCTGAAGTTTACGCTGAATAAGTTATGAACGTATTAGTTACTCGCCCCAATGCACTTGGGCAAGAGTTGGTGGAATTACTGAACCAACAACAGATTTTCGCTTTGCATCAACCGCTTTTTACGCTAGAAGCTGGGCGAGAATTACCGATTTTACCTTCGCTTTTTTCACAGCTAAATGCGGGCGATTATGTCTTTGCTGTGTCAAAAAATGCGATTGATTTTGCTTGCAATACGCTAGCTGAAACGGGGTTCAAATTCCGTCGTGATCTGCAATATTTTTCAGTGGGGATGAGAACAGCGAACTATTTTGCCGAGAGGTCAGAACAAGCGGTCAAATTTCCGATCCATTTTGAAAATAGCGAAGGCGTGTTAGAACTGCCTGAAATGCATACTCTTAAAGGCAAAAATCTGCTGATTTTACGGGCGGATAGCGGGCGAGAATTATTGGCCCAAGAGGCGGTAAAACGTGGCGCGATAGTGCAAAATGTGGAGTGCTACCGTCGCGTGCTGATTTCCGACCAGCTTGCTGAGAAAATTAGTCTTGCGAAACGTTCGGGCATTGATACCATTGTGATTACTAGCGGTCAGATTTTAGCAACCCTAGTGGAGCAAACAGCTGTGGATGATCAATCTTGGTTGTTTGAGTGCCAAGTTGTAGTGGTCGGCGAACGAATTGCGACTTTAGCCAAGCAATATGGCTGGGAACGTGATAGAATCATTGTGTCGAAAAAAGCAGATAATCAAACTTTATTAGATGTATTAGTAAACAATAAGCGATAACATTTTCGTGAGAAGAGGTGATTATGTCAGAGAAAAATACGCCAAATGCGGAAGAAACGCTAGAACAAGCGGTCGAATCTTCAGAAAAATTTGCAGAGAATTTAGCTTCTGCAGGCGTGATGCCTGAAAGAGTTGTAGTGAAAAAGAGTGGCACGGCAATCGGCTTATTAGCTTTATTAGTTGCATTAGCTGTTGGTAGTGCAGGGTATTATTTCGGTGCTGAAAAATTAGCTGAAGTGAATACACAATTACAGGCTTTAACTAAAGTAGCCAGTGCCGAAAATACAGCGCAAGCGGTGGATTTTTCAAAAGAAAAAGCACAATTAGATGTGCTTGCGGGCAATTATGATAAGGCATTGGAGCATATCGCTCAATTAGAAAAAGAGCAAGGGGCTTATAGCAGCCAAATTCTGGCATTACAAACACAAGTTGAACGAGCAAACTCAACGCAAGTGGATTCAAGTGCTTGGTTCCTTTCTGATGCGAATTTTTTATTAAATAGCGCATTGCGTAAACTCAAAATTGATACAGATGTGGACACCGCTCAAAGCCTATTAGAAGAAGCAGATGCAGTGTTGGCAAAAGTGACAAATAGCCAATATTTATCTCAAGTGGCTCAAGTTCGTACAGCAATTCAAGCGGATCTCAATAATTTAAAAAGTGTTAATCAAGTCGATCAAAATGGGTTAATGCAACGTTTAACAGCATTGGCAAACAACTTGGATGATTTACCAATGTTGGAAAATGAAAGTGTGAATACCACTCAAAATTCAGGCGAAGTGAGTAATTCAATTGACGATTGGCAGCAAAATATTGAGAAAACCGCAAATTCTTTCTTAGATCATTTCATCCGCGTGAGCGATAAAAATAAAAATGACGAAAAAGGTTTTATTGCACCAAATCAAGAAGTTTATTTGCGTGAAAATATCCGATTACGTTTACAATTAGCCATTTTATCAATTCCACGCCAGCAGAATGCACTTTATGATAAATCGTTAGAAGCGGTGAGCACTTGGATTCGTAGCTATTTCGACACACAAAATGAGAATGTGAAAAACTTCCTCAAAGAGTTGGATGAATTGAGCGAACAATCTATCTATCTTGATGTACCTGAACAATTGCAAAGCTTAACGGTGTTAAATAACATCTTGAGAAAAGAGCCAGTGCAATTAGACAAGATTGAGATTAAGGAAGAAAAAGAGTTGGTTGAGCCTTCAAAAGCAGAAGAAGCAAAAGCGGAACCTACTCAAGAATCCTCAAAATCTGATGAACAAGCAAGCGAAAAGCCAACTGAAAAATCAGATGAGCAACCGGCTAAAGATACTCAAGCACAATAAGGAGGAGCTATGTTTCGTGTTCTCTTTTTAATGTTATTAGTGCTTGCTGCATTAGTGGCAGGACCTTATTTGGCTGGACAGCAAGGTTATGTGCGTATCGAAACCGATACCAAAATTATCGAAATGAGCCTTGTTACCTTAGTGCTTTTCTTTGCAGGTGCAATGGCTCTTGTTTATGGTATTGAGTGGCTTGTTCGTCGATTCTGCCGTTTAAGCAAAGGCTCGTATGATTGGTTCTTTAATCGTAAACAAAAACGAGCTCAACAAGAAACCTTGGAAGGTTTAATGCAAATGAGTGAGGGCAATTATTCGAAAGCCGAAAAATTGTTCAGTAAAAATGCAAAATATGCGGATGAGCCAATCATCAATTTAATCAAAGCAGCTGAAGCCGCACAACAACGTGGCGATGATTTAGAAGCGAATAAATATTTAATTGAAGCCAGCAAAATTGGTGGAGAAAATAATGTAGCAGTAGAGTTAGTTCGTGCAAAAATTCTTCTTCAACAAGGCAAACTACCTGCGGCTCGTACCGCAATTGATAGCTTATTAGAGCTTGTGCCAAATAATATCGAAGTATTACGCCTAGCTATTCGTATTTACCAAGATTCAAAAGCCTATATGGCGTTAGACAAAATTTTGGAAAGCATCGGGCAACGCAGTTTCCTTTCTTGCGAAGAGTATGAAGCTCTTGAACATTTCGTAGACGATGGATTACTTGATGAAGTGATGAACGAAAAAGGGCAGGAAGGCTTACTTATCTGGTGGGAAGAGCAACCTAGCCGCCGCCGTAAATCTGTTTATGCACGCGTAGGCTTGATCAAACGCTTAATCGATAGCGAAGATCACGAATCTGCCCAAGAACTTGCCTTCGAAACACTCAAAAAATACGAAGATGAGCAACTTGGTAACTTATTCGAACAATTAACTCGCTTACAAATTGATGAAGGGGCGAGATTGATTAAATTATTAGTAAAACGAATGGCAAAAGCCGATGTGCATTACACCGATGATTATGGCAGGGCGTTAGGCTACATCTACGCCCGCGAAGGTGATTTCGCTCGTGCAAAAGGTTATTTCGTAGACTTATTGGAACACCAAGAATGCATCTCAAACGATCGCATTATGGCGTTATACGTTGCTGAACAAATAGGCGACACTGAACTTGCCGAGAAAATCCGCCAAATTAACTTGAAGAAAGTGAATATTGCGGAGAAGGTGGAGAGTGAATAGCAAACTTATTTAGCTATCGCTAATAAGTTACTCAACCTGAAAATTCAATCTGCATCTCAACAATTGAAATTAGATAAGCAATTGATTGAGATGCAGATTTTTATTTATTAGTATTATGAAAAATTAAAATAGGGTCGTTTTTTCAGAGATCCGACCGCTTTCTTTATTATTTTGAGCAAAAATAGATTAAAATCGCCAAATTCCTATTATATAGAAATTAACGAAAAAGGAGATTTTATGTTATTTCTTATTCTCGCCGTATTTTGTAGCGTTGCGGTTTCTGTGCTATTAAAAGTGGCTCGCTCTAAGCAAATTGTGATTGAACAGGCAATTGCCTTTAACTACATGACGGCAATTTCGCTTTGCTATTTCTTACTTCAACCTGATTTTAAAGGCTTAGGCTTTACGGAATTTTTCCTTGAAAGCGAAGCGCAACCTATTTTCCTTTCACTAGGTATTTTATTGCCATCTGTGTTTGTGTTTATGTCTAAAGCGGTGGAATATGCAGGGATCGTCCGTGCAGATGCCGCACAGCGTTTGGCATTATTCCTACAAATTATAGCTGCTGTCTTCCTCTTTAATGAACAGCTAAGTCATTTACGTATTGTTGGTGTAGTAATTGCTTTCCTTGCTTTATTCTGCTTACTTTCTAAACCAACTAAAGAGATGGGGAATGCAGGCAAAGCGGTGCTTTTCTTAGGATTGGTTTGGCTTGGCTACGGCACAATCGGTATTTTATTCAAACAGATCGCGAAAATGGGCGGTGCATTCCCAACTACGCTCTTTATCTCGTTTGTACTCGCAGGCACGATTATGTTTATCTACCTCATGCTTAAACGCACACAATGGAACGTACCAAGTTTTTTAGGCGGCATTTTGTTAGGTGTGCTGAATTTCTTTAACATTCTTTTCTACATCAAAGCGCATCAACATATGAGCGACAGTCCAACCATCGTATTTGCGGGGATGGATCTTGGTGTAATCTGCTTAGGCGCACTCACTGGATCATTTATCTTTAAAGAGAAAATTAGCAAACTAAATGCCGTTGGTATTGGCTTGGGCGTGATTGCAATTTTATGTATGTATGCAGAGAAATTGTTTGGTTAATACATAATGGGTATCTTCAAAAAGTGTAGCGAAAACTACGTAAACTGGGTTATTAAGCTTGGCAAAATTCGTTCGGCAATTTTGGGTTTTGTCGTGCTTGCAGTTTCAGCGATTTTGCTACAATTTTTTCTAGATTATCTGTTTCTAGGCGAAGTACTCGCCATTGATATTCTTCGCTCAGTACTTTTTGGACTGATTTCAGCCCCATTTGTGATCTACTTTTTTAATGTAATTGTTGAAAAATTAGAAAAATCACGGATTAAATTAGAACAAAATGTGTTCGAATTAGGGCGTTTACGTGAGCAAGATTTTGTACTGAATAAACGTCTTGAAAAGAATAGCCAAGATAAAACGCAGTTAATGGCAACCATTAGCCACGAGCTTCGCACACCGCTAAACGGCATCATTGGGCTCAGCCGTATTTTACTTGATGGTGGATTGAACGCTGAGAAACAACGGGAGTATCTGAAAACGATCAATATAAGTGCGATGTCACTAAGCAATATTTTTAGCGATATTATTGACCTCGAAAAAATCGACAGTAAACGCATTGAGTTGTTTAACAAGCCAGTGGAAATGATGCAAATCATCCATGATATCAACCATTTTGCTCAGTTGATGGCGGGTAAGAAAGCGATTAAATTTGAGCTGAATTATGAAAAAAATTTGCCTGAATTTATTCTGACTGACAATGCTCGCCTCAGCCAAATTCTTTGGAATTTGCTCAGTAATGCAGTTAAGTTTACCCCTGAAGGCGGCTCAATTCGATTAAATATTGAAAGCATCTCCCCCGAATATTTGCAATTTAGCGTGCAAGATACGGGCTTTGGTATTGCAACAAGTGAGCAAGAAAAAATCTTCCAGATGTTCTATCAATCGGAAAATTCTAACGGGCATAAAGCGCAAGGTAGTGGCATTGGCTTGGCAGTTTCAAAACAGATCTCTCAGTTAATGCTAGGCGATCTTACCGTGCAAAGTGAATTAGGCAAAGGTTCAACCTTCACGCTGACGATCAAAGCAGAAGAAGTGGTAAACGATCAGCAAATTCAAACTGCTAATTTAGGCTTAGAAGTCTTACTAGTTGAAGATGTGGAAGTGAATGTTATCGTTGCTAAAACGATGCTTGAAAAATTTGGATGTAAAGTAGATGTCGCAATGACAGGAGCAGAAGCTTTCCAAAAATTTGAGCACAATAGCTATGATTTAATTTTACTTGATATTCAACTGCCAGACACAACAGGCACTGCAATTGCTCAAGAATTACTTCGCCGCTATAAAGCCGAAGAGATCGATTACTTGCCACTGATGATTGCTTTAACTGCTAATATTATGCAGACCAAAGCTGATTACCAGCAGCAAGGAATGGATGATGTGCTCCGTAAGCCTATTTCGTTAGAGGCGCTTTCAACCTGCTTGCACGAACATTTTGGCGATATGATTTTACCAATTTCTGCAAAAAATTCACCGCTTGTTGATGCCTCCTCTTTGCCTTATAACCCACAAATAGTGCAGGAGCTGTTAAGTGTAATGGGAAAAACAGGTGTTTTAGCCAATCTTGTGCTATTCGAGCAATTGATGCCTAACTATTTGAAAGAGCTGAACGATGATTTTGCTCGTTGGCAACAAGATAATTCATCAGAAAATCGTAAAAAAGTAGCGGATCAAGCCCATAAAATCAAAGGAGCGTTTTCCTCTGTGGGGTTAAATCGCTTACAAGAAATTGCTCAGTTGGCGCAGAGTGATGATGGGAAGCGTTGGGAAGGTCAGATTTCTAGTTGGATCTTGCAGATGCAAAATGAATGGAAAGTGGATCTGGCGAGCTTGAGAAATTTTATTTCCTAGGGCTTTCGCCCTGGGTTACGCATAATTCAGCTCTTTTGGGCTGTATGTTAGAGGGAATATGAAAACCAGTATTATTGTTGGACGAACCTTAAACCACATTATTGGTAAAGATAACGCAATGCCTTGGCATCTGCCTGTTGATTTAGCTTGGTTTCGCCAAAACACTGTGGGTAAGCCTGTTATTATGGGGCGAAAAACTTACGAATCTATCGGAAAATTACTGCCTAAACGCTTGAATATTATTCTTTCTCGTTCAGGCTTTGAAGTTGAAGGGGCCTATTCTGCTTCTAATCTTGAACAAGCGGTGGAATTAGCCAAAACATTTGCCAATGTAGATGAAATTATGATTATTGGTGGTGGGGAATTATTCAAACAAGCTTTACCACAAGCGGATATGCTCTATCTTACCGAAATTCAAGCTAATATTGAAGGTGATACATTCTTTGAATTTGATGAAGAGAATTGGGCATTACAATCGGAACAATATTCAGACATTGATGAGCAAAATCCATATCAATGTCGGTTTATGATTTGGAAAAGAAAATAAAGGGGTATAGTAAACAAAAGAGTTGTTAATGATTTGTTATAATCTTTACCAACTCTTTTATTTAAAAATTAAATTACTTCAATAACTTATCTACCACTCTACTTACCGCAAAAAAGCCAAAGGTAGCCGTTACCATCGTTACCGCACCAAAGCCATTGGCACAGTTCATCGTGGCGGAAATTTCACAGCTCTCTCCCATTTTCGGGAAAATTAACGGTTGGGTGGAGAATACGCAATCTACACCAAATTTACGCTTCGTATTTTGGCTGAAATTGTACTCTTTTCTCAGCAACGATCTCACTTTTGATGCCAACGGATCTTGTATGGTTTTGCTTAAATCGGCAATTTGAATTTGGCTTGGATCAGTCTGTCCACCTGCACCACCTGTGGTAATCAACTTAATTTTATTTCGCTTGCAATAGGCAATTAGTGCCGCTTTCGTTTTTACGCTATCAATCGCATCAATCACATAATCATAGCCTCGATTGAGGTATTCAGGAATATTCTCAGGCGAAATAAAATCATCAATAATTTCGATCACACACTCTGGGTTAATTCTCTCCACACGCTCTTTCATCGATTCCGTTTTAAGCTGGGCAACAGTGCCCGTCATCGCGTGAATTTGGCGGTTAATGTTGGTTACGCAAATATCGTCCATATCGATCATCGTGATTTTACCAATCCCTGTGCGAGCCAATGCCTCAACTGCCCAAGAACCAACGCCTCCAATACCAATCACACAAACGTGAGCTTGGCGCAATTTTGACAAACCTTCTGGCGTATAAAGACGCCCAATTCCGCCAAAACGCTGTTCGTAATTATCCACTCTACTCATTTTTTATCCTTTTTCTCCAACATTCGTGATAGAAATCATTATATAATGCATTCAATCATCACGAAGGTTGCTTATATGTTAAAAATCAATGTAAAAAAAACGCTCGGGGCGTTATCACTTAACCTCAATATCGAGATTCCCGCCAGAGGCGTTACCGCTATTTTCGGGCGTTCTGGAGCGGGAAAATCAAGCTTGATCAATCTCGTCGCAGGCTTAGTCACGCCACAATCTGGCACTATTACCCTTAACGATAATGTGCTGTTTGATAGCGAACAAAAAATCAATCTTCCGCCAGAAAAACGCCATATCGGTTACGTGTTCCAAGAGCACCGACTTTTCCCGCATTATACCGTGGAAAAGAACCTCAAGTATGGTTGCAAGCGGTTTAATTCAAGCTATTTTTTGCAAATTGTAGAATTGCTCGGTATTCAGAACCTGCTGGAACGTTTTCCACTCAGTTTATCAGGTGGCGAAAAACAGCGTGTAGCCATTGGGCGAGCCTTATTAAGTAATCCAGATATTTTGTTGATGGATGAACCGCTTTCTGCCCTTGATTTACCCAGAAAGCAGGAATTGTTGAATTATCTTGACCAGCTTTCTAGTCAGATTGAAATCCCGATTTTATACGTAACTCACAGCCTTGATGAGATTATCCGCCTTGCCGATCAAGTGATTTTGATTGAACAAGGGCAAATTATGGCGTTCAATCAGGTTAAACATATTTGGCAACATGCAGCTTTCCAGCAATGGCTACCTGAACAGTATCCACTGAGTTTATTGGAGTTACCGATTAAATCGCACCAAACTGATTACCAAATGTTGGAATTATCACTCGGGACCCAATCTGTATGGGTAAGCGAATTACCGCGTTATCAATTGAACGACAATGTGCGAATTACCATCAACAGCAAGGATGTATCGATTACCTTAGCACAACCGCAAAACACCTCAATTCGTAACATTTTACAAGGTAAAATTTGCCAGATTCAACAGCAATCTCAGCAAGTGAATGTGGAGGTGGATGTTGAAGGGCAAAAAATCTGGGCAAGCATCAGCCTTTGGGCATTTAATGATTTGCAATTAAGCATTGAGCAGGCTGTTTATCTGCAAATTAAGAGTGTTTCGTTGTAAGCGCTGCCTTTATCATTTAGCAAAGTTCACGTAAAATATGACCGCTTATTTACGAGGTTGATATGTCAGAGAAAATTGTTGTTGAAGTAGTTTATGCCTACCCCGAGCGTTATTTTTTGAAAAAACTCACGCTAGAAAATCCGATTACGATCCAAAATGCGATTGTGCAGTCTGGCGTTTTAGAAAAATATACCGAGATTGATTTACGCCAAAATAAAGTCGGCATTTTCAGCCGTGCCGCAAAATTAACGGATATAGTAGAAAACGGCGATAGAATTGAAATTTACCGCCCGCTAATTGCCGATCCGAAAGAGATTCGTCGTAAAAAAGCAGAAGAGCAAGCTAAAATAAAGAAAAATGAAAATATTTGAGATATTAAAGGGCACTATTAGTGCCCTTTTCTTCTTTAATTAGTGATTATGCTTGTGTATATTTCGGCTCCGTAAACACCGTCACAGTAGGTACTTCTCCAGTAAATTTCTCAACTTGCACCGTTGCGGTATTTGGAGAGTTACCTTGTGCAAGTTTAGATGTACCTTCATCACGGGTAAGCACATTCGGGTTACCGTTTTTACAAAGTGGATGCTCTGATTGACCTAAATCTTGTGGGTCGTACCAAGCTCCTTCGTGAATCGCAACTGTGCCTTTGATGATACCATCAGTCACCACTGCACCTGCCAATACTTGTCCACGTTTGTTAAATACACGCACAATATCACCGCTTACAATGCCGCGTGCAGCCGCATCTTCAGTGTGAATTAACACAGGTTCACGATCATTTACCGCATAAAGTTTACGCAATGCACTATACGCTAATTGGCTGTGTAAACGATATTTAGAGTGTGGTGTTACTAAGGCTAACGGCTCTTCAGCGGTGGTTTTACCAGAGTATTCCTCGTGTTCCATCCAAGTTGGATGACCTTTACAATCATCGTAGTTCATTTTTGCCACTACATCAGAGTAGATCTCAATTTTGCCTGATGGTGTGCCTAATGGGTTGAGTAACGGATCGTTACGGAACTCTTCATAGCGTACCCATTTTTTCGCTTTTTCACTGGCTTTGAAAGTAATCGGTTTGTTTTCTTGCCAGAATTGTTCGAATTTAGGCATTAATACGCGGTTCTTACGTGCTGCATCAAAGGCCGTTTGGTAGAAGCCTTTTAACCAATCCATTTCGGTTTTGCCTTCGGTAAATTCCGCTTCTTTGCCCGCTCGTTTTGCAAGCTCAGCGAAAATATCGTAGTCGTTTTTCGCTTCAAATTGCGGCTCAACCGCTTGTTTCATCGGGTAAATATTCATCATTGAATAGTCGCCAGACATGGTTAAATCGTTGCGTTCATAGCTAGTTGTAGCAGGTAATACAATGTCTGCCATACGTGCGGTTGGCGTCCAATGGCATTCATTGACCACCACCATATCTGGTTTTTGCCACGCTTTCACTAAAGTGTTGGTATCTTGGTGGTGGGTAAATGGATTACCGCCAGACCAATAGATCACCTTAATGTCTGGATAAGTCACTTGAGTGCCGTTGTAATCAATGGTTTTGCCTGGATTTAACAATGCGTCAGAAATACGAGCTACAGGGAATGAAAATTTTGAGGTTTCATCTAACCACGTTTTCGCCCCTGCTTCCGTTGATGGATTTGCGGTAATTGAACCTAAGATGCCGCCCGTTGCGGTTGGTGCACCACCGTTTGAATAGTGATAACTTAAACCAAAACCGCCACCAGGTAAGCCTATTTGACCTAACATTGAAGCAAGGGTCACTAACATCCAGTGGCTTTGCTCACCATGGCGCTGGCGTTGCATTCCCCATCCGCCCATAAGCATGGTGCGTTTGCTTGAGAAATCTGCCGCTAATTGTTTAATGATTTCAACTGGTACGCCACAAATTTTACTTGCCCACGCGGCATCTTTCGGCTGTTTGTCTTCTGTGCCGAGTAAGTAGCTTTCAAATTTTTCAAAGCCAGTTGTGTATTTTTTGAGGAACTCTTTGTCGTGTTTATTTTCGGTCACTAAAGTGTGAGCAATACCTAGCATTAACGCAACGTCTGTACCAGTGTTTACTGGCACCCATTCTGCCCCTAAGAATTCGCAGCTTTCACTTTTCACAGGATCGATACAGATAATACGTTTGCCGCTCTCTTTGAATTTTTTGAAGTATTCGATACCTTGTTGGTCGGTGGAAGTCCACGCAATACGCAAAGTATTTAACGGGTTCGCAGACCAAAGCACGATAATATCGCTACTTTCAAGGATCACCTCCCAGCTAGTTTGTTGCTCATACACTTCGATGGTACCTAACACGTGCGGCATAATTACTTGTGCCGCCCCTGTAGAATAGTCACCTTTCACGCCCACAAAACCACCTGTTAAGTTAAGGTAGCGTTGTAATAAGGTACGAGAAGCGTGCAATGCACCTGAGCTATACCAGCCGTAAGAACCACCGAAAATTGCACTTGGACCGTGAGCTTCACGAACGCGTTTCATCTCGTTTGCCACCAGTTCAAAGGCTTTATCCCAAGAAACTCGCACCCACTCATCGCGACCGCGTAAGCTGGTGTCTTTGTTGCCTTCTAAGTAGCCTTTACGCACCATCGGGTATTTCACACGAGTTTCGCCGTGCACTTGATCTGCTACTACCGATTGCAATTCGTTAACTACGCTTGGTTCAATCGCAGGGCCTGATTTCACCACTTTGCCATCTTGCACCACCACGCCTAATGGTCCCCAGTGCGCTGCAGTCATCACAGTTTGCATTTCAGCTGCTTTAGCTTCGGTTGAAAGTAACGCACTGACGCTACCGCCAGCTAAAGATGTCCCAGCAAGACCAAGTGAGGTGGTTTTAATAAAACCACGACGGCTTGCGTTGATATTTTCTTGTTTTTTCATACGGATTATCCTCTGAAAGTAAGTTAAATGTGACACCTTTCTAAGCACGAGGGGATAGTGCATTTCTTTGCTATCCTGTGTTGCAAGCGGTGAGATTTTGCAAACGTTTTGCGAAAAACCATCGCTTGTAACAGGCTGGAATGGCATATTTTGTAGGGGGTGTGAATTTGAAAAATTCACGCACGCTTACAAAACTTAGCTACAACAGCTCGGTATCGGATTTGTTGATAAAAATTAGTGTGTGTTTCCACCCATATCTTTGGCATTGCGTTGCAAGTAAATGGTTACGGCACGCACATCATCGGCAGTCATTGAAGTTCTATCCTTCATAGAATTTACTACCCCAATCCATTGGTTTGCGGTGTAATGGCTTGCATCGATGGCTGCGTGACAGCCGCTACAATGGGTTTGGTTTAGATTATCGCCAAAGGCATTGAGGGATTTTAAATCTGAAGTGACGGCAGTTTTCGGCATAGAAACTTCCACACTGACTTCTTTCCAATCAGAATTGGTCACTTTATCGTTAACGGTTTGATGAACGGTAAGTTTGTCTTTCGCTTCATCGCTGACTAATCCTACCATGATGCGTTGTCCAAGTGCCGCATAAAGTACGCTCTCTGCCCCTACTTGTTGCCAGCCTTTTAAGGTCGCTTTAATGTTGTCGTTCTCAGCTTTCCAATCGTGTAATTCAGCATAAGGTAACAAACGAATTTCTGCTCCTTCCGCTGTTTTTGCAGGAGTCATCACAAGGTTATAAAGGGTTTTATCATTTTCGCTAAATTGCCCTGCGTGTTTAGTGAGTTCGCCTAGTGCAGTCGCATTATCCACTGGCATTTCTGGCATAAAATGGGCGATACCTTTATGACAGTCGATACAAGTTTGGTTAGTTTCTTGTGCTAACTTGTGCATTTTCTGTGCCGCTTCTTTCTGCTCAGAAACCACCATCGCCTCGAAACTATGGCAAGAACGACAAGTCTTAGAATCACTCTCTTTCATCTCTTGCCAAACCCGTTGTGCCATTTCTAAACGGTGTTGCTCATAGGCTTCTTGATCGGGCAATTTGTTAGTAACAAAGGTGTGCCAGACATCTTTGAGTGCCACAAATTTCGCTTTCACATAGTCGATTCCTTCATGTGGAACGTGGCAATCGGCACATTCAGCTAGAATCCCTTTACGGTTTGAAAAATGCACCGTGCTTTCCCATTCCGCTTGAGGATGGCTCATTGAATGGCAACTGACACAAAATTCAGGGCTGCTGGTTGCTTTCATAATCGACTGCACACCAAATAATGCAACCGCACCAATCACAATACAAATCAGACCGCTCGCAAGCGAAAGTTTTAATTTAGGCATAAATTCCCCACTAAAATAAAAAGATAAAATAACGAGGGAATTTTATAAAATCGGAGGTGAGCCTCAATAAGTAAAAATACGTATTAAGAGGTATATCGAAAGGAAATTTGATTTAACTCAAAAGAGGTAACATTATTTCACCACAAACCACGGCGGTAATTTAAAGAAGGTATTGGCGAACATCTCAGGAGCAATAATTCGGCTGTATCCTTGCTGAATTTGATAGACCAGATGCGGGAGGCTAATTGAGAGATCTTTAGTATTATCAGGGTAAGTCAATCCCGTTTGCGTACCAGTGCCAAAATAATAAGTACCATTAACACCATAATGTGGCATCGCTCGAATTCCTTCAGAAATGGTTTTAAATGCTCGTGTTGAAAAGCTCTGTTTCCACACATTTGCCAAAATATTCACTTGGTCAAAAGCAATGCTGGCTTGCGAATAGCTTGGTTGATAACCAAAAAATTGTTCATAATGTTGGCAAAATTGTTGCCCTAAATAATTTTGGCTTAATCCACTTGTAGTAGACCAAATCACGCCTTCGCAAGGCTGATTTTCAGGTAAAAAAGCAGAAGGGGCATAAATACTATAAAGCACCGCATTCGTTGGTTGTTGAGTAAAGGCGTGATGAAAATTCACCATATCTTCTGCAAAATAAGAAGCTAACACCACCATTGAGGGGAAAATTTGATGGATTACTTTCATAGCAGTTTCAAAATCTTGTTCTTTTTTATCAAGATCCAACACTTCGACTCGCCAATGCTCTTTTTTGAGGTCAAAAATGAGCTTATCAATCCCAATATCAATCGGCTGCCATTTTACCCGAATCACTAAAATGATGCGATTTTGCAACAAATTAGGGTAATAATGCTGGTAAGTTTGCAGAAAACGGCTGACACCCGATCCATAATTAGTATCACTCGCACATACTTGGAAGATATTATCAAACTGGCTAATCGGCAGATTATGGGCTTTTTTATCTGAATTGCTGTGGGTGGCAATATGCAAATAAGGAATCCCACTTTGGGCAACTAATTCGTGAATTTCTGGCGAATAGCAGGCGTAACTGGTTGAGATCGCATCCACTTCATGATCAAATAGCTCATTGTAGGCGTGCAAAATACTTGCCTTATCTTCCACCGAAAAGCCCGCTTTTTCGAGCTGAATTTTCCGTCCGTTAATCCCTCCTTGACGGTTAATCATCTCAACTGCTAGCTCTGAACCATTCAGCAGTTCTTTGGTGTCAATTTGCCCGATGCCTTGTTCGACATAAGGCACGCCAAGAATGATCGGACGTTTGGTTTGGCTTTGAATGGAAAAATAAGTCTCTTGCTCAAACTTCGCTTTTTGATTGGCAAACACTTCAATTTGATGGGTTGCGAGAATAGAGTGCGATAAATGCCCAGGTGTGGGCAAACAGCAAAGTGATTGGGTTAAACCAAAAACCGCCAACGCCGTGCGATTTTCGGTTTCCGTTTTGGTAAAAATATTTTCAACGTGTTTTGCCACCGTGCGTTCACTAATGCCAAGTTGCTCAGCAATTTCCGCATTTGATAAGCCTGCACCAATTAAGGTTAGCAACTCAATTTCACGCTTACTCAATTCAAACGGTAACTCATTTTTGACCGCTTGCACTAACACAAAATCAGCCTGTTGGCGTTTTAAATCAAACTTAAACCATTGATTTTGATAGTGAAAATAGAAACTTAGCTGGTCAAAACGGGAATAGAGCAACGCCTGTGCATAACCTGAAATCAGTGGAATTTGAGACAAATAGGCGGCACCTGATTTATCTTCCCACTCGAAAATTTCCGCATGTTTATTGACTAAACAAGACCATTGCATACGTTCGCTCATTTTACCCCTCAAATATCATTGAAATAGTTGTATTACTACCCATTCCCATTCTTAATACTCTCAAGCACTTCCCAACGTTCAAAAGCCTGTTCAAGTTCGGCTTCTTTATTCGCCAGTGCTTGTAATTTTTCTTGGGTGTAAGCCACCTCTTTGCTGAAGAAATCGGCTGAACTTATCTCTGTTTGTAGGGATTCAATTTCCGCTTCAAGGGCTTCCATTTGTGCAGGCAATGCTTCCAGCTCGCGTTGTTCTTTGTAAGACAACTTCACTTTTTTCGCTTCTGCTTTTGGTTTTTCTTGCTTTGCGGGTTCAGCTGCAAGCAGTTCATTTTTCTTCTGATTTTGCAATTGGGAAGCTTGGCTTGCGTGGTAGTTTTCTTGTTGCTGCTTCGCATCAAAATAGCCACCAATATATTGATTTAATACACCGTTGCCTTCAAAGAAGAAGCATTCTTCCACGGTGTTATCAATAAATTGACGGTCGTGGCTCACGATTAACAACGTGCCTTGGTAATCGGCAAGCAGCTCTTCCAATAGCTCCAGCGTTTCTACATCCAAATCGTTCGTTGGTTCGTCCAGAATAAGAAGGTTATTGGGCTTGAGCAATAATTTAGCCAATAAGAGACGGTTGCGCTCGCCGCCTGATAAGGCTTTAACGGGCGTCATTGCACGTTTTGGCAGGAATAAGAAATCTTGCAAATAGCCAAGCACGTGGCGTTTTACCCCGTTTACTTCAATATCTTGCTTACCATCGGCAACGTTATCCATCACCGTTTTTTCTAAATCTAACTCTGCACGGTATTGGTCGAAATAAGCTATATCTAGCTTGGTTCCGCAACGAATTGTACCCGAAGTGGGTTGCAATTCGCCTAATAACAGTTTGATGAAGGTGGTTTTACCACAGCCGTTTGGCCCCACTAGCGCAATTTTATCGCCACGTTGAATCGTCGCAGAAAAATCTTTTAGCAAGGTTTTGCCTTCAACTTCGTAACTAGCATTCTCAATTTCAAACACTATTTTGCCTGAGCGTGCGGTTGTATCCAGCTGGATTTTGGCTTTGCCTTGCACTTCGCGACGGTTGCGACGCTCTTCACGCAATTTTTTTAAGGCACGTACTCGCCCTTCGTTACGCGTTCGGCGGGCTTTAATGCCTTGGCGAATCCAAACTTCTTCTTGAGCCAATTTTTTATCGAAAAGCTCATTTTGTAAGGCTTCGACACGTAAATCTTCCGCTTTGGTTTCTAAATAGAGATCATAGTTGCTTGGGTAAGAAACGAGCTTACCGCGATCTAAATCAACAATGCGAGTTGCCATTTTGCGAATAAATGAACGGTCGTGCGAGATGAAGATAATAGAGCCTTTAAAATTGAGCAATAGATCTTCAAGCCAAGTGATGGCTTCCACATCTAAGTGGTTGGTTGGTTCATCTAATAACAGAATATCTGGGTTGGCAACCAAGGCACGGGCAAGAGCGGCACGGCGAACCCAACCGCCTGAAAGTTCACAGAGTTTTTTATCTGGGTCAAGCTCTAGCAATTTTAGCGTATCTTGAATGCGGTTTTCAAACTGCCAGCCGTTGTTGTGTTCAAGCTGGGCTTGCACTTGTGACAATTTTGCCAACAGCTCATCGCTGTAATCGGTCAGCATTTGTTGTGAAATGTGGTGATATTGCTTTAAAAGATCGCTTAAATGTGCAATCCCTTCAGCAACATATTCGAAAACAGTTTCTTGAATATGGCGTGGTGGGTCTTGCTCAAGGCGTGCGACAACGATATCTTTTTCAAAAATCAACTTACCATCATCTAATTGCACTTCGCCCGCAAGCACTTTCATTAACGTTGATTTGCCCGCTCCATTACGCCCCACTAAACAGACGCGTTCGTTCGGTTCAATATGTAATTCAGTGTGATCTAAAAGTGGGAAATCCCCGAAGCCTAAATAGGCGTTTGATAGGTTTAGTAATGCCATAAAATTTGTATAAGAAAATAAAAATTGCCCGTATTTTAGCAGATTTGTAGATGTGAGGTAAGGTGAGGTAAATAAGTTAAAATGAATCAGAAATCAGTACTGTTTTGAGCATAAAAATACAAAAGTCGCTATTATTTAAAATAGCGACTTTTTTATTAATTAGAGAGATAACTTCTACATTATTTAACTAAATCTTTTAATGCTTTGCCAGCAACGAATGCTGGGATTTTAGCGGCTGCAATTTTGATCTCTTCGCCAGTACGTGGGTTACGACCTGTACGTGCTGCACGCTCGTTTACTTTGAAAGTACCGAAGCCGATTAATTGAACAGCATCACCTGCTTTTAAGCTTTCAGATACTGCTTCTAACGTTGCTTCTAAAGCTGCTTTAGCATCTTTTTTGCTTAAGTTTGCTTTTGCTGCGATAGCATCAATTAATTCACTTTTGTTCATAGTTTAATCCTCAAAGATTGTATAGTTATGGCGAAAATCGCCGAAAAGGTTGATATAACTTAGTGTAGCTTAATTCAAAGTTCGAATTTCTCAAATAGGAAAATATTATTTTTTATCAAAAAATAATTCTACTGATTAAAAATTATACCAATATTACTTATTCCCGCACTTCTAATCTCATTTTTAAGGTCTAAAATCAAGGGAACATCACGCTCTTCGCATTCGTTGAGTAGGCGGTAAATTTGCCATTGCACATCTAATTCTTCTTGAATTTCTTCTGAGTTTTTTAGCTCAACTTCGCTTAATTCTCGTTCATTTTGCATTTCCAAATAGCTTGCAACGGTGCCAAGAGAAATTTGACTAATGCGAATCGCTTGTTCAAGTGTTGAGCCTGCAATGATGCTATGTAGCAACTCAGAAAGGGCTTCGCACGCTTCTTGAGCTGGAAGCACGCCGAAAAATTCATATTCGTTCACATCTGGAATGATGTTTTCCAATTTTTCGAGCTGATTATCAAAGTTGATTTTCGCCCCTTTAACAGTGAGATGTTCCCAAACAAGATTTAAGATGTTCTGATAGATCTTCACATTCTCTTCTTGCTCAGCAACATGGCAGAACATTTGAAAGTTAGGATACATTCTTTCACACAAACACGCCATAAAGGTCAGGTGTTGCCAAGGTTCAAAGCGTTCCATGCGTTTATGGATAGGATTTCGCATATAATTCCTCGTGATAGTTAATGATGAAGCGGTCGAAATTCGCAAAAGTTTTGCAAAATTCCGCCGCTTGTCACTAATAATTACTTATGATACTGCTTCGAAAACTCGTGAATTGCATCCACAAACACTTTCGGGCTTTCCATTGGTACATCTTGATGGATGCCGTGCCCTAAATTGAACACGTGTCCGGAGCCTTTGCCAAAACCTGCAAGAATGTTTTTAACCTCTTGCTCAATGCGTGCAACTGGTGAGTATAATACGCTTGGATCCATATTGCCTTGCAGTGCCACTTTGTGCCCTACGCGTTTTTTCGCCTCACGAATATCAACGGTCCAGTCTAAACCAACCGCATCGCAACCTGTCTCTGCAATCGCTTCAAGCCATAATCCTCCACCTTTGGTGAATAGGGTAACTGGCACTTTTCTGCCTTCATTTTCGCGAATTAAGCCTTCCACGATTTTTTGCATATATTGCAATGAGAAGGTTTTGTATTCTTCGTGAGCCAACACACCGCCCCAAGTGTCGAACACCATGACCGCTTGTGCACCTGCTTTGATCTGAGCATTTAAATAAAGAATGACGCTGTCTGCAAGTTTATCTAATAATGCGTGTAAAATCTGCGGATCGGCATACATCATTTTTTTAATTTTAGTGAATGCCTTGCTTGAACCGCCTTCGACCATATAAGTTGCTAATGTCCACGGGCTACCAGAAAAGCCTATTAACGGCACTTCGCCTTTTAATTCACGGCGAATGGTGCGAACAGCATTCATGACATATTGTAATTCATCTTCAGGATCAGGAATTGGCAAGTTATCCACTTGGCTTTTGTTCTCAATTGGGCGGGCAAATTTAGGGCCTTCGCCTGCACCAAAACTTAAACCTAAGCCCATTGCGTCAGGAATGGTCAAAATATCTGAAAATAAAATCGCTGCATCTAATGCATAGCGACGTAGAGGTTGTAAAGTCACTTCACAAGCTAAATCTGCATTGCGGCAAAGCGACATAAAATCTCCCGCTTGAGCACGAGTTGCTTTATATTCTGGCAAATAACGACCTGCTTGACGCATCATCCAAACGGGGGTCATATCCACAGGTTCACGTAACAGGGCTTTTAAATAACGATCATTTTTAAGCTGAGTCATAATTATCCTTATTCTTCAAAATTAGTGCAGTTGGGCTTTGTTTGCAGGTGTGGTATTTAATGCGAAATTGCTGTGCAAGAAAAGAGCCAGCACGCGTAAATATTCGACGACTTCTTCGCCCGCTTCGATGAGTTCTTCGTTTTTGTCATCATCGTGGTAGCCAAGGCGTGAGATCTCTTCTAAATCATCAATCGCTTCGCCTATTTCATCTTTTTCTTCGCTTAATTTAGGTTGAGCTAAACCGAGTCCTAGAATGAATTGACTTGTCCATTCTGCGATACCATCTGCTAGAGCGAAGCCATCATTTTCATCTTCAGGTAACCAAAGGCTGAAAAGCGTGTTGGCTTCCGTATAACTAGCGATCAATTCTTGATAAAAATTTTCCAATGTTTTAAGAGGAGCTTGAGAAAAAGCGTGCCCATCATTGGTGAATTGGTAAGCTAAGGTTTTCCAAGACTCATCTTGTACCCCCCCAACAATTAAGCCACTTAAAAAGCCGTGAAATTCGGCTGGAGTGAGCTCAAGTTGCAGTTGCGTAACGAGCTGTTTAAATTCTGCTGGTGTTGTCATATCAATAAAATCAGAGGATCATCAATAAGACTCGCATAATAGCAAAAAAACGCAGAATAAGGGATAAAAATCCGACTATTATGCTGATTTACCTCGAAATAATTAAAAGAGAGGAATTAAATTCACCGATTTTCTATTTATGATTAAATTGAATAATGGCATAATAAACCGATTTTTATTGACTAATTCACTATTGATAAGGACAGCTCGCTATGTCGGCAAATAACATTGAGATACAACTTTTTGGGCAAGTTTTGCGATTGCATTGTCCACCTGATCAGAAAGAAAACCTACTTGTTTCTGCGCAACATTTGGAAGAGCGAGTAGGCGTTCTAAAAGAACAATCGGGCATTATTCAGTTAGAAAAAGTGTTAGCAATCGTGGCACTTAATCTAAACTATGAACTTGAGCTTGAAAAACAACACAACGAAAACAATAAAAATGTGTTGAAAAACTGCATTCAACAGCTTGATAGTTCATTGACTAAACTCCAGCCCACCGCATCAATTACGGTTGATGAATAACTGTTATATGCTCGTCTAAAAGCTAGGCAAACGTAAAATAAATTACGTTTAAGACTAGGAAAAAAGGCAAAATTCCGTTAATATTCTAACCCGTCTGGGGTGTGCGTTGTTGGTTACGTCCCTGAGCCGATAATTTAAAACTTTGAGTTGAGCATCCAGTTGTTGGTGAGCATGCTTACTTTAAGTAAGAAGCCTAAAAACAAATACGTTCGACTCCCTTGAACCTTCTGGTTCAAGGACTATTACTGATAGCGGCACTTCGGACACCTCATCATCTATTTGCTATGCAATCTTCCATTCAAACAGACCGTCAAGTTCTTCGTAAACAACTTCTTGAAAAACGCTCACATTTATCGGCTGAAAAACAGTTACAGGCCTCATACGATCTCGTTCCTATTGCATTAGATATTATCGAAAAACAGCAAGCTGAACATATCGCTGTTTATTTGCCATTTAAACACGAAATTTCACCGCTTGTATTAGTTGAAGAGCTACGTAAACAAGGCAAAAAATGCTACTTACCGATTATTCATCCTTTCTCAAAAAACAATCTGCTATTCTCTCATTTCAAAGCTAACACACCGTTAGAAAAACATCCGTGGGGCTTGTTACAACCGAAATTAGATGTAAGGAATGTGATCCCAACTTCGCAAATTGAGATGATTTTCACACCGCTTGTTGGCTGTGATAAACAGCTTGGGCGACTTGGCTACGGTGGCGGTTTTTACGATCGCACTTTTGAACAAAATCCAAAAGCAATTCGCATAGGGCTGGCTCACACTTGTCAATGTGTAGAAAAGCTACCACTTGAGCCTTGGGATAAACCGCTGCATCATTTAATTATTGCGAAATAAACCCGCTTAAATCAAAAAAATCCTCCTTTTTATGCGGTTTAAGTTGAAATTTTACAAAAAATCAGTAATCTCTTTTCTTTAAAATTTTAAGAGGATACATAATGTTTGGCTTAGATCCAACCGTAACTACTTTCCTGATTTATTTGTTAGGAATGATCTTAATTGGCTTTATCGCCTATCGTGTTACCAATAATCTCTCTGATTACATCTTAGGCGGGCGTCGCTTAGGGAGCTTTGTTACCGCACTTTCTGCGGGCGCATCAGATATGTCTGGTTGGTTGCTAATGGGATTACCAGGGGCAATTTATGCGGGCGGTTTAATTGAAGCTTGGTTGGCAATTGGCTTAACATTAGGGGCTTATCTTAACTGGAAATTGGTTGCAGGGCGTTTACGTGCGCACACAGAATATTTTGGCGATGCTTTAACTTTACCAGAATATTTCCACAACCGTTTTAGCGATAAAACCCGTATCATCAAAATCCTATCTGCACTGATTTTCTTACTTTTCTTTGCTGTTTATTGTGCTTCTGGCGTTGTAGCTGGTGCTCGCGTATTCGAAAATCTCTTTGGCGTGCCTTACGCTGATGCTATCTGGTATGGTGCTGTTGCTACGATTCTTTATACCTTTATCGGCGGTTTTTTAGCGGTAAGCTGGACGGATACCATTCAAGCCACATTGATGCTGTTCGCATTAATTCTTACACCTGTTTTTGTACTGATGAATATTGGTGGCTTTGAGGTAATGGAGGCAGCTATCACACATGCAGAAACAATCGCTCAACGTAACTACAACGATATGTTCACAGGCACAACCTTGCTGGGCGTAACGAGTTTAATGGCATGGGGTTTAGGCTATTTTGGTCAGCCGCATATTGTAGTTCGTTTTATGGCTGCAGAAGGCGTTAAATCACTCGAAAATGCTCGTCGCATTAGTATGACGTGGATGATCATTTGCCTTGCTGGTGCAATCGGTATTGGCTATTTTGGTATGGCTTATTTCTTCGTACACCCAGAACAAGCTAGTGTAGTAAGCCATAACAACGAACAAATTTTCATTGAACTGGCAAAATTATTATTCAACCCTTGGATTGCTGGCATCTTACTTTCTGCTATTTTGGCTGCTGTAATGAGCACACTTTCAGCCCAACTATTGATCTGCTCAAGTGCAATTACCGAAGATTTATACAAAGGTATCCTTCGTCCAGAAGCCTCTGATAAAGAACTCGTTTGGTTAAGCCGTTTAATGGTGCTCGCTGTTGCTGCCCTTGCAATTTATATCGCTCAAGATCCAAACAGTCAAGTATTTGGATTAGTAAAAGATGCGTGGGCAGGTTTTGGCTCTGCATTCGGTCCAATCGTTTTACTCTCTTTATTCTGGAAACGAATGAACGGTTTAGGCGCTATGGTTGGAATGCTTACGGGGGCATTAATTGTTTATTTCTGGAAAGATTTAACCGCTTTATTTGAATTACCAGAAATGTATTCTATGATTCCAGGCTTCTTACTTGCAACACTGATGATTGTCGTGATTTCTCTCATCACACCAGCACCAAATACAAAAATATCCGAAACCTTTGAAAAAGCGAATAAAGCATATTTCAATGAAATACAATAATCATTACTTAATTTAATCGCAAAATCCTTTTAATTGTTAACAGTTAAAAGGATTTTCTCTCTCTCCCATATCCAAGCGGTCTGATTTTTAGTATAATTTACTTTCAGTTGTCGAAAGATAACCAATTTGTTTTTATTATCACAACTGAGAAAACTTCCATGAACAATCAAACCATTAGCAGACCGAAACAAGCCTTTGTAGGCTTACAAATGCTCTTTGTTGCTTTCGGTGCTTTAGTGTTAGTTCCACTTATCACGGGGCTAGATCCAAATACCGCACTACTTACTGCAGGTATCGGCACTCTCCTTTTCCAACTCTGTACCAAACGTCAAGTACCTATTTTCCTCGCCTCCTCTTTCGCTTTTATTGCGCCAATTCAGTATGGTGTGCAAGAATGGGGAATTGCAGTCACTATGGGCGGTTTAGCGTGTACGGGCCTGGTTTACCTCTGTTTAAGTACCCTTGTAAAATGGAAAGGTGCACAAATTATGGACAGAATTTTCCCGCCTGTGGTTGTTGGCCCAGTGATTATCATCATTGGTTTAGGCTTAGCACCTGTGGCAGTTGATATGGCATTAGGCAAAAATACGAATGGTGCGATTTCACAAGACACTGCAATGTTTGTTTCAATGGTCACCTTAATTACCACTGTGATTGTTGCCGTCTTCGCCAAAGGCTTGATGAAGCTCGTGCCGATTATGTTTGGTATCGTTGTGGGTTATCTACTATCCCTCTTCTTAGGCATTGTAGATTTCACGCCAGTGCAAAATGCATCTTGGTTTGATTTACCTACAATCACAACGCCAGAGTTCCGTTTGGATGCGATTTTATACTTGCTTCCCATTGCTATCGCACCAGCAGTTGAACACGTGGGCGGGATTATGGCAATCAGCTCTGTAACAGGTAAAGACTTCCTGAAAAAACCAGGCTTACACCGTACCTTATTGGGCGATGGTATCGCAACCTCTACAGCATCAATGATCGGTGGTCCACCAAATACAACCTATGCTGAAGTAACTGGCGCGGTAATGCTTACCAAAAACTTCAACCCAACCATTATGACTTGGGCAGCTTGTTGGGCTATTGCTATTTCATTCTGCGGAAAAGTGGGTGCATTCTTGCAAACCATTCCAGGTGTAGTAATGGGCGGTATTATGATGCTTGTCTTCGGCTCAATCGCTGCAGTAGGGATGAGTACGCTTATCAAAGCGAAAGTAGATATGGGTGAAGCACGCAACCTTGTAATTGTTTCCGTCGTAATGACCTTTGGTATTGGTGGTATGCTTATCAATGTAGGCGAATTTTCACTTAAAGGCATCAGCCTTTGTGCAATTGCTGCAATTCTGATGAATTTAGTTTTACCAAAAGCATCAGGGCAAATGTCAGAATAATTTATTCAAAAAATGTAGGATAAATAGTTGGTAAAAAATTAGATTTTTCCTTATTAATCAAGGTTTTAACTCATTTTTACCAACTTTTTCCTACATACTCATTATTGGCCTTCACGACGGAACACTTCTTCAGTTTTTGGTACGTCTCGTTCCATTTTGCGTTTCAGTGAAGAACGAGAGGGAATTCGCCAACCGTTGTACTGCGCGGCTTGTTTTAATACCTCATAGCTGTGCGCCAGTGAGGGTTTTTCACGACTGTAGTAGAAATTTTTGAAGAACTGCCAAGCATCTTCATCTATTTCCGCCACATTTTTGCTACTCTTGCCGCTGTTGTTGAGCATCAAGGGCAGCCAATCTTGCCGTGGGGCGTCTTTGACCCGATACCACCAATTTTTTAAAGAACCAACTGAGAGTAATTTCTCGTTATTTTTCAGCCGTTCAGCATTTTCTTTACCACAGATGAGCTGGAAGGCATCTAACACGTTCACACCACTTTCCACTAAATTTGCTACTGCAAACATCGTGCCAAGTTTGATTTTGGCTTGCTCTTGGGCTTTTGCACTTGCTTCGTCCCATAACTGCCAGATTTCATTGCTTGCAAGCGGGCGAGTTTCTTCGATTTTTTGCAATTCCACCGCGGTTTGGGCTGGGGTGGTTTTGAGGAGTAGTTCGTTTTGTATCTCTATTGGCAAACTCGCCAATTCATATTCCAACCCACCGCCACGACCTTGCCGTTTTTGGGATTTCCAGTTATTTTTCTTAGCTTGATAAATAATTGCTTGCACCGAATTAGGTAAATTCGTTAAACTCATATTTAACAGTTCTTTTGCGGAATAGTGTGTTTTTAAGTTGTTGGCTTCCATAAACCACCTCTTTTAAACTTTTTCAGCAAATTTTTTTAAATTGCGTTTAGCGTATCGTTCAGCCCAGATCTCTTCAGGTTCAACACCGATGGCATCAGCAATAATGCGTTCGCCTTTCTTCCAAGGTCGGTCAAGAGCATTTTTTAACGTGCTTGCTTGACTATAACCGTGCTGAAGAGAGAGTTGTCTGAGCGACCACCCAGCTTTATGCAGAGCAGCGATAATGTCGGCTCTATGCCAATCATTCGCTGTTTTTTTAGTTTCTGTTAATGTACTCATTGGATAACCTCATTGACTTAACGCAAGAGATAATAAACTCTTTAAGTAATCATTTCAACTTTAAAAATAACTTTTTAAAGTTACTTGATTGAATTTTAACCGTTACTTTTATACTGTTATATGCAAGTTATTGATTTATATAGCTATTAAAGTAACTTTAAAAAGTTGAAAAACTTTTACGGTGTTTTTTAAAGTTATGAAGATTAAGTTTAAAAATACTTCTATGATTGGAAGTAGGATCAGAGAACAGAGAGAAAGTGTCGGATTGACCAGAAATGAACTCGCTGACACACTTGGCGTGTCTCTTTCAACAATGCAACTATGGGAAAATGACGAAAGAGAGCCACAAGCCTCTATGATCATCACAATAGCGAAAGAATTACGCACAACGCCTAACTACCTATTAACAGGCGAAAAAGTCAGAGAAGAGAAAACAACAGAAAAACCAACAGGAAGCCTTGTCAGCCGTGCGTTTGAGAGAATGCAAGAGTTACTAGATGATGGCGTGAGTATGGTGGACTGTTATAGCTCTATCAACGTTTCAGCAGGCTTTGGCAGCTTTAACGAAGGGGTGACAGAAGCCGACGGGCAAGAGCCTTATTCAGACAGCCTATTATCCAGTTTGGGCGTAAAAGCCGAAAAATGTGCCGTATTTTGGGCAAACGGTAATTCAATGCTACCCACCATCAACGACGGCGACCAGATGTTGGTAGATTTTAGCCGCAAAGAAATTCAAGGCGACCGCATTTACCTTGTTCAAAACGGCGAAAGCGTGTGGGTAAAACGTGTGAAAATGGAATGGGACGGCATTTCGCTTATCAGCGATAACAAAGAGGAATACCCGCCAATCAGCATTACAGGCGAAAATGCTCAAAACCTACAAATCATCGGGCAAGTAGTGCATATCGGGCATAGCCTGATTTAAAGATTTAAACGCCATTTAAACGGGCGTTTTCTTTTTTGTTTAAATTCTTAGTTTTTCTGGTTCATTTTGACTTAACCAACCAAAGATGTGATTTTTTCTTAGTTTTCTTTCCCTAAGAATAAAAAAAGGGGCAATGCACCGCAAAGCCCCTGTTTTCAATAATTCCCGCCCATTTAATCCCGTTTTTTCCCGCCAAATCCCATATTCTTTTTGTTTCTTGGTTTTGGTGGTTTTTAACACTCATTCTAAAACATCCTTCTCTTCGGTTCAAAACCAACTTTTTCTTGTCCAGAGCGTTGTGTGACAATCACTTGCTCCCCTTCCTCAAGCCCTGACAGAATTTCTGTATATTGGCTATCTTTTAAACCTGTTTGTACTGTTTTTTCTTCCACTTTATTATTTTTCAGCACTTGCACAACCGTTTTATCGCCTTGTTTTTTCAATGTGGAAGTTGGCACAGCAAGCACATTCTCACGTTTGGCAATATTGATTTGCCCTTGTACCGTCATACCAATTCGCAATCTATTTTCGGCATTATCTACAAGCGAATTAGCATAATAATAAACCGCCTCGGTATTTCCTGATTCTTCGGTGTAATTGTTGTCAGTTAATGTTGTTAAAGCAGGATCAACGGTATCAATCTTACTCTCATAAGGATGGTTTGGTTCAGCCAATGTGGTAAAGCGGATCGATTGCCCTGCTTGTACTTGTGCAATATCGCCTTCTGAAACTTCCAGCTTAATCAACATTTTAGACAAATCAGCTACTTGTACAATCGTTGGTGAAGTTTGGTTTGAGTTTACCGTTTGTCCAATCGAGACGGGCACAGACACAATCACCCCATCCATTGGGGAAAGGATTTGGGTGTAATTTAAATTCGTTTTTGCATCATTTACCGAAATTTGGGCTGATTTAATTTGCGATTTTGCTTCGTCCACGCTGGCTTTAGCAGAGGCAAGCGTATTTTTTGCGGTTTCTAACTCAGAAAGTGAGGTGCTGTTCGTTTTGTAGAGCTGGTTTAAACGGTTGTAATTCGATTGTGCGACATCAAGCGCCACTTGTGCCGATTTCAATTTCGCTTGATAAGAGGCTAGATTTGCTTCCGCCGCGCTTAAGCTGTTACTTTGGTTACTAGCATCAATTTCTGCAATCAAATCTCCTTTTTTAACCGCTTGTCCGAGTTTGACGTTGAGAGAAATGATTTTACCAGACACCTGAGCGCCTACTTCGGTGCGTTGGCTTGCTCGCACTGAGCCTGTTGCTAGAACGCTTTTATCAAGCGCCATTTTAGTTACAGGTTCGGTGATGTAGTAAATTTGCTCAGCATTATTGCTGCTTTTTATATAAAAATAACTCGCTATCCCAATTAACAGTAGCGAGCCTAACATAATAAATTTTAATTTCATTCAATATCCAAATGGTGATTAACAAGCGATAATAATTGACTTATTTTTTGCTGATTGGTTCAGAAAATGAATGCTTGTTTTATAAATCAAACACTTCCTGAATATATCTAGCCACCGCTTCATCTTTATTAAGCCCAATCACTTCATTATAGGGTAAAGCTTTTTTCAAACGTGGGTCAGCATTGCCCATCACACAGCCTTTGCCTGCTTGTTTAAGCATTTCAAAATCGTTCATTCCATCGCCAAAAACAAGGCAATCTTTGAGCGTGTAGCCTCGGCGTTCGGCAAGTTCTTCTAAGGCGTTAGCTTTGGAAACACCTTTGTTCATCACTTCTAAACATTGTGGCGTGGAGTAGACCATATAAACTTGATCACCATATTGAGCTTGGATTTTTTGCTCAATGGGCAAAAGGTCTGCTAATTCTTTGCCGATGAAAAAAACTTTTTCTGTTTGCTTGCCGTGATGATGTTTAAAATCGACCACTTGATAGGTAAAACCCGAATCTTTGTGGAATTTGCGTAGCGATTCTAAATCAATGTTGATAAACCACTCATCACCTTGATAAGTGTTTAAACAAATGTGTGAGGAGTCAAATTCTACTTGCATAAGCTCAACGGCAAGCTCTTCAGGTAAGTGATGGTTTAAGACACATTCACCCGAAAGAAAATTCGCTCGTGCACCATTTGAGGTGACTAACATCGCTTCATCCACATTCACTTTACGAATAATATATTTTACATCTGGTAAGCTGCGACCCGTAGCGATATAAATATCAATACCTTTTTTGGCAAGTTGGCTGAGGGTTTCAATCGTAAAATCACCGATTTTATGCTCGGCATTTAGCAGTGTGCCATCTAAATCTGAAATAATGGCTTTGTAGGGATATGTCATTTTCTTTACCTTTTGACAAAAATTTACGATAGGCTATCAAAATTCATCTACTCTCGCAAAGCAAATAGCGATTTCTTATAGAATAGATCAAAAAGTGATTTCTTTTCTTCATAAAGTAATTATAAAGATAAAAAATCCTCTATTTACAAATCTAGTTTGCGTTTATATAGTAATCCTTGAATATTTACTATATTTATATCTAACATGCATTTATTTTTTAGTTTTTTATTCTATACACTGATTTAAAAATATAAGATAATCGTTTGCTTTAAGTGAAAAATGCTATTGACATAGATTTTTTTACCGCTATGATAAGCCACATCAACCAAATAATAATGCAAACATAAACACACACAACACACATGGAAAAACTACTTTCACTCCGATTATCCCTGTTATCGCATTCCTTGCGAGGCTAAAGGTTATCTGAAGGAAGTCAGTTCACTATCCAAACTTTGCCCGCATATCCTCCGATTATGCGGGTCTTTTTTTATCTAGAATACTTAAACGCAAGTTTAATAAGGAATGTTTATGGCAAACAATAACGTAATTATTTTCGATACTACCCTTCGTGATGGCGAACAAGCACTGAAAGCAAGCTTAACGGTAAAAGAGAAATTGCAAATCGCATTGGCGTTAGAGCGTTTAGGCGTGGATGTGATGGAAGTCGGCTTCCCCGTTTCTTCCGCGGGCGATTTTGACTCTGTAAAAACCATTGCACAAAACATCAAAAACAGCCGTGTTTGCGCCCTTTCTCGAGCGGTAGATAAAGATATTGATGTGGCAGCAGAAGCGTTAAAGATGGCAGAAGCTTTTCGTATTCACACTTTTATTGCAACTTCTGCCTTACACGTGGAAGCAAAATTAAAACGTTCGTTTGAAGATGTCGTAGAAATGGCTGTTCATGCAGTAAAACGTGCAAGAGGTTACACTGACGATGTCGAATTTTCTTGTGAAGATGCAGGGCGTACGGGAATTGATAATATCTGCCGTATTGTTGAAGCTGCAATTAAAGCTGGAGCAACAACGGTAAATATCCCAGACACAGTGGGCTACTGCTTACCAACCCAATACGGCAGCATTATCGCTGATGTGGTAAACCGCGTGCCAAATATCGATAAAGCAGTAATTTCGGTGCACTGTCATAACGATTTAGGGATGGCAACCGCAAACTCTTTAACTGCGGTGTTAAACGGTGCACGCCAAATTGAGTGTACCATCAACGGCATCGGAGAACGCGCAGGCAACACTGCGCTTGAAGAAGTGGTAATGGCAATTAAAACCCGTCAATATATGTTCAACGGCTTGGACACTCGCATTAACACTCAAGAAATTCATCGTGTAAGCCAAATGGTAAGCCAGCTTTGTAATATGCCAATTCAGCCGAACAAAGCAATTGTGGGCAGTAATGCGTTTGCACATTCATCCGGCATTCACCAAGATGGTATGGTGAAAAACAAAAATACTTACGAAATTATGTCGCCAGAAACCATCGGCTTGAAAAAAGAGAAGTTAAATTTAACTGCTCGTTCAGGTCGTGCTGCAGTGCGTAACCATATGGCAGAAATGGGTTACCAAGATAGCGATTATGATTTAGACAAACTTTACACTGCATTCCTTGAGCTTGCCGATAAAAAAGGTCAAGTGTTTGATTACGACTTAGAAGCTCTTGCATTCATTGATATGCGTTCTGGCGATGAAGATCGCTTGAAATTAGATGTGATTACTTCGCAAACCATCAGCACCTTGCCAGCCTCTGCATTCGTTCAGGTAGAATTAGATGGCGAAAAATTAAGCCAAGTATCAAATGGCGGTAACGGTCCTGTGGATGCAGTATTCAATGCAATCTTAAACATCACAGGCTTAGATCTAAAAATGTCGCACTACAACCTTACTGCGAAAGGCGAAGGCGCAGAAGCGTTAGGGCAGGTTGATATTGTGGTGGAACACGAGGGGCGTAAATTCCATGGCGTTGGCTTAGCGACAGACATTGTGGAATCTTCGGCTCGTGCGTTAATTCACGCCATCAACGCAATTTATCGCGCACATAAAGTGGCACATTTGAAGGCTAAAAGAGCCTAATTAACATTTTACGCACTTAAAAAACGGGATTGTTACAATTAACAATCCCATTTTATTTTGTAAATTTATTATTACACTGAAAAACTATTTTTACTTTTTAGCAAAAAAAGAGTAGCAAAATCTCTATTTTTCGCTACAATCAAACCGTTCATTTTTATTGACAGGTGATTGTATGAAAAATAAAACACTCGGAAGCACACTGATTGTTGCAGGAACAACAATTGGGGCTGGAATGTTAGCGATGCCTTTAACTTCAGCGGGCATTGGCTTTGGTTTTACCGTGGTTCTTCTCGTCTCTTTATGGCTGCTACTTTGCTTTACGGCATTGCTATTCGTTGAAGCGTATCAAACTGTAGATAGCGATGCAGGCTTAGGTACATTGGCAGAAAAATATTACGGCACATTTGGGCGAGTAATTTCTACCGCTGTTCTCATTATTTTCCTTTACGCTATTTTATCTGCTTATGTTTCAGGCGGTAGCTCAATTTTGGGTGGATTACTTCCAACCATTGTGGATGCGGAAACCACAACCCAAATTGCGGGCGTGATTTTCACCGTGGTATTCGGAAGCTTTATTGTGGTAGGTACGACTAGCGTAGATGCCGTAAATCGCATTATTTTTGGGACTAAAATCTTAGCTTTTATCTTAGTGTTGGGGCTATTACTGCCGAAAGTAACCGTAGATCATTTATTAGCAATGCCAATCAATAATGCACTATTGATTTCTGCAATGCCAATTTTCTTTACCTCATTTGGTTTCCACGGCTCGATCCCAAGCTTAAACAAATACCTTGAAGGTAATATAAAAGCATTGCGAATCTCGATTGTGGTCGGTACGGCAATTCCACTTATCGCTTATATTTTATGGCAATTAGCGACTCACGGCGTATTAAGTCAAACTGAATTTATGGAAATTTTAGAGCGTGATCCAACTTTAAACGGTTTGGCGGAAGCTGCTCACCATATTACAGGCAGTTCTATTATTGGCATCTCAGTTCGCATTTTCTCTGCCCTTGCTTTAATCACCTCATTCTTAGGGGTTGCATTAGGTTTATTTGAAGCCTTAGAAGATTTGCTCAAACGTGTGAATATCAATGCAGGGCGTAAAAGTTTAGGTTTGCTGACATTCTTACCGCCAATGTTATTTGCATTTTTCTACCCGCAAGGTTTTATTACCGCGTTAGGTTATGCTGGGCAAATGTTCGCGTTCTACGCTGTTGTGTTACCAATTGCGATGGTATGGCGTTTACGTAGCCAAAATGCAAACCTAGCATATCGCGTAAAAGGCGGCAAAGCCTCATTGATTATCGCGTTAGTGATTGGCGTATTTATCGTGATTGTACCATTCTTAATCCAACAAGGTTTATTGCCACAGGTTGTGGGTTAGAAATATTTCTCAAGCTGTTGATTTTGTAAAGAAATTTATAAAATCGACCGCTTATTTTTTATTCTTAATTTAATTATAAAAGCTATTCCGCTTTGAGCATTCTTTGCTAGAATGCAACCTTCTTATATACAGGAGAGCTTATGAAAAATAAAATTTTGGGCAGTGCCCTAATGATTGCAGGCACGACCATCGGAGCAGGAATGCTGGCAATGCCACTCACCTCCGCAGGAATGGGGTTTGGGATGACGCTCGTCTTACTCGTTAGTTTGTGGTTATTGCTTACCTATACAGGCTTGCTCTTTATGGAAGTATACCAAACCGCTAAACAACAAGATGTAGGCGTAGCAACGCTTGCTGAACAATATTTCGGTATGACTGGGCGTGTGCTTGCAACTGCGAGTTTATTGATTTTACTTTATGCACTTTTAGCCGCTTATATCACAGGTGGTGGTTCACTCGTTTCAGGGATTTTACCTGAAAGTTTAGGAGCTGATAACGCATTAAAAGTTGGGATTTTAATCTTTACCCTTATTCTTGGTGCATTTGTGGTTGTAGGAATTAAAGGCGTGGACGGCTTAACCCGCGTGCTTTTCATCGGAAAAATCATTGCATTTATCGGCGTATTGATGATGATGTTACCGAAAGCTAAATTGGAAAACCTCACCGCAGTACCACTTGATAACTTATTAGTGATTTCAGCGATTCCGATTTTCTTCACATCTTTCGGTTTCCACGTAATTATGGGTAGTATCAACAGCTACTTAGAAGCGGACATCAAAAAAATCCGCGTGGCGGTGTTAATCGGGACGTTAATCCCATTAACCGCGTACCTCTTATGGCAATTAGCAACGCACGGCGTATTAAGCCAAAATGAGTTTGCAACATTATTAAAACAAGATGCAACCTTAAACGGCTTAGTCAAGGCGACCAGCCAAATCACAGGTAGTACAATTTTGGGCGAGATGGTTCGAATCTTCTCAACCTTGGCATTGATTACCTCATTCTTAGGTGTAGCAATGGGGATCTTTGAAGGCGTAGGCGATTTACTCAAACGCGTGAATTTACCAAATAACCGCTTAGTTTTAACCCCATTAACCTTTATTCCACCGCTTGCGTTTGCGTTGTTCTATCCAAACGGCTTTATCGCAGCATTAGGCTATGCGGGTTTACTCTTCGCATTCTACGGCTTAGTGCTTCCAATCGGCTTAGCGTGGAAAACCCGTCAACAACATCCAAATCTTCCATATCGTGTTGCAGGCGGAAACTTGGCGTTAATCGTAGCTCTGATTATGGGCGTGATTATTATGATCATTCCATTCTTAATGGAAACGGGCATTTTACCGCCAGTGGCTGGTTAATAGGCATAGTAGACAAAATTGTTGCTAACGTTTATTTTTCAAAATGTTAGCAACTATTTTTATTTAAAAAATCTTTTATAAACATCAGCTTATGTTTTTTTCGTTAATCCATTATGATTATTTAACTGACGCTTTAGATGGTTAAATAATCTTTCTGGCCTATATGTCGTATTTTCGATATTTATTTCAGTATACCTTTTAAAGGTGAATAAATAATTCATATAATACTTCAAACTTGTATAAGCACCCCTCACATTCCTGTGTTTATAAGGAAAATAGCCCTTTTCATTCGCTTTATCACTCAATTCTTTAAAAAAATTGGGGCTGTACTAGATAACGACTAAAAATTCCATTTAGGTTAGAATAAACCAATGAGAAAAAGTCGCTTATTACTTTCATCGATTACGCTTACTCATCTATCAAACAAGCCCACATTTGGAAATGTTTGAAAGCGAGATTGAAACCAATGAAAGCTATTTCGGTGCTACTCGAAAAGGCTACGTGGTCGTAGTGCCGTGGGAAAAGTCGCAGTATTCGGACTTCCCAAAAGAAATAGTAAGGTCTATACCGTCGTTGTCCCTAATTCGCAATCAGCGACATTATTGCCAATTATCCGAGAGAAAGTTAAGCCTGATAGCATAGTGTACACGAATACCTTTCGTCGTTATGATGTGCTTGATGTCAGTGAATTTAGCCATTTTCGCCTCAATCACAGCACGCATTTTACTGAAAATCATCACCACATAAACGGAATTGAGAATTTTGGGAATCAAGCAAAACGCCATTTACGCAAGTTTAATGGCATGCCCAAAGAGCATTTTGAGCTATATTTAAAGGAATGTGAATGGCGTTTTAACAATAGTGAAATAAGATCTCAAATTTTCATTTTAAAACAATTAGTTAAGGAGGTTTTGGTCTAGTTATCTAGTACAGCCCCAAGAAAAAAACAAATGCTTTCAAGCATTGAATAGCAAGGCTTAGGGGTTAGTTATACGGTTTTTTCACGGTTTAAGCCCGTATAACTAAAAACTTGGGTTTTTATGATACGCTTTGAGATGTTAAGAAGCAATAAAAAAGCCTTTCGAACTAGGCTACACAAGGCTTTTACGAGCGGTTACGAAAGGCTACAATAGGAGTTATGGTGCGACTAGCTGGACTCGAACCAGTGACCCCCACCATGTCAAGGTGGTGCTCTAACCAACTGAGCTATAGTCGCATAATTGGTTTGTATTCTATTGAAAAAGTAGAAATAATGCAACTATTTTTCGCATCAAGCGGTTATTTATACATCATATTTTGCAAATTTATAGATCGTCAATCACCACATAAATTTTTGATACAGGACCGTGTACGCCAACCACTTTGATTAACTCAATATCCGCTGTCGCACTTGGGCCTGAGATAATGTTGATACAAGATGGCATACGTTCGCCTGCTTGGGCTTTTTGGTGCAAAATTTGTGCTAATTGTGCCACGCGTGGCAATACTTGGCTTTTACGCACCACAACCACAGAAGTCGTTGGAAGCAAGCTAGTTGAACGCCCATTGTCTTTAGTCGCAAATAACACGATACCACCAGACTCGGTTAAACCGTATTCAGCGTGAACGATCCCGATGTTTGCCGCCGCAGATTTCACGATGTTTTCTTCATTTTGCTGGAAATCCCACACGAAGCTGTCGAAGTGTGCTTGTACAGCATCAGTAATGCCCAATGCATTTAAGCGTGCATCGTTATTTAACACCACGCTACCGCCACCGTATTTTTGGCAAACGTCCACAACGGCTTGTGCAACATCAGCTTCTTTGGTTTCTACCACATCCACCAGTAACACTTTAGCGAAGTTCATAAATTCTTCGCAAAGCTCTTGTTGCGATAAATGGGTTAAGCGTGTGGTTGGGTGATCGTTAACAGGCGTATCCATTTGATCTGGCACGAGTTTACGTTCACGCCCCATTTTCGCCGCCAATTTATTTAAAAAATTCTCTCTATTTTCTACGTTCATTGTGTTGTCCTTTTATTTACGATTCGCAAACCACTCGCGGAAACTTTCACCTTCTGGCGTTGGTAAGTCACGTGCTTTTGTCCATTCGCCCAATGCACCTGCTTGAATTGGGGCTTTACCATTTTTGATAAATTTACCCGCCAATTTCGCACCGATTTTCACGCCCGCATTCCAAAGCGTTGGATGTGAGTTGGCAAAAGTGAAACCTTTGATTTCAATTTGTTCAAGTTTCGGTGTAAGCCCTTCTTCCACCAATTTTTCACGGTGTTTTAAGATAAGCTGTGCCAGTGGAATTTTCACAGGGCAAACGCTGTTACACGCATTACACAATGAGCAAGCATATGGTAATTCTTTGAACTCATCGTAACCGCCAAGTAACGGAGAAATCACCGCACCGATTGGGCCTGGATAAATTGAGCCGTAGCCGTGTCCACCAATTTGGCGATAAGCAGGGCAAGTGTTCAAGCACGCACCACAACGGATACAACGTAAAACTTCTTCAAATTCGCTCTCTAAAATTTTTGAACGACCGTTATCAACAATCACTAAGTGAAAATCTTCAGGACCATCAACTTCACCTTCTAAGCGAGGGCCTGTTAACCAAGTATTGTAAGCGGTTAATTTCGCCCCTACCGCACTGCGGCAAAGCATGGTGATTAACACATCCACCTCTTTGAAAGTTGGAGCGATACGTTCCATTCCCATTACTGCGATGTGTGTTTTGGGGACCGTGGTAGCCAAACGTAAGTTACCTTCATTAGTTACCAAGCAGACAGAACCTGTTTCTGGCACAGCAAAGTTACAACCTGAAATCCCAATATCGGCTTCTAAAAAATCTTTGCGTAAGGTTTTACGCACAAAAGCGTTCATCTCTTCTGGTTGTTCGCTGCCTTCATAGCCTAAAACTTCATGCAATTCTTTGCGAATACGGTGGCGATCTTTGTGAATTGCAGGCACAACAATGTGAGAAGGTTTATCACCCACGATTTGTAGTAAGTATTCGCCCAAGTCGGTTTCCACCACTTTGATGCCTTCTGCTTCTAAAACGTGGTTCATACCGATTTCTTCAGTCACCATTGATTTTGATTTCACAATGGTTTTCGCCTTTTTTTCTAATGCAACTTGGCGAATATAAGCGGTCGCTTCTTCTGCAGTTTCTGCAAAAAAGACTTTACCACCATTTTGGGTCACTTTTTCGCTTAATTGGTAAAGATATGCGTCTAGGTTCGCTAAAACGTGATTACGGAACTGTTTAGAAAGATCGCGCCACTCTTCCCAGTTACCTAATTCGTCCACCATTTTTTGGCGGTTTGCACCGATAGTTTCTTGTGCTTTTACTACCGCTTTACGCATAATTTCGTTATTAACTTGTTGGTCAATGCGTTGTTTAAATGGTAGCGTGCTTGTTTGTAAATGTGACATTTTAGGCTTCTCCCTCTTCTTGCATTAACACTTCCGCAATGTGCATCACTTTTACGTTTTTCCCTTCACGGCTTAAACGACCAGCGATATTCATCAAGCAGCTTACGTCTGCACCGACTAAATAATCAGGCTCTACTTCTGAAATGTTAACTACTTTTTCTGTCACCATTTCACCTGAAATCTCTGCCATTTTTACCGAGAATGTGCCGCCGAAACCGCAGCAAGTTTGTTGGTTGTGAATTGGCATTAACTCTAACCCTTTTACATTTTGAAGTAGGGTTAATGGCTCATTCACCACGCCTAATTTACGCGTTAAACTGCAAGATGGGTGATAAACGGCTTTACCTGTTAAGCGTGCACCCACGTTGGTTTTGCCTAAAACATTCACGATAAAAGCGGTTAAATCGTGGAAACGATTTGCAACTTTTTCTGCACGTTTTGCCCATTCAGGTTCACCAAAACGAGTGAAATATTCTGAGTAGTTTTTGATTGCATATACGCAAGAACCCGCAGGGGCTACAATTGGGTAATCATTCACTTCAAAAGTTTCAACTAATTTTTTCATTCCTGCTAGGGCATCTTTTGCATATCCGCTGTTAATTGCAGGTTGTCCACAACAGCCTTGTTTTTCAAGGAAAATCACGTTACAGCCTAGTTTTTCGAGTAATAACACGCTGTTTTTCGCCACATTGCTTTTTATAATGTCTGCGATACAGGTTACATAAAAATTCACGTTCATTTGAATTCCCACCTAATAAATAAAAATAAGAAATAATCGTATTTAGAAAGCCATAAATGACAAAAGGAAGCAAATGCTTCCTTTTAATGTTTTTCCTATAGCTTACGCCATAGGTTATGCATAAGTAAGCCCCTTTGGGACTTTCAAGCGGTTATGTTTTAAATTTCTTACATTCAGCAAGAGGTGCTGATTTATGCTTATCCTAGGGCGAAAGCCCTAGGAAATTATCTACACATTAAAGAATAATGGAATCACCGTTAAAGCAGCGATTGCTGCAATAACACCGTAGATAAACATTGGTACTACAGTTTTCTTAATGATTGCACCTTCTTGGTTTTCGATACCTAATACAGAGTTTACTGCCACGATGTTGTTGATACACACCATATTACCCATTGCACCGCCTGCAGATTGTAATGCAAGAACAAGTGAAGCAGAGATACCTGTAATTTCAGCTGTTGATAATTGTACACTACCGAATGTTAAGTTCGAAACGGTATTTGAACCTGAGAAGAATGCACCCACTGCACCTAAATATGATGCGAAGATTGTCCAATATTCCCCTGTTGCGTGAGCAAAGCTACGACCGATGATTTTCACCATTGACTCATCGCCACCCACTAACATTAAGTTCACCATAATTAACGCACCGATTAAAGCGATGAATGGGTTACGAACTTGTTTTAAACTGCTTGAGAAAATACCTTTCACATTGCTTGCAGACATTGAGAACACAGGAATTGCAATTAATACTGTGATTACAAATGGAATCAATGCTGGTACATAAAGCAATTTATAGCTTGCGTTCATACCTGTGCCGAAGATATTTTTCAGGCTGAAAATTAAACCTTCACTGATCTCAAAGTGACCTAATGAACCTAATTGCATACCGACCCATTCAGTTGCATTGTTCATCATTGCTTTGAATGGTAATTGTTTAACACGAGTTAAGATTAAGAAAACAATTAATAAACCTGTTGGTAACAATGCTTTTGCAACTTCTTTACCTGTTACGGCAGTATTATCTAAAGTATTTTCTACTTTCGCTAAACCAACGCCTTTATTTGCTAAGAAGATTGATAAGAACATACCAATTGCACCACCTACTAATGATGGGAATTCGTAGTTTACTTGAGCAAGTAAGAAATAAGGTGCTACGCAAGCTAATACGCTTAAGTAAATGAAAACGATATTTTGACGAATTTCTTTCCAAGTTACGATAAAACTTAACGCAATCACAGGAATGATAAATGCCGCAATCGAGTGAATCGTTGCTGTCATAGAACCAATCTCTAAGATTTTATCTTCTGGAAGGTTCAATGGACCGAAACCAAACCATGTTGGTGTACCTACTGCACCGAATGAAACTGGCACTGAGTTCATAATTAACGCAACAATCGCCACACGAATTGGGTTGAAACCTAAACCCACTAAGATTGGCGCTGCAATTGCTGCTGGTGTACCGAAGCCACTTGCTCCTTCAATCATAAAAGCAAACGCCCAACCGATAATCATCAACTGTGCTACAGGGTTTGGGTTAATGTTACCTAGCCATTTACGCAGCGTGTTTGTTACGCCAGACACTTCTGAGAAGCGGTTGAAAAGAATTGCTCCGAAAATAACCGTTACAGGCGTTAATACATCAACCACCGCTGATGCAATTTTCGCACTAATAATAGAAACATCAGTCGCAAAGAAGATCAAATGAATAATTAACACTACTGCTGCAATCCAAGGTAGAGCAACGTAAGATGGGAGAGCATTACGTTTTACCATTAGGTAAATCAATAATACAATTGGGAAAATACTAAGAAATAGAGCCATAAGGTTCACCTACAAAAAAGAGATATTTTTTTGATAGCAATTGCTAGTCGGCGTGATTGTAAACGAGTTATTAAATAAAGATAGAATAATGTTACAGTTTTGTGAATTAGATCACGCTTTTTATGTTTAATTGATTAAAAAATAGATGAGAAATTTTTGAGGTAATTCAAAAGAGGTAGCGATTTTGAGCCTAACTAAAGGCGTTTAGCGTGCTTTTAGTGTCGGTTTAAAATGAAAGTTATTTATAATAAAGAAAAGAAATTTTCAACTTGAATAAAGTGAAAGTTTGTTACAATCCTTATAACAGATTTAAATAACAACAAAGGATTTTTTATGTCTCAACTTTTCCCCAACGCACAGCCTCGTATTTCCGCCCCGTTCCGTTTTGATATTGTCGGCAGTTTTTTACGCCCTGAAACGTTAAAACACGCTCGTCAGCAATGTTCTTGTGGTGATATTTCTTGTGCAGATTTAACCCAAGTGGAAGATAGCGAAATTGCCAAACTGGTTGAACACCAAAAAGCGGTAGGCTTACACGCGGTGAGCGATGGCGAATTCCGTCGCACTTTCTGGCATTTAGACTTTTTAGCTGCACTTGATGGCGTGAAAGAAGTCGATGCAGAAAAATTCTCAGTACAATTCAAACATCACAACGTTCGCCCGAAAACCTTAAAAATCGTGGATAAAATTGATTTCTCTGAATCGCATCCATTTGTAGAGCACTTCTGTTCATTACAAAAATTAGCAGACGATACCGAAGTAAAATTAACCATCCCTTCTCCGTCAATGTTGCACTTAATCACTAACGTACGTGCGACAGATTATGTGGCAATTCCACGTTATGAAAACAATAACCAACAATTGTTAGACGATATTGCCGATGCGTACATCAAAGCGATGAATATTTTCTACAAACTGGGTTGCCGCAATCTTCAATTAGACGACACAAGCTGGGGAGAATTCTGTGCGGAAGATAAACGAGAAGCCTACCAAGCTCGTGGCTTTGACCTCGACCAAATCGCCAAAGATTACGTTTATATGGTCAATAAAATCATTGAGGCAAAACCTACGGATTTAGCGATTACAATGCACATTTGTCGCGGTAACTTCCGCTCAACGTGGTTCTCCTCAGGCGGTTATGAGCCTGTGGCAGAAACATTATTCGGCACTTGCCGTGTCGATGGTTTTTTCTTGGAATACGATAGCGACCGCTCGGGCGATTTCAAACCTCTCCGCTTTATTAAAGATCAACAAGTGGTGCTTGGCTTGGTAACTTCAAAAAGTGGCGAACTCGAAAATCGTGATGAAATCATCGCTCGCATTAAAGAGGCAACGCAATATGTGGACATCAATCAACTTTGCTTAAGCCCACAATGTGGTTTTGCTTCAACCGAGGAAGGAAATATCTTGACCGAAGAACAACAATGGGCGAAACTTGCATTTATTCGAGAGATTGCCCGCGAAGTTTGGGGCGAATAAAAAGAAATAACAACAGATGAAAAACGCACTTCGGTGCGTTTTCTTTTTAAGGTTCAAACGATGCAATTAACCCTTCCACCGCTTAGCTTATATATTCATATTCCTTGGTGCGTGCAAAAATGCCCCTATTGCGATTTCAACTCCCACGCACAAAAAGGCATTATTCCTGAAGCCGAATATATCGAACACTTACTTGCAGATTTATCGCAAGATTTGACCGCTTACAAAGAGGCTATTGGCGAGAGAAAAATCTATTCCATCTTTATTGGCGGCGGTACGCCAAGCCTATTTTCAGCCGAAGGCATCGGGCATTTATTGAGCGAAATTCAAAAACGCATTCCCTTTGAACAAGGCTTAGAAATTACCCTTGAAGCCAATCCTGGTACGGCAGAAACTGAGCGTTTTATTGGTTACGCCAAAGCTGGTGTAACTCGCATTTCAATGGGGATTCAAAGTTTCGAGCCAGAAAAATTACTCAAACTTGGGCGAATTCACAACAGCCAAGAGGCGAAACAAGCGGTCAAATTTGCTCAAAATGCTGCAAGTGCAGGCTTAAAAAGTTTTAACATTGATTTAATGCACGGCTTGCCAAACCAATCGGTAAAACAGGCATTGGAAGATTTAAAACAAGGTATTGCGTTAAACCCACCGCATCTTTCTTGGTATCAACTCACCATTGAGCCAAACACAATGTTTTATTATCGCCAGCCAACATTGCCTGATGACGATGAGCTGTGGGATATTTTCGAACAAGGGCATCAGCTTTTAACTGAAGCAGGCTACGAACAATACGAAACCTCTGCTTACGCTAAAAAAGGTTTTCAATGCCAACATAATTTAAACTACTGGCGTTTTGGTGATTACCTTGCCATCGGCTGTGGTGCACACGGTAAAATTAGCTACTCAACGGGCGAAATTTACCGCTTTAGCAAAACCAAACATCCGAAAGGCTATATGCGTGGCGAATACCAATACAGCAAAGAGTTAATCGCCCTTGAAGATCGCCCTTTTGAGTTCTTTATGAACCGCTTCCGCTTACTCGAAGCTGTACCAAAGGTAGAATTCGAAATGTACACAGGGTTATCGGCAAGAGTGGTTAAACCTACAATGGATTGGGCGTTGGAGCAAAATTACATTACCGAAACCGAAATAGATTGGCAAATTACCCAACACGGCAAGTTGTTCTTAAATGAACTGCTGGAGAAGTTTTTGGATTGATTAGCAAAAAAATTTAAGAAAATAACCGCTTGTGATAAGATACAAGCGGTTTATTTTTACGGAATTTTAACAAAATGAATACCTTAAAAGCAGGCAATTTGGCCCCTCAATTTACCCTTTTAAATAAAAACGAACGCCCTGTTTCTCTCTCCCAATTTGTAGGCAAAAAAGTCCTTGTTTATTTCTACCCCAAAGCCCTCACACCAGGTTGCACCACTCAAGCTTGCGGCTTACGTGATAGCCGCTCAGAACTTAACGCTTTAAACGTTGAAGTACTTGGCATTAGCCCAGATCTTCCGAAAAAATTGGCTCAATTTATTGAGAAAAAAGAGCTGAACTTTACGCTGCTTTCAGATCCAGAACATCAAGTAGCAGAAGCCTTTGGTGTATGGGGCGAGAAAAAATTTATGGGCAAAACCTATGACGGCATTCATCGCATTAGCTTTTTAATCAATGAGCAAGGCGTGATCGAAAAAGTATTTGATAAATTTAAAACCAGCGAACATCATCAAATGGTAATTGATTACCTAAAAGGGGAAAATTATGGGGCATAAAGCTATTTTTTTAGATCGCGACGGTACAATCAATATTGATCACGGTTACGTGCATAAAATCGACCATTTCCAATTTATCGAAGGCGTAGGCAAAGCGTTAAAACAGCTGCAAGATAAAGGCTATTTACTCGTGTTGGTTACAAATCAATCAGGTATTGCACGTGGTTATTTCAGCGAAGAGCAATTTACCCAACTCACTGAATGGATGGATTGGTCGCTTGATGAAGATTATGGCGTGGTGCTTGATGGTATTTATTACTGCCCACATCATCCCGAAGGCAAAGGCGAATATCGTGAAGATTGCGATTGCCGTAAGCCCAAAGCAGGAATGTTCTTCCAAGCGATTAAAGATCTCAACATTGACCCAGCCAAATCGTATATGGTGGGCGATAAATTAGAAGATTTGCTGGCTGCCGAAGCTGCAGGTGTGCAAACTAAAGTGCTAGTTAAAACAGGCAAAGAAATTACAGAAGCAGGACGAGAAAAAGCGGATTTAGTTCTTGATAGCTTGGTGGATTTGGTGAGATTTGTGAAATAACTTCAAGCGATAAGATTTGCAAAACAATGTGCAGATCTTACCACTTGTGTTTTATTAGGCATAGTAGACAAAATTGTTACTCAAAAGTTATTATATATCAGTGCTTTACAAACACTGAAACCGACTCCAAATGCCCTGTATGTGGAAACATATCAATCATGGCAGATTTTTCTAATTTATAGCCCGCTTGAATCAGTTTTTCAGCATCACGAACTAAAGTCGCAGGGTTACAAGAAACATAAACAATGCATTCAGGATTGAGTTCACATAAGTGATCTAAAGCAAATAGTGCGCCGTTACGGGCAGGATCTAACAATACTTTATTGAACGGTTTATCTGCCCACGGCTGATCGGCAAAGCGTTCATCCAAGTTGGTTTGGAAAAATTCAACATTACTTAAGTTGTTTGTTTTGGCGTTCGCTTTTGCTTGATTAACCATTTCTTCGACACCTTCTACGCCCACAACATAATTCGCTTTTTGCGCGATCGGTAGCGTGAAATTTCCCATTCCGCAGAAGAGATCTAAAATGCGATCTTGTGGTTGGATATCGAGCCAATTTAAGGCTGTTTCAACCATTTTCTGATTTAATTCACGGTTTACCTGAATAAAATCACGAACCCCAAAATGGAGCGTTAAACCGTTGATTTGATAGTAAGGAAACTCGCCAAACCAGTGTTCTAGCTGATTCTCTTCCGTCATTACAAATAGAGAAAGTTGCTCTTTTTCTGCGAATTGAAGCAAATCCATGCGGTTTTTCTCATTCATTTCGCCTAAGTGTCGCAAAAACATTGCCACACTATTATCAGCAAGCACAAGCTCAATATGCCCAAGCAATTTTTTGTTTTGCCACATCACCACAAGTTGTTGCAGTTTCGGCAGTAAATCGGCAAGTGGTTTCTCTAAAATCTCGCAACGTTCAAGCGGTATGATTTGGTTAGAATTTTTCAGCCTAAAGCCCATCACCCACTCATTTTTTTGTTGAGCAATGCTCAATCGAGCTCGGCGGCGGTAATATTTGTCGCTTCCAACAATCATAGGTTGAAAATCTATAGGTGTAGCTTGCAATTTTTGCAGGCGATGAAATAGTGCTTTTTGCTTTGCCTTGCGTTGCAATTCAAGGTCGATGTGTTGCATTTGACAGCCGCCACACTTGGCATAATATTGGCAAAAAGGTGTTTGACGTTTTGCAGATTTGTTCAATATTTTGACCGCTTTCGCTCGCCCATATTGACGCTTTTCTTCCAGCATTTGGATGTCCACTTCTTCGTCAGGCAAAGCATTTTCGATAAACCAGGTTTTACCATTGAGTTTTGCCACCCCTAAACCTTGATAATCTAAAGATTGAATTTTGACAGTTTGACGAGCGGTCGATTTTGGAGATATTTTTGCAGAGTTCTTTGCAGTATTAGGGGTATAAAAAAGAGCCATAAAATAGAGTAAATTAGTAATGATAACGACAAGAAGCAATTAAAATTGCTTCATCAGTTACGGTATAAACCAGTCTGTATTCTTCATCAATTCGGCGAGACCAAAAACCACTTAAATTAAACTTCAATGATTCAGGTTTTCCTATACCTTCAAAAGGCGTTCGTTGAATATCTTTGATGAGATTATTGGTGCGTTTTAGTTGTTTTTTGTCGGTGGCTTGCGAATAAGAAATAGCTTGCATATAAATTCCTTAAGAAAAATTGTACATTTGTCGCTTAGAGAATGCAATATCAGGCTCTGATTACTTTTCTCTGCGTGAATGCAAAGCTTAAATTTGCTAAAATATTGCCTTAATGAATACAGAAAAAGAGGCGAAAATGTTTGTCGTTGGGCAAAGATGGATTAGCGAATCCGAAAATAATTTAGGTTTAGGTCTAGTTTCAAATGTAGATAACCGCACAGTGACTATTCAATTCCCTGCTGCGGAAGATGAGCGAATTTATGCGGTTTCAAATGCACCGCTTACCCGCGTGCAGTTCCAAGTGGGCGATGTGATTACCGCTCAAGAAGGTTGGAAAATGCAGGTGACGCAAGTGATGGATAATCAAGGTGTGGCGTTTTACTTAGGTAAACGAACGGATAATCAAGAAGAAAGCGTTTTGCCTGAAATGTTGCTTGATCACAAAATCAGTTTTAGCCGCCCGCAAGACCGTCTATTTTCGGCACAGATTGACCGTTCAGATCGTTTTTCGCTCCGCTATCGAGCTTTGCAGCACCAACAAGCACAGTTCCAATCTCCATTGCGCGGTTTGCGAGGCATTCGAGCCAGTCTGATTCCGCATCAATTGCATATTGCTAAAGAAGTAGGGCAACGTCTCTCTCCACGTGTATTACTTGCTGATGAAGTGGGTTTAGGGAAAACCATCGAAGCAGGGATGATTTTACAACAACAAATTTTTGCAGGTAGAGCGGAACGCGTGTTGGTGCTCGTACCTGAAAGCTTGCAACACCAGTGGCTGGTAGAAATGCTTCGTCGTTTCAACTTGCGTTTTTCACTGTTTGATGAAGAGCGTTGTGCAGATTTCGACAAAACGGACGAAGATGGCAACGATGCAAGCGAAAACCCGTTTGAGAGTGAATCGATGGTGATTGCTTCTATCGATTGGCTAGAAGCGATGCCAAATCGAGCTAAACAAGTGTTGGAATGCGAGTGGGATATATTGATTGTCGATGAGGCACATCACCTTGAGTGGTCAGAAGATGTACCTTCGGTTGCCTATCAATTGGTGGAAAAACTGGCAAAACAGATTCCGTCTGTCTTACTGCTTACCGCAACGCCTGAACAGCTTGGGCAAGAGAGCCATTTTGCTCGCCTCGCTTTGTTGGATTCCGATCGTTTTTACGATTATGCTGCCTTTGAACAGGAACAAAATGCGTATCAACCTGTAGCTGATGCAGTGGCAACTTTGTTGAATGACAAGCTGTTAAGCGATGCGGAGCAGAATGCTATTGCAGAATTATTGAGCGAAGAAGACACCGAGCCGATGTTTAAGATCATCAATAGCAAAAAATCGGCAGAATCGGACCGCTTGCAAGTACGCCAAGAGCTCATTAAAGAGTTGATTGACCGTCACGGCACAAGCCGCGTATTGTTCCGTAATACACGCCAAGGCGTGAAAGGTTTCCCTCGTCGTGAATATTATCAAATTAGCCTTGAATTACCGCACCAATATGCGAATGCGTTAAAAGTGATGAGCACAATGGGCTCATTACAGATGAGCGACCGTCTTTACCCAGAACGTTTGTTCCAACGTTTCAATCTAAATGCACGTTGGACTGAGTTTGACCCGCGTGTGGAATGGTTGCTCACTTTCCTGAAAAATCACCGTGATGAGAAAATCTTAGTGATTTGTAAACACGCAGAAACGGCAATTGCACTTGAGCAAATTTTGCGTGAAAAAGAGGCAATTCGCTCAGCGGTATTCCACGAGAAAATGTCGATTGTGGAACGTGATAAAGCCTCTGCTTACTTTGCGCAACAAGAAGAAGGGGCACAGGTGCTGATTAGTTCTAGCATCGGCTCGGAAGGGCGAAACTTCCAATTTGCCAGCAATTTAGTGCTATTTGGTTTGCCAGACAACCCTGACTTATTGGAACAAAGTATCGGGCGTTTAGACCGAATCGGTCAGAAAAAAGACATCAAAATTCACGTGCCTTGCTTCGAAAATTCTGCACAATCTGTACTTGCTGATTGGTATCACCAAGGTTTAAATGCTTTTGGAGAAACTTGCCCGATGGGCACGACACTTTACCGTGAATTTGACGAAGCCTTGGGGACTTATTTCCTCAACTCACAAACGGATGGATTTGCAGAATTAATTGCAAAAACCAATAAACGTCAAAAAGCTTTGAAAGCTGAGCTAGAGCATGGGCGCGACCGATTGCTAGAACTTAATTCCAACGGTGGTGAACAAGCCCAACAATTAGCTGATGAAATTGGCAAGCAAGATAATCAGCCACAATTGGTTAATTTTGCCTTGAATTTATTTGATGTGATTGGCGTGGAGCAAGAAGATTTAGGCGAGCAGAGTATTGTAATCCGCCCAACAGGGCATATGCTGGTACCCGATTTTCCTGGACTTTCGGAAGAGGGGAATACGGTAACTTTCAATCGTCAATTAGCGTTAATGCGTGAAGAGCTTGAATTCTTAACGTGGGATCATCCGATGATCCGTAACGGTATTGATTTGATTACCTCGGGCGATATTGGTAAGTCTGCGGTGTCGTTGTTGATTAACAAAAACTTACCCGCAGGCACCTTGTTGCTCGAAACTATTTTTGTTGTCGAAACGCAGGCACCAAAAGGCTTGAATCTTACGCGTTTCTTACCGCCAACACCAATTCGCGTGTTGTTGGATGCGAAGGGTAATAACTTGGCAGCACAAGTGTCGTTTAATGGTTTGGAAAAACAACTCAAGCCTGTCAACCGTCAAATGGCAAACCAAATTGTGAAAATGGCACGTCGTAATATTGAAAAATTGATTAAGCTGAGCGAGCAAAAAGTGATGGAACAAGCACCAGATATTATTGCTCAAGCGAAAGTAGAAGCGAATAGTAAATTACAAGCCGAATTACACCGCTTGGAGGCGTTGAAATCGGTGAATAAGAATATCCGTGATGATGAGATCCTAGCTCTTGAACAGCAATTGAATGAAACACTTGCACATCTTGAACTGGCAAATTGGCGATTGGATAGTTTACGTGTGATTGTGAGTAATCAGGAATAATTATGGCTCTTATCGAATACCACCCACCGCTTGAACCTTTTTTAGATGAGGTTTATCGCGACAACCATATTTTAGTAATCAACAAACCGAGCGGATTGCTTTCTGTTCCAGGTAATCGCCCCGAATATTTTGACAGCGCAATGACCCGCGTGCAGAAAAAATATGGCTTTACCGAACCTGCTCACCGTTTGGATATGGCGACAAGCGGTATTTTATTGTTTGCCTTAAGCAAAGTAGCTGAAAAAGAGTTGAAGCGTCAATTTCGCGAACGTGAGCCGAAAAAGCACTATATTGCGTTATTATGGGGCAAACTAGGCGAGAAAGTAGGCGATACTGGCAAGATGAATTTCCCACTAATTTGCGACTGGGAAAATCGCCCACGTCAAAAAATCTGTTACGCGCGAGGTAAAAAAGCGATTACCCATTACGAAGTGCTGGAATATTTACCGAACAATATCACGAGAGTAAAACTTACCCCAATTACAGGGCGTTCTCACCAGCTACGTGTACACTCTTTGGCGCTGGGACATCCCATTCTAGGCGATAAATTCTATGCTAATCCATTAGCCAAAAGCCTTGCCCCTAGACTTTGCTTACATGCCGAAAGCTTAACAATTACTCACCCAATAACGGGCGAGAAAATGACGTTTATGACAGAGGCTGAGTTTTAAACAAAAGTGATTGTGAGCTATAGCCTTATAATACAAGGCTTTAAGCCCATTTAAAATTCAACCATTCAAAAACATGGAAGAAAAATAATCTTCAGTTTCGACATACTCAGCAACCGTTTTGTATATCTGCCATATAATTTCGAAAAACTGGATAATATAAAGGCAAGTAAGATTTCTCTACTTGCCTTTATTTTTTTAATCTCTATAATAGCAACCCTTATGTTCGTAAGAGCATAATCCAATGGCGGGTGTTATTGGTTCCTCGCAACGGTGTTCAGCTTACTTGGTCAGGTTCGGAAGAAAGCAGCCAGGGTTGAAATTTCTGTGTGCCGAGGGGTGCTGGTAACACCCCCACCTTTTTTCTATTTACCTGCCTCTTTTTTCTCTTCTTTTGGTAAATGATATAACTGATGTTTATACACATAACTTGGCAGCAAGGCTTGAGCTAATGCATCTTTTTTCTCTTCCTCATCAACGGCTTTCGGAATCAGTTTTTCGTTGGCTTTATCGTATGTAAAGCTCTCAATAGGCGTATTTGGACGCATTACAATCACATCATTATTCGCTTTCATGACAGCTTGTGTCGCATCATATTGCATAATTGCACGATTTGGCTCAACATTTTGGGTTAAGTCATAGCCCATCATTGGGTTTTCGCTGCTAATTCCCGCTACAGACAGCAGAGTTGCAGGCATATCAAGTTGGCTGACTAAACGGCTATCACGTTTTGGCTCGATATGATTACCGAGCAATAATGCTGGGATATGGAAATGACGAATCGGTACTAAATCATCGCCTGTTGCACGCGAGTCGTGGTCAGCAATAATTAAGAAGATGGTGTCATTCCAATAATTCGATTTTTTCGCTAACTCGAAGAAATGCCCAATCGCATAATCAGCATATTTTGCGGCATTATTACGTGTCTGTTTTGGCTGTTCATACAGTTCAATTTTGCCATCTGGGAATTCAAACGGATCGTGGTTGCTTGAGCTAAACACGAGGCTAAAGAACGGTTTACCTTCATTGTGTAATTTGGTAAAAGTCTCGTTTGCTTTGTCGAATAAGTCTTCATCGCTTACGCCCCAAGTTGCTTTAAATTTGGGGTTGGCGTAATCATTTTCATCAATAATACGGGTGAAACCATTGCCATAGAAAAAGCTTGCCATATTGTCGAAATGTTTTTCCCCACCATAAATGAACGAGGTGTCGTAACCTTGACGACGCAACACTTCTGCAATACTAAAGAAGTTATTTTGACTTTTCGTGAGTTTCACAACTGCACGGGCTGGTGTTGGCAAGAAACCTGTAGTTGTTGCTTCAATGCCACGCACAGAACGCGTACCCGTTGCATATAGATTTTCAAACAACCACCCTTCTTCGGCTAATTTATCTAAGTTTGGAGTTAATGGTTTACCGCCAAGCGTACCGACAAATTGTGCACCAAGGCTCTCTTGAAGCAAAATTACGATATTTTTCGGTTTGCCCGTGTAACTTGCTTGGTTGTAAGTCAGTGTTGGAATTTCTCTTGAAATGTAATCTGAATCTAGACGACCACGCAATTTTTTCACACGTTCGAACATCTCTTCATCCGACATTTTTCCATATTGCTCTGCTGATTTTTCTTCATCTTTCAGCTGTTGCACCGCATAAAGTACAGAGTAGCCAGAGTTTAATACAAGAGAGTTTACGAGCGGATCGCTTGAAAATGCGACCATTGCTGGGTTAATCCCACGGTGAGCAAAACTTGAGCGCCCCCCAACAAACACTAATGCCGCTACAAGCAAGGCAACAAGCGGTCGAATTTTCCAACTCATTTGTAAACTACAGGCAGAAACCTTTTTCACCGCCCAACCTGCCAATTTCCAATAAGCAAAAATTGCCAATGCTATCACCACAAGGCTAATAATCACTGTGGTTAAATGTCCATGAATAAGCATCGTAAACACTTCTTTTGGATAAGTCAGATATTCAATAAACAAGCGGTTCGGGCGCAAGTCAAAGGTTTCAATAAAATTCGGCGTCGATACTTCCATAAAGAGAATGAATACGGAACCCGCGGTGAGCCAAATACGTAAAATTGCTCGCCAAATTTTGCCAATGGCATTGTTATTGAACAGTAGCACACTGAATAAAGCAGGCAAACCAAATAGCCAGCAAAGGGCGGATACATCAATCCGCAAGCCTTGCAACATCAGTTGTGACCAGCCATCTACTGCATTCACCCGTTCGGTTTGCCATAAGCCAAGAGCAAGACGGGAAAGTGAGAGTAGAATTAAGTTAATGATAACAAAAAATAAAATAGGAAAGAGAACGGAACGTCCTTTTCTTGAAGTTGATTGCTTCATAGCAATTCCTTATATGAAATGAAAATCCATCGCATTTTACGCTATTCATCTTATAAACAACAGTAGCCCGCGAAAATAAAAGCCGTTTGCAAAAACGGACATAGAACGGTAAACTTTGTTCACACTTTATTAACGAGAGAAAGACAAAATGGCTAAGAAACCGACGCCCAATTTTGAGACAATATTAAAAGAGTTAGAAAGTATCGTAACGCATTTAGAATCGGGCGACTTACCGCTAGAAGATGCTTTAAATGAATTTGAAAATGCAGTAAAACTTGTGCAACAAGGACAAGAATATTTGCAAAAAGCAGAACAACGCATTCAAATTCTTCTTAATAAAACGCCTGAAGCTGAACTCACCGACTACTAATATGACTTACTCTCTCACAACCGATCTTGCTGAAATCCAGCAACGTATTAACCACTATCTTTCTACTCAGCTTGAAACGCTCAAAACTATGCAAGCACCGCTCGCCGATGCGATGGCTTATGCTGTCTTACTTGGCGGAAAGCGAGTTCGTCCATTTTTGATGTATGCGACTGGGAGAATGTTAGGCGTACACTTAGCAAAAATCGATGCTTCTGCAGGGGCAATGGAGTCTATCCACGCTTATTCATTAGTACACGATGATTTACCCGCAATGGATGATGATGCATTAAGACGCGGTAAACCTACCTGTCATATCGCCTTTGATGAAGCCACGGCAATTTTAGCGGGCGATGCCCTGCAAAGTTTTGCTTTTGAGCTAATTGCAGACGATGAACTACTCACTCCTTTGCAAAAAATTCGTCAAATTCAATCGCTTGCAAAAGCTGCCGGCGCAAAAGGAATGTGCTTGGGGCAAAATTTAGATTTACTTGCAGAAAACAAAGCTGTTTCATTAGAAGAATTAGAACTTATTCATCGTAATAAAACAGGGGCATTAATTGAAGCTTCTGTGTTAATGGGTTTTAACCTTTCTGATTATGCAGAAGATAAATATATTGAAATGCAGCTTCAACGCTATGCCCAAGCGATTGGCTTAGCTTTCCAAGTGCAAGACGATATTTTAGATGTCATTGGCGAAACAGATAAAATCGGCAAAACCGCAGGAGCAGATGAGCAGCATAATAAAAGCACTTATCCTAAACTACTAGGCTTAGAAGGGGCACAGCAAAAAGCTCAAAAACTTTATCAGGTAGCGATTGATGCTTTAAATGAGCTGAATTTTGATACGACCGCACTAAAAGAGTTGGCGGATTTTATTATTCATCGAGAAAATTAAGTTCATAAAAATGGTTGGTAAAAATGCGTAGTTTGATGATTCAATACTACGCATTTTATTTTAATATCCCTCACCTTCAGCCAAAACCCCATTCACAATCGCAATCCCTGCACTTGCCCCAATTCTTGTTGCACCAGCTTCTATCATCGCTAATGCGGTTTGTGTATCACGAATGCCACCGGAAGCTTTTACACCAATTTCGCCAACGGTCTGTTTCATTAACGCCACATCCTCTACGGTTGCCCCGCCTTTATTGAAGCCTGTTGAAGTTTTTACGAAGGCAACGCCAATAGCTTTACAGATTTCGCACGCTTTAACAATTTCTTCTTTGCTGAGTAAGCAAGTTTCCAAAATCACTTTAAGTGGTGTATCGTGGCAAGCATTAAATACAGCTTGAATATCGGTTTGCACCTTTTCCCATTGGTTCGATTTAATCCAACCCACGTTAATTACCATATCAATTTCGCCCGCACCCGCTTGAATCGCTTGCTCGGTTTCAAACGCTTTAACCACAGTTGCATTTGCTCCCAATGGAAAGCCAATTACTGTGCAGATTTTTACCGCTGAATCAGCAAGTTTTTGCTTAGCGAGCGAAATATGGCAAGGGTTGATACAGACAGAATAAAAGCCATATTCAAGCGCTTCTTCGCAGAGTTTTAGAATATCTTGTTCGTTTTTTTCAGCAGTAAGAGCGGTGTGATCGATATATTTTGCAAGTTGAGATGCGTTCATAAAATCTCCTTTGAGTGAAAATAAAATTGCCCACAATATACGCCAACTGGTTAGATTTGCAAAAGATTTTACCATCTTAACCACTTACCTTTTTCTTTATGAAGAAAAAATGTGATTTAGTTATCATTTCTGAAGTTTCACTCTACTTTCAAAATCTCAGCTTGCTATAATCCGAAAGAGTTAATTAATTTCGAGGTTGATATGAGTGAAACAGCGATAACCATTGGCCTGCTTGCCCTTGTTGCCGTGATTGGACTTTGGGTAGGGCATTGGAAGATCAAAGGCGTGGGGCTTGGTATTGGTGGCGTGTTATTTGGTGGGATTATCGTCGCCCATTTCACCACACAATACGGCATTCAGCTTGATAGCCACACGCTACATTTTGTGCAAGAATTTGGCTTAATTCTGTTTGTTTATACCATCGGCATCCAAGTCGGTCCGGGCTTTTTTTCCTCTTTGCGAAAATCAGGACTGAAACTAAATGGCTTTGCGATTTTAATTGTTGTGCTTGGCTCGCTTGCGACCATTATTATCTACAAAGTCACAGGCATTCCACTTGATGTAGCTATTGGAATTTATTCTGGTGCGGTAACCAACACGCCAGCACTGGGCGCAGGGCAACAGGTTTTAGCCGAGCTTGGTATGACGGGCGTAACCAGCACAATGGGGATCTCCTATGCCATGGCGTATCCTTTCGGGATCTGCGGTATTTTACTCTGCATGTGGCTACTTCGTCTCTTCTTCCGCGTAAAAATTGATGAAGAAGCACATAATTTCGTGAAAGAGAGTGGACAAGATAAAGAGACACTCGACACCCTTGTAGTGCAAGTCTCCAACCGCAATTTAGACGGCATTAATTTAACCGAAATCCCTGGATTTAATGAAGAAGATGTTGTTTGTTCACACCTAAAACGGGGCGAAGAAACCTTTGTGCCGAAAGCGGACAGCGAAGTGCGGCTAGGCGATGTGTTGCATCTGGTCGGGGAAAGTGCCTCGCTAAAAAAAATGCGGCTGATTATTGGCGATGAAGTCGATGTGCCTGTCACTACCTCAAGCGGTGAAATTCGTGCTGAGCGTGTGGTGGTAACTAACGAAAAAGTGCTCGGTAAAAAAATCCGCAGCCTTGGTATCAACCAAAAATATGGCGTAGTAATTTCTCGCCTAAACCGCACAGGGGTTGAACTCGTGCCAACCGGCAACACAACGCTTCAATTTGGTGACGTATTGCATATGGTTGGGCGCACCGATGTGTTAAACAACGCTATTTCGGTTATCGGTAATGCGCAACAAAAATTGCTACAAGTGCAAATGTTACCCGTGTTTATCGGGATTGGCTTAGGCGTATTACTCGGCTCATTGCCATTAAGCATCCCTGGTTTCCCTGTTGCCTTGAAATTAGGGCTTGCAGGCGGACCACTTGTGGTCGCACTCATCCTTGCTCGTATCGGTAGCATCGGCAAACTCTACTGGTTTATGCCGCCAAGTGCTAACCTTGCCTTGCGCGAAATTGGCATCGTGCTTTTCCTCTCTGTCGTCGGCTTGAAATCGGGCGGCAGCTTTGTTGATACACTCACTAAGGGCTCTGGTTTAGAATGGATGGGCTACGGCATTTTCATTACCCTCATCCCATTATTGATTGTCGGTGTGATTGCGCGTTGGTATACCAAAATGAATTATCTCAGCCTTTGTGGCTTGCTCGCAGGCTCTATGACCGACCCACCCGCACTTGCTTTCGCCAATGAGATGAAAGAAGAGAGCGGCGCACAAGCCCTTTCCTATGCAACAGTTTACCCGCTTGTCATGTTCTTGCGGATTATTTCTCCACAATTGCTGGCAATATTGTTGTTTGTGGCGTGATTTATCAAATGAAAGCGGTCGATTTGTAAAAAATTTTTGCAAATCGACCGCTTGTTTATTTACGCCGCTTCCCGATGATAGAACCTCAAACTATGCTCTTTTTGGCGAGCAGAGCTGAAAGCGGAAACTCGTTTTAAGTAGCCAATTACGCGCGTGCCGTAGTCGATATCTTTCGAACCGCATTCTGGGCAGCATTGCAAGGTGAGTTTATCGATGTGGTCGCAGGCGTTGCAGATAGTGATTTTTACGTTAATGCAGAAGTAGTTGCAGCCCGTTTTGGCCGCGATGTCGAGCATTGTGCGGTAGCCCGTTTGGGTTAAGGCTTCGTCTAAATTCAAATGTAAGGCGGAGCCACCATCAAGCCATTCAATCAGCTCTTTACCGTGGAGTAAGAATTTATCGAGGGCGTTAATTTGCTCATCTTCTACCACATAAAAATAGGAGTTGTAGCACTCACGTGGCACAAAATAGCCGTCGGATTTATCCCATTTCGCATTTTTCACACCTAAATTTTCCGCGGGCACAAATTCGGTGTTGAACTTCACACCATACTGTTTTGAAGCTTGCTGGTTCGCTTCAAAAATCACTTTTAAGCGACTTTGCACAAACACCATATAGTCAGGATTATAGCCCACAGTTAAGCCTTGGGATTCCGCTGCTTCTGCCATGCCGTTAATGCCAATGGTGAGGAATTGCTTGTCGAGCGAAATAAAACCTGCATCATACACAGGCAACATTCCTGCTGCGAGATACTCTTCCATCAATTTACGATAAGCAACTTGATATTGGTGGATCTTGCTGACTTCTGTTGCCAAATCGCGTCCATCTTGCACTAAGCGGTTCATATTCAGCGTAATCACGTTAATCGACCCTGTTGCCACACCACCCGCCCCGAGCGAATAAGAAAAGGTGTGATCGGCAATTTCATTGCGTAATCGGCAACAAGAAGCGAGCGAGTCTGGGTTGTCTGATTGATAGATAAAGAAGGCATTACCTTGCGAGAGCTCTTCCGCCATTTGGTCAGCAAATTCACTGTCTTTGCATTTGCCATTTTCAGTCAGCATTGCGGCTGTCACCACAGGAAAGGTTAAAATTGCCTTGGTGCGTTCTTGGTTAAACCATTTCATAAAAAAGCGTTGCAGTTTGGCGGTGGTTTCCCAGTTTGGGCGTTCAAAATCGGGGAAGAAGAAATCGCCGAACATCGCATCAAAATAGAAATGGTCGTAAACCGAAATGTTCCAGAACACGCTTTGATAACCACGTGCCGCGGCGGGCTGGTTGATGCTATAAACCACTTGTTGAAGATGATTTTCGACCTCCAAGCGGTGTGTTTCTAAGTAATTTTCACCAAAATCTTTACGGGCGAAATAGTCGAAATAGGTTAAAAATTCCACTGTTGCGACTGCGCCAGCAAATTGAGAACTCACAGCAAATACAAAGTTAATAAACGAACCACAAAATGAGGCGAGATGTTTCGGGGCTTGAGATTCCCCACCCAGTTTGGTTAAGCCTTCACGCAAAAATGGATACATCGTTACCGATACGCAATAAGGCTTAAGGCTGGTTTCATCGTGAACATAAATCTCGTGGGCTTCAATTTGGCGAATATACTCGTCCGCCATCGATTGCCCAAACAGTTCTGCAATTTTCTGGCTCACTTTGGCACGGTTAATCTGCACAAAAAAGTCTTTCATCAACTCTTGTTCCATCGTGGCAATGTTTTTTTGGGTCACGTTTGCGTTGGCGTCCATTTTCGAGCCATCAGCGGCATTTTTCGCTTGTTGATATTCAGTGATAAAGTCCAGTTTTTGGGTAAGTTGAGATGGAGTAAGTCGGATCATGGCAAGTCCTTATTTGTAAGGTGGGATTTATCCCACTGTTGATGATTTTGATATTAATGGTGGGATAAATCCCACCCTACATTTCTATCGTTTAACAAACAAACCATTTAAACACTCCCCCGTTCTTAAATCGACAAATCGTTGGTTGGTAGTGAGGCTATTTAATCCGCCCCGCTCAGCAATCCAACGTCCTGTCTTGAGGTAAGTGAGTTCAGGTAATAATCGTGGATCTAATTCTGTTTTTTCTAAGCCTGTATAAAGGCAGGTTACCAACCCTTGTTCACGAGCGATTTTGAGCAATGAGAGGAGTTTTTCAGGCAGCCATTCGCCACCCATAAATAGCACGCAACTGATTAAGCCTTGATATTTTTTGAGCTGTTCGGCAAGGTAAATCTCCGTCAAAATCTGACCGCTTCCCCGTTTCCAGCTCTCAACACTGTGGCAGCCTTTACAACCTAAAGAGCAGCCAGTAATGAAAAATGCGAGGCTGGTTTCATTCGGCACTTCTTGCCAAACGACTTGTTGGTTACAAAATCTTATTTCTTCCATTTTAAAATTAGATCACTATATATTGTGTGTTTGTCTATAAATAATCACAGGATGTAGATATGCTACAATTTTCTCCCAAAAAAGAAAACCGAAAAATTTGCACAAAATGGGTTGCAAAATTTTTAGTTAAAGAAAATCAAAGAGATAAACCCCGAAAATTTTTCAGGTTAATTTTGCGTTAATTTGCGTTAAAAAATGGGTAGAAATGTTGCAGTTTTGGTAAGCGGTTGAATTTTTTCTATTTTTTTTAAGGGTAATATTTTATTCATTGAAATTACCCCGTTTTTTCTATTGTTCAAGCTGTCAAAAAACGGGATAATAAGTATATTTTTTAATATTGAATGTGAAATTTGGGTGTGGGAAATGGTGGATTATCTTCTTCTGATTATAGGCACGGCACTCATAAACAACTTTGTCTTGGTGAAATTTCTTGGGCTTTGTCCGTTTATGGGGGTGTCGAAAAAAGTCGAAACGGCGATCGGTATGGGGTTGGCAACAACGTTCGTACTAACGGTGGCATCGCTTTCGGCTTACTTAACAGAAACTTTCGTTCTCATCCCTTTACAAGCTCAATTTTTGCGTACGTTCGTTTTCATTTTGATTATCGCGGTCATCGTGCAATTAACCGAGATGATTATCCACAAAACAAGCCCTGTGCTTTATCGTCTGCTTGGGATCTACCTACCACTGATTACGACCAACTGCGCTGTATTAGGAGTTGCGTTGTTGAACGTAAATCTTGCTAATAACTTGGTGCAATCGGTGCTCTATGGTTTTGGTGCGGCACTCGGTTTTTCACTGGTATTAGTGCTTTTTGCCGCACTGCGTGAACGATTAGCAGCGGCGGATGTACCTCGTCCGTTCCAAGGAGCTTCTATCGCATTAGTCACCGCAGGCTTAATGTCGCTTGCCTTTATGGGCTTTGCAGGGTTGGTAAAAATCTAATGTTAGCCTTTTCAATTGTGACTTATATTATTATCGCTATCGTGGTGATCGCTCTCGTTTTCGGGGCGATTTTGGGCTATTCCTCTGTAAAATTGAAAGTGGAAGAAGACCCAATTGTCGAGAAAATTGATGCGATTTTACCGCAAAGCCAATGTGGGCAATGTGGCTACCCAGGTTGCAAACCTTATGCCGAAGCCATTGCCAATGGCGATGCGATTACCAAATGTGTGCCAGGTGGTCAGCCTTTAGTGGTCAAAATTGCTGATCTATTGGGCGTTGATGTGCCTACTATGGATGGCGTAGAAGAACCCGAAACCAAAGTCGCGTTTATTCACGAAGATCTTTGCATTGGCTGCACTAAATGTATTCAAGCCTGCCCTGTGGATGCGATTGTGGGCAGTAACAAGGCGATGCACACTATTATTGCAGATTTCTGTACAGGCTGTGAGCTCTGTGTTGCCCCTTGCCCAACCAACTGTATTGAGATGATTAAACCGAAAAAAACAGCTCGCCAATGGAACTGGCAGTTTGATCCAAATTTGGTCATTCCGATTGTGAACACCACCGAAATTCAACAGAAAAAAGTAATTGGCGGAGGAGCGGATGAATAATCCAAATGAAGTGCTAACTCGCATTCGCCTTAATAAAGAAACAGGCAAACTTTGGCAATTTCCAGGTGGAATTCACCCGCTTGAAAACAAAAAACAGTCAAGCCAAAAGCCGATTCGTACGCTCAATTTACCTAAATATTTTTATGTACCTGTGGTGCAACATTCAGGCTGGGCAGGGGATTTGATCGTCAAAGAGGGCGATTATGTCTTTAAAGGGCAAGCCCTCACGCAAGGCGATCACTACCGCCAATTGCCTGTGCACGCCTCAACTTCAGGCAGAATTGTAGCAATTGCCCCACACGTGGCATCACACGCTTCTGGTTTACCAGAAATGACCGTAGTGATTGAAACTGACGGAAAAGATGAGTGGATTCAACGTAAGCCAATTGACGATTTCTTGCAGATGACAAGCGGTGAAATTATCGAAAAAGTTTACCGATACGGTATTGCTGGATTAGGTGGAGCGGTGTTTCCAACAGCATCTAAACTTAGCCTTGCGGATAAACGCTGTAAACTGTTGATTATCAATGGAGCAGAGTGTGAACCTTACATTACCTGCGATGATCGCTTGATGCAAGAGCGAGCGAATGAGTTGATAGAAGGGATTCGTATTTTGCGTTATGTGCTTCGCCCTGAAGAGGTCGTGATTGCGATTGAGGATAACAAGCCAAACGCAATCAAAGCGGTTAAAAAAGCATTGAAAGGTGCAAACGATATGTTTGTGCGTGAAATTCCGACTAAATATCCCTCTGGTGCAAGTGATCAGCTGGTGCAAGTGCTTACAGGCTTAGAAATTCCGCAAGGCAAACGCACGATTGAAATGGGTATTGTGATGCACAATATCGGCACAGTCTATGCAGTAAAACGTGCCATCATTGATGATGAGCCGTTAATCGAACGCGTGGTCACGCTTACAGGTGATAAAATCCGTAATAAAGGCAACGTGTGGGCGAGACTTGGCACGCCGATTATTCACTTACTCGAACAGGTGGATTACCAAGCGGATGCACGTTTCCCTGTCTTTTTAGGCGGACCGATGACAGGCTTTATTTTGCCTTCGCTACAATCACCTATCACCAAAACAGCGAACTGTATTATCGCTCCAGATCATTTTGAATATGCACCACCAGAACCTGAACGCAGCTGCATTCGTTGCTCAAGTTGTTCGGATGCTTGCCCCGTTGGTTTATTACCACAGCAGCTTTACTGGTTTGCCCGTTCAGAAGATCACGAAAAATCTAACGAATACCACTTAGAGGCTTGTATTGAATGTGGCATCTGTGCTTACGTCTGCCCAAGTTACATTCCACTTATTCAATATTTCCGTCAAGAAAAAGCCAAAATTGCGGAAATTGAAGAGAAAACGAAGAAATCGGAAGAGGCAAAAGAGCGTTTTGAAGCCCGTGAAGCTCGCTTGCAAAAAGAGAAAGAGGCACGCACGGCTCGAATTAATCAAGCGGCTGAAAAACGCCGTGAAGAGATTGCTCAGAATCAGGGTGAAGATCCTGTGGCAGCCGCGCTAGCTCGTATTAAAGCAAAAAAAGCGGAGCCTACAGCCGAAGTTCATGTAAAAGCCAATGGCGAACCTGATAACAGCGATTTGATGGCACAACGCAAAGCTCGCCGCTTAGCTAAACAGGCAGAGACTACACAAGCGGTTGAAAAAGTTGAAGAAACTACAAATCCATCTGAGAACCTAGATGCAAAAAAAGCAGCTGTCGCTGCGGCACTAGCCCGCGCTAGAGCGAAAAAAGCGGGACACATAGCTGAACAGCCAAAACAAGAAAGCAAGCCAGATTCAAATCAGTCTGAAGCAGATCCACGTAAAACCGCCGTCGCTGCTGCACTTGCCCGTGCTAAAGCGAAAAAAGAGGCTCAGCAACAATTACAAGCGGTTGAAAAAATGGAAGAAGCTACAAAACCTACTGAAGAGCTTGATCTGCGTAAAGCTGCTGTTGCCGCAGCACTTGCTCGTGCAAAAGCGAAGAAAGAGGCACAGCAAGCGGTCGAAAAATCCGAAGAGGTTGCAAAACCTACTGAAGAGCTTGATCCTCGCAAAGCCGCTATCGCTGTGGCGATTGCTCGTGCGAAAGCGAAGAAAGAGGCACATCAAGCGGTCGAAAAAATCGAAGAGGTTGCAAAACCAATGGAAGAACTCGACCCGCGCAAAGCAGCTGTGGCTGCAGCGATTGCTCGTGCAAAAGCAAAAAAAGCAGCTCAACAACAGAGTGAACAATAACCGAATAATGGAAAGAAAAGGAAGCATCAATGTTTAAAATGGTCAGCTCCCCACATACACACGGGAGCAATTTAACCGCCAAATTTATGTTATGGGTGATGGTTGCTATGTTGCCCGCCCTTGTTGTGCAATGCTATTACTTCGGCGTTGGCGTGTTGGTGCAGGTTATCATTGCAGTTAGCTTTGCTGTGGTTATTGAACTTACTGTGGCAAAACTTCGCCAAAAACCGACTGCTTTCTATTTGGCGGATCTCTCTGGCATTTTAACCGCACTGATTTTAGCAATGTCTATTCCGCCTTATTCCCCTTATTGGATCGTGATGATCGGGGTGATTGTTGCTTTACTGCTGGCAAAACATATTTACGGTGGGTTAGGACAGAATTTGTTTAATCCTGCAATGGTAGCGTATGCCTTGTTGCTGATTTCGTTCCCTGTGCAAATGACCTCATGGAGTGTACCAAGCCAGCTATTAAGCGAGCCGCCAACAATGAACGACGCCTTTCATTTGGTTTTTACAGGTGTTACGAGCGATGGTTTTAGTTTACGCCAATTAGTTGATAGCGTGGACGGTATTACTCAAGCAACACCGCTTGATAGTGCGAAATTAGCGATGAAGGCACAAGGTTTTATTGCACCAGAACTTGCACAAAATATCAGCGATAAATTGGGCTTCAACGGCTGGTTTCAAATCAATTTGGCGTTTTTGATTGGTGGGATTTTCCTGATTGCGAAACGTATCATTCACTGGCAAATTCCAGTAGCGATGTTGACGGTGTTTGTGTTGTGTAGCTACACGGACAACACAGTGAAACAACTCGCTTTTGCCGATTCGAGCAGTGCATTGTGGGAAACGTGGCAACATCTTTTTAGTGGGGCGATGATGTTTGGGGCGTTCTTTATTGCGACTGATCCCGTTTCCGCCTCCATTACACCACGTGGAAAACTAATTTTCGGTGGCTTAATTGGCTTGTTGGTTTACCTGATTCGTTATTATGGAAATTACCCCGATGCGGTGGCATTCTCAGTGTTGCTAGCCAATATTTGCGTACCGCTGATTGACCACTATACGCAACCAAGATTGTACGGGACGAGAAAATAATGAATACCTCAAAAATTACCTTAAAATACGCCCTTTTGCTTGGGCTTATTGCGTTGCTTTGCACCGCAGTTTCAACGGGCGTTTATCTGCTTACTAAAGGGAGAATTGATGAAGTAACGGCTAATCAGCAACGAGCTTTATTACACGAGGTTGTCCCACAGAATCATTTCGATAATGATTTGCTCGCAACCTGTAAAGTGGCAAATTTACCTGAAGCACCGCATTTAAACCGCATCTATATTGCAAAAAAAGCGGATAAAACGACCGCTTACGCACTGCAAGGCACAGCACCAGATGGTTATTCAGGCAATATTGTGCTGTTAATGGGGATCGAGCCGAATGGTACGGTGTTAGGTGTGAGAACCTTGCAACATGCCGAAACACCAGGGCTAGGCGATAAAATCGAAACCCGCATTTCAGATTGGATTTTATCTTTCGCAGGTAAGCTTTTTTCACTTGAAAACGAAAGTAGTTGGGCGGTAAAAAAAGATGGTGGGCAGTTTGACCAATTTACAGGCGCAACCATTACGCCACGTGCGGTAGTCAATAATGTGCGTGAAAATGCGAAATGGGTGATTACTCAGTTGGTGCAATATCCAGAGCTTGTCGAGAAATTAGAGGAGTGCAAATAATGAATTGTCAAGAACAGCAAATTCCAGTCACTCAAATTGAAACGGAAGCAACGCCAACGCAAAGCGTGTGGAAAACGCTATTTATGGATGGCGTTTGGAAAAATAATAGCGCGTTGGTGCAACTGCTTGGACTTTGTCCACTTTTGGCGGTATCTAATAGCGTGATGAATGCATTAGGGCTTGGCTTAGCAACAATGTTTGTATTGATTGCCACAAATACTACGATCTCTCTATTTCGTAAGGTAATCCCTAATGATATTCGTATTCCGATTTATGTGATGATTATCGCCACCGTAGTAACCGCAGTGCAATTATTAATGAATGCATTTGCTTATTCGGTTTATCAATCACTAGGGATTTTTATTCCACTGATTGTGACCAACTGTATTGTGATCGGACGAGCAGAGGCTTACGCTTCAAAGAACAATGTGGCACAATCTGCCTTTGATGGCTTTGCGATGGGTTTAGGGGCAACATTAAGCCTTGTTGTGTTGGGGGCATTGCGTGAATTACTTGGACAAGGTACACTTTTTGATGGTTTAGACTTATTATTAGGCGATTGGGCGAAATCATTACGCCTAGATGTGTTACACTTAGATTCTGGTTTATTATTAGCCATTTTACCCCCTGGTGCCTTTATAGGTTTAGGGGTAATGTTAGCCATTAAAAACTTGATTGATAAAAAATAATGACTGAAATTACAGAACAGAAAGGCTACACGCATAAATTTTTGTGGCAATTTTTACTACCAAAGTACTGGAACATATGGCTCGGTGTGCTAGTGTTGCTCATATTAGCGTTTGTGCCTTATCAATTACGAGATAAGCTAGCTGTTTTTATTGGCAAAGTGGCTTGCCGCTATTTGAAAAAAAAGGGCAACAAACAATTCCGTCGTTCAGATATTAACTTACGTTATTGCTTTCCCAATTGGAGTGAAGACAAGCGGTTAAAAACGATTGAAGAAATGTTTATTACCGTAGCTCAAACAATGTTGGGCATTGGTGAAATTGCAGTGCGTTCAGTGAAACATCTGCAAAAACGGAGTGAATTTATCGGGCTTGAGCACATTTATCAAGCTAAAGCGGAAGGCAAAAATATTATTCTGCTTGTGCCACACACTTGGGCAATTGATGCATCTGGGATTATTCTGCATACATACGGAATGCCGATGGTTTCAATGTATAATCCACACAGAAATGCATTAGTCGATTGGCTCTGGAACGCAACCCGTGAGCGTTTTGGCGGACGAATGCACACACGTCAAAATGGGATTAAGCCATTTTTAGCAGATGTCAAAAAAGGGAATATGGGCTATTTCTTGCCAGATGAAGATTTTGGTAAGGAATTAAGTGTTTATGTCGATTTCTTTGCAACGGAAAAAGCTACTTTGCCTGGGTTAAACAAAATGGCTCGTGTCGCAAATGCGGTGGTTATTCCAATGTTTGCCACCTATCAAGCAAAGAAAGGCGTGTATCAAATGGAAATTCTACCGCCGTTGGAATTTTCGGGCACACCTGAACAATCTGCCCGTGAAATGAACAAAGTGATTGAATATTTTGTGACTAAATCGCCAGAGCAATATGTCTGGATTTTGCGTTTATTAAAAACGCGTCGTGATGGGCAAGATATTTATAAAAAAGAATAAAGAGTGAGAGATTGAATGAGCGAAAAATTAGATGTTCAACCCGCTAAGATTAGACAACCTCGCCGAATTTCCCCTTTCTGGCTTTTGCCGATTGTGGCATTTGCGATTGGTTGTTTATTATTTTTCCAAATTTTGCAAGAACGTGGGCAGATGATCACCATTCGTTTTAACGAAGGGGATGGTATTACGGCGGGTAAAACGGCAATTCGTTATCAAGGCTTGCAGATTGGTGTGGTCAAAAAAGTCTATTTTGTAGATAACCTTAAACGTGTGGAAGTGGAAGCAGAAATTAACCCAGAAGCTCGTTCTGTACTAAAAGAGGGAACGCAATTTTGGGTAGTAAAACCGACCGCTTCACTTGCGGGTGTTTCGGGGTTAGATACCCTTGTTTCAGGCAACTACATTACGCTAAAACCTAGCGATGATCCCAATGCAAAAAGCGAAGATGAGTTTATCGCTCAAGATGAACCACCTGTAGCAATTGCCACTGATGGTGCATTGTTGATTAAGTTAGTATCGGATGATCTCGGTTCACTGACAACAGGCTCACAAGTCTATTTCCGCAAAGCGCCCGTAGGGCAAGTAGCCGACTACCGTTTTAGTGCAGATCGTAAAAAGGTCGAGATTGATATTTTAATCAATAAAAAAGATGTCGGCTTAGTGAAGAAAAATAGTCGCTTCTGGAACATCAGCGGCGTGAACGTAAAAGCGGGAATGTCGGGCGTTGATCTCTCAATGGATAGCTTGGCTTCTGTGGTGATGGGCGGTGTTGCGTTTGATTCCCCAGATAATGATGAACCCGCTGAACAAGGGCAAAGCTATGCACTTTATCCAGATTATAAATCAGCAAAACGCGGTGTCGATATTCAAATTTTAGTACCGATGGATGAAGGGTTAAAACTACAAGAAACGGGCGTATTCCATAAAAACGTGCAAGTGGGCGTATTAACCGATTTAGATATTCCCGTTGAGAATGACAGCATTTTTGAACAATTACAGCCTGAGCAGAAAAAAGGTATGCTCAAAGGCGTGTTGTTAATTGATCCCAATTATGTACATTTGTTTAAAACTGATACGAAAATTTTACTCAGAGAGCCAAAATTCAGCCTAAATAAAGAGCAAATCAGCAAAATTGGCGAGCTATTCCGCGGTGATTACTTTGATGTACTAAGCGGTTCAGGCGAGGCAAAAACGCAATTTACGGTTGAAAAAGAGGAAGATTTCTTACTTCATTTACCAAATATGCTGGCATTGGCGTTCCAAGCGTCAGAATCTTATGGCGTAGATGAAGGGCAAGGCATTTATTACAACGATGTACAAATTGGCGAAATTTTAAAACGAAAACTCACATTGAATAACGTTGAGTTCCAAGGGGTGATTTATCCTCCGTATCGTCATTTGGTTGGGCAAAATAGTAAATTTGTGGCGATTTCTAACTTAGATGTCAATATCGGGCTAGATGGTTTACGCATTAAAGCAGGCTCGCCAAGTGATTGGGTGAAAGGTGGTGTGCGTTTAATTTCAGATAAGCCAACGGGTGAGGCAAAAAGTGAATACCCGCTTTACAAAGACACCGATCACGCTGAGCTTGGTGTAGCATCTAGTGAAAAACGAGCGACGCTGACACTTTCTGCAAAAGAGCTTTCTGGCATAAGCCAAGGTTCTGTAGTGCTTTATCGTGACTTCCAAGTTGGGGAAGTGCTGAAAGTGAGCCCAACTCAAAAACAGTTTGAAGTTGAACTCTTTATTGAGCCTGCTTATCGCCACTTAATAAGCGATAAAAGCCGTTATTGGGTTGAACCTGCTGTCTCTGCTGATGTGTCGCTTAAAGGGGTAAATATTCAAGCTGCACCAATTATACGAACGCTTAAAGGGGCGATTAGCTTTGATAATCAATCGGGCAGTGGCAGCAAAACCCTTTTTGCAAGCAAAGATAAAGCCCTTTCGGGTAATACTTACCTCACGTTAATTGCTAAAGATGCTTCCAAGCTATCAGAAGGAATGGACATCAAATATATGGGGTTGACCGTGGGTAAGGTCGAAAAACTTGAATTGCAAAATGCAAGAAAACAGATAAAAGCGACCGCTTATGTCGAAGGGCAATATTATCCATTGCTTACTAAAGCAGGCAGCAAATTTAATGTGATCTCGCCTGAAATTTCTACTTCGGGTGTGAAAAACATTGATGCTGCATTGCAAAACTATATTAACGTGGAAGCGGGGAGCGGTAAGACTGAAACTCAGTTTTCTCTTGAGGACACGGATACCCTCAAAACCACTTACGACAGTGGTTTCCCTGTAATTGTGGAAACCAGCGATGCGCAAGGTATTCAAGTTGAAGCACCCGTTTTCTACCGCGGAATGCAGGTAGGTATTGTCAAAAAAATGAGCTTAAGTGAGCTAGGCGATCGGGTCTTTATTCACTTAGCGATTGAACATAAATATCAGAATTTGGTGCGTAATAACACCGAATTCTGGGCAGCTTCAGGTTACACGATGGATATTAGCTTACAAGGCGTGAGTATGAATTCGGGAACAATGTCGCAATTGTTAAACGGTGGTATCGCATTCTCAACCCCATCAGGCAGAGTAGTGCAACCACAGGCGAAACCAAACCGCCATTTCTTATTACAACGTAAAATTCCGCAAGAAGCCCCAGAATGGGATCAAGGAATTGCGGAATAGAAAGATTTATTATTAGGAGAAAATTATGCCTTTATTAGATAGCTTTAAAGTAGACCATACTAGAATGAATGCTCCAGCAGTTCGCGTTGCAAAAACAATGACAACGCCAAAAGGTGATACCATTACCGTGTTTGACTTACGCTTCTGCCGCCCAAATATTGATATTCTGCCTGTGCGTGGTATTCATACCATGGAACACCTTTTCGCAGGCTTTATGCGCGATCACTTAAATAGCGAAAACGTAGAAATTATTGATATTTCGCCAATGGGTTGCCGCACTGGGTTTTATATGTCGTTAATTGGTGCACCAAGCAAACAAGATGTGGTAAAAGCGTGGACAGCTTCAATGGAAGATGCGTTAAACAAAGTGCCAGATGTATCAAAAATTCCAGAACTAAACGAATACCAATGTGGTTCATACAAAGAGCACTCTTTAGAAGAAGCTCACCAAATTGCTCGTGATGTGTTAGCAAAAGGGATTGGCATAAATCGCAACGAAGATTTAGCGTTGGATGAGAAGTTGTTAAATCTGTAAGAATCTAAATTTATATAGTAAGTAAAATATTAAGCGGTAAAATTCTTATCAAATTTTACCGCTTGTATTATTTAAAACTTCATCTAATGCACATCATCATCCACTAAAAAACCACCGCTTTGGTGTGCCCAAAGTTTGGCGTAAACGCCACCTTGAGCAAGTAATTCTTCGTGTGAACCTTGTTCGACGATTTCGCCTTTGTCTAATACAATCAAGCGATCCATCGCCATAATGGTTGATAAACGGTGAGCAATTGCCACCACAGTTTTGCCTTCCATTAAGTGCGTTAGGTTCTCTTGAATTGCCACTTCTACCTCAGAATCTAAAGCACTAGTTGCCTCATCTAACAATAGAATTGGGGCATCTTTCAGCATTACGCGTGCAATCGCAATGCGCTGGCGTTGTCCGCCTGAGAGTTTCACGCCACGTTCGCCTACATGAGCATCAAAGCCCGTTCTGCCTTTGGCATCTTGTAAGTTCGGGATAAACTCGCTAGCTGCCGCTTGTTCAACGGCTTTCAGCATCTCTTCTTCCGTGGCACTCGGTTTGCCATACATCAAGTTTTCACGCACGGAACGGTGTAACAACGAAGTATCTTGAGTCACCAAACCAATTTGTGAACGCAAACTTTCTTGTGTGATGTCGCGAACGTTCTGACCATCAATCGTAATTGAGCCGTTTTGAATATCGTAGAAACGGAGCAATAAGTTCGTCAGCGTTGATTTTCCTGCTCCACTGCGCCCAACTAAACCGACTTTTTCACCTGGTTTAATCGTTAGATCAAATTTTTTGAGCAATGGTTTACGCGGATCGTAAGCAAAATCAACATGCTCAAATTTAATTTCACCTTTAGTTACGGCAAGCGGTTTTGCATCGGCTTTATCTACAACGCTATGTGGTTTAGAAAGCGTTCCCATACCATCTTGCACTGTGCCGAGATTTTCAAACAAGCGGGCAAATTCCCACATAATCCATTGCGACAAGCCTTTAATGCGTAACGCAAGGGCAGTTGAAGTTGCAATTGCCCCCGCACTCACAAGATCTTGCGACCAAAGCCACAAGCCAATACCTGCCGTAGAAACGATTAAACTGATGCTAGTGAAATTAGTGAGTGTTTCAATCACAGTCACCAAACGCATCTGTTTATGCACCGTAACCATAAATTCTTCCATCGACTCTTTCGCATACGCCGATTCACGATTGCCATGTGAGAAAAGTTTTACTGTGGTGATGTTGGAATAAGCATCGGTAATTCGTCCTGTCATTAGGCTTCGTGCATCTGACTGCTCTTGAGCAGCAAGAGCTAATTTAGGTACGAAAATTTTGATGGTTAAACCAAGCGAAATTATCCATAGAATAAAGGGTAAAAACAACCATCCATCAAATTGCAACAAGATCACACTTGACGTCGCAAGGTAAACGGCAACATAAACCAGCATATCCGCACAGGTCATCACCACATCACGCACAGCAAGCGCGGTTTGCATCACTTTTGCAGAAACTCGCCCAGCAAATTCGTCTTGATAGAAGCCCATACTTTGCCCAAGCATCAAGCGGTGGAAATTCCAACGCAAACGCATAGGGAATACACCTTGCAAACTTTGGAAGCGAATACTGCTTGATAAAAAGACAAACAATACGCCTAAGATTGCGATGCAAAACATGGTGATAATTGAACCGCTTTTCTCTGTCCAAAGTTCAGACGGGCTGAAGCGATTGACCCAATCGACCAATTCGCCCATAAATTGAAACAGAACCGCCTCAATAATCCCCACGCTTGCCACCAAAATAGTAAGCAAAATCAGGTAAAATCGCATTCCTTTTGTCGCATCATAAATGAAAGGAAACAAACCTGATTTTGGGGTTTTAGGCTGTTCGTTTGGATAGGTTTCGATTCGATTTTCGAACCAAGTGAATAATTTATTGAACATGAATTCCCTAAGATAGAAGGTTTAAGATAAAACAAAGACGCACCATGATGCGTCTATGAAAATGATGAAAAATATTATACTTTTTTAAGCTGACTAAAAAAGCTTAAAATTTCGCCACTATTTTCTTTAAAGCGAATTAAAGAAAATCACCAGGATAATGACTGGAATCACAAATCTTACGTAATTAAACCAAAGATTTGTAAATGTCCTACCAGCGCCTAATTCTTCTTTGGCTTCATCTTTTAAAACAAAACCAACGAAAATAGCACTACCTAATGCGGTTAAAATAAAGAGAATATTACCGCTGATGTAGTCGAAAGCATCAAAAATGCTTTTGCCTATAATGGTTGTATCTTTCCAAAGATTATCGCCTAATACAGAAGGAATATTTCCTAAAATGAAAATAACACATAATGTCACAGCAATTGCTTTTTTGCGCCCTATTTTCGTTTTTTCTTGTAAAGCGGTAATAATCACTTCATAAATTGTTAATGATGTCGTTAATGCAGCAACCACTAATAAGCCAAAAAAGATGATCGCAAAAATCGTTCCGCCCCACATATTTGAGAATACGATAGGTAAGCTTTGGAAGACGAGTGTTGGACCTGAATCAGGTGGAACACCAAAACTAAAGAGCGATGGGAAGATCATAAATCCTGCAAGTACCGCAATAATGGTGTTCATAATGCCAGTAATGGTTGCAGTTTTTACTAGGTTTTCATTTTTGTCTAAGTAGCTTGAAAGCGTGATTAACACACCGAAACCAAGGCTTAATGCAAAGAACACTTGTCCTAATACAAACACGAAAAGTTGTGGCGTAATTTTAGAGAAATCTGGCATTAAGTAGAATGAAATCCCTTCCATTGCGCCAGGTAAGGTAACGTTACGAATTACCATCACAAGCAAGAAGACAAAAAGAATTGGCATTAAATATTTAACGGAACGTTCAATACCATCAACGATCCCTTTGACCAAAATGAAGTAGTTTACGATAACGAAAAGAAGCGTGTAGGCAATAATGCCCCACAGATTATCGTGGATATTCTCTTTTAAAAAAGATGCTGTGTATTCCACATTAAGTGGCTGAGAAAAATCTAGTTTGCCTGTTAAAAGACTGCCGATATATTCAAGCACCCAGCCACCAAGCACCATATAATAGGCAAGAATCCCGAAAGCCCCAAGCAAACTAGTGTAACCTAAAACTTTCCAACCTACGGCAATTTTTTTACCATTTGCATGACCGCTAAACGCATCAATTGCATTCACTTTCATTCGGCGACCAATGACGTTCTCAACTAAGATCATCGGAATACCGATCACAATCATTGCAACACAAAATAAGAAAACATAAGCACCACCACCATTTTCACCGACTAAATAGGGAAAACGCCACGTTGCACCGAAGCCGACAGTTGCGCCTGCAACGGTCATCACATAAGCTAATCGGCTCGACCAAGACTGTCGTTCTTCTTGATTAGACATAAAAAATAAAATCTCCTAAAACAAATTTACCCTGTTCGGAAACAGGGTAAACCTGGATAAACACACTAAAAATTAACGAATAATACCACGTGTTGAGCGCTTGAAGAAATCAAGATAAACCGCAACCACAGGCTCTTTTAACGCCATTTCTTCTAATTCTGGTAAAATTTCTTCTACCGTTTTGCTTGATGTGTAAATTAACTTATAAGCAGCTCGAATCGCGTGCATTGCTGGTTTATCAAAACCGCGACGTTTTAAGCCTTCAAAGTTAATACCGAATGGGCGAGCGTGGTTACCTTGTGCCATCACATAAGGAGGTACATCTTGGCTAACCATTGAACCACCGCCAAGCATCACATGCGAACCGATCACAGCAAATTGGTGAATCGCAGACATCCCACCTACAATTACAAAATCATCTAACGTCACGTGCCCTGCAAGCGTGCCGTTATTTGCAATGATACAACGATTACCAATGCTACAATCGTGAGCAATGTGGCAGTTAATCATAAATAAATTATCGTTTCCAACACGCGTTACACCACCACCTTGCACAGTACCACGGTGAATAGTCACGCTTTCGCGGATACGGTTACGATCACCGATGATCGTTTTAGTCGGCTCGCCTTGATATTTTAAATCTTGGTTAATTTCACCAATACTCGCGAATTGGAAAATATGGTTATCTTCACCAATCTCAGTAATGCCGTTGATCACCACGTGCGAATGAATTTTGGTTCTCGCTCCTATTTTGACATCTTTACCGATAACTGAAAATGGTCCAATTTCAACGTGAGCACCAATTTGGGCACCTTCTTCTACAATCGCTAATGGGCTGATTTTTGCAGTTGAATCAATTAAACGCATAATAAACTCCCCTTCCTAATTTGGGTTATTTTCTTGCACACATTAAGTCTGCTTCACAAGCCAATTTGCCATCTACATAGGCCTTACCTGTAAATTTGGTAATACCACGTTTTTCTGTTAGAAATTCCACTTCTAAAACTAGCTGATCACCTGGCACAACAGGGCGTTTAAAGCGTGCATTATCAATTGCAGCAAAATAATAAAGCTCGCCCTCTTTCATTTTACCATAGCTCGCCACCGCCAAAATACCCGTTGCTTGAGCCATTGCCTCTAAAATTAATACGCCAGGGAAAATCGGTTTTTGTGGGAAATGACCTGTAAAGCAAGGCTCATTAACACTCACATTTTTTACTGCTCTTAACCATTTACCTTCTTCATAATCTGTTACACGATCGACTAAAAGGAATGGATAGCGATGCGGTAGCATATCCATAATTTCCGTGACTTCAATTACCTTTGGTTCTCTATTTTCTTGAATTTCAATTGTCATTATTTAAAAGACCTCTATCAATTTGATTAAATTCAGTTTATTCAGCTAGTTTTTTTTCTAATGCTTTCACACGCTCATTGATTTTATCAATATTCATTGTTAAAGCTGCCGTTTTACGCCATTGTTTATTTGTTTGAGCAGGAATCCCCGAAGAATAAATACCTTTCTCGGTAATTGGCTTCATAATCATACTCATACCTGTAATAATTGCTCCATCACAAATTTCCATATGACCATTTAACACGCTTGCCCCACCAATTTGGCAGAAACGTCCTACTTTTAAGCTTCCCGCCATAATAACGCCACCTGCAACCGCTGTACCATAACCAATGTGAACATTATGAGCAATTTGGCAAAGATTATCGATAATCACATTATCTTCAATCACAGTCGGATCAAGGGCACCACGGTCAATACAAGTGCAAGCCCCAATTTCCACTCGGTTACCAATAATGACACCACCTGTTTGCGGGATCTTAATCCATTGCCCTTTATCATTGGCATAACCGAAACCATCTGAGCCAATCACAGCTGAAGACTGAATTAAGCAATGCTCACCAATTTTAACTTGATGATAAACAGAAACATTTGCCCAAAGCTGTGTGCCCTTACCAATCTGGCTATTTTTACCAACAAAGCAACCGGCTCCGATAACCACATCATCCCCAAGCTCTACGCCAGCCTCAATGACCGCATTCGCACCAACCGATACATTCAGCCCTAATTTTGCTTCAGGCGAAATCACCGCACTTGGATGAATATTAGAAGCTGCTTTGGGTGTGCTGTCCATATATTGAGCGAGTAAGGCGTAAGCCAAATAAGGGTTAGCAACAATCACAATATTTTGATCTTCTCGACAAAACTGAACATCGTCTTCGTTCACAATAATCGCTCCCGCTTGGCAAGCGGTTAAATTTTCGCGATATTTTGCATTAGAAATAAAGGTAATTTGCGAGCCATTTGCCTTGTCTAAAGCAGCAATACTTTGAATAGGCAAATCGGTGTTACCTCTAACAGTACCACCGATATGCTCCGCTAATTCAATTAAACGGAAAGTAGCCATTATTTTTTCGCTTCTTCAGGTTTAGCTTGCTCAGTTTTTGTTGCATCTGCTTTAGGTGCGTCTACTTTTTGTTCAGGCAATTTAATTTCTGGATGTTTTGCTTTAATTGCATCTAACACAGCTTCAGTGATATCTTTACTTTCATCTTCCGCATAAAGTGCAATTTGTGGTTGAAGAATTAAGGTATAGCCTTTCGCTTTAGCCACTTCTTTAATAGTTGCATTCACTTCATCAATCGCAGTTTTTTGTGCTTCTTGAGGATTTAAACCACCACTATTTTTATTTGCATCTTCAATTTTTTGTTGGAAAGCATCGGCACGTTTTTGGAAATCTTCTGCTTTTTTCGCAAACTCTTGTTCACGTTTTTGAATTGCAGCCACTTTGTTTTCAAAAGCTTTCGCTTTGCCTTCAATTTTTGCTTGTCGAGCTTGGATCTCTTTAGCACGTAAACGCGGTGCATCTTTCTCTAATTGGGCAACCTCTTTTTTCAATGTTGCTTCAACGGTTGCTTGTTCTTTTTGAAGATTTTTTGCATCAATATTTAATGCATTACGCTCAGCCGTTAGCTTTTTATTTTCTTCTGCTAATTTTTTATCTTCATCAGCAAATTTAGCCTGATTTTCTTTCATAAAGTTTTCAAATTTAATTGAAGCATCAAGGAGAACTGGATGGTTCTGCATCACATAACCAGGATCAACAAAACCGATGGTATCTGCTGCACTTACTACAGCTGAAGTAGCAAGTAAAGCACTTAATGCACTGATTTTAAATAATTTTTTCATTTTTTGTCCTTAATTTAAACGAATGAAAGCGGTCAAATTTGCAAATTATTTTACTAAATCAACCGCTTGTAAGAATTAGAATGTGCTACCTATGTTAAATTGGAATTGCTCAATTTCATCATTCTCATATTTTTTGATTGGTTTTGCATATGAGAATGAGAGTGGACCAATTGGAGACATCCATTGGAAGGCAATACCTGCTGAAGCACGATATTTTTTCCAGTCTTTAGCATCTTGAACGCCAAGATCTTTTAATGTGATATTTGTTCTAGGTACAGTTTCATTTTGTTTCCATTTAGTGTTCCAAACTGTTGCCATATCTACGAATAATGAAGTCCGAACATTATGCTGGAATTTATCAGCAATAAATGGGGTTGGAGTAATCAATTCAATACTTGCAGATGCAATAGCATTACCACCAATAACGTCATTGCTTGGAGAAACGAAAAGACCACTATTATTAGTATAAATAGCTTTAGGACCTACCGCACCATACGCAAAACCACGAATTGTACCAATACCACCTGCGGTGTACAGTTGATAGAACGGCACTTCTTTACCACCAAAACCATTGGTATAACCTAAACTTGCACGAGTTGAAAGCACCCATTTATGCTCGCGGTTTAATGGAATATATTTCGAAAAATCTGCATTCAAACGATAGTATTTATTGTCTGAACCAGGAACGGTTACTTTACCACCAATACTTGCACTTGCTCCTTCTGTTGGGAAATAACCACGGTTTAAGCTGTTGTAATTCCAACCAAATGAGAAATCGAAATCGTCCGCTTTCATTTTACCGTAACGGCTTGGATCATTGCCCACTAATGGGAAGTTCATTGAGCGAACATATTTTTCACGCGTAAACTCACGCTGTACATTACTTAAACTATCGTGTGTATAACCCAACCCCGTATAGAATGAGTTATATTCATTTACAGGGAAACCCAAGTTTACATTCGCCCCATAACTGCGACGTTTATACGAAGAGACATTGTCATTTTTTGAGTTATCATAATCTTCGAAGAAAACGTTACCACCTAAACTTACCCCATCTTTTGTGAAGTATGGTTCGGTATAGCCTAAAGCAACACTTGTACCATAATCGTTACGCGTACCATTTAAGCTAATCGTTGAGCCCATTCCTAAGAAGTTATCTTGCTTGATACCTGCTTGGTAACTGATACCACTTTCTGTACCGTAACCAATACCAAAGTTGATGCTACCAGTATTACGCTCTTTAATCGCATACACTAAATCAACTTGGTCGGTCGTCTTCGGAACAGCAGGCATTTGCATATCAACGCTTTCATAGAAACCTGTTCTTTCTAAACGTGATTTACCAAGCGATGCCGCAGTAGTGGATAACCAAGCAGCTTCTTGCTGACGCATTTCACGACGCAATGTTGAATCAGCGGTAACATTATTGCCTTCAAAGCGAATTTTACGTACATATACACGCGGACCAGCTTCAACAACAAAATTGACTTGAACAGTTTTCGCATCTTCATCAAATTTCGGATAGAGATCGACTTGTGCTGAGCCAAAACCATTCTCACCTAATTTTTGTTTGATCGCTTCTTCAATTTTCAATAAGTCATCTTTGCGGAAAAGATCGCCCGTTTGGTAATCTTTTAACAGTGCGTTGAGTTGGTTACCTAAATTGGCGGTGTTACCAATAATACGCACATCGCTTACTTTATACTGTTCGCCTTCTGATACCTGATAGGTTAAATCCACTTCTTTTTTATCATCAGTAAATTTCACATCCGTACCAGTTAAAGCAAATTTTGCATAACCGCGGTTCATATAGAAATCACGGATTGTGTCTAAATCTTTTGCGTATGCTTGAGATTCAAACTTGCTACTTGCAAAAATATTAAACCAAGAAACATCAGGCTGAATATCTAACTGCTTAGTTAATTCTTTTGAGTTAAATGCGTGATTACCTTCGAAATTGATGTGTTTTACGTATGCCACATCTCCTTCTTTAATATCTAACTTAACATTAATTCCGCCATTTTCTGCTCGGGTAGTAATCGTATCAATGGTTGCAGTATAACGACCAATAGAGTGATAATGTTCAATCAAACTTTGCTTAAAAGCTTCTAATTTTTGTGCATCAAAAACTTCACCTTTCGCAATTAAATTTGCTTTTAAATTTTGCTCTAATGCATCTTTAGGAATGGCACCATTACCCTCAATATCTACAGTATTGATTAAAGGACGCTCTGCTACTTTAATGACTAACGTATTGCCTTCACGTGCTGCACGCACATCTTGGTAACGATTTTGAATGAAAAGACTTCTTACAACATTCGCCACATCAGCATCTGTTGCTGTTTGACCGACACGAACAGGTAAAGCGGAAATAATCGCTTCGCCTCTTTCAGGCTGTACGCCATCAACACGAATATCTTTTACTACAAATGGTGCAGCCATCACACCATTGGCAATTAAAAGAGAAGAAAGCAATAATTTTTTCATTGAAATTATCCTATGAAAGTTTTGTAAAAGAGTCAGCGATTTACACCGCTTGTTTAAAAATGAATAACATCATTGATGAACGCAAATACCATCAGCGATAATACAAAGAGCATTCCAAGCTGTTGAAAACGTAACTGAAATTCCTCTGAAACAGGTTTTCGTTTTATCGCTTCCACAGCTAATAAAAGCAGTTGCCCTCCATCTAAAGGCAGAATTGGAAAAAGGTTCATCACACCTAAATTCACGCTAATTAACGCCATAAAACTGAGATAATATACCCAGCCTATTTCAGCAGTAGCAGCAGCACCTTTCGCCATCGAAATCGGGCCGCTCATATTGTTCAAAGACAACTCGCCAGTGATTAAATTCCCAATAAACAGGAAAATACTATGGATAAGAGATCCAACCTTATCTACACTTTTGCCGATTGCGGTGAGCATATCATACTCTAGCACCGTATGATATTTCTCACCAATGCCTTCATAAGTTGGTGTAATACCAATGACATAACGATCTTTTTGTTTTTCAGGCGTCATTTCAACCGCTTGTTTTTGTTGGTTTGAAGTTTCGATTTCAAGCGTAATTGGCTGCCCTGTTTGTACTGTTTTAACTAAATTTTGCCAATCAAATGGTTGATGATTTACCGTTAAAATTTTATCCTGCGCTTTCAACCCTGCTTTTTCGGCAGGTGAATGAGGTAAAACTTGAGCAATCTCAGGTTTAATCACCGCATTTTTAGGACTTATTCCTAAGCTGGTTAGCGGGCTTTCTTTTGTACCATCAACTTTCCAATCCGTTAAATTGAGATAGAAATATTGCGGATAATCTCCATCAATATTTGAACCTGAAACTTCTACACGTTCAGCCCCTAGATTACCAATTAACGCAAGTGTTACTTCTTCCCAATCTAAAACCGTTTTCCCCGCTACCTGTTTGATCTCAAATTCAACGGGTAAATTTGCTTGAGCTGCTATTGAATTGGGGATTACTTGCCCAACAACGGGCTTAAGCGTTGGAATCCCACTAATAAAAACGGTCCAATAAGTAATAACCGCAAAAATAAAATTAGCAATAGGCCCAGCACTGATAATAAAGGCACGTTGAAGCGGTGATTTTTTTGATAAAGATTGCGAAATCGGTGCGTCAATTTTCTGCTCATTGACTTCAGGCTCACCATTCCACATCTGCACATAACCACCAAGCGGAATGAGCGAAAACGCAAATTCTGTGCCGTGTTTATCTTTTTTACGAAAAAGCACCTTGCCAAAGCCAATTGAAAAACGAATGACTTTAACACCACAGTAACGAGCGGCCCAGAAATGCCCATACTCGTGCACAAACACGAGTACACAAATTAAAATAAAAAATGAAATAATGGAGCTCATTCTTTACCTAAATTAAAGCACAAAGAAAAACATCGTAGCAAAGAACGGAATCGCTGCCGTTAAGCTATCAACACGATCTAAAATACCACCGTGTCCTGGAATTAGATTACTGCTATCTTTAATACCCGCTTGGCGTTTAAACATACTTTCAGCTAAATCACCCAACACAGAAATTGCTACTGTTGCAACAGATAAAGCAATAAACGGCATCGTTTCTAAAGTACGTCCAAAAACATCGTTCGGCGTTGCCTGCAAGAACACAAATGCAATCACACCCGAAGTAAATAAGCCACCTAATGCCCCTTCCCAAGATTTACCTGGTGACACTCTTGGCGCCAATTTATATTTACCCAAAGCACGACCAAAGAAATAAGCACCTGAATCCGCGCCCCAAACGAGCAAGAATACATAAAGTAATAAATAAGTACCTTGATAAGCATTTACACTATAGTTATTAAAGCGAATCGCTAATAATCCAATAAGGAATGGGAAAAGCGTGCAAAGTGCAAATAAGAGTTTCGCTACAACTGATTTTTCCCATAGCTTGGCAGAATTTGGATAGGTAACGACTAATCCAAAAGCAATAACCCACCAAGCACAAGCAATAAATAATACAATCGCATTTGCATCGGTAATAAAGCGAGCAGCACTAATATAGTCTGTATTCGCCACAATCAACAACAAGAGAATACAAGTTGTCGCCCCCGCCACAACCACACGCGACATTTGGCTTTTAAAACCTGCAAATTGTGCCCATTCCCACATACCAAGCACCACTAATGCCGAAAGGGCAATCGTAAATGCCAATGGAGGCAACCAGAAAATCGCAGCTAACGCCACAATAATCATAACAATCGCAGAAAGTACACGTTCTTTTAGCATTTTTTTATTCCTTTCTTATTCTTTTTTAGCAACCACCAAAACGGCGAGTGCGTTTCTGATAAGCGATAATCGCTTCGCCAAAGACATTATCATCAAAATCCGGCCACAAAACAGGCGTAAAAAAGAGTTCTGCATACGCAATTTGCCAGAGTAAGAAGTTACTAATCCGTTGTTCACCGCTAGTGCGAATCAGCAAATCGACTTGTGGTTGTTCTTCGGTAACTAAGGCTTTTTCAAACAGCTCAGGCGTAATTTGATCAACCACCAATTCACCTAATTTGACTTTAACTGCCATTTTTTGAGCAGCTTGAGTAATATCCCAATAGCCACCATAATTCGCTGCAACATTTAAAATCAAGCCTGTATTTTGAGAAGTTAACTCTTCTGATTCTCTAATTTTCTTCTGTAAACTTTCACTAAAACGAGATGTATCGCCAATTACTTTTAGCTGAATATTATTTTTATAGAGCTTTTTTACTTCAGAATTAAGCGCCGTCATAAATAGCGTCATCAATGCAGAAACTTCCGTTTCAGGACGACTCCAATTCTCACTGCTAAATGCATAGAGCGTCAAAACCTTGATCCCATATTTTGCTGCAAAACTTACCGCAGATCGCACCGCTTTCACCCCATTTTGGTGACCAAACACCCGCAATTTGCCTTGTTGTTTTGCCCAACGCCCATTGCCATCCATAATAATCGCAACGTGCTGAGGCATATTTTGAGGATCAAAACTCGCCATCATTTCTATATTTACCCATAATCAAAATGGCGATAACTATATCACAGTCTCGCCATTTCTTCCAGTAAGGGAAAAGTAAACTCACTATATGAATTAAAAATTATCTTTCTATAAAAAAGCACCGCCAACAAGCGGTGCTTTTTCAATGATATATTACTTATTATTCTTCGCTATTCTTCATTTAGCAATTTAAGCTCACGACCACGCACTTGGTTTTTCAAGATTTCAGCAAATTCTTCGACCTTGAATGTGCCTAAATCTGCACCTTTACGGGTACGTACCGCGATTTTACCTTCTGAGATCTCTTTATCACCACACACGAGCATATATGGCACGCGACGTAAGGTGTGTTCGCGTATTTTGAAACCGACTTTTTCGTTGCGAAGATCGGCTTTAACGCGTAAACCTGCGTCAGATAAGGTTTTCACTACTTGTTGAACGTAGTCCGCCTGGCTGTCGGTGATGTTCATTACCACGGCTTGAGTTGGGGCTAACCAGGCTGGGAAGAAGCCAGCATATTCTTCGGTGATGATACCGATAAAACGTTCGATTGAGCCTAAAATTGCACGGTGAATCATCACTGGTGTGCGACGACTATTGTCTTCCGCCACATAAGAAGCATCTAAGCGGCCTGGTAATGCAAAGTCTAATTGCACCGTACCACATTGCCATTCACGACCTAAGCAGTCGCGCAAGGCGAACTCAATTTTCGGACCATAGAATGCACCTTCACCTTCTTGAATTTCATATTCTAAACCGTTGTGTGCTAATGCTGCGGCTAAGCCTGCTTCAGCACGATCCCACATTTCATCTGAACCGATGCGGTTTTCAGGACGAGTTGAAAGTTTCACAGCAATGTTCGTAAAGCCGAAAGTACTGTAAATATCGTAAACCATACGGATGCAGCTAGTTACTTCAGATTCGATTTGATCTTCGGTACAGAAAATGTGGGCATCATCCTGGGTGAATCCACGCACACGCATCAAGCCGTGTAAAGAACCTGATGGCTCATTACGGTGGCAAGAACCGAATTCTGCCATACGGATTGGTAAATCACGGTAAGATTTCAAGCCTTGGTTGAAGATTTGAACGTGACCAGGGCAGTTCATCGGCTTGATCGCATATTCACGGTTTTCAGATTGGGTGGTGAACATTAAATCGGCGTAGTTTTGCCAATGCCCTGTTCTTTCCCACAACACGCGATCCATCATAAACGGACCTTTCACTTCTTGGTAATCGTACTCTTTTAATTTGGTACGTACGAAGGTTTCAAGTTCACGGAAAATTGTCCAACCGTCATTATGCCAGAATACCATACCTGGTGCTTCTTCTTGCATATGGTATAAGTCTAACGCTTTACCAATTTTACGGTGGTCACGTTTTGCTGCTTCTTCTAAGCGTTGTAAATATTCGGCTAATTGTTTTTTATCAGCCCAAGCTGTGCCGTAAATACGTTGTAGCATTTTATTTTTGCTATCGCCACGCCAGTAAGCTCCCGCCACTTTTTGAAGTTTGAAGTGGTGGCAGAAACGCATATTTGGCACATGTGGGCCACGGCACATATCAATATATTCTTGGTGATGATATAACGCAGGCGTTGCTGTGCGTTCGATGTTCTCATCTAAAATTGCCATTTTGTATGGCTCGCCACGTTGCTCGAAGGTGTCGCGTGCTTCTTGCCAGCTCACACGTTTTTTCACTACATCATAGTTGGTTTTTGCCAACTCAAGCATACGTTTTTCAATCTCATCAATATCTTCTTGGGTTAAAGAGCGATCTAAATCCACGTCGTAATAGAAGCCGTTTTCAATCGTTGGACCGATTGCCATTTTCACGTCTGGGAATAATTGTTTGATAGCATGACCAAGCAAGTGAGCACAAGAGTGGCGGATAATTTCTAAACCGTCTTCATCTTTTGCGGTAATGATTTCTAATGTTGCATCTTGATCGATAATATCGCACGCATCACGGCGTTCACCGTTTACACGACCCGCGATAGTCGCTTTGGCAAGACCCGCACCGATAGATTGGGCAACCTCTAAAACAGAAATAGGATTGTCAAATTGGCGTTGTGAGCCATCTGGTAAAGTAATAATTGGCATTTTTTATCCTTACAGTGGTAACCCATACGACAGGCTACTTGTTAAATTTGAAAAAATTCGAAAGAAAAAACCGCTTGCAAGCGGTCAATTTCTTAGTTTGATTTGCAATGCGCATTATTTCCCGTACTAATGGGGAATAAGAGCGAGGGTATTCTAGCATAATTAGTTACAAAAAATAACCACTACACTATCCAAATAAAGCCAGCAACTCCGACACTTTTCCTCGTGACTCACTCTTCTGCCCTATTGAGCGATTAACCTGTAAGGTTTTGAATTTTGCACCTTGGTAAATTTTGCGAGTAAATTCCGTATCGTGGTTTGAAATCAGCACAGGAGAATCTATTTCTCGGGCTAAATCAGCTAACCTTTTTTGTTGTTCAAGACTAAAGCCGCCACCTGCGTATTGGGTGAAATTAGTATCTTGTTGCAATGGAGCATAAGGTGGATCGCAATAGACTACATATTGATCTGGCTGCTGTTTCAAGCGGTCAAAAACTTGCTCGAAATCAGCACAGATAAATTCCGCTTTTTGGGCTTTTTCTGCAAAGACACAGAGTTCTTTTTCGGGGAAATAGTGTTTTTTGTAACAACCAAATGGCACGTTATAGCTATGTTTTCGGTTATAACGACATAAACCATTAAAACCAAAACGGTTTAGATAGAGGAAAAGCACAGAGCGTTGAAATTCGTCTTTTGAGGCATTAAATTCTGCTCGACGTTCTAAATAGAACGCCTTGCTATTCGCTTTTTCGTGCGAAAAAAGTACTTGGGCGTGCTGAATATAACGCTCAACATCATTTTTGACAGCATTGAATAGATTGATTAGATCAGGGTTGATATCCGCTAATAAATAGCGTTCAAAATCCATATTTAAAAACACCGAGCCTGCGCCAACAAAGGGCTCAACGAAACAAGCCCCCTGCGGAATGCTTGGGGGCAAGTGGTCTGAAATGGCTTGAGCAAGGCGGTATTTTCCGCCTGCCCATTTTAAAAAGGCTCGTTGTTTTTCCTGCATAGGATTTATTCAGTAAGCGGTCTATTTTTGGGTAAATTTTTCAATCGCTGCAAGCACTTGTTCTTCAGTTACTTCTGAAGTCACATAAGCTTTGCCAAGCGCTTTTAATAAGATTAAACGGAGTTTACCCGCTAATACTTTCTTATCTCGCCACATATAAGGTAAGTATTCTTGCGGCTGCATACCATCTGGCGAGATAGTTGGTAATACAGCGCGAGCAATGAGTTTTTCAAGGCGAGCAACATCAGATTCCGAAATATTCCCCAAGATACGAGAAAGCTCAGCTGCTTCAAGCATTCCTACTGCTACACCTTCGCCGTGTAACCAGTTGCCATAGCCCATATGTGCTTCAATGGCGTGCCCGAATGTATGGCCTAAATTAAGCAAAGCACGATCGCCTTTTTCGGTTTCATCACGTGCAACGACATCTGCTTTTAACTGGCAGCAACGTTGAATACAATATTCGATTGCTTGTTGCTCTAAGGCAACTAGTTTATCAACATTCTCTTCTAACCACGCAAAGAATTGCTCATCGAAGATCGCACCGTATTTAATCACTTCCGCCAAACCCGCACTCACTTCACGTTTAGCAAGTGTATGCAAAGTATTGGTATCAATAATGACAGAAGCTGGCTGATAAAATGCACCAATCATATTTTTGCCAAGCGGATGGTTCACTGCCGTTTTTCCACCCACAGAAGAATCGACTTGAGCTAATAAAGTGGTTGGAATTTGGATGAAACGAATGCCACGCTGGTAAGAAGCTGCCGCATAACCCGCCACATCGCCAATCACGCCGCCACCTAAAGCGATAAGAGTGGTATCGCGGTTATGGTTTTTTTCAAGCAAAGCGGTAAAAATGAGGTTCAGCGATTCTAAATTTTTGTATTTTTCTCCATCAGGAATCAAAACGGAATCTACGCTACAGCCAAGCTCGGTTAAGGCTTTTTTCACTGTTGCAAGATAATGTGGTGCAATGGTTGGGTTTGAAACAATCATTACCTTATCGCCCGCTTTTAATGGAACATAACTATTCGGATCGCTTAATAAACCTGCCGCAATCCGAATGGGATAACGACGCTCTTTGAGTTCTACATTAACTTGCAACATTGTGTTTACCTTATTTTTTATTGTTGTGTTTATTGCAGATTGTCGATCATTTCGATGATATTTGTTGCAACTAATTTCGCGGCTTGATCATCGGTTTGAAGGGTAATATCTGCAATTTCTTCATAAAGTGGGTTACGGATTTTTGCTAGTTCTTCAAGCGTTTTACGCGGATCATCATTTTGTAAAAGAGGGCGTTTTTTATCACGTTGAGTACGTTCAAATTGCTTATCGACTGTTGTTTCAAGGTAGATGACAATCCCACGAGCAGAAAGCACATTACGGTTCTCTTTAGAGAGGATTGAGCCACCGCCCGTTGAAAGTACCACGCCTTGCCCTTGGGTTAATTCATTAATAATACGCTCTTCACGTTTACGGAACCCCACTTCGCCCTCTACATCAAAAATCCAATCAATATCTGCTCCTGCACGCTCTTCAATCACAGAATCTGAATCCATAAATTCCATTCCAAGCATCTGTGCTAATTGGCGACCGATAGTGCTTTTACCTGCTCCCATAGGGCCAATTAAGAAAATATTACGTTTTTCTGCCATTTTCTTCTCATTTAAAAATTAGTTTAACATTGTGATTTGGGTTGAAAAAATGACCGCTTGCATAAAAACAAGCGGTCTGTTTTTGGAAAAGATAACAAGATCTTTTATTCAATTTTAAGAAAGTACCACAAATCGCCTAAAAATAATTAGGTGCGATTATCTCAAGAAATCACACCTAATTTCAACCTTTAGCAGCCTAATCGCTGAATTTATTTATGGGCTAGAATAATTCAGCACCTGATGGCGAAGAAAGAATCCCTTTCGGTGGTAAGCCCAAACGTATACCACCACCTGCATCACGAGGATTACCTGATTCTTCGCCTTGAATACCTTGCTCTACCACAAATTTTTTGGTTGGTTCTGTACCCTTAATAAAGTACTCGGTTAATTGGCTACCTAAGAAACCACTGGTGGCATCAATTTTAACTTCCACAATATTGGTTGGTTTTGGAAGTGTACGATCTTTTTTATCCGCCAGAGCGACTTTCATATAATCGCGCCACGCTGGCATTGCTGTTCGAGCACCTGACTCCCCTTTACCTAAAACCCGTTTATTGTCATCAAAACCCACGTAAACCGTTGTCACAATGTTTGAACCAAACCCTGCATACCAAGTCACTTTAGACTGATTTGTCGTCCCCGTTTTTCCACCAATATCTTTACGTTTGAAATCATTGGCAAGCGAACGACTTGTGCCTCGCCAAGCTTGCCCTTGTTCGCCATAAATTGCACTATTTAACGCACTACGCATCAAGAATGCAATTTCAGGTTTCATTACACGTGGTGCATAAATCGTTTGACCTGCTTGATTTTGCACATTGCTCATTAAATCAGGGCCATTTTCTCGAATAACTGTGTCGAGCACAGGTTCTTCGCTATCTGACGTCGCTTCTTCTGCTGTATCAATTGTCGTATCCGTTACATTCACTGTTTCATTCGCTTTCAATGAGCGGAAAAATTGCTCTTCATCGTGAATTTTCACGCCGTCAAATTGCTCTGGTTCAGCATAAGTAAGTGGAAGCTTATTACATTCTATACACGCAATTGGCGGATTGGCTTTAAACAGCTCATTCCCTTGGCTATCTTCAATTCGCTCAATAATATAAGGCTCAATTAAGAAACCGCCATTATCAAATACCGCATAAGCACGTGCCATTTCAAGTGGCGTAAATGAAGCAGCCCCCAGAGCTAACGCTTCTGTTGCAACGAATTGATCTCGTTTAAAGCCAAAACGTTCTAAATAGCCTGCAACATAGTCAATTCCCGCCATTTGTAGAATTCGGATTGACACCATATTTTTTGACTTACCTAATGCAACACGCATACGAAGTTGCCCTTCGTAACGCCCATCCGCATTTTTGGGCATCCACGGTTTTTGACCACTTTTGGTAATGGTAATCGGATCATCGCTAATCGTGCTCGATAAGCTCAGACCTTTATTCATTGCTGCGGCATAAATAAATGGCTTAATTGAAGAACCCACTTGCACAAGAGATTGCGTTGCACGGTTAAAACGGCTTTGCTCAAAACTAAAACCACCCACAATAGCTTCAATCGCACCGTTATCACTGTTAAGCGACACTAAAGCTGAATTGACTTCAGGAATCTGTCCTAACATCCATTCGCCATTTTTGCCTTTACTTACCCAAATGAGATCGCCAGCATTCAATTTAATCTGTTTACCGAAAGTCGCATTCGCTTTTTTCATCTCGGTTTTATCACCACTAGGCAACATCAGCGTATAGCTATTTTTATTTACCTCTGTGACCACCACACCAGTAAATGGCTCAGAGTTTGGCAATTTACTAAGGTAATCAATAATCGCCTCATCATCCCAAGCAGTCTTTCCTGTCCAAAGTTTTGCAGCACCACGCCAACCGTGACGACGGTCGTATTGAATCAAGTTATTACGCAGAGCATCTTGCGCAGCTTTTTGGTCATCAGACACCACGGTAGCATACACTTTAAAGCCCTTATTATAAGCGACGTCTTCGCCATAACGTTTTACCATCTCTTGGCGAACCATCTCGGTCACATAATCAGCCCTAAAATCTAACGCTGCACCATAATATGCGGATTTCACCTCTTCTTTTTTCGCGGTTTCATACTGTGCTTTGGTAATTTTTCCTACTTCAAGCATACGACCAAGCACAACATTGCGTCGGTCTGTTGCACGTTTTACCGAATAAATTGGGTTCATTGTCGAAGGTGCTTTTGGTAAGCCTGCAATGATCGCCACTTCACCTAAAGTGAGCTGATCAAGTGTTTTACCAAAATAGGTTTTAGCTGCCGCCGCAACACCATAAGAGCGATAGCCTAGATAAATTTTATTCAAATAAAGCTCTAAAATCTCATCTTTGGTTAATACTTTTTCAATCTCAAGAGCAAGAATAGCCTCTTTGATTTTTCGCTCAATATTACGCTCAGGCGTTAAGAAAAAGTTACGTGCAAGCTGCTGAGTAATGGTACTTGCCCCTTGCGTATCGCCTTGGCTGGAGCGATAAAGTGCACGCATAATCCCTTTTGGATCGACCCCTTTATGCTCATAAAAACGGCTATCTTCCGTTGCCAAAATAGCATCAATTAACGGCTGTGGAATTTCCGCTAATTTCACTGGAATACGACGCTCTTCGCCTACCTCGCCAATCAGCTTCCCATCAGAGGTAAAAATTTGCATCGGCTGCTGTAGCTCAACGGTTTTAAGAGTCGAAACATCAGGCAAACTTTCACGAATATGAATGTAGGCAACAACGCCCGCAAGCCCTGCCACAATTAGCAGAGTAAGTAAAGCACTAAATATTATTTTTGCGATCTTCATCGAAAAAATCTCTTTTCCTAAATGACAAATAAATTAAATCGCCAATAATGTTGGCGTAAAACTGGCTAAGTATAAACGAAAAAATGGCTAAAAGTGTCAAGCAAATGTAATTTTTTAATCAGCAAATAAAGGATTTTTTTATGTCATTGCTTACAAAATTTTTTCCCAAAAAACAACAAGAAGACTTGCCAATCGGCATTGCAGAAGATGAAACCCACCACTGCATTGTTTATCTAGCGCAAGAACAACCTATTGTAAATTTTTATCCAAAATCGACCGCTTTAACCGAGATTTTGGCAACAATTTCCGATTTTTCAGGCAAAAAGAAGAAGATTATTCGTCCTGTACCATATCACTATATTTGGCGGAAATATCTGATTCAACCTATAAACGTAGATAAAGAAACGATTTTTCGCCAAGTAATTCAAACTATCAAACAAGAGCTTCCTATTGCGATAGATGAGGTCTATTTTGATTATCAAGCCTTGCCGCATAAAGCCCAAAAAGTTACTCAAATTATTATTTATGCACTGAGAAAACGTTTTGCTGACCCTTTATTGCTAGATATAGACACCGTTTTAGATTGCGAGTTGCAATGTTGGCAAAGAGGATTTCATTTTTTTATGCAATCGCCACCTCAAAATGGACAAACTTATGCATTTAAAGAGAAATTTTTTACATTTAAATTAAATGAATTAAGCATTCAAAACGAATCTAACGAAAATTATTTAAGTCTGAACGATTTAACTTTTCCAGAAAATTTCGTTTCTAAAGAGCTATATATTCTTGCACTAGGAGCTTGCTTGTGGAAATAAAAAGAAATATCAATTTAAGTCCATTATTACAGAAAAGTTGGTCAGATAAAACCACAAAAAATATATTTAAGCTACTAATTATATTTCTTTGTCTTATCGGATTATTATTATGTTTAAATTATTACCAAGAAAACAGTAAGCGTGAACTTGTAGAGATTAAACAACAGTTCAGCGAACAACAAGAGAAGCTCTCACAAATTGAACAAAGTTTAACAAACCTTACACCACTACCGATTAACTACACTAAAGTATTAAGAAAAGAGGAGCTAAACAATTTGGTTAATTTATTACAAGAATTACCTGTAAAAAGTGCGGGGATTAGTGTCATTCGATTTTATGTCGATCAAGGCTTAAAGCTAAAAATTGCTGGCAGCTATCAACATCAGCAAGATTTTGAAGAGTTAGAAAATTTCTTTAAAGAGAGTGGTTTTAGCGTCAATATTGAATATTTACAAAGTAATAATAACGCGAAAGCCGATTTCAGCATTATTGTTTATAAAGAAAATAAATAAGATGAAAAAACGTATTTCTTACTATTATTTTAATCCAGCTAAAGTTGGTTATCAGTTATTGAGTAAACTCAATCAATACTTTTTCCAGATTGCCATTACTTTAGCGGCTATTCTGCTTTTTTATCCGCTTATTCAAGCGGTCAATATTTCACAAAAGATTGCAGATAACGCACATAAGCTTAATACACTAAATATGGAGATTAAAAATAAAGCACAATCTTTAACAGAAAAATTAGCAAAAAAAAGCGATACAAATAATGCAAAACTCACACCGACAAAAGTAAATCAACAGCTAGAAACACTTTTTTATCAATATGATGTAGAAATCAACGGAATGCAGTGGGAACTAGAACAGGATAAATTATTGCATATTACAATTTCGCAAAAAGCAAAAACTTTATTTGAGATCATTTCGGAATTAAATAAACTCGACTTTCTATTTTATAAAGAAGTCACCTTAAGCCGTTTAGATTATAAAAACTTAGTACAATTAAATGCGACGTTACAGCTAATGGAAAAATAAAATGAAAAAATATTTATTACTGCTATTTTGCTTTCTATCTTATACCACATATAGTATTGCGGATCCTTTTTATGGAGAAGAACAAGAAAAAGAGAATACAGCAAAAGCAAAATCAACGATTGCAAAAAAGAGAGAAAAAGCAACTGCTTGTGAACTGCCTGAAAATGCCAATATTATCAATATTCCTATCGAATTTGAAGATCTGAAATTAGTCGGTGTTTTGAAGTATAACAACACAACAAAAGCATTATTTATTGATAAAAGTAATCAAATTTTTGATTTTGCTCAAGATGATTTTATTAAAGATAAAACCATTCAAATCAGAGAGATTAGCACCAAAGCGGTGAAATATATCAATTGGGGGTTAACTGATGATTGCAACACACCTTATCAAATTACATTAAAACTTTAATTTTCAACAGGTTATTTATGAAAAAGTGGATATTATTATTTTCAATTTTCCCGCTCTCGCTATTAGCAAATCAAGTTTCGCTCGTTTTAAAAGATGCACCAACAGCTGAAGTTGTAGCTTATTTAGCCAGTGAAATGGATAAAAATATTGTGTTGCATCAAGATATTGAAAGCAAAAGCAATATTCGAATTGAAAATAGTCAGTTTGATGCAATTTTAAAAAGCATTGCCAAAATCAATAAACTCAATATTCAACAAGAAAATGGAGTCTATTATATTAGTGAAAAAACAAAAGAGGATTTAAACGAAAAAATAAAGCCTCTTGATGAAGAACAAAAGCCACAATTAGTTACTCGTACGGTGAAATTAAAATATGCTAAAGCCTCAGAAGTCATTGATTCGCTTACTAAAGGCAGTGGCTCATTTTTAAATGATGGCGGTTATATTCACTTTGATGAGCGAAGCAATAGCTTAATTATTAAAGAAAATACAGCTTCCATTAAAAATACGTTAGCTTTAATTAAAGAGCTAGATAAACCAACCGAACAAATTGCCATTGAAGCTCGCATTGTCACCATCAGCAGCAAAAATTTGCAGGAACTTGGCGTGCGTTGGGGAATGTTCTCCGCAGATAGTAGTATCGAAGAGGTAGCAAGAAATGGGGGGCGAGTGCAGAATTTAAACGTGAACTTCCCCGTGGTTGCAGGAGCTTCAGCCACCTTACAAGTCGCTTCTATCAATTCCAAATTGTTGGATTTAGAACTCTCTGCCCTTGAGCAAGAAAACAGCGTAGAAATTATTGCAAGTCCGCGTTTGCTGACGACCAACAAAAAATTGGCAAGCATCAAACAAGGCACAGAAATTCCTTATGCGATTTATGATCGCAAATCGGAAACGTACGATATTTCCTTTAAAGAAGCAGTTTTAGGCTTGGAGGTGACGCCGCATATTTCGGAAAATAATCAGATTTTAATGGATTTAATCGTGACCCAAAATTCACAAGGACAATCGGTCGGTAATGCCAATTCAGGCAATACAGCAATTGCAATCGATAAACAAGAGTTGAACACTCAAGTATTCGCCAAACACGGCGAAACCATTGTGCTTGGCGGAGTGTTTCAACATTTGAAATCAAAAGATAGCGATAAAATCCCTGTGCTTGGTTCAATTCCGTTTCTCAAGCGGTTATTTAGCTATCAAAAAGATCAAATTAACAAACGCGAATTGGTGATTTTTGTAACGCCTTACATTGTACAATCAAAAGATGTCGCAGCAGATTTCTCGAAAACGAAAGAAAAAAGCCCAAAACGATAAAGAAAGTATCACAAAATTATGCTAAAATTCGGTAATATTTTTGATTATCGAATTAACTAGAGGTTATATGAAACTTTCCCCTCGCCGCCGTGCAAGAGAGTGTGCTGTTCAAGCATTATATTCTTGGGCAATTTCGCAAAATAGCGTAGAACAAATCGAATTAGTTTTCCAAACCGATAATTTTGCGTCTGAAGATCCAGGAAGTACAGGTCAAGTGGATCGCACATTATTTACTCGTTTATTACGTGGCACTGTGGCAAATATTGAAGAGATTGATGCTTCACTTCGTCCGTTTTTAGATCGTAACGAAGAAAATGTTGATTTAATTGAGCGTAGTATTTTACGTATGGCGGCTTATGAATTACATTTTGAACAAGATACCCCATACAAAGTGGTGATTAACGAAGCGATTGAAGTAGCAAAAGCATTCGGTTCAGACGACAGTCACAAATACATCAACGGAATCTTAGATAAATTAGCACCAGCACTTGGACGGAAATAATTTATCTACTTATTTTAAAGCGAGCAAAGTCTCGCTTTTTTTCATTTTGAGAATAATTATTTGAGAGAACAAAATGGGCGAATTTGATCTGATCAAGCGGTATTTTTCGCGAAAAAGTTTGCAAAATGATGTGAGCTTATCGGTAGGAGATGATTGTGCGATTACTAGCATTCCATCAGGCTACCAACTTGCGATTACCACAGATACCTTGGTGGAAGGCACGCATTTCTTACCTTCGATTTCTCCTGCTGATTTAGCTTATAAAAGCGTTGCGGTAAACTTAAGCGACTTAGCCGCGATGGGAGCAACGCCTACTTGGATGTCGCTTGCACTCACCTTACCCGAAATCAAAGAAGCGTGGTTAGCTGAATTTAGCCAAAGCTTGTTTGCCATTTTAGATCGCTATAGCGTGAGTTTAATTGGTGGCGATACCACTAAAGGCCCGCTTTCGATTACCCTTACTGCTCAAGGTTTTTTGCCTGAAAATCAAGGTTTATTCCGCCACCAAGCCAAAGTGGGCGATTGGATCTTTGTTTCTGGCTTTTTGGGTGATAGTGCGGCAGGGCTCGATTTACTTTTACAAAATCGCAAAATAGAGAACGAATCTGACCGCTATTTCATTCAACGCCATCTGCACCCAACGCCTCGTGTCGAACTCGGTTTAGCCCTTCGCTCATTTTCTTGCTGTGCATTGGATATTTCTGATGGATTACTTGCTGATCTGGGGCATATTTTAGAACGTAGTCAAGTTGGCGCGGAAATTTATCTTGAAAATCTACCGCTTTCACGCCATTTATGCACCCAATACGAACAAACACAAGCGGAAAAATTTGCTTTAACGGGGGGCGAAGATTATGAACTTTGCTTTACTGTCAGCGAAGAAAAACGCGAAGAGATGGAGCAAGTTTTACGTTCGCAAGGGATAAAAGTAACCTGCATCGGTCAAATTCTCCCTGAAACAAGCGGTTTAAATTTACTTAAAAATGGCAAAAAAATAGCTTTACCTACTCATATTGGTTTTGACCATTTTAGCTAAAGCAAAGGAAAAGGAATGGATAAAAAAATTAACTTAAAAAATCCCGTACATTTTTTAGCAGTCGGATTCGGCTCAGGCTTATTAAAGCCTGCACCTGGCACTTGGGGGACATTAGCTGGCTTAATCCTCTCCATTGAGCTTTGGAATATAACCCAATCAAACCTATTTTTTATTTTTCTCGCCGTTACTTCTTTTATTCTTGGCTGCTATCTTTGCCAAAAAACGAGCAATGATTTAGGGGTACACGATGATGGAAGAATAGTTTTGGATGAAATTGTCGCCATATTTTTAATGTTCGCCTTTTTACCTGAATATAATTGGCTTGCTTATACTCTTACTTTTATAAGCTTCCGCATTTTTGATATTTTAAAACCTTATCCAATTCGTTATTTTGATGAAAAATTAGAAAGTGGCTTAGGTATTATGGTAGATGATATTCTTGCCGCTATTTTTGCTTTAATTTCATTACATTTGATTTATTGGATAATGTAATATGCTGACGATTTTATTGATTCATTTAGTTGGCTTGGCAAGCCCAGGACCCGATTTCTTTTATGTAGTTCGCCAATCCGCAAGCCACTCAACCAGTGCAGGCATTTTAGCTTCGGTTGGAATTGCAATGGGGATTATCTTTTGGGCAGCTTTTGCAATTTTCGGCTTAGCATGGTTAAAACATAGCGTAGGAAATGTGTTGCAATATGCAATTATGTTATTAGGTGGTAGCTATTTAGCTTATTTAGGCTCGAAAATGGTTAGGGTGAAAGATAATGCAAAATTTAGTGAAGAAAAGACTGTTTTATTAGAATTAAACCCCATCATAGAAATTCGTAAAGGTTTAATGATCAACATAATGAATGCTAAAGCGGGCGTTTATTTTACTAGCGTTATTTCCGCATTTTTAGACCAATTTACTGAAACTTATCAGCTTTTTGAATTGCTGTTTTTATTTGTTTTTTCAACCTTTATCTATTTCTATTCAGTCGCACTATTATTTTCGCGTAAACCAATTCGCAAATTTTATGCAAAAAACAGCCGCTATATTGATAATATTGCTGGAGTAATATTTATTGGATTCGGATTAAAATTGATTTATGAAGGGATAATGTATTTAACGGTAATTTTATAGAATAATGGGCGCTATACACGCCCATTTTTATTTTCTACAATTTTTTCTCAGGAAAAATAAGTGATGCAATCACACCAATAAATAACACACCTAAAACAACAAATAAGCTAGTGTTTGGCGAAATATGGAAACCCGTATCGAATACGGCGTGGTTCCAAGATTGAACTCCCATTTTAAAACCGATAAAGAATAATAATGAAATCACTGACTTTTCTAAATGCACTAAATATTTTGTAAGCGCTGCCAAAATAAAATAGAGGCTACGCAAACCAAGAATAGCAAAAATCATCGCTGCATAAACTAAGAGCGGTTCTTGTGTTACGGCAATCACGGCAGGCACAGAGTCAAACGCAAAAGCAACATCGGAGGTTTCAATTGCGATTAAACATAAAAATGCAGGCGTTGCATAACGTAAGCCTTTGCGGGTTACATTTGCAAGCTCTTCCACTTTTAATTCGGCGTGTTTAACGAAGAAGTTATAGCCGTGTAGTTTTGGTAAAACAGGCATTATTTTTCCAACCCAACGTACGCTCCAGTGATTAGTATAATCTTCAATTTCTTCTTCTGCCTCGTCTTTAGTAGCCAGCATTTTCCAGCCACTCCAGAGTACGAACAACGCGAAAATGAAGCCAACCCACGGGCTTGCCGCGAATAAGCCTGTACCAAGCACTACGAAAATCGCACGGAATACTAATGCCCCTAAAATGCCCCAATATAAGATGCGATGTTGCAATTTACCTGTAATACCAAACGAGGCAAAAATAGCCACAAAGACCATTAAGTTATCAATCGATAAACTTTTTTCTAAAACATAGCCTGCTAAATATAAATCCGCCCAAGAAGCATCAAAACGAATATATAAATAAACGTAAAATGCAACAGCTAATGAAATCCAAAATAACGACCACATTGCCGCATTTTTTACTGTAATTTCTTCGCTATTTTTATGGGCAACTAAATCCATATAAATAGAAAAAAAAATCACCGTAAAAAAGACAATAATTGTTTCTAAAGGAAAACCAAAGTGTGCCATATAACCTACAAAAAAATAAAAATTAAACTAAATGATCGATATTGTTAAATTCAACTAATTCCACCTTGCCATTTTCAACTTTGGCAATATTGATGGCGGTATTCATCACGAATTTGTGTTTCTCTTCATCACGACATTCCGACCAATGCAAGCCTTTTAACACTGCAGTTAAAACAGTTAAGGTCATTCCATGTGCGACAATCAACACATTTTCGTTATCTTTGTGCAATTCGGCAATTTGGTTGAATACCTTAAATACACGCTGATAAAGCTGTTCATAGGTTTCACCGCCATTTTCCAGTGCTTTATATTCAGCTGGTGTTTTTTTCATTACCCAATATTCATCATTCTCATATAAATCGACCGATTTCATCCCTTCCCAAATGCCGAAATCAAATTCATTCAAGCCCCAATGATGAAAGTGCGGAACATTTTGCGTTTCATTTTCCGCCAGAATATAATTTGCCGTGTCTTGAGCTCGTTTTTGCATACTGGAATAGGCTGCAGAAAATTGAACCGCTTTTAACGCTTGCCCTGCTTTTTTCGCCCCCTCAATGCCCTCTTCAACCAAAGGCGAATCTCCCGAGCCTTGCAAGCGCCCTTCAATATTCCACACGGTTTTGCCGTGCCGAATTAAATAAATATTTAGTGCCATCCCCATTTCCTTTAAAATAGCCCAAAAAAGAGTCGGGATTATAACATGAATTTGCATTTTACTCTCTGCCTGCAACATCAGGATTTTGTGATTATCAACAAACCTGCAGGCATCAGCGTGCACAAAGATCAACAAGCGGTCGGATTAACAGAATTAGTTGCCAAACAGCTAGGTGTGGAGCAAGTTTGGCTCGTGCATCGGTTAGATAAAATTACCTCGGGCTTGCTCATTCTAGCCTTAAATAAAGAGGCGGCTGCAAATTTCTATACGCTGTTTGAACAACATAAAATTCAAAAAACCTATTGGGCGATTAGCGATAAAAAACCGAAAAAGAAACAGGGCAAAATTGTGGGCGATATGCAAAAATCGAGAAATGGGACGTGGAAGCTCTGCTACAGTAAAGAAAATCCTGCGATTACGCAATTTAGCTCGCATTCTATTGAACCACCACTTCGCTATTTTATTTTGCAACCCAAAACAGGCAAAACGCACCAATTACGCGTTGCAATGAAAAGTTTGGGCAGTCCGATTCTAGGCGATAGTTTGTATTCTGGTTCAGAATCGGATCGTGTTTACCTACACGCCTATCAGCTTGAATTTGATTATCAAAATGAGCATTTTTGCGTGCAAGCCTTGCCTGAAAGCGGTCAAATTTGGCAGAAAGTTTGTAAACTTAAAGTGGAGAAATAGAGTATAATTCACGCGTTTTTATAACAAATAAAGCAACAATAGAGGCAATTATGGGCTTATTTGAAGCTATTTTAATTATTATTTTATTGATTTTAACCAGTACGGTGATTTCATTATCTGAAATTTCACTTGCTGGTGCCAGACGCTTAAAACTTCAAGCGATGGCAAATTCGGGCGACTTACGTGCTGAAAGAGTGATGAAATTGCAGGAACAACCTGGACGATTTATTACAGTGGTGCAAATTGGGTTGAATATGGTTGCTATTCTTGGAGGTGTTGTGGGAGAAAGTGCAATCAATCCCTATTTCAGCCAGCTTTTTAGAGAGTATTCCGATGCTGCTTGGGTTGATTCTGCGGCTTCTTGGACCGCCTTTTTACTCGTGACATCTGCATTCGTATTATTTGCAGATTTAATGCCAAAACGCATCGCAATGACTTATCCAGAGCAAGTGGCTGTTCGCACAATCCGAGTAATGAGTTTTGCGATCATTCTGTTTAAACCTATTGTGATGTTTTTTGACTGGATCGCTAACTCGCTCTTCCGTCTATTTGGTGTTTCAACCGTTCGCCAAGAAAATATGACCGCCGAAGATATTGTGGCAGTCGTTGATGCGGGTGCTAAAGCGGGCGTGTTGAATACGCACGAACATTATTTGATTGAAAACGTATTTGAAATGCAAGAACGCCGTGTCACTTCAACAATGACCACACGTGAAAATATCATTTTTTTAGATCGCACCGATAACAAAGAGCAAGTGCTCCAAACGCTTGGCGAAGATCCGCACTCTAAATTGCTGATTTGCGATAATGGCTTAGATAAAATTTTAGGCTATGTTGAATCGCACAATTTGCTCACGCAATATCTTAAAAATGAGAACGTCTCGCTTACCGATCAACGCTTATTGCGTAAAACCATTTTTATTCCAGATACGCTTTCACTTTACGAAGTGTTGGAGCTGTTTAAATCAGCAGGCGAAGATTTTGCCGTGATTGTGAATGAATATGCCCTCGTGGTCGGCATTATCACGCTTAACGATGTAATGAGTATTGTAATGGGCGAATTAGTTTCCACCGAAGAAGAGCAAATTGTCCGTCGTGATGAAGATTCGTGGCTGATCGATGGTGCGACTCCGCTTGAAGATGTGATGCGCGCCTTAGAAATTGAGGAATTTCCACACGCTGAAAATTACGAAACCATTGGCGGATTTATGATGTATATGCTCCGCAAAATTCCGAAAAAAACCGATTTTGTGCTGTATGATCAATATAAATTTGAAATTATCGACACCGAGAATTTTAAAATTGACCAGTTGATGGTGTCGTTTAGAAAAGATATTAAAACAGAATAATAATGATGTTTTATACAGTTTATGATAGACTAGATATTCTTAAGTAGTAAGATTTTAAATTAATTTCTTCGGTATTCACTACTGCCCTCCCCTACCCCTCTTTGCTAAAGAGGGGGATTTTCTTTATATAAAAGAAATATCGACGGTATTATTCTTAATCTAAAAGTATAGCAATAGGGCTTTATTATTCAGAGACCTAATCCCTTCTTTAGCAAAGAGGGGTAGGAGAGATTTGGCAGACAGAGAAAACGGGGCTCATAAAAGCTTTCATGCTCAAATAAACAGGAACGCTATGATTGGTCGATTACACGGTAAAATTATTGAAAAGCAACCGCCTGAAATGGTGTTAGATGTACAAGGCATAGGCTATGAAATCCTATTGCCAATGACCAGTTTCTACGATTTACCACAATTGGGCGAAGAAACCACCATTTTTACACATCTTGTCGTTCGCGAAGATGCACATTTACTCTTTGGCTTTGCCCAAAAACAAGATAGAACCTTATTTCGTGAACTCATCAAAACCAATGGCGTTGGTCCAAAACTTGCCCTTGCTATTTTGTCTGCAATGTCTGTTTCTCAGTTTGTAAATGCGGTTGAGAATGAAGAATTAGCAAAACTGACTAAAATCCCTGGCATCGGGCGTAAAACGGCAGAACGCTTATTGGTTGAGCTTAAAGGTAAGTTTAAAGGAATGGCACAGGGCGATTTCTTCATTGAAAAATCACACGATCAAATTGAGGTAAATTCACAAACTGATCCAGCCGATGAGGCTCGTGATGCCTTGATTGCTCTTGGCTACAAACCTGCTGATGCAGAGAAAATGATTAAGAAAGTCAATAAAGCTGGGGCAACTAGCGAACAATTAATTCGTGAAGCCTTGAAAAATTCTCTTTAATAGATTGCGAATAAAATAAAAATGATTGAAGCCGATAGAATAATTAGCGCCTCACCCAAAAAAGAAGAGGAAGTGATTGACCGTGCTATTCGCCCGAAATTGCTAGCAGATTATGTTGGGCAGCCTTCGGTGCGGGAGCAAATGGATATTTTTATTCAAGCTGCCAAATTGCGAAATGAAGCCTTAGACCACCTTTTGATTTTTGGACCACCAGGTTTAGGCAAAACCACGCTTGCCAATATTGTGGCAAACGAAATGGGCGTGAATATTCGTACCACCTCTGGCCCCGTACTTGAAAAAGCAGGTGATTTAGCCGCAATGCTCACCAACCTTGAGCCTTATGATGTGCTTTTTATCGACGAAATCCACCGCTTGTCGCCTGCGATTGAAGAGGTGCTTTACCCCGCGATGGAAGATTATCAGCTTGATATTATGATTGGCGAAGGCCCCGCTGCTCGCTCAATTAAGCTTGATTTACCGCCATTTACCTTAGTCGGTGCAACCACAAGAGCGGGGTCTTTAACTTCACCATTACGTGACCGTTTTGGGATTGTGCAACGCCTTGAGTTCTATTCGGTAGAAGATTTAACTTCTATCGTACAACGTAGTGCTGAGTGCTTAAATTTAGACTTATCAGCAAATGGGGCTCACGAAATTGCTCGCCGTTCACGTGGTACCCCACGTATTGCGAACCGCTTACTTCGCCGAGTAAGAGATTATGCGGATGTTCGCAATAACGGCATTATCAGCTCAGAAATTGCTAAACAAGCACTTTCAATGCTTGATGTGGATTCTGAAGGCTTTGATTTTATGGACATCAAACTTTTACAAGCCATTGTGGAACGTTTTGATGGTGGACCTGTTGGTTTAGATAACCTCGCTGCTGCGATTGGCGAAGAGCGTGATACCATTGAAGATGTGCTAGAACCTTACCTAATCCAACAAGGCTTCTTGCAACGCACTCCACGTGGACGAATCGCAACACAAAGAACTTATGAGCATTTGAAGAGATTTTTATCTTCTTACTAAAACAAAGCCACGCAAATGCGTGGCTATTTTTCAATTTAACGTTATTTATTTCGTTTCTTCTCAATCGTTTCTAGCAACTGATTGATTTCTGCATTCGCAAAAATCTCTTCAATCGTATGGCTGAGTTTACGTCGCCAGTTTGGATACTCCATACTCGTTCCAGGAATATTTACTGGTTCAAGCATATTCAACCAATCTTCAGGCTGTGAGCCGAATAATGCACTATTGGTGTCTGCCACATAAGCTTGTAGTTGATGCGTGAATGCTTGGCTTACGCCTGCATCAGTATTCGCAAGTTCTTGCACATTTTCGACCGCTTGGCGGATTTTTGCTTTTGTCTCTTCGCGGCCCTGTTTGAGAATATTCAGCACTTTTTCACTTGGATAAACCCCAAACTGCTCGCCTAAATCAAAGTCGTAGCCTTTCCAATAGCCTTGCACTGTTGGTAAGTCGTGTGTACTCAACGTGGTCATTGCTTGGTATGGATAGTTCTCTAGCGGTTTACTTCCATTTGCATCCATTTCAAAATAAAAGATGTTATAAGCTAAAATACCTTTTTCTTCCAATTTTTCGAGCATACCTTTCGGCACAGTGCCTAATGCTTCAGCAATGATTAAACATTGGTGGCGTTGGCTTTCAAGAGCCAGAATCGCAAGTAAATCATCTAATGGATAACGCACATAAGCACCGTTTTTGGCAGAGTCTCCTTTTGCTACCCACCACATACGCGCTAAACCTAAAATATGATCAATCCGCAATGCACCACAATCTTTCATATTGGCACGTAATAAATTGATAAACGGTTGATAACCGCGTGCTTGTAACACTTCTGGATGCATTGGCGATAAGCCCCAGTTTTGTCCGTTTGGTGCCATAATATCTGGAGGCGCGCCCACAGAAGCATCCAATACAAACAACTCTTTATCTGCCCAAGTTTCTGCACCGTTATCCGCCACGCCTACAGCTAAATCGCGGTAAAAGCCAACAGGCATTCCTAGCTCTTTCGCCAATAAATTGCATTGTTGTAATTGCTGTTGTGCAACAAATTGCAACCACATATAAAAACGCACTAAATCGCTTTGTTCTGCTTGGAATTGAGCTACTGCTGGCGAATGGTAATCGTGATATTGTTCTGCCCAGAAATTCCAGCCCCATTGTTCGCTAAATTGAGCAGAGAGCCAACTATGCAATGCATCAAACGTACCTTGGATTTTCAACGCTTCACCATTTTGAGCGATAAATTGCTCGAAAGCAGTCTGATCTTGACTACAAAATGCAAAATAGGCTAAACGTAAGCCGTGCAATTTCAAGCTCATTACTTGCGTGTAATCGACATAATCTTTCGCTCGCTGTTCAGCTAATTGGCGTTGTGTTTCCGCATCATTAAACCACGTTTGAGCTTCTGCTGATTTTTGGAATGCCTCAATCGCATTCACATCAATATAGACGATATTCATCCACAAACGTGAAGATGGGCTGTAAGGGCTTGCCCCTTCTGCATTCGCTGGGAAAAGTGCGTGAATTGGATTAAGACCGACAAAATCCCCACCTTTTTCAGCTACTTTGGTTAAGAATGCTTTGAGATCAGTGAAATCACCAATCCCCCAGTTTTGTTCAGAACGTAAGGTATAAAGCTGTAAAATCGCACCCCATAATTTCTGATGAGCTTGCAACGCTTTGGGTTGGAACGCGGTTTCTGGTGTTACAATCACACGGCAATGATACGCTGCTGTTGCGGTGTGAAGAGAAAGCTCGTGATAGCCTAGAGGTAAATTATTCGGCAAGTTGATCGCATTGCGTTTCACTTTACCCGCAAGCACCTCGCCATTTTCAAGCGTAAGTTGCCAGTGTGCCTGCAAATCCTGATTGCTGTTTGCAATATGCAGTGGAATATAGACCGCTTGTCCTGCCTTTACCACTTTAACAAGCGGTAGAATTTGACGACTTTTTGGCGAGCCAAGGCGTTTCGCGATTTTTTGGTAAACTTCCGGGCTTGCATAGCGACGGCGACCGTATTCATCGAAGAAATAAGTGTTTAAATAAGGGTGAGTTTGTTTCATTTGCTTTTCCTAAATATAAATATATCGTACCGTAGAGTGTGTGAAACGAAGCTTCACACATACAAGCGGTTTATTTTTCAAAAGCAGAATCAACATTCTGCCTTTAAACTTTATCTATTATTTTTTTATGCTGTTTTTCGCTTTTTTAATATTCGCTTTCGGCTGTTTTTCATCGTAAACAATGGTTTTTACGCATAATTGAATAATTTGATCTGAACCATTGCGGATATATTCATCATCACGTACTTGGTTGTTTTTTTGCAAGTCGTGCATTGCATCATCAATCCCTTGGATCATACTTGGCTTATGCAACAACCCCCAACAACTTGGATCAAGATAATTCACTTTTTGTTGGAAAGCATCGGCAAAAATCACACCGCTATTATAGGCATATTCTTTGTGATCGACTAAACGGTTGATGGTTAAGGCTTGAATTTGCTCAATCGGCATTGGTACACGGTTGTAATACCAATTTGTCACACCTTGAGTAAATTGAGCAATATCGTAATCTTTGGTAACACGATCTTTATAGGTTTGTCCTGTTACGCTATAAGCAATGGCATAAGATTTTTGATCGAGTTCAGTTTCACTTAAACGTGGTAATGTCGTGTTTTTATTGGAACACGCAGCAAGGAAACCAACTGTGCAAATTAAAAAGATTTTTACAAGGTTTTTCATTTTTACTCCTGATTTCTTTTTTGGAAATATTAAAACTGATACAATTCTACCCGAAATAAAATATTTTTGCTTGAGGATTGAATGAAACAGTATCTTGATTTGTGTAATCGTATCGTGAATGAAGGCAAATGGGTAGCCAATGAACGTACTGGTAAGCGTTGTTTAACAGTAATTAACGCTGATTTAATCTACAATGTTGAAAATGGCGAATTTCCGCTTGTCACCACCCGCCGTAGTTTCTGGAAAGCGGCTATTGCTGAACTATTGGGCTATATTCGTGGTTACAGTAATGCTGCCGATTTCCGTGCCTTAGGCACAAAATCTTGGGATGCTAATGCTAACGAAAATACAGCTTGGCTTAATAACCCGTATCGAAAAGGCGAAGATGATATGGGGTTAGTTTATGGAGCAATTGGACGTAACTTCCCAAAACCTAATGGCGGTTCTGTCGATCTGCTTCGTCAAATTGTCGATGATTTAAAACGCGGTATTGATAATCGTGGCGAAATTTATACTTTCTATCATCCTGGTGCGTTTGATTTAGGTTGCCTACGCCCTTGCTTGCATAGCCATCACTTCTCACTTTTAGATGGCAAACTCTACTTAAATAGTACACAACGTTCTGCCGACGTGCCACTTGGATTAAACTGGAATATGATCCAATGCTACACTTTCCTTGCATTGATGGCACAAATTACAGGACATGAAGCAGGACAAGCGTTCCACAAAATTGTGAATGCGCATATTTACGAAGATCAGCTCGAGCTTATGCGTGATGTGCAACTTAAACGAGAACCACTTTCTGCACCGAAGTTAACTATTAATCCAGATATTAAATCTCTCGAAGATTTAGAAACTTGGGTTACACTTGATGATTTCAAAGTGCAAGGTTATGAATATCATCCGAGCATTCAATATCCGTTTTCAGTGTAAATAAAATCAGAGGCTTGAGCAATATCAAAGGTGCTAGCCTCTTTTATCTTTTTCATACTCATAAAATCATTTTTTTGGTACACTTAACGCACTTTTAGTATTTATTTTTGGAATAGATTATGTCGGAAAAGAAAAAAGGTTTTTGGTCTTGGTTGGGCTTTGGGAAAAAAGAAGAAGTTAAAGAACAAGTTTCGCAAGAACAAACCATTGAAACAGATTCGCAAAACCTTGCAGAAAATGCACCGCTTATTAAAGAAGAAAAGCAAAAGGTTGTAGAAAAACACGAAACAGTAAGCGAATTTATTGAGCAGAAATTAGATGAAGCAAAGCATTTTGTTGAAGAAAAACTAGATGCTGCAGAGCATATTATTGATGAGCTAGAAGAGAAAATTGAGCAATCTTTCGAAGAAGAAAAAGAAGAGAGCGTGGCGATTGTTGATACGGCTCATCACGATTCGAATGAGACTTTACAAGCGGTTGAAATTGCAGATGAAGTTGCCACAACAGTTAAGACACCTGAAGAAAATGAAGCCGTTGAGGAAACTCAACTTGAACCAGAGCAAGCGGTCGAAATTCCTGAAGAGATTGCAGAAAGAGCCACAGAAACCGAAACGGTAACAGAAGAAACCCAAGATGAGTATCAAGAAAAACCTGCGAATAAAACAGGCTTTTTCAACCGTTTAATTCAAGGGTTAATTAAAACCAAGCAAAATATTGGTTCGGGCTTCTTAAGCTTTTTCCGCGGTAAAAAAATTGATGATGAGCTGTTTGAAGAGTTGGAAGAGCAGCTTTTGATTTCGGATCTTGGTATGCCAACTACCACAAAAATCATCAATAACTTAACCCAACACGCTACCAAACAACAACTTAAAGATGCGGAGTTGCTCTATCAGCAATTAAAACTTGAGCTTGCCGATGTGCTAAAACCAGTAGCTCAACCACTTGAAATTGATACTACTAAAAAACCGTATGTGATTTTGATGGTGGGTGTGAATGGTGTGGGTAAAACCACCACTATTGGTAAATTAGCGAAAAAATTCCAAGATGAAGGCAAATCTGTGATGCTTGCGGCTGGTGATACTTTCCGTGCGGCAGCGGTTGAACAGCTTCAAGTTTGGGGTGAACGTAACCATATTCCAGTGATTGCACAATCTAGCGGTTCAGACTCAGCTTCTGTGATTTTTGATGCAATGCAATCTGCTTCTGCAAGAAATATTGATGTGTTGATTGCCGATACCGCAGGACGTTTACAAAATAAAAATCACTTGATGGATGAGTTGAAAAAAATCGTGCGTGTGATGAAAAAATATGATGAAACCGCACCGCACGAAATTATGCTCACCTTAGATGCTGGCACGGGACAAAATGCGATTAGTCAAGCGAAACTCTTTAACGAAGCCGTTGGTTTAACGGGCATTACGCTCACTAAATTAGATGGTACCGCAAAAGGTGGGGTTATTTTCGCCATCGCTGATCAATTTAATATTCCGATTCGTTTTATTGGGGTAGGCGAGAAAATTGAAGATTTGCGTCCGTTTAATTCGGAAGAGTTTATCGAAGCCCTATTTAGTCACGAAGATGTAAAATAGTTGCATCATATCCATATAATAAAGGCAAAACAATGATCAAATTTAGCAATGTCAATAAGGTCTATAAAGGGAACAAGGCTGCGCTGCAAGGCATTAGCTTTCACATTCCAAAAGGCGGAATGGCGTATCTTACAGGGCATTCTGGTGCAGGGAAAAGTACGTTATTGAAACTAATTATGGGCATTGAACGTGCTAATGGCGGGAATATTGAGTTTAATGGCTATGATATTACTCGCCTTGCCTCACACGAGTTACCGTTTTTACGTCGCCAAATTGGAATGGTGCACCAAGATTATCGCTTGCTAACAGATAGAAGTATTTTAGATAATGTGGCATTACCATTGATTATTCAGGGAATGAGCCAACAAATTGTCGAACGTGAAGCAAGATTAGCCCTTGCTCGCGTGGGGCTAGCGGGCAAAGAAAACTACTTCCCACATCATCTTTCTGGTGGAGAACAGCAACGCGTAGATATTGCTCGTGCAATTGTGCACCGTCCAATTTTACTGCTTGCCGATGAACCAACGGGCAACTTAGATGAAAAACTCTCCTTTGAGATTTTCCGCCTGTTTGAAGAGTTTAATCAGCAAGGCACGACAGTGATTGTGGCAACTCACGACACCAATATCATTGCAAAACGCCCCAAACCTTGCCTTGTGTTAGAACAAGGGCATCTACAAACGAATTAAGCAAAAGGACTGAAAATGGCTTCTTTATTGAATACGCGATTAGGTGCACAAACTCGATATATCTTGCGAGCAGTTTGGCAAGATTTAATGCAACGCAAGCTAGGCACGTTTTTAACAATATTGGTAATTGCAGCATCGCTGACGATTCCAACCGTCAGCTATCTATTATGGAAAAATATCAACCACGCCGAGACAGAATTTTATCCTGAGCCTGAATTAACCATTTATCTCAACAAAAATCTGTCAGATAACGAAGCCAATATTGTCGTAGAAAAAATTCGTCAATTCGAAACCGATAAAATTGAACATCTGGATTTTATCTCACGTCAACAGAGCTTAGAAGATTTCCAAGCGTGGTCTGGTTTTGCCGAAGCCTTAGATATTATCGAGGATAACCCGCTTCCAGCTGTAGTGGTACTTAAACCGAAAAAAGCCTTTGCCAACAATGATGAAATGCTGACACTTCGTAACGGTTTGCAAAATATCAAAGGTGTGCAAGAAGTGCGATTAGATAACGGTTGGTTAGAAAAATTAACCGCTTTAACTTGGCTTTTCGCACGTATTGGCACACTTTTTACGTTATTGATGATGATCGCCGTCTTTTTAGTCATTGGCAATGTAGTACGTACCGATGTGGCAAATAGCCGTGCTTCCATTGAAGTGCAACAACTTTTAGGTGCAACCGATCACTTTATCGCCCGCCCATTTTTGTACAAAGGTATGATTTACGGTTTCCTAGGAAGTTTACTGGCACTCTTATTTAGCACTGTCATCATTAGCTATTTAGTTGGCGTTGTAAAATATGTGACGGATATGTTCACCGTGAAATTTGAACTAACAGGCTTAGATTTCAGTGAAATCTTTTTAATTATCGTGATGTGTATTTTTATTGGTTGGGTTGCGGCGAATATTGCTACGAATAAGCATATTATTGCTCTTGGTAGAAGATAATTACCCACATCATTAAATATAAAGAGTTACTAATATCAATAAATATTAGCAACTCTTTTTTTCTACTTAATTTTGGAAAGAAACAATTAAATCACATAATCTTCTTTCAGCATATGGCGATAAGCATAGAGATAAGAAACGCCTACGAATGCAGCCTCAAACAGATTGGCAAGCCCTGCCCAATCGGCAGGAATTCCACTGACAACTTTTAAATATGTCATATAACCGAAAAAAATAATAAAACGGCAGAAAATAATCTGCCGTTATACTCACTCAAAAGATCTTATATATTATGCAAAGGCTTGTAATTCTGGATTAATTGGTGTTTCAGCCAAATTATTCACATAGTTACAAAGCGTTGCGAGGCTTACACCTAACACCACATCAATCGCTTGTTCTTGCGTATAACCTGCGGCAAAAAATGCGTTTAATTGTGCTTCAGTTAATTTCGCTTTTTGTAAAATCACACCAAGCGTGAAGCGTGCTAAAGTATCTAATTTGCTATCGCTTTCAATGCGTGCTGTTGCACGGATTTGATTCACCAATTCTTCTTCTAATTTCAACACTTTTAATGCGATTTTGGTGTGTCCTGCCACACAGAAACCACAACCATTGACTACTGCAGCGGTAATCTGTACCACTTCACGCTCAGTTGCGGTTAAGCTATTGCGACCGTTAATTCCGCCCACGGTACGATAGGTTTCTAATGCGGTTGGTGCATTCGCGAGCACGCCAATTAAATTAGGAATAAAACCGTTTGCATTTTTAACGGCTGTTAATGCTTCTTTTGCAGCTTCTGGTGCGGTATCGATAGTGTGAATTTGGAATTGTGACATAATTTTTCCTCAAATGATGTTGTTTTTGTTGAAGCCGATAATACGAAGATTTTTCCTAAAAGAAAAAGAAGTAAAAAGCACGTGATAGATGAAAAAGTTATAAATAAAGTCTGATTACGATATAATAAGCACATTGCAAGAAAGTTTAAAAATTTGACCGCTTAATGCTTAACTTCGTTGTGCTAGGTTAGATAAGTGGCAAAATCAATAGGAATAAAATGGGCTTACTTCAACTTTTATTTAGCTTTAAAGGGCGTTTAAATCGACAAGGTTTTTGGGCCGGAATTAGCATTAACTTTGCGTTTTTATTTATTGTGGTAAACTTTTTTACCTATTCGACCGCTTTTAACCCGATAATGCTTTTCCCACTAGGGGGAAGTCTGTATAGTGTTCTCACTATTGCAGTGAAACGCTTACACGATAGAAATCGCTCAGGTAAACACGCATTTATTTTAGTTGTGCCAATGATTTGCTATTTCATTGCTCCGCTTGCAGGCGAAACGAACGCGTGGTTGCTTGGCTTATTGATGCCGATGCTCATTTGCACGATTGTCTTTTTAGAATGGGGCTTTTTCTCCAGCTTTCCACAAGTAAACCAATATGGTGAGCAGGGATTATCGTTGAAATTAAAATAGCTTTTGAAATTAAAAACAAAAATTATGACCGAACAAATTAAATTAAATTATCACAAAACCAAATTCTTAACCTCCGCCCCTGATATACGCCATTTGCCTGAAGACAGTGGCATTGAAATCGCTTTTGCTGGGCGTTCAAATGCAGGGAAATCAACCTCACTTAACGCCTTAACCAACCAAAAGAACTTGGCTCGTACCTCAAAAACACCAGGGCGAACGCAGTTAATTAACCTTTTTGAAGTGGAACCAAACTGCAAATTAGTCGATTTACCAGGTTATGGCTACGCAGCCGTGCCTGAGCAGATGAAAATTCAGTGGCAAAAAGCGTTGGGTGAATACTTACAAAAGCGTGAATGCTTGCGTGGCGTTGTCATTTTAATGGATATTCGCCATCCGCTTAAAGATTTAGACCAACAGATGATCGAATGGGCGGTTTCAGCAAAATTACCCGTGTTATTACTGCTGACCAAAGCCGATAAACTCAGCCAATCTGAACGTAGCAAAACGGTCAAGATGGTGCGTGAAGCGATTTTACCTTTCCAAGGCGATGTGCAAGTAGAAGCTTACTCCGCATTAAAACGCCTCGGTATTGACAAATTATCAAGCAAATTAGACCGCTGGTTTGCACCAGCATTTGAGATTTCAGCAGCAGAATAGGAGGACTGAAATGTACAACTTAACCGAATTACGTCAAGAAACCGATGAAATTATCGAGAACTTATTAGCGGATGGCTCAGATCCTGAAGCACTTTATATCATCGAACACCACGTGGCTCACGACGATTTTGATAAGCTTGAAAAATTGGTAGTAGATGCTTACAAACTGGGCTATGAAATTTCAGAAGCAGAAGAAGTGGAAGAGGATGGCAAAGTATTCTTTGTGTGTGATATTGTGAGTGAAATCAACTTAAATGCGGATTTAATCACGGCTCAACAAAAAGAATTACTCCCTCTAATCGAAAAAGCAGGAGCTGAATATGAAGGTTGGGGCACGTATTTTGAAGATCCAAATGGCGAAGACGATGAATACGGAGATGACGGCGAATTTTTCGAAGATCAGGATGAAGATTTTGACTTTGACGAAGAAGAGATTGTGCGTCATTAGTCTATAAGCTTCACTCTTTATGGCTTAAACCCTGATAATAAAAGGGTTTAAGCCAATCTAATAGACCAAATCAAACTACCTTTCTTATGCTAAAATAACTTTCGAATCTTACTAAAAATCTGACCGCTTGTAGAAAGCGATTGATTTCTTTAGATGATTTACCAATAATTTGGAAAAGTCTAGCAGAAGAGAAGTATATGCAAACCGAATCCACCAGTTCGCTTTACCACAAAGCGATTATCTTTATGATTTCCGCCTATTTTAGCATTACGTTAATGAACGTATTTGTGAAAACAGCCTCTGACACGATGCCTGCGAGCGAAACTCTTTTCGCTCGCTTTTTAATCGGCTTACTGTTTTTGTTGCCTTTCATGATTAAGGATCGAGATTTCAAAGTCGAAATGAGCCAGTGGAAATTTTTGGTGCTGCGTAACTTGGCTGGCGTAGGCAGTATGCTGATTAACTTCTATGTGGTGAAATTTTTACCACTTTCGATTTCAGTGTTATTGATGAACACCTCGGCACTATTCGTACCGATTTTATTGCTCTTTTTCCGTGAAAAAACACCGCTTAACGTGTTGGAACTAAGCTTGATGGGCTTTGCCGGTGTGTCGATAATTCTGCTTTCTAACCAAAATGGTTCATTTGAACCGATTTATGTGTTAATTGGCCTAGGTGGAGCGGTGTTGGCTGCGATGGCGTTTATTAGCTTACAAGAGTTGAACAAACATAATTCACCGAAAAATATTGTGTTCTACTTCCATTTAATCGGCACATTGCTGTTGCCGATGTTCTTTATTCATCAATGGAAAATGCCTGATTTGTATGAATTGGGTTTATTGCTGTTGGTGGGCGGATTTGGCTTGGTTTTCCAACTTCTTCTTACCCGAGCTTTCAAACACGCACCAGCAAATGTGATTGCACCTTTTGCGTTTATGGGCGTGATTTTTTCAAGTGTTTTTGACTGGCTGATTTGGGATCACGCACCGAATGCATTCTTCTGGATTGGGGCAGTAGTGATTGTGGTTTCCGTAAGTTGGTTGGCAAAAGTGCGAAAAGCAAAATAAAGAGAGATTTTATGACCAGAATTAACCTTGTTCCCCCTGCCGAACTTTGCGATCAACATCTATTGGCGGAACATCGAGAATTAACACGAATTCCAAATGCGGTTGCGAAAGGAAAATTTAGCTTAAAAGGACAACCAGACGATTATAAATTAGGCGAAGGACACGTACGATTTTTCTTTAATAAACTGGCATTTTTAAAACAACGCTACGATTTATTGCACGGAGAGTGCCTTGCTCGTGGTTTTAATGTGCAATATTTTTGGGATAATGAACTGCCTGATGATCCTAGTCTTTGGCAAAATTATTCGCCCACGGAAAATGCTTTGGCATTAAACCGTGAGCGAATTGCATTACGTATGCCTGCAAAGGCAAGGTTTACCACAAGAAAGTGAATCAAACCAGGAATAATGGCATAGTAGACCAAATTTTATCTACTATGCTTTCTTTTAGACTTTGCTTTCGTAGCAGATTTAATATTAGTTTCAACTTTAGATGCTTGTATTTTTTTCCGCTAAAATTGGGTGAATATACCCAAGAATTTCTAAACTTTGACAAACAGATTCGCATAATCCAGCAACATCATAATCATCATCAATAAGTTTCTCATTATTGTTCAGATCCTTGTATTCATTTTCAATTAAATATTGTTTTAATGAATTTTCCAATTCAGCTTTGGTTTTAGGTTTTACCATTTCTAGCATCATATAAAATTGGATTTGATTAAGATTACTAATAGTTCTATTATACATATCTCCAAACCCAATATAATGACTACCTTCTTTTTCTAACATTGTTGAAACATAGCGAATGAAACGCTCAGGCACATAGCTTTGATTATCTTTAAATACGTATGTTTTATATGGTGTTAAAAAAGCATTTACGTACTTTAAGATAGTAGCCAGCAATATTGAAGAATAGATTTCATTTTCTGTTATATCTGAAAATTCTTCATTGTTTGCTACATAACTTTTAATATCTTCAATGGTAAACTTTTCAACCTCAAAAATAAATCGTTCAATTAAATGAACCAATTTTTGAGAATTAATAACACTTGCTAAGTTGTTTTCTTTATTTGCATTTACAAAAGTAAGCTTATCTAATCTTTCTTTTGGTATTTCTTCTGTGCGATTAATCATATTTTGTAAATGAGCATGACATATCAGGCTTCTTCTAAATGCAACATCATAAATATAATCAATACATTGCTCACGAGCTACGTAATCGCTTGATGCAAGATTTAGCAACATTTCACGTAAATCTTTAGCCATCCAAGAAATAAAGGAAAGTTGAAAATCTGTATCTCCAATATAAGATAGTTGATGTTGATTTACGCTATCAACAAATTCATTTAAATAGAGAGGGTGATTATATTGCTCTAAATACTCATGAGCGACATAATGTTCATCTTTACCTTGAATCTCATCAAAATGGATAACTCTAGAACTATTTTTTCCTTTTTCTGAATCAACGGTTTTAATCGCATCTGAAAATAGTTTTAGAACTGCTTTTCCTCGATATGTTTTTTCTGCTAATGAAAGATCAGCTGTATGCTTATTAGTAAATAACATAATATCACGAGCAATTTCGCGGTTTTTCCAACCAGGATAAGTATTATAAGAAATATAAGCAATACCATTTTCGGATAAATTATCTCGACAAATATCTAAAATCTTAGATTTCACTTCATCTGGCACCCAAGAATAAATACCATGCACAATAATATAATCGAACAGCCCAAAATCTGGAGTAATATCTAAAATATTCTTTATTTCTAAACGGACATTTTTTAAGTCCATTAATTTGATAATTTCATTACCTTGGTTAATTTGGCTTTCTGATAAGTCAATACCAATAAATTCCGTTTCTGGGTAATAAATAGCTTGAGAAATTAAATTTCCACCAAAAGAACAGCCTAGCTCTAACACTTTAGCGCCGTTTATTTTGGGTGGATTCAAGCCCCATAGAAAAGAGTTTCCTTCTAAAAAAGCGATACTCGTAAAAGAAAAAGGTTTTGAATAATATCTTAATTCATCATAGCTATTATTTGTTTGATGAGATTGATTTTCTTTATTTGCCATATTAAGTCCTATATTTATATGCAGATTTCATAAATTGAAGAATTATAAGAGATTTGTCGTATAAAGAATAGTAGAACTAATTATAAAACATGCCCCTTCCCTGCAAATACACATCAATCCTTTCTCCAATATTAAGCTCTAGCATATAACCTATTTCAATCCAAATTTCATAGTGATTTATCGCAATTTGAACAGCAGTCGTTCTGCCTCTAAACTCAATGTTTTGCACGATGGCTTCAAAAGTCGAGACCGTACAAGCGGTACTATTTTGCGAAATATTGACCAAACTGAATTGTTCTGGACGAAGCAAAATTTGACCGCTTGTCGCATCACTATGCGTAGACTGAATAGGTACACATCCAAGCTGGCATTGCACCATATTTTTATCAATCCTATGGGCAGGCAAGACAATGCTTTCGCCTATAAATTTTGCCGTTTCAAGATGATTAGGCGACCAATAAAGCGAGCAAGGTGTGTCGATTTGTAAAATTTTACCTTGCTGAATAATGGCGATTTTATCAGCGTAGCGTAAGGCTTCATCACGGTCGTGGGTAACAAAGATGGCGGAAGCACCGCTTTGGCGAAGTGCTTGGAGCATTTCTTGGCGAATCTGTTGGCGGAGATGTTCGTCCAAGGCACTAAACGGTTCATCCAGTAAAATTAATTCTGGGTTAGGAGCAAGTGCTCGAGCAAGAGCGACACGTTGTTGTTGTCCGCCAGAAAGTTGATGCGGAAAGCGTTCGGCTAATTCACTGATCCCCGTGAGTTTCATCGCTTGTTCGATACGGGCACGCTCTTCTATGGTCTTGCCCTTGCCATTTCCCAAGCCATAAGCAATATTGCGATACACATTTAGATGCGGGAACAGCACGCCCTCTTGCACCACATAACCAAGATGTCGTTGTTGCGTTGGTAGATTGCAATTCTCGCCAAAAATTAACCGCTCTTTGAGCCAAATTTCGCCGTTGGTCGGCTGCTCAAAGCCAGCAATGGAGCGTAACAACGTGGTTTTTCCACAGCCAGAAGCACCGAGCAAAAAGAGCATTTCACCCCGTGCTAAGGTCAGAGAAATATCGTTCAACACTTGCTGTTCGCCAAAAAATTTATTTAGATTTTTGATGGTGAGTAATGTCTCTTTCATTCTATTTAAATGCATATTTTTTTAACAAAAACACAGGAATACCCGAAAAAAGTATCAACATCAACGCATAAGGTGTGGCAGCAGCATATTGGGCATCGCTGGTATATTCCCATACCGCGGTGGATAAGGTTTTAATATCATTCGGTGTAAGTAAAAGTGTGGCGGTCAATTCTTTCATCAAATTTAAAAAGACCAACGCAAAGGCGGCGGCAATCCCAGGCAGCATCGCAGGCAGAGTGAGCGTTCGGAAAATATAAAACGGACTCCGTCCGAGGCTTTGCCCAACTTTTTCGATATTATCGGAAAGCTGCTCCAAAGAAGCACGAAGCGTAGTTTGAGCCATCGGCAGATAGAGCATAAAATAAGCAACAATCATTACCAAGAAAGTTTGATAAATGGCATTAGCGTAGTTTATCGTAAAATAAACTAGCGATAATGCGATTACCAAGCCTGGCACAGCGTGAAGCAAGTAAGGTAAACGGTCAATCCAGACGGTTAATTTACTACTATAACGAACGGCAGCCCAAACTAGCGGCAATGCACAAATCACGGTAAGCAGTGCCCCCAAGCCTGAAATCGTCAACGAATGGTTGAAAGCTGCAAAAAATTCTGAAAAATCGACCGCTCTTTCGCGTGAATTTCCTACAATCAGCCAGTAGATAAGCATCATCACAGGAACACCGATGCTCAACATAAAAATGCAGGAAAAGAACGCAAAAGTAATACATTGTTTTCCAAATGAAAGCTTTTTAACAGAATAAGGTCGTGTAACGCCTTTACCGCTGTTGTATAGTGTTTGTTTGCCACGGAAAAAGATTTCACCAAATACGATAATAGTACAAATTGCCATTAACACTGCAGAAAGCAAGGCTGCCGAACTGTTATTAAACGACATTTCATACTCTTGGAAAATCGCGGTAGTAAAGGTTTCATAATTGAGAATCGACACCGCACCAAATTCGACCAACATATGTAAGGCAATCAGTAATATACTGCTACCAATAGCGGGTTTAAGTTGCGGGAAAATGGCATGCCAGAAGGTGTAAGTTGGGCTTTTGCCAAGAGAAAGACTGACTTCTTCTAACGAACGATCAAGTCTCTTTAAAGTCGCAGAAACAGGCAGATAAGCCAGCGGAAAAGAACTGAGCGTCATAATGCCAATCGTGCCCCAAAAGCCTTCTACCCGAAAGGTTAAGCTAATCCACGTAAAGCAGCTGACAAAGGCGGGAATGCAGAGTGGCAAGCTCATTGCTACTTCAAAAAAGGCTTTGCCGAAAAAACGGTAACGCTCAAGTAAAAAAGCACAAAGCGTACCAAGTGAAATAGCACCAATAGTTACACAAACCATTAAAAGCATTGTGTTACTTAATAATTCAGCTATTCGAGGACGAAACAATAGTTCAACACTTCGCGTTAATCCCACTTCTGTCGCACGTAAAATGACATACAGAAACGGCAAACATAACGGAAGCCCGATTAAGATAATAAGTAAAGTGAGCCAGAATGGCGGTCTGCGAGGCAAAGTTAAATCCTTGTAGGAATGTGAACCCTCAGTTCACGCACGCAAGCGGTTAGTTTTGGAGGAGAATTGTAAACGCGTGCGTGAATTTTTTCAAATCCACGCACGCAATATTGGGATTATTTCAATCCAGCTTCTTCAATTAATTTGGTCGCATGCTCTTTATCTTGAGCTGTCGTTGCAGATACAACTGGAGCTTCTAATTTAGCATAAGGTTCAAGATTAAATGGTGACACCACATCGGTGCGTAACGGATATTCTGCACGCACTGCCACTAATGCTTCTTGACCTTTTTTACTCGCTAAGAAATCAACAAATTTTTGTGCTTCAGCTTGATTTTTAGAAGCTTTCAATACCGCTGCACCTGAATAGCTAACTAACGCACCCGGATCTTGGTGGCGAACAAAATAAAGACGGCTTTTTAGATTTTCCACGCCTTTTTCTTTTGCTAGGTTATACCAATAATAGTTATTAATTAACGCAGCAGGTACTTCGCCATTTTCGACCGCTTGTAATGCCACACTATTTTTAGCGTAAAGTTTTCCGTTCTCTTTTAAACCTTTTAACCAATTCAGTGCAACTTTGTCCCCTTTCATTTTGCTTAAAGCGACAACTTGCTCTAAAAACGCACCTGAAGTTGGCACATAGCCGATTTTATCTTTCCATTTTGGGGTCGCATAATCAAGCACTGATTTTTCCATATCTTTTTCAGATAATTTAGTGTGATCGTAAACCACTACGCGAGAACGACCACTTAATGCAACCCAGTCTTTTTTCGGTGCAAGTGGTACGCCTTTTTGTGCGGTTTGTTTAATGGTTTGTTCTGAAATTGGTGCTAAAAGCCCTGCTTCAGAAAGATCGGCAAAAGTCGCTGTTTGTTCAGTATAGAAAACATCGGCTGGTGTTTTATCACCTTCTTCTTTTAATTGACCCGCAAGTTGTGCACTTTTCCCGCTATTGAGCGTAACTTTAATGCCTGTTTCCTGTTCAAAGGCTTTAGCTACAGCAGCTGCGGCTTCTTTGTGCTGACCATTATAAACAGTGATATCAGCGAAGCTGCTGGCAGAAAAAGTAAGTGCTGCAAGTGCGGCAAGTTTGAAGTGTTTAAATTGCATAAGAGAAATCTCCTTTTTCGATTGACTATTTTTTGATGAATTGATCTGTCTTTATTTTATTCCTAATAAAATTAAAATGCAAATAATTCTTAATTGATAATCAATGCCTTATAACCACCCGGAAAATATTTCCCAAAAGCGGCCGCTTTAGGCTATAATCTTGCAATCTCACTGTATAAAAAAACAAATATAGGCTAACTAATGGATTTTTCTTTATTACTTGATGGCTTGAATGATAAACAACGCGAAGCAGTCGCTGCGCCTATTGGCAATTATTTGGTGTTAGCAGGGGCTGGTTCAGGTAAAACCCGTGTACTGACTCGCCGTATCGCGTGGTTAATTGGTGTAGAAAATGTGCCTGAATCAAACATTTTAGCGGTAACTTTTACCAACAAAGCTGCTAGCGAGATGCGTCATCGTATCGAAAGTACACTTTTTCAAACGAGCAATCATTCTATGTTTGGTATGTGGGTGGGCACGTTCCACAGTATTGCCAACCGTCTGTTACGTTCTCACTATTTAGATGCTGACCTTCCACAAGATTTTCAGATTATGGACAGCGAAGACCAAGTCCGACTGCTCAAACGTTTGCTGAAATTACACAATATTGATGAAAAACATTTTCCCCCAAAACACGTGGCTTGGTATATCAATGCCCAAAAAGATAAGGGGAATCGAGCTAAAGATATTGAACATCACAATGATCTGAATGAGAAAAAATTGGTTGAAATTTACCAGCTTTACCAAGAAGCGTGCGACCGTGCAGGCTTATTGGATTTTGCGGAATTACTAATTCGCACCTATGAAATGTTGAAGAAAAAGCCGCTAATTTTGCAACGCTATCAACAACGCTTCCAGCATATTTTGATCGATGAGTTCCAAGACACCAACAATATTCAATATGATCTGATCCGACTACTTGCGGGTGATTCGGGCAAGGTAATGATTGTAGGCGATGATGACCAATCGATCTACGGCTGGCGTGGGGCACAGGTCGAAAATATCCAGAAATTCCTGAAAGATTATCCAAAAGCAGAGACGATCCGCCTAGAACAAAATTACCGTTCTACAGGGCATATTTTATCTGCAGCGAATGAGCTGATTGCCAACAATGATAACCGTTTGGGTAAAAATCTCTGGACAGCAAGTGGTAATGGCGATCCTGTTGAAATTTATTGTGCCTTTAATGAACTAGACGAAGCCCGTTTTGTTGCCTCACAAATTCAGCAATGGAAAGAGGATGAGGGCAGCTATTCAGAATGTGCCGTGCTCTACCGCAGTAATAGCCAATCGCGTGTGATTGAGGAAGCCTTAATTCAAACGAACATCCCATACCGCATTTATGGTGGTATGCGATTCTTCGAACGCCAAGAAATCAAAGATGCATTAGCATACCTTCGTTTGATTGCCAACCGCCAAGATGATGCTGCTTTTGAGCGGGTAGTCAATACCCCACCGCGTGGTATTGGTGATCGCACCTTAGACACTATCCGCCAAATTACTCGCACACGTTCAATCACTCTTTGGCAAGCAGTGCAAGTAGCGTTAAAAGAAGAGCAACTTTCTGGCCGCTCCGCGTCCGCTTTGCTTCGCTTTGTGGAACTAATTAACGCAATGGATGAGGAAACTTCAGAAATGGCACTTGCCGAACAAACCGATTTTGTGATTAAAAAATCTGGTCTGTATGAGATGTACAAGCAAGAAAAAGGTGAGAAAGGCGAAGTTCGCATCGAAAACTTAGAAGAGTTGGTCACTGCAACCAAACAATTTACCCCGCCAGAAGAAGCGGAAGAGCTCACACCATTAACCGCTTTTCTAACCCATGCATCATTAGAAGCAGGCGAAGCACAAGCCTCGCCACATCAAGAGTATGTTGAGCTGATGACACTACATTCTGCCAAAGGGTTGGAGTTCCCACGTGTGTTTATGGTTGGGGTGGAAGAGGGAATTTTCCCAAGCGGAATGAGTTTTGACGAAGGGCGATTGCAAGAAGAACGTCGCTTGGCATACGTGGGCATTACTCGTGCGAAACGTAAACTAACCATTAGTTACGCCGAACTTCGCCGCCTTTACGGCAAGGAAGAACGCCATATTCCATCGCGTTTTATTGCTGAATTACCAGAGGAAAATATCCGAGAAATTCGCTTACGTGGCAACATTAACCGTGCGGCAAATTTCGGCGCCGTTGCAAAACATCCGCCAAAAACGACCGCTTCCATTTTAGAAGATGATATTTGGAAAATGGGGCAGAAAGTTTATCACGCTAAATTCGGGCAAGGCACGATTATCAACGTGGAAGGCTCAGGCGAAGCTACTCGCTTGCAAATTGCGTTCCAAGGTAATGGCATTAAGTGGCTAATTGCGAAAATGGCGAAACTTGAAAAAATGTAGTTCTTAATATGCCTAGGGCTTTCGCCCTAGGTTACGCATAAATTAGCCCTTACAGGGCTACAAAGTGAATTGTATATGCAGTTTTTTGATACACACACTCATCTTGATTACTTGGCGGAAGCACTTAATCTATCCATTCCACAGCTAGTAGAAAATGCTGGTAACGCAGGCGTGCAGAAAATGCTTATCGTGGCGGTTTTTGCAGAAAATTTTGAAAAAGTGACCGCTTGTGCTCATCAATCACCCGAGCGCCTACGCTATGGCTTGGGGCTACATCCACTCTATATTCACCAACACAAACGATCTCATTTAGATTTGTTAGAAAGCCGATTAAGCGAGCGAGATCCGCTCTGCACTGCGATTGCAGAGATAGGGCTTGAAAAAGCAGTGGCAGATGTGGCAACGTCTGAGCTTTGGCAAAAACAATGCGAATTTTTAGAGGCACAACTCGCTCTTGCCAAGCGGTTTAATTTACCCGTTAATTTGCATTCTCGCAAAACGCACGACGTGTTATTTACCTTTTTGAAAAAAGCAAAATTAACCAATACGGGCGTAGTGCACGGCTTTGCGGGTAGTTACGATCAAGCCAAACGCTTTGTTGATCTTGGCTACAAAATTGGTGTCGGTGGTACGATTACCTATGCTCGAGCCAACAAAACACGAGAAGCGATCAAAAAATTACCGCTTGATGCGATCATTTTAGAAACTGACTCCCCCGATATGCCTGTTTTTGGCTTTCAAGGCGAACCAAATCGTCCAGAACGCGTAACAGAAACTTTCCGTCATTTATATGAATTGCGGGAAGAAGAGCCTAAAAAAATTGCGGAAATAGTGTGGGGAAATAGTTTGAAGCTATTTGGGGGAATCATTAAGTAATTTCTTCGTCAATAATTTCTGCCACAAACGCTTGTGCTTGTGGCAGAAGTTATTGACAAAGAGTATATTTAATTAAACTTATTTATAGGAATTTAAAAACAAACAATGTCATTTTTTACTTATTTTTATTTAGAAAACAGAATGTATTTCCAAGATTATTTTAAATACATTGCTATTTTTGCCACTCTTGGTGGTCTCTTTTTAGTTATCTCATTATATTTACGCCACAGATTAGAAACTAAATATCGAGATTTAAGTATTATTTTTTTACTACTTATTATTTTTCTGCTTGGTGTGCAATATACGCAATATGAGCAAAATCAAGTGTATGCGAATGATACTTCACGCATTGTAACTTTCTTAAATTCAGTTAAAGATGCTCAAAATTTAAAATCGGAAGAAGTATTAGTAAATAGTCAAAAATTAACAAATGGAATGATTTTAAATATTAAAGATAAATATTATCAGGTAAATTTTAATAATGATTTTACCGCTTACGCACTCTCTGAAATAAATTTAGTGAATCCTAATATCAATATTATTGATAAGGGAGGGAAATAATGGAAAGCTATACATTTCTTGCAATCAAGTTAGCAATCGGCATTATAGGCTTGGTACTACAAATTAACTTAATGGGAAAAGGCAATCTTGCGCCAACTTCTGCCATGGATCAGGTGCAAAATTATGTGCTAGGTGGCATTATCGGTGCGGTTATCTATAACGATAACATTGGCATCTTTCAATTCTCGTTGGTGTTGATTTTGTGGACATTACTGATTTTTACCCTTCGCTTCATCAAAAATCACAACCAATTGGTAAAATCAATTGTTGATGGTCGCCCTGTTTGGGTCATTCTCAACGGTAAAGTACAAGCAGGCGAATGTATGAAAAACGGAATTTCTGCCCACGATTTAATGTTTAAATTACGTGCAGCAGGCGTTTATGAAATCGCGTCGGTGAAACGTGCTGTGCTAGAACAAAACGGGCAACTTTCTCTCATTCAATATGGCGATCAGGATTTACGCTACCCGCTGATTATTGATGGACAACTCGACTACGATATTTTAGACATCATCAGTCGAGATGAAGAGTGGGTTAAAGCCGAGCTTGAAGCTCAACAATTGACAATCAATCAGGTTTATATTGGTGAGTATTTAAACGGACAGTTAATTACCCATTTATATGAAAGAGTCTAGTATAAAAGCCTAGCCTGCCCGTAAAACTTGCTGCGTAAAAATATCCCGAATTTCTGAAGGGTTGGTTCGCCCTTCGGTTTCAGCTTCTAACACGGGGAAATCTTTGCCAAATTGGGCGTAAACTTGACCGCTTGTACGACAAGGCGGTAAGCCTGAAAGATTGGCGCTGGTCGATGTAATTGCCGATTGTGTGCTTAAACACAAGGCTTCCACTGCGGGGGTTCGGCAAAGTCGCATTGCAATCGAGTTGAACTGCCCGGTGAGAAAACGAGGTAAATTCGGTTTAGCGGGCATAATCCACGTAATTGCTTGGCGGCCAATGTTGCCAAAGCGTTGCCATTGCTCATCACTCAATTTGGTTTCATCCAAATAAGGTAAAAGCAGTTCTACCGTTGGGGCGATTAAAATCAGCCCTTTTTTCTCTTCGCGTTTTTTCAAGGCAAGCAATTTTCGAACCGCTTGTTCACTATTCGGATTGCAACCTAAACCAAAAACGGCTTCGGTTGGGTAAGCAATCACTTCATTTTGTTGAAATTGCTCCACGATTTTTTGCAAATTATTCATCTTTTTTTACCGCTTGTTCTGTTTCTTGTTCTTCAAAAATATGCTGACACGCCTTATTTGCACATTGATAGCCTTTTTTGCCTTTGCGTAGCACGGCTAACGTAAAATGACACACTGGGCACGCTTTCTCAATTGGCTTGCTTGCAAGCGTAAATCGACATTTCGGGTAGCCTTCACAGCCGTAGAAAATCTTGCCCGTTCGCCCTTTCCTTGCGACTAAATAATGCTTTTTACACTCGGGACAAAGCCATTTTTGTTCAGTTTCGGGTTGCTCTTCTTGCACAATAAAATGACATTCTGGGTAATGGCTACAGCCAATAAACATTCCATTTTGCCCTTGCTTAATTTGTAGCAAATGTCCACATTCAGGGCAGGTTTCGTCTAATGTTTTAATGACATATGAACTTTGGTGTAATGGTTTGATGTAGCTACAATCAGGGTAACGCAAACAACCTAAAAACAGCCCATGTTTACCTTGCTTGAGTTGAAGTAATGCCCCACATTCGGGGCAGTATTCTTCTTGTTTGGTTGATTTAAAAAGTGACATTCTATCTCTTATTCGCTTTTAATTTAGCCATTAAATCGGCAATATTTGAGGACACTTTATCTACTTTTTGCTCTTCCGTCATTTTGGGTTTATCACTTTCCCACACTAAATCATCTTGCGGAAGCTCTAATAAAAAACGACTCACTTCAGGCTTAATAATTTCCCCATATTGACGGCGTTCTTTGCAGAGGGAAAAAGTCAGGGTTTGCTGAGCACGGGTAATGCCCACATACGCCAAACGGCGTTCTTCTTCCACATTGTCATCATCAAGGCTGTTTTGATGAGGCAAAATACCCTCTTCCATACCAATCAAGAAGACATGTGGAAACTCTAAGCCTTTAGAGGCGTGTAAAGTCATCAGTTGCACTTGATCTGCCTCATCGTCATCTTCACCACGCTCTAACATATCGCGTAAAGTCAGGCGGTTGACGACTTGAACAAGCGCCATTGGAGCTTCAATTTCATCGCCCTCAAGCATACCTTGTACCCATTCAAACAGTGTTTGTACATTACGACTTTGCATTTCTGCCGCTTTAGGCGAAGTAGCTGTTTCGTAAAGGTAAGCCTCATACTGAATTTTCGCCAACAGATCTTTTACAGCCTCAATCGGGTCTGAACGTTCCGCCTGATCGGCAATTTCCACAATCCAGCGGGCAAAATCTTGCAAGGCTTGATAAGGCTTTGGCGTAAGGCGCTGAATCAGCTCAAAATCAAAAATTGCTTCAAATAGGCTCACTTGTTTTTCATTCGCCAACTGCCCTAATTTTTCCAAGGTTGCCGATCCAATTTCTCGCTTCGGCGTATTCACAATCCGTAAAAATGCTGCATCATCATCTTGATTCACAACAAGGCGAAGATACGCCATCATATCCTTAATTTCCGCCCGCGAGAAAAAGCTCGTACCGCCCGAAATTTTGTATGGAATACGGTTTTGCATCAGCAACTTTTCCAGCAAACGCGACTGATAATTGCCGCGGTAAAGAATGGCATAATCTTTGTACTTGGTCTTTTTGGAAAAACGATGAGCAATGATCTCCCCCACCACACGTTCTGCTTCGTGTTCCTCATTTTTGGCTTCAATCACATTCAGCTTTTCGCCTTCGCCTAGCTCTGAGAAGATTTTTTTGTCGAAAATATGTTCGTTATTATCAATCAAAATGTTGGCACAATGCAAAATGCGTTGGCTAGAGCGGTAATTCTGCTCCAGTTTAATCACTTTTAGATCAAAATCTTCCCGCAAACGTTGCATATTTTCAGGCTTAGCCCCACGCCACGAGTAGATCGACTGGTCATCATCACCCACAACGGTAAATTTCGCATTTTCGCCGACAATCAGCTTAATCAGCTCATATTGGCTGGTATTGGTGTCTTGATATTCATCCACCAACAAATAGCGAATTTTATTCTGCCAGCGAGCTTTAGCTTCAGAAAATTGGCGAAACAGCAACACGGGCAGCATAATTAAGTCATCAAAATCAAGGGCGTTGTAGGCTTTCAGCTGATTTTGATAAAGCTGATAAAAGTGCGAAAAAACGCGATCTTGCTCCGTTCTGCAGTGATGTATCGCCATTTCGGGTGAGAGTAGATCATTTTTCCAATTTGAAATAGCAGAAATCAAGGCTTTGAGCAAATCTTTATCTTCCACCACATTTTCAGGCAACAAATGTTTAAGCAATGCAATTTGATCGTGTTCATCAAACAACGTCATTCCTGATTTAAAACCAAGTAATTTATGCTCACGTTTGAGAATTTCAAAACCGAGCGTGTGGAAAGTAGAAATGGTTAGCCCTTTGCTCTGCTCTTTACCGATAGAATGCGACACCCGCTCCCGCATTTCACGAGCAGCTTTGTTGGTAAAAGTGACCGCAGCAATTTGCTTTGGCGAATAGCCACAGTTTTCGATGAGATGGGCAATTTTGTTGATGATTACCCGCGTTTTACCCGATCCGGCCCCTGCTAACACAAGGCAAGCCCCATCGACATATTCCACCGCTTGTTGTTGTTGGTTATTGAGTTTCATGGTTTATTTATCTCATTTTTCTATCGCTTGTTACGCATCCCACTGCATTTTCAATGGATTTATCCCAATTTTAGGGCTATTTAAGCCGAGCTTTAATTGCTCAATCTGTTGGCAGATGTGGTTAGTTACACCCTCTGCTTCTGCCATTTTTTCTGGCGTAACACCTTCAGGTTGGATGCCGAATAAAATCGCATCCAACAAGCGTTCAGCGTGCATTCCTTCACGGCAGTAGTGCAATACGCCTGCATCTTGGAAGCAAGTAGCGACCTGAGCGATTTTTGTCGTAGCGATGCCTAATGCTCCATCTTCACCGCCCAGTTCGCGGAAAAGTTGATTTTGCGGGAAGCCTCCACAGGCAAAGAAAAAAGCACGGCGAAAAACGACATTGCCTCCGCAAGTCATCCGCATATGCTGCCACGCATACTCAAATTGCGGATGCTTTGCATATTTTTCTGCAATTCCGACCGCTTTCAAATCCAAGCGAACCAAACTTACATCGGGGCAAAACTCAAATACTGCTTGTGCCACTTGCAAGGCTTGCGGTTCGTAGGCATCATCTGCATCTAGAAATGCGATAAGTGCAGCCTCACTTTGCAACGCTCCCCAATTTCTTGCTTTTGCTACACCTCCATTCTTTGACATTTGCTCGATACAAATTTTTTCGGGGAATTGTGTTTGTAGTGATAACATTAGTTCAAATGTGCCATCAGTTGAGCCATCATCCACTAGCCAGATTTTGCCTAATTCCAACTGATTTAACGCACTTTGTACCGCCCGCACTAAGGTTGTTTCCGCGTTGTAGCATGGGATAATCACATCAATCATACAAATCTCGCTCCCGTTTCATCGACTGCCAAAATCGAGGCGTAATTATCTTTCCAATCGCCTAACACAATGCGAGTAAAGCTCTGTTCTTGATGAATATGCTCACGGTGCGTATGCCCGTGAATAAGCCGTTCCGCCCCAAATTCTGCCACTTTTTGAGCAGTAAATTGAGGGTTTACATCCATAATCTCAAAAGATTTTGATTGCTTATCTTGCTGGCTTTTAGCTCGAATTTTATTGGCAATGTTCAATCGGATAAACAGAGGCAAGCAAAGGAACAATTTTTGTCGCCATTTTTGATGCAGTTTTCGGCGGAATTGTTGATATCTCACATCATCAATGCAAAGCGTATCGCCGTGGCAGAGCAATGTTTTTTTACCATATAAATTATGCAGTTGATAATCTGGCAAAATCTCCATTCCCGTTTCTCGGGTAAAGCGTTTACCGATTAGAAAATCACGATTTCCGCAAATAAAATAGCATTTTACACCGCTTGCGGTAAGTGTTCGAATGGCTTGTTTTACCTCATCAATCAGCGGAGATTGCTCGTCATCACCAATCCAGAAATCAAACAGATCGCCTAAGATATAAACCGCCTCTGCAAGCGGTGCTTTTTGCTGCATAAATTGCAAAAAGAGCGTAGTAATTTTGGGATGCGATTCGCTTAAGTGCAGGTCGGAGATAAAGTAAATCATAGTGGTTTTATGAGTGTTCAAAATTGACGGTAATGTAGCGAAAAATGACAGAAACTGCAAAGGAAATGCAGATTCATCAATGCTGTGTGCTTATTTTACTAAATATCATCAAAAATCCACCGCTTATCGCTCAAAAAGTAAATTTTTACTTTCAAAATCAAGTTATTCACTATATGATAGCGAATTGATTTATTCTCATTTCGCGTTGCAAATCAAGCAATTTTTATTGAATTTGCAATTCATTTTCTCAACTCTCTTCATAGGGGAAAACAACAGTAAATGGAAAAGTTAGATAACAAACCCATTATCGAACTTCGCAATGTTACCAAAAGCTATGGTAGCAAAACGATTCTGAAAAATTTGAATTTAACCATCAACGATGGTGAATTTTTAACGATTTTAGGTCCTTCAGGTTGTGGTAAAACAACTGCGTTACGTTTAATTGCGGGCTTTGAAGATTTAACAGAGGGTTCAATTATTCTTGATGGTCAAGATGTATCTAATATCCCTGCTGAGCAACGCCCTGTGAATACCGTATTCCAAAGCTATGCTCTTTTCCCACATATGACCATTTTTGAAAACGTGGCTTTTGGCTTACGTATGCAGAAAGTACCAAGTACAGAAATTGAGCCGCGTGTAATGGAAGCGTTACGTATGGTGCGCTTAGAAGATCGTGCACAACAAAAACCAGCACAACTTTCAGGTGGTCAGCAACAACGTATTGCCATTGCACGTGCGGTGGTAAACAAGCCAAAAGTATTACTTTTAGATGAATCGCTCTCAGCACTTGACTACAAATTGCGTAAAGAGATGCAAAATGAGTTGAAAGCCTTACAACGTCAATTAGGCATTACCTTTATTTTCGTGACTCACGACCAAGAAGAAGCCTTAACGATGTCGGATCGTATTATCGTCATGAATGCAGGTAAAATCGCACAAGATGGTACACCACGTGAAATCTACGAAGAACCGAAAAACTTATTTGTGGCACACTTTATTGGCGAAATTAACGTATTTGATGCAACCGTGATTGAATGTGTTGACGCAACCAACGTGAAAGCGAACGTAGAAGGTCGAATCTGTAACATCAAAGTGGAAGATTTAGACGTTCAACCAAACCAAAAACTCAAAGTGTTGCTTCGCCCAGAAGATATTGTGATTGAAGAATTAGACGAAGATGAAAGCTCAAAAGCGATCATTGGTCACATTATCGATCGTAACTATAAAGGTATGACGTTAGAATCTAGCGTGAAACTCGATCACAATGGAATGAATGTATTAGTTAGCGAATTCTTCAACGAAGATGATCCAAATATCGACCACGAAGTCGGTCAAAAAGTGGCATTAACGTGGCACGAAGGTTGGGAGGTTGTCCTAAACGATGACGAATAATAAATTCCAAAAAGGAACGGTGGCAACCATTTTCGGCTGGCTTTTACTTTTCGTATTAGTGCCGAACTTGCTGGTGTTTGTCATCAGTTTCTTAACTGAAAATCGCCAAAGCCAATACTTTGTTGATTTCGCATTTACATTGAGTGCTTATCAAGCTCTCTTTAATGACACCTACGCTACAGTTCTTTGGAACTCCTTATATATGGCAGGGATTGCGACATTCTTCTGTTTGATTATTGGCTATCCATTTGCGTTTATTATTGCAAAATTGCCTGAGAGAGTACGTCCAATTTTGCTGTTCCTTGTAGTGTTGCCATTCTGGACGAATTCGCTGATCCGTATTTACGGGATTAAAATTTTCTTAGGCGTGAAAGGCGTGCTGAACGAGGTGCTATTAGCCATCGGGATTATCAATGAGCCATTACGTTTGTTGAACTCAGAGCTTGCGATTATTATCGGCTTGGTTTACATCTTGTTACCATTTATGATTTTACCGCTCTACTCTTCAATTGAGAAAATCGACAACCGTCTGTTAGAAGCGGCGAAAGACTTAGGTGCAAATGCGTTCCAACGCTTTATTCGCGTAACCATCCCGCTTACGATGCCAGGAATTGTATCAGGCTGCTTATTAGTGCTTCTTCCAGCGATGGGGATGTTCTACGTAGCAGACTTACTCGGTGGTGGTAAAACACCATTGGTGGGTAACGTAATTAAGAGCTTGTTCTTAAATACCAACCAGTTTGCATTAGGTTCAGCGGTAAGTATCGCATTAACCATTTTAATGGCGTTAATGCTCTATGTTTACTACCGTGCCAATAAATTACTCAACAAAAAGGTGGAACTTGAATAATGAAAAAGACATTTAGAAATCTTTTTATGTTCGCGGTTTTTGCCTACCTTTATATTCCGATTATTATCTTGGTAGTAAACTCGTTTAATGCGGACAGATACGGCTTACAATGGAAAGGCTTTAGCTGGAACTGGTATGAGCGTTTATTTAACAACGATACTCTTGTTCAAGCCACATTAAACTCGGTCACCATTGCATTTTTTGCGGCAACATTATCAACGATTTTAGGGGCATTAACCTCAATCGCCCTTTATCGTTATAAATTCCGCGGTAAACAAATGGTCGGCGGTTTGCTCTTTATTGTAATGATGTCGCCTGATATTGTTATGGCAGTATCAATGCTCGTGCTCTTTATGATGTTAGGCATTCAACTTGGCTTTATCTCATTATTGATCGCACACATTACCTTCTGTTTGCCTTATGTGGTAATTACCATCTCAGCCCGCTTGAGCGACTTTGATGGCAAAATGCTGGAGGCGGCAAAAGATTTAGGCGCAAGCGAAGTGACGATTTTACGCAAAATTATCCTACCGCTTGCATTACCTTCAATCATTTCAGGTTGGTTATTAAGTTTCACTATCTCGCTTGATGACGTGGTGGTTTCATCATTTGTAACCAGCCCAAGCTACGAAGTGTTACCGCTTAAAATCTTCTCACTTGTGAAGACAGGCGTAACCCCAGAGGTAAATGCACTGGCAACCATTATGATTGTGTTCTCACTTTCACTCGTGGTTCTAAGCCAATTAGCATTACGCCAAAAACACTAATTTTAAATCTAAATAGCCCACGGTTTTGTGGGTTATTTTTTATCAAGGAATCTTATGCTTATCCAACAATCCATCGAAAAGAAATTAACCGAAACTTTTGCCCCAACCTTTCTACAAATCGAAAACGAAAGCCATATGCATAGCTCCGGTCGTGGCTCAGAATCACACTTTAAAGTGACGTTAGTAACAGAAGCATTTAACGGCAAGCGCAGCGTAGCTCGCCATCAATCAATCTATCAATGTCTCAACACAGAGTTAGAAGGTGGCGTTCACGCATTAGCATTACATACTTACACACCAGAGGAATGGCAAGCCATCGGCGAACAAAGACCAGATTCCCCACGTTGTGCAGGCATTGGGCTTTAATTATTACAAGCGGTCAATTCGCAACTTTATTTTACAAACTGAATAAATATCTTGATAACAAGACCTAAAAAAGCTAAAATTAGCTCGTCTTTTTTATTGATTCGGTGAGATGTCCGAGTGGTTGAAGGAGCACGCCTGGAAAGCGTGTATGTGGGAAACTGCATCGGGGGTTCGAATCCCCCTCTCACCGCCATTGAGTAAGAAAGTATGTTTTCATAGATATTTCCTTGGTTAAGTTAAAGTAGTTATACTTTATTTAATATTCATCCCTAAGCCCTTTTGCTTAGGGATTTTTTTTATGAAAAACTTTTCTAAAATCTGACCGCTTATTTTTTATCTCTTCTGCTAAAATATGCCTATATTCGAACAATAAACTAGGTGAATTTATGAAAAAATCCCTCATTGTTCTATTGATCGGCTCCATTATTCTCAGCTCTTCACTTTCCGCCAAACCTAAAGAAAAATCTGAAAAAACCGAAAAACGCAGAAATAATACCGCATTAGTTGTGGGTGCCGTTGGTGGTTACCTTATCTATAAACATTACAAAAACAAAAAAGAGGAAAAGGCTCATCAAGAACAAGAAGCCCATGAACATCAAAGAGAGTATGATCGCAACTATGAAGATCAATATGATTCTGAAGATTATGATGAGAAAAACAAAGATTGTGAAGAGGATTGTGAGGAAGAAGAGTAAAAAATAGCGGTAAGATTCTGCAGAACTTTTGCAAAATCTTACCGCTTAGTATATAAAACTAATTATTCTCTAAACTCAATCTCATATTGAGATGAAATTTGCGGGTTTAACATTAGAAGTTGTTTTATAGTTTCTTCTGCTGACGTTTTAGCTTGTTGAGGAAGTTCGCTTTCCATAATTTTTTTCTCTATTTCTAAACGTTGATCTCCAAAGAATTTTTGATAATCTTTGATATTCCAACTAGAGAATAAGGATGTTGATTCATCGAAAATTTTCATTGAGTTCTCATCTAATTCATTAGAAAGAATTTTTATTTCACCTAAATTAGATATTATAATTTTTTTTCCTTTAATTTCAGCTGATACATGAGATAGATCAACACCTAGGGTTGCCTTACCATTATAAGAGATAATGAATCTTTTTGAAGTAAGAGGTAAATTAAAACCATAAACACTCTTTTTATTCTCAAACATCGCAGTATTTGTGTAAAAGTATTTATAACTTACCAATTCTTTACTTTGTTTAACATAATTTCCTATGTACATACTATTTAATTTAGCACTTTCTTCCTTAGTATTAATAAGGCTATTATAAATAGGAAAAGTAATTAAACCACTTATAAAAACAAAGATAATAAAAATTACTCTAACCATAGTCGTCTAATATAAATTTTAATCAAGATAGGCTATTGCTAAGCCAAAGAGTTATAAAAACTACTCCACCAATTAATAATAAACCTAACAGTATAGTTGGTAAATTATCACAAAATTCTTCTAATAAAGCCTTTAATATATTACAAGCAAAATTAAGAATAAATAATCCAATAATGATCTCAAAAATAATAGCTATTATCATAATATAATATCTAATAATGAAGTTCCAAAGAAGTAGTCTAAAGTATAAAAAATAGGGTAAATAGCAGATTTAAACATACTTAACCCCGTAGCGTTTTCCATTAAGAATGGAGCAATCAGAACCCTAAATATCAATAAATAAGCGAAAAACATTAAAATTATTCTAATTATAATATTTATCACTCTTGTATAAATACTATCAACAGCTTCTGATGTAACTCTTCTCGCAATTACTCGCTCATCCTCTCCAAAGAAATAGTTCATTGTTTTTTTAAATAGGCTTAAATTTCTTGTTTCTTTACGTACCCCATCTAATACTTTCTTATAAGTCTGATTGTAAATAAAACTATTCAAATTAAATTTATATTTAAACGCTATTTGTAGAAATGTTGGTAATTGCCTTATGGTCTATATAGATGCCTCAATAATGGAGGCCAAATATACGCTACAAACAACCATGATTGCTAACTCTTTACTGAATATTTTAGGAATTAAAAGCGTTGCAATAAGAAATAAAATGACATTAAAGAATAATTTAACAATGCTTTCAGTTTGATAAATTAACACTGTATGTAGAATTTCTCCTTTAGCTTCTTTGATCCCATTATTAATAGCATCTGAAACTTGTCCTTTTACAACTTTTTTAACTGCAAGAATAAAAGGTGGAACAACTAATAGTACTGGTACCATATAATTCCTCACTAAAATCAATTAAATAAACCAAAACAGTTTAAAATAAAAGCCAAATTAGTTAAACTGTAGCTTTAAAAATTTTCGATAATTTTTATCTATGAAGATAAAAAACGAAAAAGATAAATTTAGCGAAAGGCTGGCAACCGCAATTAAGGCTGAATACCCTAAAGGCCTTACAACAAGCCAAATTGCTATTAAATTTGGGTTATTACACCCAACAGATGCCGTCACGCCTCAGGCAGTTTATAAATGGTTAAATGGTTTAGCGATTCCCTCATTTGACAAGATAGAGACACTCTCGAAATGGTTAAATGTAGAACCAAATTGGTTAAGGTACGGTGGTGAAGAGGAGCAGAATTACTCCGCATTAGATGAAGTTTTAATCCGTTTAATAAAAGATCTTAACGATCAGCAAAAGAGCATTATTGTGAGCTTGATTACCTCTTTTAAGTAATTTGACTAGCAAGTGCTCAAACTCTGCAAAACTTTTGCAAAATCCATTCGCTTGTTTCCTATATTTTCGCCCTGTTTTCAAGTAGAATAGGGCAAATTTTTTTATGAGGAATAGAAGATGTCATCTCAATTTGTTTATACGATGCATCGCGTGGGCAAAGTGGTTCCACCGAAGCGTCATATTTTGAAAGATATTTCTTTGAGCTTCTTCCCTGGCGCGAAAATCGGGGTGTTGGGCTTAAATGGTGCGGGTAAATCGACCCTTTTACGTATTATGGCGGGTGTAGATAAAGAGTTTGAGGGCGAAGCTCGTCCACAACCAGGAATCAAAATCGGTTATCTTCCGCAAGAGCCAAAACTTGAGCCGCAACAAACCGTGCGTGAAGCGGTGGAAGAAGCCGTTTCAGAAGTAAAAGGCGCCCTAACCCGTTTAGATGAAGTTTATGCACTTTATGCGGATCCTGATGCGGATTTTGATAAATTAGCGGCAGAACAAGCCAATCTTGAAGCGATTATCCAAGCACACGATGGACATAATTTAGATAACCAATTAGAGCGTGCAGCAGATGCGTTACGCTTGCCAGATTGGGACGCAAAAATTGAGCATTTATCCGGGGGTGAACGCCGCCGTGTAGCACTTTGCCGCTTATTGCTTGAAAAACCAGATATGTTGTTATTAGACGAGCCAACCAACCACTTAGATGCGGAATCGGTGGCGTGGTTAGAACGCTTCTTACACGACTACGAGGGCACGGTAGTGGCGATTACCCATGACCGTTACTTTTTAGATAACGTGGCTGGCTGGATCTTAGAGCTTGACCGTGGTGAGGGCATTCCTTGGGAAGGCAACTACTCTTCTTGGTTAGAGCAAAAAGAGAAACGTTTAGAACAAGAACAAGCGGCTGAAAATGCCCGCCAAAAATCTATTGCGAAAGAATTAGAGTGGGTTCGTCAGAATCCGAAAGGTCGCCAAGCGAAAAGCAAAGCTCGTATGGCACGCTTCGATGAATTAAATAGCGGCGAATACCAAAAACGTAACGAAACCAACGAACTCTTTATCCCACCTGGTCCACGCTTGGGAGATAAAGTGATTGAAGTTCAAAACCTCACTAAGTCTTACGGTGATCGCACTTTAATCGACGATTTATCATTTAGTATTCCAAAAGGTGCCATCGTTGGGATTATCGGGGCAAATGGTGCGGGTAAATCAACCTTATTCCGTATGTTGTCAGGTCAAGAACAACCAGATTCAGGTTCTGTGACAATGGGAGAAACCGTTGTGCTTGCTTCGGTGGATCAGTTCCGTGATTCAATGGATGACAAGAAAACCGTGTGGGAAGAAGTCTCTAACGGACAAGATATTCTGACCATTGGTAACTTTGAAATTCCAAGCCGTGCATATGTTGGACGCTTCAACTTCAAAGGCGTTGATCAACAAAAACGTGTTGGCGAATTATCCGGTGGTGAACGTGGTCGTTTACACTTAGCTAAACTTCTACAACGTGGTGGAAACGTGCTGTTATTGGACGAACCAACCAATGACTTAGACGTTGAAACCTTGCGTGCCTTAGAAAATGCGATTTTAGAATTCCCAGGCTGTGCAATGGTGATTTCCCATGACCGTTGGTTCTTAGACCGTATCGCAACGCATATTTTAGATTACGGTGATGAAGGTAAAGTCACGTTCTATGAAGGTAACTTCTCAGACTACGAAGAGTGGAAAAAGAAAACCTTAGGCGATGCAGCAACCCAGCCGCACCGTATTAAATATAAACGAATTACGAAGTAATTAAAGTATTAGATAAGCGGTTAGATTTTGCAAAAAATTTGCAGAATTTGACCGCTTTATTTTACTGTTCTCATCTCAAGCAATCGTTTGCTATTGAATAATAATTCAGAGGTAAAATTAAATATAAAGGGTATATTTAATACCAAAAATTTAGTACTATCAGCCATCTTTTTTTAAGTAATACAATGAAATTGTTCATTTTTTCAATGAGCTAAGAGGAGTATTTATGCTGACAATTGACGCTAATTCGCTACCGCCACCACCACGCAAACCAAGGTTCTATGAGGTTTTATATGTGCAAGTTATTTTTGCCATTATTGTCGGGATTTTATTAGGGCATTTCTTTCCAGAGTTTGGGGAAAGTTTAAAGCCATTGGGCGATGCGTTTATTAAACTCGTGAAAATGATTATTGCACCTGTGATTTTCCTAACCGTGGTAACGGGTATTGCGGGTATGAATGATATGAAATCGGTTGGGCGTGTAGCGGGCAAAGCAATGCTCTATTTTTTAACCTTCTCAACATTGGCGTTGGTTGTGGGGATGGTTATCGCCAATATTATTCAACCTGGGGCGGGGCTAAATATTGATCCGAGCACACTGCAATCTACGAAGGTGTCAGAATATGTGAGCAAGGCACAAGAAAGCTCAATGATTGCTTTCTTTATGAATATTATTCCAACCACGGTGTTAAGCCCGCTCACGGAAGGGAATATCTTACAGGTACTATTTGTCTCTGTATTATTTGGTATTTCTTTAGCTTCAGTCGGCGAGCATGGTAAACCTATTACAGATTTGCTGCAAGTTGCTGCAGCACCAATGTTTAAATTGGTCTCAATTGTGATGAAAGTCGCGCCTATTGGTGCACTAGGAGCAATGGCATTTACGATTGGCAAATATGGATTGCATTCTATCAGTAATTTAATGTTGCTCATTGTAACCTTTTATATTACCTCGATTTTATTTGTGCTTTTAATTCTTGGGGCTGTGGCTCGCTATAACGGTTTCTCCATTGTTGGACTTATCCGTTATATCAAAGATGAACTTTGGCTAGTTTTAGGCACTTCTTCTTCAGAAGCAGCATTGCCAAATTTAATGCAAAAAATGGAAGCTGCTGGTTGTAAAAAATCAGTGGTAGGATTGGTTGTACCAACAGGTTATTCATTTAACTTAGATGGTACAAACATTTATATGACGATGGCAGCCTTATTTATTGCTCAAGCGACCAATACCGATTTAACCATAGGGCAGCAAATCACTTTATTATTGGTGGCAATGCTGAGTTCTAAAGGTGCGGCTGGCGTAACGGGCGCAGGCTTTATTACTCTGGCGGCAACCTTGTCTGTTGTGCCTGGATTACCCGTGGAAGGAATGGCACTAATTCTAGGGATTGACCGTTTTATGTCAGAATGTCGTGCTTTAACTAATTTTATTGGTAATGCGTGTGCAACCATTGTGGTTGCTCGTTGGGAAAATGCGTTGGATAAAGAGCAATTAGGTAAAGCAATGCGTGGTGAGTTAGTGGTTAAAACAGAAATGCACTAATAGCAAATAATGTGAAATAGGCTTTGAGTATGTTATGCTCAAAGCCTATTTTTATATAAGGAATGTGAAATGAACCAATATGCCGTGTGGGGCAATCCCATTGCTCAAAGTAAGTCACCTCGTATCCATCAGCTTTTTGCGGAACAAGCGGGCAAAAATATGAGTTATGTTGCAAAATTGGGCGATGAGCAAGATTTTGAGCAGCAGCTCACTGAGTTTTTCAAACAGGCTCAAGGTGTGAATATTACCGCACCATTTAAAGAAAGAGCATTTAAGTTAGCGGACGAGCATAGCGAAAGCTGTTTGTTAGCAGGGGCTTGTAACACGTTGAAACGCTTGGAAGATGGGCGTTTGTATGCGGATAATACGGATGGCGTAGGATTGTGTAATGATTTGGCTCGTTTAGGTTGGTTAAAAGCGGGGCAGAAAGTCTTGATTTTAGGCGCAGGCGGTGCAACAAAAGGTGTATTACTGCCAATGTTACAGGCAGAGCAAGTAATTACGCTATATAATCGAACCTTTGAAAAAGCAGTTGATTTAGCCGAGAAATTTGCAAAATTTGGCAATATTCAAGCCGCTTGTTGGGAAGAGATATGTTCTCAAAAATTTGATTTGATCATCAATGCCACTTCGCTTGGTTTGCAAGGGAAATGTGTGGAACTGCCTGCTCATCTTTTCCAAGATGCTTTTGTTTACGATATGCAATATGCCCTTGAGATGAAAACGCCATTTTTGAATTATGCTAAAGCCAATGGAGCTATCAAATATCAAGATGGCTTGGGAATGTTAGTGGGGCAGGCTGCCGTTTCATTCCAATTGTGGGAAGGGATAATGCCAGATGTTGATCCTGTTCTCAGACAATTAAAAGCAGAAATGAGTAAATAGCACTATTTCGAGCTGTTATTTAATAAACAAAAAAATGCTGTTTTTATGCCAAAGTGTTGAAATTGTCGGCAAAAGAGATAAAAATTACATTTTTTGCGAAAAAACGTTTGACGAGCAGGGATAAAATCAGCATAATGCACCCCGTAAACCGATACGGTGAACGCAAAATAAAATGGCTACATAGCTCAGCTGGTTAGAGCACAACACTCATAATGTTGGGGTCGCAAGTTCGAATCTCGCTGTAGCCACCATTTGCGGGACTGGCGAAATTGGTAGACGCACCAGATTTAGGTTCTGGCGCCGAGAGGTGTGTGGGTTCAAGTCCCTCGTCCCGCACCATTTAGGTTTACAAAAATTAGTGTTGGGGTATCGCCAAGCGGTAAGGCACCGGGTTTTGATCTCGGCATCCCTAGGTTCGAATCCTAGTACCCCAGCCATCTAATTACTTTCAATAAAATCAAATATAAAGCTAACATTTGTTAGTTTTTTTTCTTTTGGGGTATCGCCAAGCGGTAAGGCACCGGGTTTTGATCTCGGCATCCCTAGGTTCGAATCCTAGTACCCCAGCCATATTATCCAATTTTTATAATTTTCCTTTTTAATTTTATTTGCATTTTATTCTATTGTATTTGCTTCGTTTATCACTTTTGATTTCCTTAAAAATTCATTAAAATACCCCTAATTTTTTATAATTAAATTAAAGGAAATCACCATGCAAAAAATCAACCCAACTAGCACAGTGGCTTGGCAAGCATTAGAAGCACACAAAGCAGACAATCTTACCATTCCACAGCTTTTCGCAGAAAATCCAAACCGTTTCGAACAATACTCTTTAAATTTTGCCGATCAAATCCTTGTCGATTACTCCAAAAACGCTATCAATGAAAAAACCTTAGGTTTATTACGCCAATTAGCAAGTGAATGCGGTCTAGCATCAGCAACAGAAGCAATGTTCACTGGGCAAAAAATTAACCGCACAGAAAATCGTGCGGTACTACATACAGCATTACGTAACCGTTCAAACGCTCCTGTTTTAGTGGATGGTAAAGATATTATGCCTGAAGTGAACGCTGTATTAGCAAAAATGAAAGATTTTTGTGAGCGTGTAATTTCAGGTGAATGGAAAGGCTATACAGGCAAAGCGATTACCGATGTGATCAACATTGGTATTGGCGGTTCAGATTTAGGTCCTTATATGGTTACTGAAGCACTTCGTCCATATAAAAACCACCTCACAATGCACTTTGTGTCTAACGTGGACGGCACGCACATTGCAGAAACCTTGAAAAAAGTGAATCCAGAAACAACGCTTGTGTTAGTGGCTTCGAAAACTTTTACTACCCAAGAGACTATGACCAATGCACACACTGCACGCGATTGGTTATTGGCTGCAGCAAAAGATGAATCTGCGGTAGCAAAACATTTTGCGGCACTTTCAACAAATGCAAAAGAAGTGGAAAAATTTGGTATTGATACCAACAATATGTTCGAATTCTGGGATTGGGTGGGCGGTCGCTACTCGCTTTGGTCTGCTATCGGCTTATCTATCGCTCTTTCAATCGGTTTTGAAAACTTTGAGCAATTGCTTTCAGGTGCACACGAAATGGATAAACATTTCCGCACCGCACCAATCGAGCAAAACATCCCTGCAACCCTTGCATTAGTAGGAATTTGGAACAGCAACTTCTTAGGTGCAGAAACTGAAGCATTATTACCTTATGATCAATATTTACATCGTTTTGCAGCTTATTTCCAACAAGGTAATATGGAATCTAATGGTAAATTTGTGGGACGTGATGGCAAAGCGGTAAACTACCAAACAGGCCCAATCGTATGGGGCGAACCTGGCACAAACGGTCAACACGCATTCTATCAATTGATTCACCAAGGTACCAAAATCATCCCTTGTGATTTCATTGCACCCGCTCAAACACACAATGCGGTAGGCGATCACCACGCAAAATTACTCTCAAACTTCTTTGCTCAAACAGAAGCATTAGCGTTCGGTAAATCAAAAGAAGTGGTTGAACAAGAGTTCTTACAAGCGGGTAAAAAATTGGAAGAAGTTGCAGAAATTGTGCCGTTCAAAGTATTTACAGGCAACAAACCAACCAACTCAATTTTGGTGCAAAAAATCACTCCATTCACATTGGGTGCATTGATTGCGATGTATGAACACAAAATCTTTGTTCAAGGCGTAATTTTCAATATCTACAGCTTCGATCAATGGGGCGTAGAACTCGGCAAACAATTAGCAAACCGCATCTTACCAGAGCTTCAAGGCAGTGAAAAAGTAACCAGCCACGACAGCTCAACGAATGGTTTAATCAACCAATTCAAAGCGTGGCGTTAATTTTGTAATTTAACTATGATTCAAGCGGTGCGATTCGTAAAACTTTTTGCAAATTGCACCGCTTATTTTTTGATATGGCAATTATTTTAGGCATAGACCCAGGCTCAAGGCTCACTGGCTACGGTGTAATCCGCCAAACAGGGCGACATTTAGACTATCTTGGCAGTGGTGTGATTCGCACTGCAGCAGACGATCTTCCTACGCGTTTAAAACGCATTTATGCAGGCGTCACCGAAGTGATAACCCAATTCCACCCCGAAATGTTCGCAATTGAACAAGTCTTTATGGCAAAAAATGCCGATTCGGCTCTTAAACTTGGACAAGCTCGTGGCACGGCAATTGTCGCAGCAGTGAATCACGATCTTCCAGTGTTTGAATATGCGGCTCGATTAGTGAAACAGACGGTAGTAGGTATTGGTTCAGCTGACAAAGTGCAGGTGCAAGATATGGTAATGCGAATGCTGCAACTTTCCGCCAAACCACAAGCAGATGCGGCAGATGCGCTTGCCATTGCGATTACTCACGCACACTCTATTCAGCATTCCTTAGTCGTAGCAAAACAAAGTAGCCAAAAAGTAAATAGCGAAAAAGAACAAATTTTAGCCTTAATGAAAACTCGTTACAGCCGCGGGCGTTTTCGTTTAAAAGGCTAATAGGAGGGAAAAGTGATTACCAAACAATTCTTTGTTTTTGGACGAGTACAAGGTGTAGGCTTTCGCTTTTTCACCTTACAACAGGCGGGGAAACTAGGCTTAAAAGGCACAGTCAGCAACCGCATTGATGGCAGTGTAGAAGTAATAGTTCAAGGCACAGAAGATCAAATATCCTTAATGCGAGCTTAGCTTTTGGATGTACCGAAAACAGCAACGGTAGAAAGAGTAGTTGAGAATAATTATGTTGAAACACGAGAACTAGAGCGATTTTCGATTATTGGGTAGTCATCTCTATTTATGAGATATTCTCTGATATTGTAAAAATTATGCTCCAAATAATATTGACTCGCATTAAAAACTCCCATATAGTTACGCCACTTTTTTGCAAGTAAGAATAATTCTTATCTTTCTTTATTTTGGAATCTACATATGAAATTGAAAAACACCCCACTTTCTGTTGCTGTGCTTACAGCGCTTTCTTCTTTTGCATACGCAAACACTGCTGATTCAGTGAAACTTGATGTTGTTCAAGTTGTTTCTGAAAATGCAGGAGCAAAAAGCAAAACTAATGTTGTAACCTTAAAAGATCTTCAAAAATCGACCAACGAAGATTTAAGAGGTGTATTAAGTGCTGAACCTGCAATTAACTTCGGTGGCGGTAACGGTGGCACATCGCAATGGGTGACTATTCGTGGTATGGGTCAAGACCAAATTGATTTCAAAGTAGATAATACTTCAAGCGACACCCCAGTTTTCCATCACCAAAGCCGTTTTATGTTAGATCCAAGCCTTATTAAACGTATTGACGTACGTAAAGGTGCAGGTTCTGCAAGTGCGGGCATTGGTGTAACCAGTGGCTCTATTGAAGCCACGACGGTTGATGCAAAAGATTTATTAGAAGAAGGTCAAGAGTTTGGTTTCAAACTTAATGCTGGCGTAAGTAGCAATAAAGGCCACTCACAAGGTGCAACTGTTTATGGTAAAGCAGGCGTTGTAGATGCATTATTAAGCGGTAACTGGCAAACTCTTGAAAATTACAAAGGCGGTAAAGGCTATTCAAATAAAGATGGCTCTGATGTGGTTAAAAATAGTGCGTTAGGACAACGTGGTCTATTAGCCAAATTTGGCGTGGATATTACAGAAAATCAACGCGTTGTGTTAAGCCATCGCCAAGAACAATATCACGGTGAACGAGCATTACGCGAAGAGTTTGATTTCTCACAATCTTATTTAGCAGGTACAAGTCAAGATCTTAAAGCTGGTCAAACATTAAGTCGTGTTTTGGCAGGTAAAGATAGACGTGGAAATAACACCTATTATATTTTAGATTCAAACGGTGCCTTGATTGCGAATGATGCAACTAATAACCCTCGTTATCGTATTACGACACAAGATACGACAAACTTAGAGTGGAGTGGTAAAAATATGGGCTTCATTACTGAAGCAAAAGCAAATGCTTACCGTATTGAAACCTCACGCAAAGAACCTGCCGAAAATAGTACTACACGTGTTTTAACTCACGGTGCAAACTTAGATTTAGATTCCGAGATTGGTGAAAGTCACTGGTTAAAATATGGTGTAAATTATCGTCATCAAGAAGCAAAACCAAATTCAATTCAAGAAATAGCTCGTGATCGTGCAACGGGTCGTATGGTTGCAACAGGTGTAAAACGCAACCAACAAAAAGAAGATGTGGGTTTATATGTTGAAGGGATTTGGGGCTTTGGACCTGTTACATTAACCACAGGTGCACGTTACGATCACTTTAAATTCAAAGCGAACAGTGGCAAAACCGTCAGCCACGCTGATTTCAATCCAAGCATTGGTTTAATCTGGCAAGCGTTAGATAATTTAAGTTTCAATACTAACTTAAACTATGCAAGCCGTAGCCCACGTATGTTTGAAGCGATGTTAGCAGGCAATACATTACGTGATGTTTCAGATAATCTACGTGCAGAAAAAGCACGTAACACAGAAGTGGGTTTCAATTATGATGTAACTAAAAACATCTCATTAAACGGTAGCTACTTCTGGCAAAAAGTAAAAGATGCTCACGCGACTAAAGCTAACACCATTGTAAATGCTGCACTACTACGTAACCAAGGTTATGAATTAGGCGGCGCTTATAAACAAGGTGGTTTCAAATTCCGTGTAGGCGTTGCCGAAAGTAAACCAGAAACCTTCACATTTAACAATGCAAGTTTAGATCATGCCGTATTTGCAGTAGCAACAGGTCGCACTTGGACAACATCCGTTTCTTATAAATTTGAAAATCCAAGTTTAGAATTAGGTTGGAAAGGTCGTTTTGTTGAAGGCGAAACAGGCACACCAAGTCGCGGGTCAAATGCTGGTTCAGCGGCAATCAAACAATCAGGGTATGGTGTGAGTGATTTCTATGCAAACTGGGAAGCAAACAAAAACTTAATGCTTAATTTTGCGGTAAATAACGCATTTAACAAAAACTATAAGAGCCATAGCCAACGTGCTGGTGGTAATAGTTTAGCGGGTGCAGGTCGTGATTTCCGTATGAATGCAACTTACACTTTCTAATTTCATAATAATCCCTCTATGATCAAACCTTACCCACCTCTTTCGAGGTAGGTAAGGTTTTTTTCGTTCTCCCTCTTTCGGATTTATGGCATAATCTGTGCAGTTTTATTTTTGTTCACTTAGATTTCAATGTTTCCAGAATTTGGCTATTTTTCCCTGATTTTTGCTCTTATTGCCTCGATAACCCAAGTAGGGTTATCGCTTTGGGGTGAACTAAGAAGAGCCCCATATTTTTTATCTCTAAACCCATTTCTCTCGCTATTACAAGCGGTCGGAACGGGCATTTCTTTTGCAAGCCTTGCTTATGCGTTTTTAACCGATGACTTCTCGGTGATTTATGTTGCTCAACACTCCAATAGCCAATTACCCGATTTTTTTAAATTCGCTGCCACTTGGGGCGGGCACGAAGGTTCAATGCTCTTTTGGCTTACCGCACTCACGCTCTGGACGACGGTCTTTTGCCTTTTTTCTCGTAAAATCGACCGCTTGTTTGCCAACCGCACGCTAGCGATGATTTCACTTGTTGCAATGGGCTTTATGCTCTTTATCTTGCTAGTTTCCAACCCCTTCGAGCGTGGTTTTCCACCTCCTCCAGAAGGCCGTGATCTCAATCCAATGCTGCAAGATGTTGGCTTAATTTTCCATCCGCCACTGCTCTATTTAGGTTATGTCGGCTTTGCCGTGAGCTTTGCGATGATTGTAGCAAGCCTACTTTCTGGCAAAATGGACGCTGCCGTAGCTCGTTGGATTCGCCCTTGGACGATGATTTCGTGGGGCTTTCTCACCGCAGGGATTATCCTCGGTGCTTGGTGGGCGTATTACGAACTTGGCTGGGGAGGTTGGTGGTTCTGGGATCCGGTTGAAAATGCTTCATTGATGCCGTGGCTTCTCGGCACTGCGTTAGTGCATTCGTTAATCGCTAGCGAACAACGTGGCATGTTTAATTATTGGACGATTCTACTCGCCATTTTCGCCTTCGCCTTAAGCTTGCTCGGCACATTTATCGTTCGCTCTGGCGTACTTACTTCTGTACACGCCTTTGCGGTCGATCCTGATCGCGGTGTGGCATTACTGCTGCTTTTCTTCAGTCTCAGTTTTATTGCTCTCGCACTCTTCGCTTGTAAAACTCAATTCTGGCAAGGTGAAGTACGCTTTACGCTCTTTTCTAAAGAAACCGCTTTTTTATTGCTCAATGGTTTATTTGCTGTAGCAACTTCGGTTGTGTTGCTTGGCACTTTTTATCCGCTTGTGTTTACGATGATGCAATGGGGCAGTATTTCCGTTGGCGCACCTTATTTCAACACTATTTTCACCCCACTTGCGTTGCTAGCAATGTGTGCAATGGGCGTAGCAGTGGTACTTCGCTGGAAAAATGTACCTCTTAAACAAGCTAAATTGCAACTCTGGCTTCTGCCCGTGGCGGTGTTGCTTGCCCTTGGTTTGATTTATCACACCGTGAGCCAAACACATCTGTTTAAAATCGAACCACTTCCCGTAGTGTTCGTCAGCCTTGCATTCTGGATTATGTTGACGCATCTGCCTTATTTGCGTTTTATGTGGAAAATCCGTCTGCTTGCAATGCGTTTGGCACATATCGGCTTTGCGATTTGTGTAATTGGTGCGATGATGAACAGCTACTATGGTGATGAAATTGGTGTGCGATTAAAACCGACTGAAACTGCCAATATCGCCGATTTTGAATTTAAATATGAAGAGTATCGCGATGCTATTGGTGCCAACTACACTGCTGAACAAGCCGTTTTTTCCATCAGTAAAGCTGGCAAAACGCTCGCCCAAATCATCCCAGAACGACGTTATTACGACATCCGCACCATGACAATGGCTGAAGTCGGCTTATATCACCACGGCTTGCATGATCTTTATGTAGTGATGGGCGATAAATTCGGCAATTTAGAATACGCCTTCCGCCTACATTACAAACCTTACGTTAGAGCTTTATGGCTTGGTGGGGTAATTATGGTGCTGGCTTCACTGATGGCATTGGTGGGGTATCGGCAACGTCGATAATCCTAGGGCGATACGCCCTAGGTTACGTATGAATGCGTCCTTACAGGACGCTATGATTTTATTCATGTCTATTTGTAACTTCCAGCTCTGTAAGGGCTGATTTATGCGTAACCTATGGCGTAAGCCATAGGAGATTACCGAAAAAGGAAAAATAATGAAAAAACTCCTCCTCTTTATCCCCCTCGCCATTCTGGTGGCAGTGGTGGCATTTTTAACCGTTCCTCTGCTTAATAAAGATGCTCTGTCTCCAACAGAAGATTGGCAAGATAAGCCAATACCCGAATTTGTGGGCAAAAATTTGCTCGATCCGCACGCACGTTTAACCAACAACAGCTTGCCGCAAGAGCCCTATATTTTGAATGTTTGGGCGAGTTGGTGTACCTGGTGTATTAAAGAGTTTCCGATCTTATTGAAATTGAAAGCTCAAGGCGTGCCGATTGTGGGTTTAACTTATTCCGATCAACCCGCCGATGCTCGCGAAGCCTTGGGACGTTGGGGAAATCCATTTACGTTGGTGATTGATGACTATGAACGCGGTTTTTTAATTCAAACCTTGAAGGTCTCTTCCGCCCCGTCAAGCTACTTGGTGGATAAACACGGCGTCGTTCGCTACCAACAAAAAGGCTATAATCCTGATTTTGAAAAGGATTTCCTGCCACGATTAGAAGCATTAAGAAACGAAAAATAAGAGCATAGAAATATAGGAATAGAATGAAGTTTTTGCAAAAGATTACCCTTTTTTTACCGCTTGTGTTTGCCGTTTTCAGCAATATTGTCAAGGCGGAAATGGTCGATACCTTCCAATTTCACAACGATGCGGATCGTATACGTGCAATAAGTTTGGCAAAATCTTTGCGTTGCCCGCAATGCCAGAATCAGAATTTGCTGGAGTCAAATGCCACTACCGCTTACAAACTTCGTATTGAAGTGTATGAAATGGTCAATGAAGGCAAATCGGATCAGGAAATTGTCGAAATTATGACCCAGCGTTTCGGTAATTTTGTAAACTACAAACCGCCTGTGAATGAGCAAACTTGGTTGCTTTGGGGGATGCCTGTTGGATTGTTACTTTTAGTTTTGATCGCAATTGTATGGCGAACTAGTTCAAAAAGAGCAGGAAAATAGATGAAAACACGTGAACAGCTTAATTTAGAAAACTATCAACAAGCGGTCAAATTCGCAGGCAATTTTGACGAACCGTTCAAACAAGAATATTTGTCGGAGGCAGAAAGCCGTTATCAATTTGATCAAAATACAACAGAACCTTTACAAAATAAAAGGAAATTTTCACCGCTTGTCGCAAGTTTGGTTGTGCTTTTAATTACCGTCCTCAGTGGCTTACTTTATTGGCAGTCGGGGCGTTATGCCTTGGTGCAAAAAGGTGAGCAAATGCATCAAGCCTTCCAAGTGAAATTGGAGATGGAAGACAAAACCCAAAAAAACGATCGCTATATTGAGAGCTTGCAAAACCGCTTGCGCGAGAACCCAAACGATGGCGATTTGTGGTATGAATTGGGGCAGGCTTATGCGTTAAATAATGAGTTTAATTCAGCATTGATTAGCTATCAAAATGCACAGGTGGTATTGGGCGAAAAAGCGGCGATTTTAGGGGCAATGGCAACCGTAGATTATTATGATAAAGGGCAAAAACTATCAAAGCAGGCAAAAGCGTGGTTAGATAAAGCCTTAGCATTAGACCCAAAAGAGAGTTCAAGCTTGTTACTACTGGCTTCCGATGCCTTTTTGCATAATGATTATGAGCAAGCAATTAGCTATTGGCGACGTGTGTTAGATGGCGATAATGATGCCATTAACCGCCGTGCAATTATTCAAAGTATTGAAATGGCGAAGCAGATGAGGCAAAAATAACCCCTTCTCTGAAAAAATTTCTAGATGGAATTTTTTCTGTCTCTCTTACCAAGAGCAAAGAGGAAATTTTCCACAAACTATTTAAATTCAAGTAGAATAGAACCCTTTTATTTTAACAGACACAGCAGATAAAAATTTGGAGAGATTATGCCTAAACTACGTTCAGCGACCAGTACACAAGGTCGTAATATGGCGGGTGCACGTGCATTATGGCGTGCAACAGGAATGAAAGAAAATGATTTCGGTAAACCAATTATTGCCGTGGTAAACTCATTTACCCAATTCGTACCAGGTCACGTACATTTAAAAGATATGGGACAGTTGGTTGCCGCTGAAATTGAAAAGGCAGGTGGTGTCGCAAAAGAATTTAACACTATTGCGGTGGACGATGGTATCGCGATGGGACACGGTGGTATGCTTTATTCGCTTCCAAGCCGTGATTTAATTGCAGACTCTGTGGAATATATGGTGAACGCACACTGTGCGGATGCGATGGTCTGTATTTCCAACTGCGACAAAATTACCCCCGGGATGTTGATGGCGGCAATGCGTTTGAATATTCCAACCATCTTCGTTTCAGGCGGCCCAATGGAAGCGGGTAAAACCAAGCTTTCTGATCAATTAATTCGCTTAGATTTGGTAGATGCAATGATCGAAGCAGCCGATCCAAATGTTTCAGATGAACGTATTGATGCCATTGAGCGTTCTGCTTGCCCAACGTGCGGCTCTTGCTCGGGTATGTTCACCGCAAACTCAATGAACTGCTTAACAGAAGCATTAGGTTTAAGCTTACCGGGCAACGGCTCAATGCTTGCCACCCACGCAGACCGTAAAGAGTTGTTCTTAAAAGCGGGGCGTCAAATCGTTGAATTATGCAAACGCTACTACGAACAAGACGACGAAAGCGTATTGCCACGCTCAATCGGTACTTTCGATGCCTTTGAAAATGCGATGAGCTTAGACATCGCAATGGGCGGTTCAAGTAACACTGTATTACACTTACTCGCTGCCGCACAAGAAGCAGGCGTGGACTTCAAAATGGAAGACATTGACCGCTTATCTCGCAAGGTTCCTTGCTTGAGTAAAATCGCACCGAACACCAACAAATACCATATGGAAGATGTTCACCGTGCAGGCGGTATTATGGGCTTATTAGGCGAATTAGACCGTGCAGGCTTAATCCACAAAAATACCCACACTGTATTAGGCTTAACCATGGGCGATCAGCTTGACCAATACGACATTATCCGCAACCAAGACGAAGAGTTACATAAATTTTTCCGTGCAGGCCCTGCAGGCATTCGCACCACTCAAGCGTTCTCACAAGATTGTCGTTGGGACACGGTAGATAACGACCGCGTAAACGGTTGTATCCGCAACAAAGAAAACGCTATTTCACAAGAAGGCGGTTTAGCAGTGTTATTTGGTAATATCGCAGAAGACGGCTGCATTGTAAAAACTGCAGGAGTAGATGAATCGATCTGGAAATTCACTGGTAAAGCGATTGTATTTGAAAGCCAAGAAGATGCCGTTGCAGGTATTTTAGGTGGTAAAGTGAAAGAAGGTCATGTGGTGATCATCCGTTACGAAGGCCCGAAAGGCGGACCAGGTATGCAAGAGATGCTTTACCCAACCAGCTACTTAAAATCGATGGGCTTAGGCAAAAAATGTGCACTTTTAACAGATGGACGTTTCTCTGGTGGTACATCAGGTTTGTCTATCGGTCACGCCTCGCCAGAAGCAGCCTCAGGTGGTGCAATTGGTTTAGTTCGCGATGGCGATATTATCAACATCGACATTCCAAACCGTGCCATCAATCTTGCAGTAAGCGATGAAGAACTTGCAACACGCCGTGCTGAGCAAGATCAAAAAGGCTGGCAGCCTGTAAACCGCCAACGTGAAGTCTCTTTTGCACTAAAAGTTTACGGACATTTCGCCACTTCAGCCGATAAAGGTGCGGTGCGCGATAAAACGAAAATTTAATTAAACTAACCGAAAGGCTGATGGGAAATCTGTTAGCCTTTTTTAGTAGGTTGTGTGAATGCAATTCACGCACTATTTTTTACCGCTTGTATGCGTGAACTGATGGTTCACACACCTTACTGTGAGGAATTATGGATATTTTAGATTTACTTCATCATCGTCGTTCAAGTAAACAATTTGGCAATGTTGCACCTAATACAGAACAGCTTGATGCGATTTTAAAAGCAGCTTTACGAGCACCAGATCACGGGCGAATGAAACCTTATCATTTTGTGGTGATTCAAAAAAGTGGTATGCCTAAATTTCACGAATGCTTAAAATCAGCAGCCATTGAATTTGAAATGGACGAAAAAAATGCTGCCAAAGCTGATAAATTGGCAAATCAAGCTCCAATGGTCATTGGCGTGGTGGCAAAATTAGATCACGAATCAGTGAAAGTCCCTGTTTGGGAGCAAATTGTTTGTGCAGGTTGTGCCACTTATGCAATGCAATTAGCAGCAAACGCTCAAGGTTTTGATACTGTTTGGATTACGAAAAAATGGGTGGAAGGCAAAGCCATTCGCGAAGCATTTGGTTGTGCGGAAACGGATAAAGTGATTGGCTTACTAATGATCGGTTCACCGAAAGATGGCGAAGAAATTGCTTCAGCCCGCGATGCAGAAGATCCAACTGATTTTGTGCACTTTATCCGCTAATATAGTTGAAAACGTTACTCAAAACCACGCTCAAAAATCACACCGACACTGCTTGCTTGAGCCACGGCTTTAGGCTTGTGTAATTTGATACGTAATTTTTGAATGCTGTAAGTTTCTTGCAGTAAATTTGCTACTTGATAAGCAACTGTTTCGACCAGTTTGAAAGGTTTACCTTCCACGAAATTCAAAATACGCTCTGACACTTCGGCATAATTTAAGCAATATTGAACATCATCGGTTTCCACCGCTTTGCTGAAATCCCAATAGAGTTCAATATCAAACACAAGGCGTTGTTTGATGGTGTGCTCCCAATCGTAGGCACCGATGGAAGCAAAAGCGGTCAGTTCGTGGATAAAAACTTTATCAAGCATTATAGATTTTCCTTATTTTATTCTGCTTTTATTATGCAGATAATGCGGTAAAATAGCGACAATATAACACAAAGACAGGGAAAAATATGACATTTACCGCGTATTTAATGATCTTCGGGACTTATCTGCTCGGTTCTGTATCGAGTGCAATTATTTTTTGCCGATTAGCAGGCCTGCCTGACCCACGTGAAAATGGCTCGAGAAACCCTGGAGCAACGAATGTATTGCGTATTGGTGGACGACTTTCTGCTCTTGGCGTGTTGTTGTTTGATGTGTTAAAAGGAATGCTACCTGTTGCCATTGCTTTCCGTTTGGGGTTAGAACCAAGCGAAATTGGCTTTATTGCATTAGCTGCTTGCTTAGGACACGTTTTTCCGATTTTCTTCCACTTCCGTGGCGGTAAAGGTGTTGCCACCGCCTTAGGCGCACTGATTCCTTTTGGAATGGAAATTTCTGAATTAGCTCTTGCAACTTGGCTAATAACCTTTCTTATTTCTCGCTATTCTTCATTAAGTGCTGTCATCACCGCCCTGATACTGCCTACTTTTGTTTGGTGGTATAAGCCTGAATTTACTTTTCCTGTTGCACTAGTTTGTTGCTTATTGGTTTATCGTCACCACGACAATATTCAACGCTTATGGCGTGGGCAGGAAGATAAAATGAGTTTTAAATGACAAAATAACAAAGCCACCTCTCGGTGGCTTTTTAACGTTGTCATTAACACAAAAATGCGGGGATATTTTTCTCGTATTCTGCGATTTTATCTTCATGCTGAAGGGTTAAACCGATATTGTCTAAGCCTTCGAGCAAGCAGTGGCGACGGAATTCATCTAGCTCAAAGTGGTAAACTTTATCGCCAGTAGTCACAGTCATTGCTTCTAAATCCACATAAATTTGCTTACCTTCATTTGCCCATACCCATTGGAAAATCTCTTCTACTTCTTCTTCGCTTAAGCGAATCGGTAGCATATGGTTATTCAAGCTGTTATTGTAGAAAATATCTGCAAAACTTGGTGCGATCATTACTTTAAAGCCGTAATCTGCTAACGCCCAAGGTGCGTGCTCACGTGATGAGCCACAGCCTAAATTTTTACGGGCAAGTAAAATTTTTGCTCCTTGATATTGCGGATAGTTCAATACAAAATCTGGGTTAGGCTTTGTGCCTTCTGCGTCTAAATAACGCCATTCATGGAAAAGATGTTTCCCAAAGCCCACTCGGGTAATGGCTTGTAAGAATTGTTTTGGGATGATTGCATCAGTATCCACATTTGCTGCATCAAGAGGCACGACTAAGCCTGAAAGTTGTTTAAAACCTGCCATTATTTTATCCTTATTAATTTAATGCCACTTGGCGAATATCTACAAATTTACCGAACATTGCAGCGGCTGCTGCCATTGCTGGGCTCACTAAGTGAGTGCGACCATTACGACCTTGGCGACCTTCGAAGTTACGGTTAGAGGTTGAAGCACAGCGCTCCCACTCACCTAAGCGGTCATCATTCATTCCTAAGCACATTGAGCAACCTGGATTACGCCATTCGGCACCTGCTTCGATGAAAATTTTATCTAAACCCTCTTTTTCTGCTTGCTCTTTCACTAATCCTGAACCTGGCACAACAAGCACTCGTTTGACGTTATCCGCCTTTTTGCGGCCTTTCATCACGGCTGCCGCTGCACGTAAATCTTCAATACGAGAGTTAGTGCAAGAACCGATAAACACTTGATCGACAGGAATTTCTTTGAGATCGGTATTTGGCTCAAGACCGATATATGCCAACGCTTTTTCTGCAGAAGCTTTAGTCACAGGATCTGCCATCTCTTCTGGATTTGGCACAACTTGGTCGATACCAATTACTTGACCCGGGTTTGTACCCCAAGTTACTTGTGGTGCGATGTCTTTCGCTTCTAACACAACAACGGTGTCGAACTTAGCATCATCATCTGATTTCAACGTTTTCCAATATTCTACCGCATCGTCCCAATCTTTGCCTTTTGGTGCGTGTGGGCGACCTTTTAAATATTTAAATGTGGTTTCATCTGGTGCGATCAAACCTGCTTTAGCACCCAATTCGATTGCCATATTACATACCGTCATTCGACCTTCCATTGAAAGATCGCGAATTGCTTCACCGCAGAACTCAACCACGTGACCTGTACCGCCTGCCATTGTGGTTTTACCGATAATTGCAAGCACGATGTCTTTTGCGGTAATACCTGGATTTACTTTACCACGCACTTCAATTTTCATACTTTTTGCACGAGCTTGCTTAAGGGTTTGGGTCGCTAAAACGTGCTCAACTTCTGAAGTACCAATACCAAACGCCAACGCACCAAATGCACCGTGAGTTGCGGTGTGAGAGTCGCCACATACAATCGTCATCCCTGGAAGCGTCAAGCCTTGCTCTGGTCCCATTACGTGTACGATCCCTTGTTCTTTTGTGCTCATATCAAACAATTGAATGCCCGTTGCTTTAGTGTTTTTAGCTAGTTCTAAAACTTGGATTTTCGCCTGACCTTCAAGTTTATTTACATCACGTACTTGGGTAGAAATACTGTGATCCATCGTCCCGAAGGTTTTACCTACTTGGCGAACCTGACGACCTGCCACGCGTAAGCCATCAAATGCCTGCGGACTGGTGACTTCGTGAATAAGATGACGGTTGATATAAAGAATCGGCGTTTCGCCTTCGGCTTCATAAACGATGTGTGTATCGAAAAGTTTTTCGTATAGTGTTTTTGCCATAATAAATTCCAACTCAAAATAAAATCGCAGAGAGCGATTGCAAAAAATTCGGCTTTTTCAACCGCTTGTCTTAAAACGCTTTAACTATAACGGTTCGATAAATTAAAGTAAAATGCTAATTTAATGAGAATAGACGATTTTTATGCTATTTAAAAAGCCTGAAACAAGAAATTTTAGGCTTTTAACAGAATAAAATATTAGAACTAAAAACAGACGCAGAGGGTTATCTAGCAATTTCACTGCTTTATAGGGTAATTTACTTGGAAGGTTTTTTCGTCTGTTTTTGGATTAAAAGGGGAAAACTATCAATTTTTAATTAAATCCATAACCATCCCCACCAAACAAGCGGTCGATTTTTCGGAAAATATTGCAGAAACAGGCACATACCACCAATTTTCTTGGGTGAAGGCTTTGCATTTTACGGCATCTTTTTCGGTCATCAGAAGCGGGAGATTTTGACTGAGTTTTGGCATAATCATTTCAGCAGTAAAGGCTTGGTGATCGGCAAAGCTAAATGTATCGGCAAGGGGAATGCCAAGCCCTTTAAGCATATTAAAGAAACGAGGAGGGTAGCCAATGCCTGCGAGGGCGTAAACAGGTTGGGTAAATTCGCTGAGTTTGCGTTTTTCACCCGTTTTAAGGTTAATTACAAAATCGGGTTCGAGGTGCATTGCGTGTTCACCTGCATTTGCATTTTTCCCGTTACAAATGACCGCTTGCACTTTCTTTAATCGGCTTGGTAGCTCGCGTAATCCGCCTGCTGGGAGCACGAAACCGTTACCAAATCGGCGTTCACCATCAACTACTACCCATTCCATATCTCGCTCAAGTGCGTAATGTTGTAAGCCGTCGTCGGTGACGATTAAATCAAGCTCAGACTGGCTTAACAGCAGTTCAATGCTTTGTTGGCGGTTTGGTGAAATTGCCACAGGTGCGTGGGTGCGTTGTGCAATTAGCACGGGTTCATCGCCCATCAATTTGGGATCACTTTCTGGTGTGACTAATTGTGGATAGATTTTGTTTTCTCCGCCATAACCACGAGAAATTACGCCGACTTTTACACCTCTTTTCTGGAGTTGTTCCACAAGCCAAATCACAAGCGGAGTTTTACCGTTCCCTCCCACAGAAATATTGCCAATCACTAAAACAGGCACAGGTGAGCGGTAGGATTTGAGGATTTTTTTGTGATAAAGGGCAATGCGGATTTGGCTAATGAACCAAAAGAGCAACGAAAATGGGGCGAGTAGCCAAGTGATAATTGAGGTTTTTTGCCAGAGTTTCATTTTGTGTTTATGAAATAAGAGTGGTAGGGGCGTGTTGAACACGCCCCGACAATGCGATTAGCTAGTAATCTTTGTTACATCAAACAACTTTTCCAATTGCGTAGTCAGTAATGAAATTGGTCGGATGCTTTGAAGCCTTAAGTTTAAAATCAATGTCTGTTGGCTTTTTTGAGCGTTTAAATCTAACACTTCAAAGCCACGGTGACGCACTACGCGAAGTAGGCGTTCTAAAGTTTCAGGTCGAGCATTCGCCTCAATGGTTAAATTGTATTGTTGCATTTTATTCACCCTCCAACATATCGGTGTTGCAAGCACCAGGTGGCACTAACGGCCAAACATTGCTCTCTTCTGGAATGCACGCTTGCAGTAAATATGCCCCTTCAGCGTTTAGCAAGCGGTCTAATGCGCCAGAAACTTCGCTCGCTTTTTCAATACGTTCAGCAGGAATGCCAAAAGCGTTGGCAAGCATCACAAAATCAGGGTTGTCATCTAAAATTGTTTCGCTATGGCGTGATTTGAAGAAGAGTGATTGCCATTGTCGAACCATACCCAAACGTTGGTTATCAAGCAACAACATTTTAATTGGTAATTGACCGCGTTTAATCGAGCCAAGCTCTTGAATATTCATCATAAATGAGCCATCGCCTGTAATTAAAATCACAGGATCGTTTGGGCGAGCTTTCGCTACACCTACAGCCGCAGGTAAACCGAAGCCCATGGTGCCGAAACCAGCAGAAGTAATGTAATTTTCTGGGGCAAAGTGGCGAACATGCTGAGCTGACCACATTTGGTGTTGCCCCACATCAGTAGTAATAACCGCATTTTCTGATTTGCGTTCAGAAAGCGTGTTCAATAATGCGTAAGGATCAATATCGCCTTCACCAGCGTTGTCGTTGTAGTCAAAATCGTGGACAGATTTGAGCTCTTTCACACGCCCACGCCATTCATCAATATCAAGCGGATGAGCCAAAATGTTCACCGCTTCTGCCATATTGCCTTTAAGTGCCACGTGAGCTTGGCGAAGTTTGTTGATTTCAGCTGCATCAATATCAATGTGGATTACTTTTGCATGTGGGGCGAAGGTGTCTAATTTGCCTGTTACGCGGTCGTCAAAACGTGCACCGCAGGCGATCAATAAATCACACTCTTGTACGGCATAGTTTGCCGCTTTTGTGCCGTGCATCCCGATCATTCCCATATAAAGTGGATGATGAGGTGGGATCGTGCCAAGACCTTTAAGGGTTGAAACAGACGGAATATTTGCAACTTCAATGAAATTTCTAACCGCTTGCACAGCCATTGCCATTCCAACCCCACCTCCGACATAAAGTACGGGTTTCTTCGCATTAGCGAGCATGGCTTTTGCTTCAGTTAATGCAGTTGGATCTTGCTGAGGAGCAGGATCTTTTGGGTAAACAATCGGTTTAAGCGAAGTTTCCGCCACTTGTACATCTTTTGGAATATCAATTAACACGGGGCCAGGTCTGCCACTTTGAGCGATTTTAAACGCTTGAGCAATAATTTCTGGTAGTTCATCAATATTCTGCACAATAAAGCTGTGTTTCGTGCAAGCGAGCGAAAGCCCTAATACATCTGCTTCTTGGAAGGCATCTGTCCCAATAAGCGGATTAGCGACTTGCCCTGTAATAGCAACCACAGGAATCGAATCTGCAAAAGCATCGCCTAAGCCAGTGACCAAATTGGTTGCTCCAGGCCCTGAAGTCGCAATACATACCCCCACTTTGCCTGTTGAGCGAGCATAACCGATAGCCGCCATTGCTGCCCCTTGTTCATTGCGGCAGAGAAGATGGTCTAATCCTGAATCATAAATGGCATCGTAAGTCGGCATAATTGCCCCACCTGGGTAGCCGAAAAGATGCGTAACTTGATGTGCTTTTAAGCACTCAATGACTAAATGTGCACCATTCATTGGAGATGTTGTGTCCTTTTCTTTTTTGTGAAGTAATGGCGGTAATAGATAACACAAAATAACAATATTTTGAATTAAATTTGTGAAAAAATGTAATTTTATTTGGAGAAACAAAATGGTAGGAATATTTTTTAATTTTAAAGTTGGTTATTTATTGAAAGGATGGGTATAACTAGAATAAGTTACCATTAACCATAAAGGGGTATTTCTACCTATTTTTGTTGATTTAGTTCAAAAAAAACGATTTTTACGATAGAAACAAGTTGATAAATTCTATATGCTCACACGCATAAGATTACCGTATCTTATTGTTTTAATAAGAAAAATTCTCATTTACATTCATTCCTTGTGGGGGACTCTATCGTGAAACGTTTAACCAAAACTTTAGCAATGGCGACCATTGCAATGCTCGGTTGCTTTCATTCGGCACAGGCTGAGGAAAAGGCGACTGAAACTTTAACGCAAAAAGCACTTAAACATGAAAAATTAGGTGTAACAGTGGAATCTGCAAATCATCTTTTTGCAGATAAATATCCACTTCAATACAATTCTTGGAAAGCAACTTCTGAATCGACTGACCGTGGTAGTGCGTTAGAAGCTGATCCTCGTAGTGTCATTCTTTGGGCTGGTTATTCTTTCTCAAAAGAATATAACAAGCCTCGTGGTCACTATTATGCCGTCACGGATGTGCGTGAAATTTTGCGTACAGGGGCACCGAAAGACGAAAATGATGGTCCGCAGCCAATGGCATGCTGGACTTGTAAAGGTCCCGATGTACCTCGTTTAATTGAAGAGAAAAGTGAGCGTGGTTATTTCGATCCAAAATGGGCGAAATATGGCTCTGAAATTGTCAATTCTATCGGCTGTGCCGACTGTCACGATACAAAATCAGAAGATTTTAAAGAAGGTAAACCTGCATTACGTGTTGCTCGTCCACACGTATTACGTGCATTGGAAAGTGTAGGTTGGACTTTCGAAAACTTAGACAAACAAGGCAAACGTGTTGCTGTATGTGCAAACTGCCACGTGGAATACTATTTCAAAGATAAAAAAGATGTAACCTTCCCTTGGAAAAATGGCGTAGATGTGAGCAGCATTGAAAAATATTACGATGATATTGAATTTGCTGACTGGACTCACGCATTATCAAAAGCCCCAATGTTAAAAGCACAGCACCCAGACTTTGAAATTTGGTCACAAGGTGTGCACGGCAAAAATGGCGTAACTTGTATCGACTGTCACATGCCGAAAGTGAAAGATAAAGATGGCAAAGTTTACACCGACCACAAAATCGGTAATCCATTCGATCAATTTGAGAATACTTGTAAAACTTGTCACGAGCAAAGCAAAGAAACACTTCAAAAACGTGTTGCGGAGCACAAAAAACAAGTAAAAGATGCAATGATCAAATTAGAAGATCAAATCGTGAAAGCCCATTTTGAAGCGAAAGCTGCGTGGGAAGCAGGTGCAACCCCTGATGAGATGAAAGATATCTTAAAAGCTATTCGTCATGCTCAATGGCGTTGGGACTATACTTCAGCGAGTCACGGTGGCTATATGCACGCACCAGATATGATGTTACACGTGATTGCAACAGGTATCGACCGTGCTGCAGATGCACGTGCTCAATTAGGTGTAGTATTAGCGAAACACGGTGTAACTACTCCAGTTGCGATACCAGATATTTCAACCCGTGAAAAAGCGCAAAAAGCAATTGGCTTAGATATTCCTAAAGACCAAGCAGCGAAAGATGAATTCTTACGCACAGTAGTGCCACAATGGGAAGCAACAGCTCGCGAAAAAGGCTTATTACCGCCAGTTGAAGTGCAAAAAGAAGTCACAACACCAAAAGCAGAAGCAAAATAATTAAGCTTGAGGTGACGATATGAAAAACTTAATTTCAAAAGCAGGGCGAGCAATCGCCCTCCAAGCGGTCGCTTTAGTAAGTTGTTTTGCAATGTTCTCTGCAATTTCAACCACTCATGCTGAAATGCCACCACTTCCACAACAGATGTGGCAAGGTAAATCAGATGTTCAAGTCGCAGATGAAGCACGTCGCGATCCGAATAAGTATTGTACGCAATGTCACGAAACCGCGAATGCGACAGGTAAACCATTTAGCCACGCGGGTAAACACTTCCAACACGGAACGAAAAGCCCAAATAGCGGTGAGCAAGTGACTTGTGTAAGCTGCCATGGCAATATGTCTGAAAATCACCGTAAAGGTGTGCGTGATGTAATGCGTTTCAGCAAAATGGATCAAAAGGCAAGCAAACCTGAACTTGAACGTACGGTTCACGAGCAAAATCAAGTATGTGTGGCGTGCCATACGGCGGATAAATTGCGTGAAAAATTCTGGGCTCACGATACTCACGCAAACAAAATTGCGTGTGCAAACTGCCATGAACTTCACCCAGAAAAAGATCCGATGAAGGCAATTCCTGAAAAACAACGTATCAAACTTTGTACAGATTGCCACACTAAAATTCAGGCTCATAAAGAAGAAGTTAAAGCTCAGGAAGCTAAGGAAAACCAATAATGACTTGTACCCGTAGAGATTTCGTCTCAGGGGCAGGTGCTATCGCTGTAGTAGCAAGCACAGGGCTTGCTGCTTCGGTTACTCTTGCAACTGAGAATGAACCGAAAAAAATTCGCTATGCGATGGTACATGATGAAACATCTTGTATCGGTTGTACAGCATGTATGGACGCTTGTCGCACCACAAATAAAGTGCCAGAAGGGGTTTCACGTTTAGAAATTATCCGTAGCGAACCTTATGGCGAATTCCCAAATGTGGAATATGAATTCTTCCGCCAATCTTGCCAACACTGCTCAAACGCACCTTGTGTTGCAGTGTGTCCAACTGGAGCTTCATTTGTCGATCCAGAAACAGGGATTGTCGATGTACATTCAAATTTATGTGTAGGCTGCCAATACTGTATCGCTGTTTGCCCGTATCGTGTGCGTTTTATCCATCCAGAGAAAAAATCGGCGGATAAATGTAACTTCTGTCGCGATACCAACCTTGCAGAAGGTAAACAGCCTGCTTGTGTAGAAGCTTGTCCAACTAAAGCATTAACCTTTGGCGATATGAACGATCCAAATAGTGCCGTGGCGAAAAAAGTGCGTGAAAACCCAGTTTATCGCACCAAAGTGTCATTAGGTACTCAACCGAACTTATATCACATTCCATTTGGCAAAGGGGAGCATAGATAATGAACGACTATATTCCTTTTCATACCCCCAATTTAGTGTGGGACAGCACTATTGCGGTTTATCTCTTCTTATTAGGGATTTCCTCTGGTGCGGTGCAGCTTGCTATTGCATTCCGTAATAGCGTAAAAGTAGAAAAGCCAAGTGAGAACTGGATTATTCGTAGTGCGGCAATTTTAGGTACCATCCCAACAATTCTTGGTTTGACCTTATTGGTGTTCCACTTAACTAAACCGTGGACATTCTGGAAGCTGATGTTTAACTACAACGGCACATCCGTGATGTCAATGGGCGTAATGATGTTCCAAGCCTATATGGCTGTATTGGTAGTCTGGATTGCGATTATGTTTAAAGACTGGATCGCAGTACTTATAAATCGTTACTTCCCCGTGTTTAAATTCGTCTTGCCTTGGATTGATTTCGCAGAACGTAAGCTCTTAAAACCGATTGAATTTGTGCTATTTACCTTAGCTGCAGTGCTTGGTGCTTATACGGGCTTCTTACTTTCAGCGTTAATCAGCTACCCAATGTTGAATAACCCAGTGTTGCCAGCTTTGTTCTTAGCATCGGGTACTTCATCAGGTATCGCAGCGACTTTCTTGATGATTTTAATTGCAGGTAAACTTTCAGGTGAAAGCCGAGAAATTCACTTTATCCACAAATTCGAAGTACCGATTATGGTTACTGAATTAGGTTTGTTAGTGGCGTTCTTCGTTGGTTTGCATTTCGGTGGAGCAGATAAACAACTTGCCTTGCACAACGCAATGACAGGCTTCTGGGGAATGGTATTCTGGATTGGGGTTTTCTTTATCGGTATCTTAATTCCACTTGTTGCCAACCTATTTGGTAGCCACAAAGTGAAACACAGCCCTAAATTCATCATTTTGGTCTCTATCTTCGACTTAATCGGTGTGTTCTGCTTACGTTTCTTTATCCTTTATGCAGGGCAGTTAACAGTAGCAAGTTAATTTAAACTCCTTGCTTTCCAAGCGGTCAATTTTGTTAAATTTTTTGCAAAATCGACCGCTTTCACATTTTCTGATAGCAAAAAACGGCTTTTTGCTGTAAACTGTTATCCCGTCCTGATAGTTGGGATTTCGTAAAAATGCCAACTCTTCAATTCATTTCCAACCCAATTTTTCATCACAAAGGCAAATAAAATGGCAACGAATTATATTTTTGTGACGGGCGGTGTTGTTTCTTCTTTAGGGAAAGGCATTGCCGCGGCGTCTTTAGCCTCTATTCTTGAAGCTCGTGGTTTAAATGTCACCATTATGAAGCTTGATCCTTATATCAACGTAGACCCAGGTACAATGAGCCCAACGCAACACGGCGAAGTATTCGTGACAGCGGACGGTGCTGAAACCGACTTAGACTTAGGTCACTACGAGCGTTTTATCCGCTCAAAAATGAGCAAAGCGAACAACTTCACTAGCGGTAAAATTTACTCTGAAGTATTACGTAAAGAGCGTCGCGGCGACTACTTAGGTGCAACTATCCAAGTAATTCCACACATTACTAACGAAATCAAAGAACGCGTTATAGAAGGTGGTAAAGGTCGTGATGTGGTGATCGTTGAAGTGGGCGGAACGGTAGGCGACATCGAATCACTACCATTCTTAGAAGCATTACGCCAATTAGCGGTAGACGTAGGTCGTGAAAAAACCTTATTTATGCACTTAACTTTAGTACCATATATTCCAACTGCAGGCGAAGTGAAAACCAAACCAACGCAGCATTCTGTGAAAGAATTGCTTTCAATTGGTATTCAGCCAGATGTGTTGATCTGCCGTTCAGACCGTGCAATCCCTGCGAACGAACGCAAAAAAATCGCCTTATTCTGTAACGTGCCAGAGCGTGCGGTAATTTCATTAAAAGATGTAGATTCAATCTACCGCATTCCAGAATTATTAAAATCACAAGGTTTAGATAGCTTTGTGTGCGACCGTTTCCGTTTAGACTGTCCAGAAGCAGATTTATCTGAATGGGAACAAGTGCTTTACCGCCAAGCTAACCCAACGGGCGAAGTGACTATCGGTATGGTGGGTAAATATGTGGAATTGCCTGATGCGTATAAATCTGTAAATGAAGCATTAAAACACGCGGGTTTAACCAACCGCTTAACCGTGAACATTAAATACATTGATTCGCAAGATGTAGAAACCAAAGGCACTAGCGTGCTTGAAGGAGTTGATGCGATCCTTGTTCCTGGTGGTTTCGGCTATCGTGGCGTGGAAGGCAAAATTCGTACCGCTCAATATGCTCGCGAAAACAAAATCCCATATTTAGGTATCTGCTTAGGGATGCAAATTGCCTTAATCGAATATGCTCGTAACGTAGCAGGTTTAACCGAAGCGAACTCAAGCGAATTCGACAAAGATTGTCCACAACCTGTAATCGGCTTAATCACTGAATGGCAAGATAAAGATGGCAATGTTGAAACTCGTTCTGATGACTCAGACTTAGGCGGCACAATGCGTTTAGGGGCACAAAAATGCCACTTAATCGAAGGTTCAAAAGCTCGTGCATTATATGGCGCAGAAACCATTGAAGAACGCCATCGTCACCGTTACGAAGTAAACAATACATTGCTTCCGCAAATTGAAGCCGCAGGCTTGAAAGTAACTGGTTTATCAGAAGACCGTAAATTAGTGGAAATCATTGAAGTGCCAAATCACCCTTGGTTTGTAGCAGCTCAATTCCACCCAGAATTTACTTCAACACCGCGTGATGGTCACCCGCTTTTTGCAGGTTTTGTAAAAGCAGCGAAAGAGTACCAAGACTCACATAAAGCATAATCCATCAGGGTTGATAAAATGATTAACAAGCGGTTAAATTTGCAAAAGAGATTGTAAATTTGACCGCTTATTTTTTCTATAGCTTTTATTGCCTAGGGCTTTCACACTAGGCTACGCATAAATCAGCCCTCTTGGGGCTGTACATTACATATCCCAAAGGGATGTAGCTTATACTTAACTATTACCTACGGAGGAGGAAATTTGAAGAAAAAAAGATATTTATCTGAACAAGAACTTATCCAATTTATCGAACAAAAACTCGCAGAAGATAATATTTTTGAGCTGCTAAAAGGCTTTTTCCATTGGATTCGTTGCGAAGAAAATCGAGAGCTACAACTCAAATTTTTAATCACAACATTAAAGAAAAACAAGCCACTTACGCAAAATTTGGCATCACAACTTTGTCGTTGGTTATGCAGCATGCGACTTTATCCGCTATTGATTTCTAACGGTATTTTAAGCCGTGATGGTTTTAGACGCGAATTTCGCTCACGCTTATATGAAAAATTCAATCCTGCCGTGCCAGATATAAAAGATCTTCGTGATATTTTTTTCATCTTGTTTAACGATAAACACGATGGCGAATGGCTCAACAGTGTACCGTTGCGATATTGGAGCAGCCTTTTCAAACTACTTAATCGTTATACAAGTGAGGGAGAACGTGAGCGTGTGGATGCTCATTTGCGGGCGGAAGGCCTATTTGCGATTAAGATGCTTTCGATTTGGATTGCTGCTGAAGAGATGCAGCCTGAACTGATGCGTTTAGATCCAAGTTTAATTGAGGCAGATAGTCCTTTTGTTGCATTACAAAAAGAGGTGATGCTCTGGATTGAAGCACGCCGTCGTAATGAGCTGTTTGATGATGGGCACTTGCAAGTGATGTTTGCCCAAAGTAAGGCATTAATCGACCGCTTGAAGAAAAAAGGGGCAGCGATGGGCTCTTCAATGGAAGTGGCTTATCTGCTTGAACGATTGGAGCAGACGCTTGAGCGCCTTGCGATGTTGATGGAGGTATTTGCTTCTAATCGATTTTTGCCACGCCGAATTTTGCTTTTGGCTGGAAATTTAGCCATTGCTTCTGCAAATAAACATAGCATCTCCGCGCTTTGGAAGCAGAGTGTGAGTATGCTTTCACGGAGCATCACACAGAACACTAGCGACCACGGTGAGCATTATATTACTCGCACTAAAAGTGAGTATCTTTCGATGTTCTACTCTGCCGCAGGCGGAGGCGTACTAATTGCGTTGATGGCATTGTTCAAAATTTACCTGGGCGGTGTGATTGAAGATAAGATGCTAAAAGGTATTGCCGAGGGGCTAAATTACGGTATTGGTTTTACCCTGATTTTTATGTTGCACTTTACTGTTGCAACCAAGCAGCCCGCAATGACCGCCGCGCGATTTGCTGATTTCGTTGGAAAAAATCCGCAAGGGCGAGCCGTGAATATGAAGCTGGCACAATTGCTGATTGATGTATTCCGCTCCCAAAGTATTGCGGTTATTGGCAATGTGACGGTAGCGGTTGGGATTGCTTCGCTCGTAGCTTATGGCTACCAATATTTCGAAAATAAGCCATTACTCGATCAGGATCAAATCGCTTACCAATTGCACAGTATTGACCCGCTCGGTGGCACACTTTGGTTCGCCGCAATTGCAGGTATTTGGCTTTTCTGTGCGGGTTTGATTTCAGGCTACGTGGATAACCGTTGTAATTATCTCAACTTGCGAATGCGATTGCAGTATCACCCACTACTTGTGAAAATAATGAGCGAACACAAGCGGTCAGTTTTTGCTAATTATATGCATAACAACTATGGTTCGATTGTGGGTAATCTTGCCTTCGGGATGCTACTCGGCTTAACAGGCGTGGTGGGCTATTTACTCAATCTCCCGCTTGATATCCGCCATATCGCTTTCTCTTCGGCAAATGTGGGATATGCGGTAATGAGCGGTGATTTAGGCTGGGCAATTTTCTGGCAAAGCCTCGGTTTTGTGTTGCTGATTGGCGTGGTTAATCTGGCGGTAAGTTTCTCATTTACACTTTCATTAGCACTTCGCTCATTAGGTACGACAGTCGATAGCTGGAAAAATATTGCTAAATGCATATGGCAAATCCTCAAACAAAAACCGCTGAGTTTGATTTTGCCGATGTGATAAACAACATAAATTTTCGTTTTACCAAAAATCCCTTTCATCATTTAATGAAAGGGATTTTTTATTATTACACCTTAAAGAAGTGCAGCGACTTCATCGCTGATTTCTCCGTTGTGATAAACGTTTTGTACATCATCACAATCTTCTAGCATCTCGATTAAACGGAGTAATTTGGGTGCAGTTTCTGCATCTAGATCTACTGAAGTAGATGGAATCATTGTGACTTCCGCTTCTTGAATTTTGAAACCTGCTTTTTCAATGCCATCACGTACGTTACCTAAATCTTCCCATGCAGTATAGATTTCAAATGAGCCGTCATCTTGCGGTTGAATGTCATCTGCACCTGCTTCGATTGCTGCTTCGGTTAATGCATCTTCATCTGCTTCTGCAATTAAAATTAAGCCTTTTTTGCTAAATAAGTAACCAACAGAACCTTCAGTCCCTAAGTTACCACCACACTTGGTGAAACTTGGGCGAACTTGTGAAATGGTGCGGTTTGCGTTGTCACTTAAACATTCCACCATTACCGCTGTGCCGCCTGGACCATAACCTTCGTAGATTTTGGTTTCCATATTAGTGTCATCGCCACCACCCACACCACGCTCGATGGCACGGTTAATGGTATCACGCGTCATATTGTTTGATAACGCTTTATCTACTGCTGAACGTAAACGCGGGTTTGCGCTCACATCGCCACCGCCGATTTTTGCTGCAGTAACTAATTCACGGATTAATTTGGTAAAAATTTTACCGCGTTGTGCATCTTGTGCTGCTTTGCGGTGTTTAATGTTAGCCCACTTACTATGACCTGCCATGTGTTTTCCTTCTTGAATTTAAATATAAATAAACGTAGGTGAGCATTCCTGCCCACCATGATAATTTAATTAATTGGTGGGCAGGAATGCCCACCCTACAATTTGCATCAGTATTTAATAATGAACTTCCCAATCGCCTCCGCATTATTCGGAGAAGCGGTTAAATTCTGTGCCTCTTTTGCATCCAACCATTGAAATGCCAAATGCTCGCTTAATTGTGGCTCTATCTCTTCTGGCAACGCCAACAAAAACCAATGCTCGGTATTATGTGTGACATCTGGTGCGTATTTGTAACGAAATTGCGGAAAAATCTCAAATTTCACTGAATGCTGACAATCCACCAAGGTTAAATTTCTCTCTAAAATATCGATTCCCGTTTCTTCCTTCACTTCGCGCATCGCTGTTTGCAAAGGTTGCTCTCCTTCCTCTATTGTGCCTGTTACGGATTGCCAAAAACTTGGAGCATCTTGGCGTTGTAACATCAACACTCTGCTCGTATTTTGAGCATAAATCACAACCAGAACAGAATAAGGATTTTTATATTTCATAAGCGAGAATGCGTCTTTTCTGTGCAAAAGAGTGGCGATTTTAGCAAAAAAATTGAGGTTTGATAATAGAAAAATAGGGCGGACTCAAGTCCACCCTTTGGTATAAAAATCAACCACCTAAACTCTCTTTCGCTGTTCGAATAGCTTCCGCCACGCATTCAGGATTTACCCCGCCTTTCGCACAACGTTTTTCTAAGCAAGATTCAAGCGAAAGAATTGGGTAAACATCTTCATCAATTACGGCATGGAATTGTTTAAATTCTGCCACAGATAACGCCTCCAATGGCTCTCGTTTGCTAATGGCATAGACTACCGCTTCGCCCACAATGTGATGAGCCTCACGGAATGGAATGCCCTTCGCAACCAAATAATCCGCTAATTCAGTTGCATTTGAGTAACCTTGTTGAGCCGCTTCACGCGTACGTTCTACGTTTACGTTAATATCTTCAAGAACAAGTGCCGCAATTTCTAAACACGCCTGCCAGGTTTCCATCGCATCAAAGATACCTTCTTTGTCTTCTTGCATATCTTTGTTATAGGCAAGTGGTAAGCCTTTAAGTGTTGTTAATAAGCCTGTTAATGAACCAAATACACGACCTGATTTACCACGAATAAGTTCACACGCATCAGGGTTTTTCTTCTGTGGCATCAATGAAGAACCTGATGTCACGCGATCAGAAAGTTCTAAGAACGCTGATTCCCCGCTGTTGAAAAAGATTAAATCTTCGGCAAAACGAGAAAGATGCACCATACTGATTGAAGCACTTGAAAGCAGTTCTAACACGTGGTCGCGATCAGAAACCGAATCTAAACTGTTACGTGTGCCAATGCTAAAACCAAGATCTTTTGCCAATGCATCACGATCTACCGCATAAGCTGTGCCAGCCAGCGCGCCTGAACCCAGTGGGCAAGTGTACATACGTTTGTACGCATCGGTTAAACGACTGTGGTCGCGTTCTAACATCTCAAAATATGCCATACACCAATGTGCAAAAGTGATTGGTTGCGCACGTTGAAGATGGGTGTACCCAGGCATTACCGCGTGTTGATTCGCTTCTGCAGTCAGCACTAATTTCTCTTGTAAATTGCGGATACGCTCTTGCATCACAATGACTTGAGCTTTACACCACATTTTCATATCTACTGCAACTTGGTCATTACGGCTACGCCCTGTATGTAATTTTTTGCCTAAATCACCTACTTTCTCAATGAGTTTTGATTCCACCCAACTGTGAATATCTTCCGCATCATCTTTTAAAATAATCTCAATTTTCGGCTCAATTTCTGCACGTAATTCTTTCAGCGCCGCCACTAATTGTTGATGCTCTTCTTCCGTTAATACGCCAACCAAAGTAATCGCTTTCGCCCAACCGATGGAACCATCAATATCTTGTAAAGCTAAGCGGTAATCAAAACGTAATGAATCATTGAAAAATTTGAATTTTTGGTCTGCTTCCTGTGTAAAACGTCCACCCCAAAGTGCCATATGCTATTCCTTAAATCTAAAATGAAATTATATTTATAAAAAAATCGGCTCCATTTTGCATAAATATGCAAAAATATTCAATAATTATTTACCTTAAAATGTAAAAAGCGGTCGAGTTCTGCAAATTTTTTGCAAAATTCAACCGCTTATCTAATCTACAATTACTTCAAAAACGGATTGTGCACTTTTTCACGCCCAATTGTTGTGTGTGGCCCATGTCCTGAAATGATGATGAAATCATCATCTAAATCAAACATTTTAGTGCGGATGGTTTCGAGCAGTTGGTCAAGACTGCCCATATAAAGGTCAGTTCGTCCAATACTGTCTTTGAAAAGTACATCTCCAGAAAAGGCAATTTTATTCTCAAAATCGAAGAAGCCAATGTGGCCTGGTGCGTGCCCTGGTAGATGACGAATATCAAAATTTAAACTACCGACACTGATTTTATCGCCCTCTTCTAACCAATGATCTGGCTGAAAACCTTTTACTGGTGGAATACCAAACATTTCACACATTTGAGGCAGTTGTTCAAAGAGCAATTGATCGGCTTTGTGTGAGCCGTAAACTTCTACGCCAAAATGAGCGCGAACTTTTTCAATTGCCATAATGTGATCAAGATGTCCGTGAGTAATTAGTAGTTTTTCTACCTTTAAGCCTTGTGATTCAACAAACTGAATGATTTTGTCCGCATCATCGCCTGCATCGATAATCGCTGCATTTTTGTTATCATCCCAAATAATTGAGCAGTTTTGTTGAAATGGGCTGACGGGGATAATTTGTAAATTAAACATTGAATTTGGCAATCTAATAGAAATGAAATTTAAACACTTGCTTTTTGCAATTTGCTCCAGTTGTAATAACCGTAAAGCGAGTTAAGTAAGTAAGCTGAATACATCACATACATTGAGGTATTTTCTGCCCAAAGTGCAATAGAGATGATGTTAAGCACAATCCAGAGTAGCCATTGCTCGCGGTAGCGTAACACCATCAAGGCTTGTGCTGCAACCACAATAATAGTACTTAAACCATCTAAGCCTGTTGAGCTACCGCCATAATAATTGAGCACCTCAACGAAAAGTAAGGTGCCAATGACAAGGAAAGCAATTAAGCCAATCCAACCGTTCACTGTTAAGGCTTTGGCAATGACCGCATCACTATTTTGCTCTTTTTGCATATTGGCTTTCCATAAGAAATAGCCGATAAATTGAGCAGGAATATAAACATAAAGCGTGGTGTTCATCTCACCCAAGAAATTCGCACCCAGTGAAATATAGAAATAAGTGTAGGCAAAAATCAAACCGAAGAAGTAGTTACTGATCTTCCCTTTACTGACGAAAACATTGCAAATAATGCCTGAAATGCCGGACACCATCCCTAAAATAGAGTCGGGATTGTAAATATAAATACCGATTTGTGCCGCAATAAAAATCAATAACCAAGCCGCTTCAAAAGGTTTCCAGCCACCAAAAAGCTCTTGTTTGGTTTGTTCAAGTAGTTGATTATAATTCATAAGACCTCCAAAAAAGAAATGTAATTAAAACAGTCCCATTATAAATGAAAAAGATAAGCAACATTTAATTTTATTTTTTTAAAAAAAAGAGAGTGTTTGCACAATCTCCTTTACATCTTATAAATTGTTGATTTTTAACTCAATCAACTCACGCTCTTGTCCTGAAGTTTGGGCTTTTAGCTGCTCATAAGCACTTTTTGCCGCTTCTTTGTCGCCTTTAGCCGCTAAGACATCCGCAGCAAAAAGTTGTTTGCGTGCTTGCCACGCTTTATCTTTAACTTGATCTAACTGAGCTAATGCTGCATCAAACTCTTTTAATTGGAAGTTTACTGCAGCTAAACGGAAACGAATTATTGCTTGTAATGAAGGATCTTTTGCTTCATTTAATGCCGCTTCTAATAGGCTTTTCGCTACTGCAAAATCGGCTTTTGCTACGGCATTTTGGGCTTCTTCAAGTTGCATAAAAATCGCATAGTTTGTGCCTTTCGCTTCATCTAAAAACTTCTGCACAAGCGGTTGATTTTTCACAGGATCTTGCTCATAAGCTTCCATTGTAGCTTGATAAGAAATTGAAGCCTGAATAGCCGATTCGGTTTGATGGCTTTTCCAGAAATTCCAGCCAAAACTGGCTGCGGCAAACACAAAGATCGCTAATAAAATCGGTGTGCTATTTTCTCTAAACCAGCTCTTCGCTTCTTCGAATTGCTGTTCTTCTGTTTTATTGAGGTATTCGCTACTCATTGAAATGTCCTAATTAAAAATATGTTTTTAAGGTTGCGACTAAATCAGCTTGGCTAAGGGTAATTTGCTCTGCACCATTGCGTAAATCTTTCACGACCACAGTTTTCGCTTGCACTTCACTTTCGCCAATCACTAATGCATATTTTGCTTCGATTTTATCTGCACGTTTAAATTGTTTTTGGAATTTACCGCCTGAGCAGTGTGTCATCACACGCACTTGTGGTAATTCGGTGCGTATTTGTTCCGCAATTTGGAAGGCATTTAGCGTTGCTCCTTCGCCTGCATAAACCAGATATAAATCGACCGCTTGTGGTAGTGTAATCTCTTTATTCACTTCTTGCACGAGCAACACTAAACGCTCTAAGCCCATTGCAAAGCCAACGCCTTGGGTTGAATGCCCACCAAGCTGTTCCACTAAGCCATCATAACGACCACCTCCGCAAACAGTACCTTGTGCACCTAATGCAGAAGTGACCCATTCAAACACAGTTTTATTGTAATAATCTAAACCACGTACTAATTTTGGATTGATTTCATATTTCACGCCCATTGCATCTAATAAACTGCAAAGTTGGTTGAAATGTTCGCGGCTTTCATCATCTAAATAATCTAATAGCTTCGGTGCACCGTTTAGCACTTCTTGAAGGGCTTCATTTTTAGTATCTAAGATACGCAGTGGGTTTTTTACCAAGCGCTCTTTCTCTTCATCGCTCATTAAATCTTGATGATTTTCCAAGAATGCTACTAACGCTGAGCGGTAGTTTGCTCGAGCTTCAAGTGAACCAATTGAGTTTAATTGCAATGAAACATGCTGATCGATGCCTAATTCTTTCCAAAGACGTGCGGTTAAAATAATCAATTCCGCATCAATTTCAGGATTTGCAATGCCGAACACTTCCACGCCCGCTTGGTGGAATTGGCGATAACGCCCTTTTTGTGGACGCTCGTGGCGGAACATAGGACCCATATACCACAAACGCTGCTCATTGTTATAAATCCAACCACGTTCGATTGCAGCACGTACGCAGCCCGCTGTGCCTTCTGGTCTGAGTGTTAATTGTTCATCATTATCCCAGAATGTATACATCTCTTTTGACACAACATCGGTGACTTCACCGATCGCACGAGCGAAAAGCGGGGTACTTTCCACGATTGGCATACGCACTTCTGAATAACCATAGCTTGCAAGCACGTGACGTACTTTAGCTTCAATCCATTGCCATAACGGAGATTCTGTTGGAGAGCAATCGTTCATTCCACGAATTGCTTGAATGGTTTTTGCCACAATATTGTCCTTTTAAATAAAAATAATTTTAAATTATGCTGGTGTAATCATAATACGTTGAGCTTGTTCTGCCACGCGAGCACGAATTTTCGCCTCAAGCTGATCAATCAATTTATCGTTATCGAAACGCTCTTTTTGACGCACCCCATCCAAGTAGAAACCGCTCATTTTATTTGAGCCTGTTACGCCTAAATCAGAAACCAGTGCTTCGCCAGGTCCATTTACTACACAACCAATAATCGATACATCCATCGGTGTTAAAATGTCTTCCAAACGCTGTTCTAAAGCGTTTACAGTTGCGATTACATCAATTTCTTGGCGTGAACAGGTTGGGCAAGCGATAAAGTTAATCCCACGAGAGCGAATACGTAGCGACTTGAGAATATCAAAGCCCACTTTCACTTCTTCAACAGGATCTGCTGCTAATGAAATACGCAAGGTATCGCCAATGCCTTCTGAAAGCAGTAAGCCCAAGCCAATCGCTGATTTTACTGAACCTGCACGTGCACCACCCGCTTCGGTAATGCCAAGGTGCAGTGGTTGCACAATCTGTTTTGCAAGCAAGCGGTAAGATTCGACCGCTAGGAAAACATCGGAAGCCTTCACGCTCACTTTGAAATTATCAAAGTTGAAGCGGTCTAAAATATCCACGTGGCGTAATGCACTTTCAAGCAAGGCTTGCGGTGTTGGTTCGCCATATTTTTCTTGCAAATCACGCTCAAGCGAGCCTGCATTTACCCCAATACGAATCGGAATGTTTTTATCTTTCGCGCAATCCACAACGGCACGAATACGTTCTTCATTGCCGATATTACCAGGGTTGATACGTAAGCAATCCACGCCATATTCCGCCACTTTTAAGGCGATGCGGTAATCGAAGTGAATATCTGCCACAAGCGGCACATTCACTTGCTGTTTAATCACTTTGAATGCTTCAGCCGCATCCATAGTTGGCACAGAAACGCGAACGATATCCGCCCCCACTTTTTCTAATGACTTAATCTGAGCGACTGTCGCTTCCACATCAGTAGTGCGAGTATTGGTCATCGATTGCACAGAAATCGGTGCATCGCCTCCTACAGGTACTTTCCCCACCCAGATTTTTTTCGACTCTCGACGCTTAATCGGAGAATGTTGTACTGCTGACATATTTAATTGAAACCCTTATTGTGCTAATGGAAGCTTGATACGCGCCACGCGTCCATCAATTTTAAGAGGCACTTCTTGCCCTTTATAATAAATTTTTACATTCGCAGGTGCACCAATGGTTAAGCGGTATTGCTCGTTACCATTGAAAGTCAGCACTTCGCCATTGTTGTATAATTTTTCAGCCAAGCTTTTTTTGCTCTGATTACCTTTTACCGTAATCCAGCTCTCTTTACCAGTAATTTCAATGCGTAAATCATCGTTACCGATAGCCGTTTCTGCAGCTGGCGTTGCACTATTTTGTGTATTGTCCGCCGTAGGTTGAGCTAATACATTCGTTGCGGTAACGGCTGTTTGTTGTGCATTATTTTCAACATTAGCAATAGGTGCTGTAGTTTCAGAGGCTGCTTGAGCTTGAGATTCAGTCACAGGTGCAACATTTTCTGCATTTTCAACCGCTTGTGCTGCCGTTTGAGCCGTTGGTTCGACTGGTGTTTCTACTTGTGGGCTAATCTCAATCGCATTATGCGTTGCAGGCATAGTTTCAACAGGCACCGCATTATTCACAAACTGATCGCGGTTTTCTTGCTCTTGTTGGTAATCTTGCCACCACCAAAGCAACGTCATACCAATCGCAGCCAATAGCACGCAAATAGTGAGATATTTCACCCATAAATTTTGCGATTTTTGCACCACTTTACCCGCTGAGGTTTTATGTAATACCTCTTTTGGAATTTTTACCTCACCATAGTTTACGCTTGAGGCCAGATCTTCTGGCAAACGTAAAAAGCGTAAATAGTTACGCACATAACCACGCACAAAGGTGGGAGCGACATTTTGCAAAATAAAAATATCGTTTTCGAGCGATTCAATATGCGATTTTTTAAGATTGGTTTTTTGTGCAACATCTTCAATGGATAATTGCAATGCTTCACGCTCTTGCTTGAGTTGCTGTCCTAGCGAGAGAGTATCTGTTGAAGGTGTGATGTGAGATTCTGTCATAGCAAAGTTCTTTTAATTAAACACACAAAAATATCCGAAAGTTTAAAGAGATCATCCCAATTTTGCAAATTTTAACTGATGAATTTGCAAAATTTTGAACAGAAAAAAGGAAATTTCCAAAAATTTTGCCAAAATCTGATATATAGCAAAATTTTTTGCAAAAAGCAGGCGTAAAATGGCTAATTGTGTTATCACTCTTAACTTCATTTTATGCGAGGACGCCATGCCCCAAACTTTGCACCAAGAAAACCTCAAATCCTTACTATTTAAACAAAATTTTGCCGCTGGATTGGTCGTTTTTCTGGTCGCCTTGCCACTCTGTTTAGGCATTGCACTTGCGTCTGGTGCACCACCGCTTTCGGGCATTATTTCAGGGATTATTGGCGGAATGATTATCGGCTGGTTAAGTACCTCGCATATCAGCGTGGCAGGCCCCGCAGCGGGCTTAGTGGCGATAGTGTTAGACGCCATTACGCAACTCGGCAGCTTTGAGCTATTCCTCTGTGCGGGCATTATTGCGGGTGTTATCCAACTCATTTTGGGCATCATTCGAGCAGGTAGTATCACTAACTATATTCCCGTTGCTGTGATTGAAGGAATGCTTGCGGGCATTGGGATTTTAATTATCGTCAAGCAGCTACCTTATGCAATTGGCACAGATAAACTTGTTTTTGATGGCACCGCTTCTTTTATCAATATCCATTTAGGTGCTCTCATTATTACCCTACTTTCAATACTGATTATACTTAGCTGGGAGCGCTCTGCTAAACTCAAAAAGATAAAACTTCTCCCTTCCGCGTTGATTGCGGTAATTGTTAGCATCTTGCTAAATAATCTTTTTATTGCTTTGGATAGCCATTTAGCTGTGCCCGAAAATCAGTTAGTGCACTTACCCGTCCTCTCTTCTTGGCAAGATTTAAAAGATTTCGTGATTTTCCCCGATTTTAGTGGATTTACCAATCCGTTTATTTGGGTAACAGGTGCAACGATTGCGATTGTGGCATCCATTGAAACCTTGCTCTCCATTGAAGCGGCTGATCGCTTAGATTCAAAACGCCGCCTTACTGATTCCAATCAAGAATTACGGGCTCAAGGCGTGGGCAACATTGTTTCTTCTCTGCTCGGTGGATTGCCTATTACCGCGGTTATTGTTCGATCATCAGCAAACGCCAACGCGGGAGCTACGCATAAACTTTCTGCCATTATTCACGGCGTATTATTGCTCATTTGTGTGCTGGCTATCCCTACTTTACTGAACCAAATTCCACTTGCAACACTTGCAGTCATACTTATTTTAGTCGGCTATAAACTTGCTCGTCCAAGCGTATTTAAGCATTTCTGGCATAAAGGAATTTATCAATTTATTCCTTTTATCATCACTATGGTTGCGGTAGTGCTTTTCGACCTACTCAAAGGTGTGGGGCTTGGCTTGATTATCAGCATTCTATTTATTTTGCACGGCAATATGAAACGTGCTTATTATTTAAGCCGCGAAGAACTGGCTTATGCCTCACAAATCCGCCTTAATTTAGCCGAAGAGGTTTCATTCCTCAATAAAGCCGCAATCAAGAAAACGCTTAAAAACATCCAGCCTAATTCAATGGTGATTATTAACGCAGAACACACAGCTTACATCGCTTATGATGTATTGGAACTGATTGAAGATTTCGCCACCATTTATGCCAAAGAGAACAACATCCACGTAATTTTAAAAGGCTTCAAAGCCGATTACGACAGCCTCGTAGATCAACATTCGAATATAAAAGTAGAGCATCATCGAGGAATTTAATAGTAAAAAACCTCGATTTTTATCGAGGTTTCACTGATGGCTATTTTACTGCTGCTGTAACAACAATCTCCACTTTCCAATTCGGATCGGCAAGCCTCGCCTCAATTGCTGCACGAGGTGGCGCATTATTCTCCGCCACCCACTCATCCCATGCACGATTCATTTCCGCATAATCGCTCATATTTGCCAGATAAACGGTTGCCATCAAAATTTGGCTTTTATCTGTACCCGCTTTCGTAAGAAATTTATCAATTTCTCCCAACACTTGTTGGGTTTGTTCATAAACATTTTTCGTGGCATCGGTTGGCACTTGCCCTGCTAAATAAGCCACCCCATTATACACAGCCACTTCTGAAAAACGGTGGCTGGCATCAATGCGTTTAATCATATTTTTATCCTTATATAAAATGAAAGCGGTCGAATTCGCAAAATCTTTTACAAATTCGACCGCTTGAAAACAATAGATTACTCTACTTTCACAATCCAACCTTCAGGGGCTTCAATGTCACCGAACTGAATGCCTGTTAATTCGTTGTAAAGTTTACGTGTTGTAGGACCTACTTCGGTTTCTGAATAGAAAACATGGAAGTTACCTTTGTGTTGGATGCCGCCCACAGGAGTAATCACCGCGGCTGTACCGCACGCACCTGCTTCTGCGAATTGGTCAAGTTGATCGATATAAACATCGCCTTCGATGGTTTCCATACCTAAACGCTCTTTGGCAATATGAAGCAATGAGTATTTAGTGATACTTGGCAGAATCGACTCTGATTTTGGTGTGATGAATTTATTATCTTTGGTAATACCAAAGAAGTTTGCCGCACCGACTTCTTCAATTTTTGTGTGAGTTTTTGGATCTAAATAAATAGCATCAGCAAATTTACGTTCTGGCGTACCTTGCTCTGCGGCTAATTCGTGTGGAAGTAAGCTTGCTGCGTAGTTACCGCCCACTTTCACACCGCCTGTTCCCATTGGGGCTGCACGGTCGTAATCAGTCGTGATGAAGTTTGATGGAGCCAAACCGCCTTTGAAGTACGCACCTACGGGGCAGCAGAATACTGAGAAAATAAACTCTGGTGCCGCTTTCACACCGATGTTTTCGCCCACACCAATTAAGAATGGACGTAAGTATAAGGTTGCACCAGAGCCGTAAGGACCCAACCAATCTTGGTTAGCTTTAACCACTTCTTTACACGCACGCACGAATAATTCAGTTGGTACGCGTGGCATTAAAAGACGGTCTGCGGTACGTTGCATACGCTCTGCATTTGCTTGCGGGCGGAATAAGTTGATTGAACCATCTTTGCAACGGTAAGCCTTTAAGCCTTCAAAACATTGCTGACCGTAGTGAAGAGCGGTTGAACCTTCGTGAATATGTAATGTGCTATCTGTAGTGAGTTTTCCTTCGTCCCATTTGCCCTCTTTCCAGTGAGCGATGAAGCGATATTCTGTTTTGATATATGAAAAGCCTAAATTTGCCCAGTCTAAATCTTTTAAAGCCATTGTTGTGTCCTTTATTTTTGTGAGTGAAAATTTGAGATGTTTTGCATTGTAAGATAAAAAAGATGAGGAATGTAGAGGCAAGCGGTAGATTTTTTCGTAAATTTTGTTAAATCCATCAATAATTTTACTTTCTAAAACAAATTTTGCGATCTTACTCGAAAATTTGACCGCTTGTGCTTTTCAAATTTTGTAAAAATCGCTAGCCTTACGCGGGAGAGATCAGTAAAATTCGCTTCTTTATTTAATCCTGCAAAACTAATCCTTTTGCCATAATGGTTCCCTTTCATAAAAGAACGGGAACACGTGTAATAACGAGGCTTTTTAATGTCAGATCAAATTCAAGCGACCAACATTGCGGTGGCTCATCCTAAATCCGAAAAAGTAAATTTAATGAATATGACGCGTCCACAGATGCGTGAATTTTTGGCAAGTCTGGGTGAAAAGCCGTTTCGTGCTGATCAACTCATGAAATGGATTTATCATTTTGGAGAAGATAATTTCGATAATATGAGCAATATCAACAAGGTATTGCGTGAAAAATTAAAACAGGTGGCAGAAATCAAAGCTCCTGAAGTGGCAGTAGAACAACGCTCAGCAGACGGCACAATCAAATGGGCGATGCAAGTAGGTGAGCAACAAATTGAAACCGTATATATTCCAGAAGCAGATCGTGCGACCCTTTGCGTATCTTCACAAGTAGGTTGTGCTTTGGCGTGTACGTTTTGTTCAACAGCTCAACAAGGTTTTAACCGTAACTTAAACGTAGCGGAAATTATCGGGCAAGTTTGGCGTGCTTCAAAAATCATTGGTAACTTTGGCGTAACAGGCGTGCGTCCGATTACCAACGTAGTAATGATGGGAATGGGCGAACCATTATTGAACGTGAATAACGTTGTGCCTGCAATGGAAATTATGCTAGATGATTTTGCGTATGGCTTATCAAAACGTCGTGTGACACTTTCAACTTCGGGGGTTGTGCCAGCACTTGATGCTTTACGGGATAAAATCGATGTGGCATTGGCAATTTCTCTGCACGCACCGAATGATGAAATTCGTGACGAAATCGTGCCGATCAACAAAAAATATAATATTGAAATGTTGATTAATTCTGTGAATAAATATCTCGAAGTTTCGAATGCAAACCACGGCAAAGTCACAATTGAGTATGTGATGTTGGATCACGTGAATGATGAGGTAGATCACGCTCATCAATTAGCGAAAGTGTTGAAAAATACGCCGTGTAAAATTAACTTAATTCCGTGGAACCCGTTCCCAGAAGCCCCTTATGCTAAAAGCTCAAATTCTCGTGTAGATCGCTTCCAAAAAGCATTGATGGAATATGGCTTTACGGTCACCATCCGTAAAACGCGTGGTGATGATATTGATGCAGCGTGCGGTCAGTTGGCAGGCGATGTCATCGACCGTACTAAACGTACTCTTGAAAAACGTAAGTTTGGCGAGGGGATTGCGGTGAAAGCACAATAGGAAAACAACTCTCTCTCCTACAACAGGAGAGAGTGAATTCTTTAAAAAGGATCATTTATGAAATTCGTAATCTTTTCAAAAATTTTAACCGCTTGTGCTGTGCTATTTTTAGCAGGTTGCGTTTCTTCCCAAATCGATCCTGAATTTAACCGCTCAGAAGCCTTAAAAGCTCGAATCAATCTTGCTCTTGCTTATTTAGAACAACAAGATTATCCCAAAGCGAAAGAAAATATTGATAAGGCTATCACTCATGACAGCCATGATTACCTTCCTTATTCTGTGCTTGCCTATTATTATCAACAAACAGGCGATGTAGCCAACAGTCAGCAAGCTTATCAAAAAGCATTGAAACTCAGCCAAAATCGCCCAGATGTGCTCAATAATTACGGCACTTTTTTGTGTAAGCAAGGTCAATTCCAACAAGCTTATTCACAGTTTGAACAAGCCCTTCAAAGCAAGCACGCTTACTATCACCAAGCCGATACGCTTGAAAACATCATTCTCTGTGCAAAATCAGAGCCCAATTCGCAAAAAATCAACGAAGCACTCGCTCAGCTTGCAAAATTAGATAAAATAAGAGCAGATAAGCTACGTTAATTCATCAGGAAAGATTATGTCAGATTTCAACCAGACCATTAGCCAAGTGATTGCTGGCGAATTAAATGTGAAGCCACAACAAATTTTGGCGGCAATGAATTTATTAGATGAGGGAAACACGATCCCGTTTATCGCACGTTATCGTAAAGAGGTAACTGGTGGATTGGATGACACACAACTGCGTCATTTTGAAACGCGTTTGATCTATTTGCGTGAGTTGGACGGTCGTCGTCAAACGATTTTGAAATCCATTGATGAACAAGGCAAATTAAACGATGAATTACGTGAGAAAATCCTTGCCACGGAAAGCAAAACTGAGCTTGAAGATCTCTATTTGCCGTATAAACCAAAACGCAGAACACGTGGGCAGATTGCGATTGAAGCAGGGCTTGAACCATTAGCCGAACAACTTTGGCAGAATCCGAAACTTACGCCAGAAGCAGTCGCCGAGCAATTTGTTTCAGCAGATAAAGACGTTACAGATAGCAAAGCCGCTCTTGATGGTGCACGTTATATTTTAATGGAACGATTTGCCGAAGATGCGGAACTACTTGCAAAACTTCGCCAATATTTGACCGCTAATGCGACCATTGAGTCGAAAGTGATTGAAGGTAAAGAGCAAGAGGGCGAGAAATTCCGCGATTATTTTTCTCATAGCGAGTCACTCCAAAATGTGCCTTCGCACCGAGCATTGGCAATGTTTCGTGGGCGTAATGAGGGCGTGTTATCGCTTTCCATTAATGCTGATCCACTTGCAGAAGAAGGGGCAAAATCGAGCCAATGCGAAGATATTATTCGAGAGCATTTGGGGGTAATTTTCAACAATCAGCCAGCAGATAAATGGCGTGAGCAAGTAATTGCGTGGACGTGGAAAATCAAAGCCTTGCTGCACCTTGAAACTGAGTTGATGGCAAACTTACGCGAAAAAGCGGAAGAAGAAGCAATTGATGTGTTTGCTCGCAATTTGTCTGCACTCTTGATGGCTGCTCCTGCCGGAGCAAGAAATACCATGGGTTTAGACCCTGGTTTGCGTACAGGCGTGAAAGTTGCCGTTGTAGATAATACAGGGAAACTACTCGCAACTGATACGATCTACCCTCACACCACAGGCAAAGCAGCGGCGGAAATTTCACTGTATAAATTGATTAAACAACACAATGTTGAGCTTATTGCAATTGGTAACGGCACAGCTTCGCGTGAAACTGAGCGTTTTGCCAAAGATGTATTGAAACAGATTAAAACCAGCAAGCCTGATATGCTGATTCCGCAAACGGTAGTGGTAAGCGAGGCGGGAGCGTCGGTTTATTCTGCTTCTGAATTGGCAGCAAATGAATTCCCTAATTTGGATGTTTCATTACGTGGTGCTGTATCGATTGCTCGTCGTTTGCAAGATCCGCTAGCAGAGTTGGTTAAAATTGAACCAAAAGCGATTGGTGTGGGGCAGTATCAGCACGATGTAAACCAAACTCAACTTGCCCGTAAACTTGATGCGGTGGTGGAAGATTGTGTAAACGCGGTAGGCGTAGATTTAAACACAGCTTCAGCTCCATTACTTGCTCGTGTGGCAGGAATGAGCAAAACATTGGCACAAAATATTGTGGCTTATCGTGATGAAAACGGGCGTTTTAACAGCCGTTCGGATCTGAAAAAAGTGCCACGTTTAGGACCAAAAGCCTTTGAGCAATGTGCGGGCTTTATGCGCATTTTAAATGGCAAAAATCCGCTTGATGCCTCAAGTGTTCACCCAGAAGCTTACCCTGTTGTGGAAAAAATCTTGCAAGCGACTCAAGCAACGCTTGCAGAATTGATGGGTAATGAGAGTAAAATTCATCAGCTCAACGCAAAAGATTTTGTTGATGAGCAATTTGGCTTGCCAACGGTAAACGATATTTTCAAAGAGCTTGAAAAACCAGGACGCGACCCACGTGGTGAATTCAAAACGGCAACTTTCGTGGATGGCGTGGAAGAAATTAAAGATCTACAAGTAGGCATGATTTTGGAAGGTACTGTCACGAATGTGGCAAACTTCGGGGCATTTGTCGATATTGGTGTTCATCAAGATGGTTTAGTGCATATTTCAATGCTTTCAAATAGCTTTGTGGAAGATCCACATAAAGTGGTGAAAGTCGGCGATGTAGTCAAAGTAAAAGTGCTTGAAGTGGATGTCACTCGCAAACGTATTGCGTTAAGTATGCGTTTGGATGAGAAACTGACTGAGCGTTCAGAAGAAAAATCACCTGTTCGAAAAAATTCGGAAAAATCTGACCACTCACAAAGAAATAATGGGCGTAATCAGTTCGCAAATAATGCTTTTGCGGATGCATTAAAAGGTTGGAAAAAGTAGTATAAATCGCCATTTTGATTATTTTAAAGGCAAATAACGTTTTACACCTAAAAAAGATTTGCCGATAAGATAAGAAATAGGTATTATACGCAAACCAAATGCGGAGTGGTAGTTCAGCTGGTTAGAATACCTGCCTGTCACGCAGGGGGTCGCGGGTTCGAGTCCCGTCCATTCCGCCAATTTATTCCCATTATAAATTTAGCTTAAACCTAAATTTATAATTTTGCGGAGCGGTAGTTCAGCTGGTTAGAATACCTGCCTGTCACGCAGGGGGTCGCGGGTTCGAGTCCCGTCCGTTCCGCCACTTATTTTGAAACGTCATAATATACCTCCTATGCGTTAATGGAAAAAACCTCTGAGAAATCAGAGGTTTTTTTCTATATTTATTCAGCAATTTTCTGCTATTTAATCAATCCCTGAATTTGTTGTAAACCATTTAACCTTGTGCTAGTCAAATTTGGGGTAATTTTCAACTCATCAAACATCTGTTGCAAGTTAAAATCAGCTAACTCTTCGTCTGATTTCTCAAGTAAGGCAATTTGGATAATCATCAAAATCCCTTGCATTAAGCGGGCATCGCTGTATGCAATGACTTTTCTTGGCGATTTTTGGAAAGAGAACCATAAACGGCTTTCACAACCGTGAATTTCAGGTACGTTTTGCAACTCGGCTTCACTTAATTTGGGTAATTGTCGGCTAAGTTGGATGAGCAAGCGGTATCTTTCTTCCCAAGATTTGCAAAAGGCAAATTTTTCGTAAATTTCTGCAAGATTCATTGTTTTTCCTCAATAAAATTTCCAAAAGATTGTAACAATCTGACCGCTTGTTGTTAATGATTTTATGAAAATTTGCTAGAATAACCCCATTTCACCGAATTTAATAAGGATAAAACTTATGTCATTAGTTCCTATGGTTGTTGAGCAAACCCCGAAGGGTGAACGCTCATACGATATTTTTTCACGCTTGTTAAAAGAGCGTATTATTTTCTTAAATGGTCAAGTTGAAGACAATATGGCGAACTTGATCGTAGCACAGCTACTTTTCTTAGAAGCAGAAGATCCTGAAAAAGATATCTATCTTTACATCAATAGTCCTGGTGGTGTGGTAACGGCAGGATTGGCGATTTACGACACAATGAACTTCATCAAACCAGATGTGGCGACTCTTTGCACAGGGCAAGCTTGCTCAATGGGTGCGTTCTTGCTTTCAGGCGGGGCGAAAGGGAAGCGTTTTGCGTTACCAAATGCACGCGTAATGATTCACCAACCGCTTGGTGGTGCTCGTGGTCAAGCGACTGATATTCAAATTCAAGCTCAAGAGATCCTAAAACTCAAAGAGATGCTCACCCGTAAAATGGCAGAACATAGTGGTCAGTCGTTTGAAAAAGTGGCGGCAGATACTGAGCGTGATAACTTTATGTCCGCACAGGAAGCAATGGAATATGGCTTGATTGATAAAGTGTTAACTTCCCGTGGTGAGGTGGCATAATGGCATTTGAAAAAGAACCACACTGCAGTTTCTGCGGTAAAAAACGTTCAGAAGTCGATCAGTTAATTGAAGGTACTGAAGGATTTATTTGCAATGATTGTATCGAGGAGTCTTACGCTTTGTTGAACGGTGAAGAAGAACCGTTAATTGATGAAACACAAGATGAAGCTAAATTCTTCGATAATGTGCCAACACCGCATGAATTACATGCTCATTTAAACGACTATGTGATTGGTCAAGAACACGCGAAAAAGGTGTTATCAGTAGCAGTTTACAATCACTACAAACGCCTAAAAAGTGCCCTTTCAAACCACGAAGTGACTAATGGTGTGGAACTTGGCAAAAGTAACATTTTGTTAATCGGTCCAACAGGAAGTGGTAAAACATTGTTAGCTGAAACCTTGGCTCGTCGGTTAAATGTGCCATTCGCAGTGGCTGATGCAACGACATTAACCCAAGCGGGCTATGTGGGCGAAGATGTGGAAAACGTGATCCAAAAATTACTGATGAAATGTGATTTTGATGCAGAGCAAGCAGAACGCGGGATCGTCTTTATCGATGAGATCGACAAAATTACCCGTAAATCAGAAAGCGCTTCCATAACGCGTGACGTTTCGGGCGAAGGCGTGCAACAAGCGTTGTTAAAATTGCTTGAAGGTACGGTAGCGAACATCAACCCACAAGGCTCACGTAAACACCCGAAAGGCGAAACCATCCCTGTGGATACCTCGAAAATCCTGTTTATCTGTGGCGGTGCGTTTGCAGGCTTAGATAAAATCGTGGAAGCACGCACCAACAAACAAGGTGGCATCGGCTTTGCAGCTGAGTTGAAAAACGACAAAGATCGCCAAGATTTAACCGAGTTATTCAAACAAGTTGAACCTGAAGATTTAGTCCGTTTTGGTTTGATTCCAGAGTTAATTGGCCGTTTACCTGTGGTCACGCCATTGCAAGAACTTGACGAACACGCACTGATCCAAATCTTAACCGAACCGAAAAATGCGATCATTAAACAATATCAAGCATTATTCCAAATGGAAAATGTCGAGCTTGAATTCACCCAAGAAGCCCTTGTTGCAATTGCGAAAAAAGCAATTGCTCGCAAAACAGGAGCTCGTGGATTGCGTTCCATTGTGGAAAACTTACTACTTGATACGATGTATGATTTACCAACACTGAAAGCGAAGAAAGTTACTGTAGGTCAAGCGTGTATTGAAAGTGGTGAGAAGCCTGTGATTGAGTAATTTCTCGTAGAAGCATAAAATACCTAAGGTTAAAACCTTAGGTATTTACTTTTATAGGAACAAGAAAGGAGAAACTTCTATGCAAAAACTACTCTTTATCATCAACTCAGCCCCTTATGGCAACGAATCCTGTTTTAGTAGTTTACGTTTAGCTTTACAAATTCAAGAACAACACAAGGCAGAAATCAAGCTTTTCTTAATGTCTGATGCAGTAACTGCGGGGCTTGCGAAACAAAATCCATCTGAAGGCTACCACGTGCAACAGATGTTGGAAATCCTTACCTCGCAAGGTGCAACGGTAAAACTCTGCAAAACGTGCACTAATGCTCGCGGTATTACTGAATTACCATTAGCAGATGGCGTGGAAATCGGTACGCTGGTTGAGTTAGCAGATTGGACGATGAAAGCCGATAAGGTGCTCAATTTCTAATGAAAAAAGCAGATGTGATCATTATCGGAGCGGGGGCTTCTGGCTTGTTTTGTGCGGCACAATTAGGGCAAGCAGGCAAAAATGTAGTGGTGCTGGATAATGGCAAGAAAATTGGGCGTAAGATTTTGATGTCGGGCGGTGGCTTTTGCAACTTCAGCAATTTAGATGTAACGCCACAGCATTACTTAAGCCAAAATCGCCATTTTGTGAAGTCAGCACTAGCTCGCTACACCAACTGGGATTTTATCAGCTTAGTCGCTCAATATGGCATTGCCTACCACGAAAAAGAGTTAGGGCAGCTCTTCTGTGATGAAGGTGCGGAACAGATCGTACAAATGCTGCAAAGTGAATGCGATAAAAGCAAGGTTGATATTCAGCTTCGACAAGCGGTCGTTTCCGTGGAAAAAATTGCAAAAGGTTTTGAAATTCAGACCGCTTGTGAGACTTATCAAACCGAAAATCTAGTCATTGCAACAGGAGGACTTTCAATGCCAGCCTTAGGCGCAAGTCCATTCGGCTACAAAATTGCCGAACAATTTGGCATCCCTGTCATTGCACCAAGAGCAAGCCTCGTCCCCTTTACGTGGAAAGAGAGCGATAAATCCTTCGCGTCGCTTTCGGGCATTGCACTACCTGTTACGGTTAGCAACGAGCGCATCAGCTTTAGCAATCAAATGCTATTTACACATCGTGGGCTTTCAGGCCCCGCGATTTTGCAGATTTCGAATTATTGGCAAATAGGCGAAGCAGTTGAAATTGATCTTTTACCTGCCGAGAATATTCTCAAGATTTTGCAGGAACTGCGTCAATCTTCGCCAAAATTACAGCTAAAAACGGTATTAAACCGTTATCTGCCGAAAAAACTGGTTGAGCTTTGGTTCGAGCAAAACTTGCTAAAAGACGAAGTCATTGCTCAACTCAGCAAAAATGCGCTAGAACAGCTTGAGCAATTTATCCATCATTGGAAATTTATCCCCAATGGCACAGAGGGCTACCGCACGGCAGAAGTTACAATGGGCGGCGTTGATACTGACCATATTTCTTCAAAAACAATGGAGGTCAAAGCAGTTTCAGGGCTTTATTTTATTGGTGAAGTATTGGATGTAACAGGCTGGCTTGGTGGTTACAATTTCCAATGGGCTTGGTCATCTGCTTTTGCTTGTGCAGAAGGGATTATTCAAGCTTAATTAGCGTAGTCGACAAAAGTGATATAGTAGAGAAAAGTATTGGTTTGGATGATTTTCCCGCTTGTTCATAACCAAAATCGAAGCTAATTAAATTTGGTGCAAAGTGCTGTAAAAGCGTGTTTTGTCCAATGTATGCAAGCGGTAGATTTTTCTGGGTTTCTTCGCTGACTTTCGGATCGTGATTGAGCACACGAGAAATGGTGGATTTGCCGACCCCGCAGAGATCGGCGATATCTTTAATAGTATAATTTTTGGACATCTTGTCAGTTATTCTTCACGGAAAATGCCACGAATAAATTGGATAGAAAGGAAGAATAAGAAGACAAGTACAGCATATAACACATAACTGACAATCGGTTTGGCAAGCGTTTCACCTTCAGCAAGCGGTTGGATAGAAACCACATTGCGGAACTCATTCATCCAGTTAATGCGCCAACCGTAATATTTGATTTGCACGCGTTGATGCTCGTTCGCATAGGCTTGGGCTTTCGCTTGCACATCAGCAGAGCTGAATTTAAAGTATGGTGGCAAGCCCCAGCCTGTATCTTCGTTACGATAAACCATCGTTTTTTTGCTGTCTGGATTTTCGGTGAACAAGAAATATACATCGCGTACTTCGCCATCTGCTGGATTCGATTTGCTGATGACGCCATCTTTGTCCATTCTGCGCACTTCCATTCCTGTTACTACTGTTTCATCGTAACTTGGCATTACATAGTTTACCGTGCCTGTGATGACGATGAAAAATGAGAGCGAAACAAGAAATAAGAAATATTTGAGGATTGATTTCATACTAAGTCCTACAGGTTAATTTTAAATAAATTCTGCACATTTTGTGTCGTAATGCGAGCCAATTCTTCGGTTGAAACGCCTTTTAACGTTGCCAAATATTCGCACGTTTCACGCACATAAGCAGGCTGATTAGGCTTACCGCGGTAAGGTATTGGTGCAAGATACGGCGAATCAGTTTCGACTAATAGGCGATCAAGCGGTAGTTTTCTGACTACATCTCGCAATTCTTCTGCATTGCGGAAGGTAATAATACCCGAAATCGAAATATAAAAGCCAATATCCAATGCACGTTTTGCCATCGCATAATCTTCGGTAAAACAATGTAACACACCGCCACATTGCTCTGCACCGCCTTGCTCAAGCATATTCATCGTATCTTCGCGTGCTGAACGAGTGTGAATAATCAGCGGTTTATTGACCTTTTTCGCTACATCAATTTGAGCAGCAAAAATTTCTTGCTGTAAGACTTTCGTTTCTGGCGTGTAATGGTAGTCTAAGCCTGTTTCGCCAATGGCAACCACTTTATTATCTTGAGCGTAAGCCAAGAGTTTGTCGTAATCGAAAGGCTCTTCATCTACATTGAGCGGATGCACACCGCAGCTGAGCGACACATCATTGCGATGAGCGGTAAGCTGTTTCATTGCCTCAAAACGCCCTAATGTAGTACAAACAGAAACGATATGCCCCACACCACAGGCTTTGGCTTTTTCAATTACCTCATCTACACTTTTATGCTGGGTTTTATAATCTAAGCTATCAAGATGACAATGAGAGTCGATAATCAATAAATCGTTCAAAAATATATCCTTACAATAGTAAAAAAATGCAAGCATAGTGCTTGCATCTTCAATCAAAAAAGCAAAATTACTCTTCTTCTAATTCGTTTAAATCTAACGCTTCAGGCGAAAGAATAATGCCCGTTAAATCTGCATACACGTAATCTTCTGGGAAGAATGTCACACCACCAAAATTCACAGGCGTATCAATTTCACCGATTTCAGTATCGTCCGCACCAACAGGGATCGGGGCTAGAGCATGAATGCCAATATCTAAGGTTTCCAATACATCTAACTGACGCACCGCACCATAAACAATAATACCTTCCCAGCCGTTATCGACAGCTAATTGTGCTAACTCCGCATCAATCAATGCTCGACGCACTGCACCACCGCCATCAACGAGTAGCACACGACCGTTACCCTCTTCTTCTAAAACTTTTTCAATTAAACCGTTACTTTCAAAGCATTTTACGGTCGTAATTTGACCACTGAAAGAAGACGCACCACCAAAGCTTGAAAAGATTGGCTCAACCACATCAACTTGGTCTGAATAAATATCGCAAAGTGCTGAGGTATCAATACGCATAATAGGCTCCGTTTTTATTTTTGTATTGCGACAAGTATAAACCTAAGTGGGCAATTTGCAAAATTTTTGCAGACCCAAATATCTTACCAAACTATTTAGCTAAGCTAACAGCACTCAAAACCCTCCACTTCGTTCTCATCACAGCTGATATAAGTCGCCACTTTCGGATAAGCACAAATTGGCATTTGTTTGTTCGAGTAGGTTTTACTTTTCGCGAGCAAGCTTTCTGGGGGTGCCTTACTACGGCACAAACACACCGATTGACGAATGTTATGAATGTGGTTTCACCGGCGAATTTGAATGTACCAGCAAAGGTTTTGTTTGCCCAAAATGTGGCAATCACGACAGCACAAAAGTGTCTGTCACTCGCCGCATCTGTGGCTATCTAGGCAGCCCTGATACCCGCCCATTTAATGCAGGAAAACAGGAAGAAGTGAAGCGGAAAGTGAAACATTTATAAAAGTGCGGCTAAATTTAGCCGATAACTTAGTACATTTCTTGAAAAGAATAGGGCGTGCAATACGCCCTTTATTACTCCTTTTAGCTTTTCGATATTTTTATCAATCATAAATCTCTCTCTACCTCAATCCCTTTGGAACAGGGCAATGTCTTTCAACTTAAACCTTTTATTTTTAATCTTGATGAAGACCCTACGTCTCAATCCCTTTGGAACAGGGCAATGTCTTTCAACGCTTAAAGCTGTTACCTTTGTACCCATAATGACTGTCTCAATCCCTTTGGAACAGGGCAATGTCTTTCAACTGCAACGGTATGCTGGAGGCAGGAGTCATGCGACCTTTCAGACCCACTTCCCAATTTTTTTGGAAGGTTAAGGAGTTGGCTCTTAATTTGAGCAAATAATAAGCAGGTTGCATATTTTGTTCCTTTCTAAACCAATCGAAAGTGCGGTCTATTTTACCGTTATTTTTTTATTTTTTCTAGCTCTAGAATGTCTAGCCTTATTGACAAAATTGAAAATAACTTATTGAAATACTTTATTAAAATATAAACCAGATAAAGAAAATGCCTTAAGGCAAGAAATTGAAAATGATATGTGATATATAGAAATCAATTGATGGGGATTTTGTAAGGCTTGTAAATTTCAGTTGAAGATTTAGATGTTACCCTAACACTTTCAAATAAAGTGAGGTCAAAAATAATAGGGGTTTCAGCATTTATTTACCACTCGGCTAATAAATGCTTGCAACATCCCTTACAAGGTTGAAACCCTGCTAATTTTAAAATATGCAAAGGAATATCCGCACCTTCTTTAAAAAGCTTTTGGAAATAAAAATTAAGAATGCGCGCATAAATCTGCTTACGCTCTTGCTGGATAGTCGCAATCATGGCACGTTCTTCCTCTGATAAAAACTCTAAATTCTGGTGTTAAAAACCACCAAAACCAAGAAACAAAAAGAATATGGGATTTGGCGGGAAAAAACGGGATTAAATGGGCGGGAATTATTGAAAACAGGGGCTTTGCGGTGCATTGCCCCTTTTTTATTCTTAGGGAAAGAAAACTAAGAAAAAATCAGATCTTTGGTTGATTTAGTCAAAATGAACCAGAAAAACTAAGAATTTAAACAAAAAAGAAAACACCCGTTTAAATGGCGTTTAAATCTTTAAATCAGGCTATGCCCGATATGCACTACTTGCCCGATGATTTGTAGGTCTTGGGCTTCGGAGCTTTTAATGCTAATTGGCGGGTACTCTTCTTTGTTATCGCTGATAAGCGAAATGCCGTCCCATTCCATTTTCACACGTTTTACCCACACACTTTCGCCGTTTTGAACAAGGTAAATGCGGTCGCCTTGAATTTCTTTGCGGCTTAAATCTACTAACATCTGATCGTAGTTATTGATAGTTGGCAGCATTGAATTGCCGTTTGCCCAGAATACGGCGCAGTTATCTGCTTTTACGCCTAGGCTTGTTAGCAATTCGTCTGAATACGGCTCTTGTCCATCAGGCTGGGTGATACCCTCGTTAAAACTCCCAAATCCTGCAGAAACGTTGATGGAGCTATAACTATCAATCATACTCACCCCTTCCTCTAACATTGCTTGCATTCTTTCAAATGCACGGCTAACAAGGCTTCCTGCAGGCTTTTCTGCTGTTGTCTTTTCTTCTTTTATTTTACCGGTCGCAAGCCATTCAATGCTTACTCCTGTAACTTCTGCAATTTTTACAAGGTTGGAACGAGATGGATCGGCTTCACCTTTTCGCCATCTTGTAATTGTAGAAAGTGTTACGCCTGTTTTTCGAGCAAATTCGCTTGGGCCATTCAGTTTATCTACTAGATATTCAATCCTTTCTGGGAAATTGTCTTGATTTTGGTACTGCATACTAACCTCTTTAGTCGTAATAGTTGAATAATTACAACTATTACGGGATTAAAAACTAAATAATTACCCGTAATAGAACTAATTAAGTCATTGTTTTTATTCGGAATAGTAAAACAATAGATTAAAATATAGCCAAATAGAGCTATTACGGTGTATTTTATAGTTGCAATATGCAACTATTACGGATAATATACACCACATAAGGTACAGCAAAAAAGGTGTATTAAATGAGTGTATTAGAAAAACCAAAAAAACCGCAGAACAGGATTGGCACCGAGCCGATATTCTTGCGGAATTAAAAAAGAATGGTTGGTCGCTTCGCTCTTTAGCAAAAGAGGGGCAAGTCAGCTACAACACATTAAAAACAGTTTTGGATAAATCTTATCCAAAGATGGAGCGTTTAGTTGCAAATGCAATTGGTGTTCCACCTGAAGTTATCTGGGCTGGTCGTTTTGCTGAACGAAATAAAAGACCAACATTACAACATAAGTACTGATTTTAACCGTAAAAGTTATAAAAAGGAACATTTATGGATAATCAAAGCTTAAAAACGCACTATTCAGTGTATGAATTAGCAAACTTAAAGCTAAAAACACTACCTTCAGCCCCCAAAAACATTTGGGAACAAGCCAAGCGAGAAAACTGGAAATCTCAAAAACGTCAAGGGCGTGGTGGCGGGCTGGAATATGAATTAGCCAGTTTGCCAATCGAAGTGCAAAACGAACTGCTGCTCAAAACTACCCCAGAGCAAACGGCGGTAGCTTTGCAAAAAATAGAAGAAACTCGCCCGCTTGCAAGCAATGAAGTCTGGCAATTATGGGACGAAGCAAGTG
>NZ_MUXX01000002.1:372663-380352 GCF_002015045.1 Haemophilus paraphrohaemolyticus
TCCGTCGTGAAGGCCAATACGCATTAAGTCGGCTTTATCCCTCACAGGTGCGCACCGTGGCAATGTTACAAGCGATGGAGTGGATCAACGGCGACGGTTATCAACACAACGTTTGGGTGCGATTCCCTGATGGCGAAATTAAACGCCCGAAAACATGGCTTTGGCAAGATGTTCGCACTCGTAAAGTGTTGGCTGCTAGAACCGATAAATCGGAAAACACTGACACCATACGCCTCAGCCTGCTTGATGTGATTAGTCGCTACGGTTTGCCGAAACACTTAACCATCGACAATACCCGAGCGGCAGCCAACAAGAAAATGACGGGCGGGGTAAAAAACCGCTACCGCTATCAAGTAAACGAAAACGAAGTGCAAGGCATTATTCCGGCACTCGGTATCGAACTGCACTGGACGTCGATTCAATTCGGTAAAGGGCGCGGGCAAGCCAAACCGATTGAGCGTGCGTTTTCTCACGGCGGTTTAGGAGATTATGTTGATAAGCACCTGTTATTACGCGGGGCTTATGCAGGGGCGAATGCTTATGAAAAGCCTGACTATGACGGCAAAAACGGTGCAGAACAGCCTGTCGATTACGCCACATTCTTAATGGCATTAGAGCAAGGCATTCAGCAATGGAACAACGTGGGCAACCGCCTCACCGAAATTTGTGCAGGCAAAAGCAGTTATGCCGAAGCCTTTGAGCGAGATTGGGCTGTTGCCGAAAAACGCCCCATCAACCAAAGTCAAATGCGGTTATTGCTCACACTTCACGAGGAAGTTCGCCTCAACCAAGACGGCACGTTCTACCTCAACGCAGGCAAAATTGGCAGTAACAAAAACCGTTACGAGTCGCTAGCGCTTATCGGTACATCACACAAAAGAGTTGTGGTGCGCTATGACCCAGCAAATCTTCACGACAAAGTGTGGGTATATGCCCTTACAGGCGAATACTTAGCAGAAGCGGAAATTACCGAGAAAGCAGGCTTTGGCGACCAAATGGCAGGACGTGAACACAACAAAGCAATGCGTAACTGGGTAAAACATACCGAAAAAGCGGCGAAAGAACGCGCCAAAGCGGAAGAAATGGAACTCAGCAATTACGCCCCAACAGTGGAATTTGAAGAGCGGTTCTTGGAAATGTTACCAGAGCCAGTAAAAGCCCCTCAAACGCAAGCAGAAGAGGTGGAATATGAAGAAGTGCTAGATTTCAACGCAGTGCGAAAAATACCGAAAGCAGTCGAAGTGGAAGCCGAAGAAATCAGCGAATTTAATCGTGATTGGGAAAAGGGTTTAGAGCTTTTAAAGAAAAGTAAAGGGCGTTAAACCAACCACCTTTAAACCAGATTTAAACAGGGTTTAAACCCTAAGGAGAATGAGATGAGCAATATCACATTAAACGAAAACGCAATGCTTTATTTAAAAGCAGACTATTACCGCCCTGAAATGCCCACTTTTAAAGCCTGCTATTTCCGATTAAGCAAAATTGCCCAAGAACAAGACTGGGGAACATTGCCGAATTTAGCCCAAACCAAAGACCTGTTTAAAGCGGCAGTCCCTGAGATTATTTGGACGAGAGAGGTGTTTAAGCGTGCCAATACTCAAAAGAAACACGCACACAAGGCAACGCCTTATCTTGAACAAGTAATGTAATTCGAGTGGCAAAACTCTCAGGTAACAGCACATAAAACGGAGCTGGCAAGTTAGATAAATCAAGTGGTTCAGAGCCTATTTTGTTCAACTCTAACACTTGAAGATGGCGAGATTTTAATTTTGCGATCAGTTGATGAAGAAATGCTGAACGTGAATTACCCGCCACAGCTTGTAACGCATCATCAAGATTAAGCCAAGAGGCAGAACCGTGAGCAGGCAAGGCTTGAGCAAATTTTAAAAACTGCTTATGCCAATTTTCTTCAGAAAGCAATGAGGTTGGCTCTTTTTGTACAGAATGTTCAAGTTTAGTAATCACTTCTGAAAATTCGTGAAAAAGTGTTGCCACGGAGTAGAGCTTAACAGGTTGGCGAACCATTTTTAACAGTAAATCAGTTTCAGACATAACGCCCCCAAAGGTAAAAACAGGAACCCCATTATGACACTAATCAATAAACTCAAACAACACTTAACCGACAGCCAAATCACCCAAGCCCAGCTTGCCCGCGAAGCAGGAGTAAATGCAGGTGCATTGTCGGCATACCTTAACGACAACTACAAAGGCAACATTGCAGATGTAGAAGCAAAATTAACCGCTTACCTTGAGAAAAAAGCCGTTCAAGCCCGCGAATTTGTCGAAGCCCCTGCCTTTATCGAAACAGCGACTTCTCGTCAAATTTTCAAAACGCTGGAATTTGCTCAAATCGCTAACTGCTTGGCGACCGTGTACGGCATGAGCGGGGTCGGTAAAACCAAAGCGATCCAAGAGTTCGCCAAAAGTCACGCTAACGTGTGGCTGGTAACTGCAAGCCCTAGTCGTTCAAGTTTAAGCGAAATTTTGTATGAAATTGCCCTTGAGTTAGGCATCAGCGACGCACCACGCAGAAAAGGCACACTCTCACGCCTGATTGCTCGCAAAATCAAAGGCACAGAGGGCTTGCTGATTGTGGACGAAGCTGACCACCTTCCTTATGAGGCACTTGAAGAGCTACGCATTATGCAAGAAGAAGCAGGTATTGGCTTAGTGTTGGTAGGCAATGACAAAGTCTATACCCGCATGAAAGGTGGCATTAGCCCTAGCCACGAATATGCAAGATTGTGGTCGCGCGTGGCAAAAAACACCAGCATTCAGAAAACTAAAAAAGCAGACACGCAAGCAGTCGCTCAAGCGTGGGGGTTAGAAACCGACGAAGAAGCCTTAAAAGTGATGCAAAGCATTACCGAAACAGGCGGTGGCTTACGCATTTTAACCCAAACCTTGCGATTAGCAGCAATGGTGGCAAAAGGTTCAGGCAAGCTGATTGATGCTGACTTAATTATCAAAGCACGCCAAGAATTATTAGGTAAAAACGAATAAGGAAGAACGGTATGAAGAAAGTATATAACGAAATGGCAGGCGAAATGATGCTACCTCGCAACGGATACATTCACAACCAACTGGCACGCCTTGAAATTGCTACTCTCGGCTGTGAAGCCTTGGGGATAGAGGTGGAAAAAGTCGAATGGTTCGACAGCTGCCGACCTCGTTTAGTAGTGCGAGACAACAGCACCACACGCCATCTTGTGAAAACAGGCAAAGCGATGAGCTACGGTTCAGAAGTCAAAAACGGCATTCGCATTTACCTCCATCAAATGATGGTGGAGGGCGTGAAAATTATCTGGAAATCAGATGTAACGAAACATTAGCCACAACAGGAGAAACTATGGCAACTAAAGTAAAAAGCCAAGCGAAATTACGCTTTGTAAGCGTAGAACAGGTGCAAAGTGCGATTAAAGAGATCGGCGATTTAAGCCGTGAACACACAAGACTTGCTACCGAGATGAACGACAAGATTGGGGCAACCAGCGAACAATACGCTCCGAAATTGAAAGCCTTGAAAGAAGAAATTGAGCCATTGCAAAAGGCGGTGCAGGAATACTGTGAGGCAAACCGTGATGAGCTGACCGAATTCGGCAAAATCAAAACAGCAAACTTTGTGACAGGCGAAGTGCAATGGCGACAACGTCCACCATCAGTCGCCATTCGCGGGGCGGAAGCGGTGATGGAATTCTTGCAACGTATGGGCTTTGACCGCTTTATTCGCACCAAGCAAGAAATCAACAAAGAAGCATTGCTCAATGAGCCAGAAGTGGCAAAAGGGATTGCCGGAGTAACGATTAAACAAGGGCTAGAAGATTTTGTGATTAAACCGTTTGAGCAGGTGGCGAGATAGAACAAGATTAAGGCCTATTTAAAAGCCCTTTAAATTTCCCCTACCCCTCTTTACAAAAGAGGGGGACGAGTTAGAAGGGGCTTTCAAAATAAGTTTTAACCCACAGGAGAAAACCGATGAAAACCAAACGACCATACGCAAAAAGCGTGGAAAACTTCAACCGATACCGCTTTTATGCGGAAAAAGCGGCAAAAGAAGAACAAGCCGGCAATTACAAAGAGGCCGCAACCCATTGGGATTTAGCCAGCCTTTCTGCTAATGAAACCAACAAAGTATGGGCAGAAAACCGCAAAGACTTCTGCGAACGAATGAAAAGAAAACCATTTTAAGGGGGAATAATGATGACCGAAACACGCAAAACCGAGCTAGAAAGCCAGCTTAATCAAATGATTATGATGCTCAAAGAAGCTCAAAAATCCTTGTTTAAAGGGCAATATATCCACGCAGCTATTTTTGTGGGGAATGTGTCGGATCAGTTGCCAACAATGCGAATGATGTTGGCGAGGGGGTAAGAATGAAAAGGTTTAAATATGAATGGATTGTCCTTGAAGAAGTAGAAGATGAAGACCCAACAAAGGAAGAAATACAAAGAGTGATAACAGAAAGCGGTTGGAAGAGCTTTTATTGCAAAGAACAGTGTTACTTTCTTGAAGATATTGCAAAAGAAATTTTTGTGAGAAATTTTTATCAATGGAATATTAGCAATGAAGGCGATTATGTTTTTATTGTAGTAAAAGAAGATGGTGCAAAAAACCACTCAGTATTCCGAGTTGCGTTAGCTTATGTGGTAGCTCCTGATGTAGATGATATTTATTTTGAGGAGGAAATTATGTAACCGCAAAATAACCGCTGCCCACACCATTCGGTCTAGGTTGATATAACTCGGTGTGGGCAAGTTTAAAGAGTGTTTAAATTTTTAAAGTAAATCGTTTAAAGCCTGTTTAAATCAGGTTTAAGCATGTTTTAAAGGATTGACTAAGAGGACACACAATGAGCGAAAAAGCCAAACTAATCCAGCTGATCCATATTGGCAAACAGCAGCTTAATATGGACGAATTCAGCTACCGCGAAATGGTCAAACGGCTGACCAATAAAACCAGCTCCACCAAATGCACTATCGTAGAGTTGCACAAAATCTTACATGAGCTGCAACAAAAAGGGGCTAAAGTAAAATGGTTCGCAAAACGCGGCACAAAATCGACCGCTTATAGTCCTGCCACAGGCGAGATAAAAGTCAAAAGCGAGATTGCTCATAAAATCCGAGCTGTCTGGATTCAAATGGGCAAGCAAGGTTTTCTACAAGATGGTAGCGAGAAAGCTCTCAATAGCTATATGCGAAAAGTGATGAACAAAGGAAAAAGTGTGCTTGCACTCAATGTAGGGGCGTTAAATGGCAACGATGCCAGCCGATTTCTGGAAATTTTGAAAAGATGGCATAGACGGGTAATGCTTAAAGCTATCAGCGAAAAAGGCTATGAATTAGGCGACCCAGAAGCCAGTTACGATACCGTGACGGAGTATTTTAATGAAGTTATGTAGATGCCCTATTTGCCACAGCGATATACATCTCGAATCCTTAATCGAAGATGACGCAGGGCGTGAACTGCTCGGCAAAATTAGCCAACTTACCCACGGTTGTGCCCAACCGATGGTCGGTTACTTAGGTTTATTTAAACCAGCTAAAAGCAATCTCAACAATGCCCGTGCGTTAAAAATTGTCAGCGATGTATTAGAACTTTACCCTTGCTCGTTGTTACTGGCACAGGCATTATCCGAAACGGTGACAAGCCTGCGTAAAAAACGCCAACAAGCCTTGCAAGCGGGGCAAAAAATCGAACCGCTTACTAATCATAACTACCTTAAATCGGTGTATGAAACGCAGAAACCGCACTTTGCCGTCATCCGCACTGATAAAAATCAGTCGGAAACGGTCAAAGCCCAACAAGCGGAAGACAAAAAAGTGCAAGATGCGATTTTATACATCGAACGTTTTGTGCAATTAGGGCAAGAAGAGTTTGTGAAAAACAGCCCCGAATATCAAATCTGGTTGCAACACAAACAGCAAAAACAAGCCCTTTAATTCTCCCTCAAGGCGGTCATTACCGCCTTTTTTCTTGTCTGTTATTTACGATTTTTAACTTTTTGCAATTCGCTAAACCCTTGCTATATCAGGCTTAAAGCCACTTTTTACCTTGAGTTAAGAAAAATTGTGCTAGTGGGAAATTTTAGGTTTTGTACAATATCGCAATGGAATAATGATCAGTTATAGGTGAAAAATGGAACCGCTTGCTCAAGTTGAAACTTTCGAACAAAAAGCCCCTGAAGTGTTAGCCGATTTAGCCAAACATATTGAATTTGAGCTTATCGAAAAACACGCCTTTGCTACAGACAACGCCAAACAAATTGGGGTCGAAATTGCCCAGCGCATCGCCCATAACTGGGGCGGTGAGGTCATCTATATTCCACGCAATCTTGTGTTACTCCTGAATGAACGAGATATGAAGATTTTTAATGAGTTCAACGGACACAACCACCGTGCTCTTGCTCGAAAATATAATGTTTCTATGCAATGGATTTACGCAATCGTCAAACGCATCACTAAAGAAGAAATAGCCAAACGACAGGGAGATTTGTTTGGGGAAAAATAACCGCTAAAAGTGAGAAAACGTCCGAAAGGGCGTTTTTTTTGTGGGAAAATCAAACAAATTAAGAGTATGATAAGAATAGTTATTTTATCAATCTAAGGAAAATGTAATGAAAAAAGCATTAGTTTTATTAAGTGGCTTGTTATTAGCTGCTTGTGGCGATAAAGCCATCACCTCTGAAGACTTAGTTTCAACAATGAAAGCCAGTGGCGTTGAAATTAACGATGTAAAAGATTTAAAAAATGATAAATTTATGGTGCAGGGATTCAAGGAACGCTTTGCGTTCTCGATTCCTGAAATAGCACCTAAAGGCGGGCAAGCCTTTATTTGTGAGAAAAAAGAACAATGCACACCTATTTTTGCCTATTTCGATGCATTGAAAAATCTTGCCGGTCCTTATTTATATCAATCACCGAATGGCAGGGTTGTATTACAACTGAATGCCGGTTTAACCGAAGAAACTGCGAAGAAATTAGAACAAGTAATTTCTAAATACTAACTTCTTTAAATCACTTTAAAATCAATAAAACGCCATCCGTTTTAAACTCCTTTTAAGTCATCTTAGAAGGAGTTTTTTCATGTCTTTATCCCTACCCATCACCAAAATCGTAATCCACTGCTCAGCCACTCAAAACGGCAAGCAGTTACGCACCACCACTCAAACCGCTGCACAACGTATCGACGACTGGCACAAACAGCGTGGCTTTCAGCGTTTAGCGGGCAACTACAAGCAATTCAATCCGCACTTACAGCATATCGGCTACCACTTCGTTATCGACACAGACGGCACGGTTGAAACAGGTCGTCGTGAGGGCGAAACAGGCGCACACGTCAAAGGACATAACTTAAACAGTCTTGGCATCTGCTTGGTCGGTGGTATTCGCAAAGACGGCAAAAACCACGGTGAATACACCGAAAAACAATGGCAGGCACTACATAAATTATTGCGTCAGCTTGAAGCGAAATATCCCAGTGCTCGCATTTGTGGACATCGTGATTTAAGCCCTGACCTCAACGGCGATGGCACAATCACGCCTAATGAATGGATTAAAGACTGCCCGTGCTTTGATGTGTGGACGTGGCTGGATTCCGAGCAGGTTATCAATCACGAACATTTGTTTAAATAAATCTCCCCTAACCCCTCTTTACAAAAGAGGGGATGGGGAAGGGTACAACCTGATAACA
>NZ_MUXX01000003.1:0-181695 GCF_002015045.1 Haemophilus paraphrohaemolyticus
AAACGTGGCTCAGTTGAAATCAACAGAACGCCATATTACACCAACCACATACACTTATAATGACACAGATAAATCAGTTACACTGACTTATACCGATGGCAATGGAAAAGTTGTAGCAAACACTGAAGCTAAAATTGATTTGAGCGGCTTAGCAAGCAAAATCAAAGATTATAGCTTTAAAACAAATGCAACAGGTTCAAACCTAGTGGAAACAGGAACAGAAACCACAGTTGCATCAGGCAAATCTGTCAACTTTGCTGCAAGCGATAACTTGACTTTAAAACAAGAAGTGAAAGACGGTAACGTGACTTACACTTACGGCTTGAAAAACCAAGTTGTTGTGGGAGAAAAAGGCACTCCTGGGGCTGATGGCAAACCGGGTAAAGACGGCGTTGATGGATCTATTGGCGTAAACGGTAAAGACGGTTCTGCTGTTGCAATCAACGGTAAAGACGGCTCTATCGGCTTAAATGGTAAAGATGGTAAAAACGGCTTAACCATTAAAGGTCAAGATGGCAAAGTGGGCGTGGATGGCAAAGATGGTGAAACACGTCTAGTTTACGTTGAGAAAGCTGACCCAACTAAACCGGGAAGCTCTGATAAAACTCATGAATTGGCAACGCTTGATGATGGTCAAAAATATGCTGGCGATAATTATGTGGCAGCAAAAGACAATCAAGCGGAAAGTAACGTGATTGCTAAAAAAGCAAATGAGCGTTTGGATATTGTAGGCGGTGCAAAAGGCAACTTAACTGAAGACAATATTGGCGTGAATGCAAAAGATGGCAAATTACACGTTCAATTAGCTGAAAAAGTGAACTTAGGCAATAAAGGCTCGGTGACCATTGGTGATACTGTGGTGAATAATAATGGTATTACAATTAATTCATCTGCAGACCCGAATGGTGTGACAAATAAAACTGTTTCCTTAACCAACCAAGGCTTAAACAACGGTGGTAACAAAATAACCAATGTTGCAGAAGGGGAAAATGACACTGATGCTGTAAATGTGAAACAGTTGAAAGACTTCAAATCTGAGGTTGCTGAGGGCGGATTAACTTTCGCAGGTAATAGTGGTACAGCTCATAAAGCGAAGTTAAACACAACTGTTAATATTAAAGGTGGTGAAGGTAATACTGATGCTGACCAATTTGACAATGGTAAAAATGTAATGACCAAAGTAAATGGCAATACTGTTACTGTTTCCATTAAGAAAACACCTGAAGTTGAAGGCATCAACATCATTGATACAACCGGTAAGGTAAAAGTTAAATTAACTCAAACAGATGAAGGTTTAAAAATATCTGATGGCAACAATAATGCAACACGTATTACCAATGTAAAAGCTGGTGAAAAAGATACTGATGCAGTAAACGTCAAACAATTAAACGCTGCGAAAACTGAAGTTACCGCAGGGGATAATATTGATGTGAGATCAAGTACAGGTGCTAATGGTCAAACTATCTATAAAGTGAGTGCTAATGATACTTCTGCAGCAGTTGAAGCTGGTTCTGATCACGTTAAAGTGACAAAAGCTGCTAATACGCATAAAGATGGTTCAACAACTGTGACTGACTATACCGTTGATCTTTCAGATAAAACGAAAGAAGATATCAAGAAAGGTGTAGATGCTCATACAGAAGTTACCACGAAAGGTTTAACCTTTAATGCAGATAAAGGTTCGACCGGTGTGAAAAAACTAGGTAGCAATGTGGCTGTCAATGGTGATGGTAAAAACATTACCACGACTGCAGATGAAAACGGTGTGAAAGTATCGATGAAAGATGATATTAAAGTAAACTCTGTCACTGCAAAAGAAGTGAAAGTGGGTGACGTTAATATCAACGAAAACGGTATCAACGCTGGCGGTAAACGTATTACCAATGTTGCACCAGGTAAAGATGGCACCGATGCTGTGAATGTAAACCAATTGAAATATGTTGCAGGTAATATCAGCAATCAAATCAATAATGTTGATAAAGGCTTACGTGCAGGTATTGCGGGTGCTTTAGCATCAGGTGGGTTATATCATGTTACGACAGCTGGTAAATCTATGGTGTCTGTCGGTGCAGGTACATATCGTGGACAAAATGCGTTGGCGGTGGGTTACTCTCGCTTATCAGATAATGGTAAAGTTGGGGTTAAATTCACAGTAAACAGCAATTCACAAGGCCACTCTGGTGCAAGTGCAAGTGTTGGCTACCAATGGTAATTAACTTGTAAGTAAAATAAAAACCCAGCAAAAGTGATCTGACCCTAAAAAGTTAGACTCATTTAGTTCAAGGACTGAGTTCTGTCATTCACAGGGCTCAGTCCTTTTAGTTTCTCTTGAATTCGCTCATGAATTCGCTCATGGTTGTAATAATGAATGTACTCGTGGATCGTTTTTTCCAGTTGTTCGAACGTTTCAAATCGTTTGCCGTAATAACATTCCGTTTTTAATCATCTAAAGAAGCTTTCCATCGTACTATTATCTAAACCATTCCCCTTCCTTGACATACTTTGTTAAATGCCATTCTCCCTGAGTATGTGCAGAAAGTATTCTAGCAAACAAATTACGTGAAGGAATTGGTGAGAACTTAAAGATATACACGTAAAATGGGTTGCAACTTCTGGTTAGGGGCAACCTATAACTGGTAATCCTCAACAAGCGGTGAAATTTCTCAAAGCATTTGCAAATTTCTGCTAAAATTCCACCGCTTACATTCCCTCTCGTTTTATTTGCAAGTGGCAAAATGAAGCGAGAAGCTTTTCTTTTTAGGCAAAAACATAAGGAAAAATCATGCGTTTTGCTCTGACAACACTTGCCCTGTTAGTGGCATCCAATTTTGCGGTGGCGGAAAAATCTGCCCCCATTCAAGGTCAATTAGACAACGGTTTGAAATACACCATTCTGCCCCTGCACGATGAAAAAGAGCATATCGAAATCAGAATGCGGGTGAATGCAGGATCAGTCGATGAAAATGACGATCAAGCGGGTGTGGCACATATGGTTGAACGCCTTGTTTTCCGTGGTACAAACGCTCACCCGAACGGCTTGATGCCCTATTTACACGAACAAAAATGGGTACGTGGTAAAAACTATAATGCGGTGACTACATCCGATAGCACCACTTATATGATGACCCCACCGAACACGGCGGGGTTGTCGAAAAGTTTTGATGCTTTGTCTCAAATGCTGTTTGGGGCAAAATTAACCCAAGCAGATTTAGATGATGAACGCAAAATTATCTTAGAAGAGTGGCGTCAAGGTTTAAGCGTTGGGGCAACAATGAACGAACAACGTACCGCCTCCGTACGTGCGAATTCGCGTTATGCCCGCCATCGCGTGATTGGTACAGAGCAGAGCATCAATTCAATGCCTGCCACCCAGTTACAGCAGTTCTACCAAACGTGGTACGCACCAAACAATATGAATTTGTTGGTGGTGGGTGATGTGGATCCTAGCAAAGCGAAGGAAGAAATCGACCGCTATTTTGGCAAAGTAGAGAAGAAAAACACGCCTGTGCGGGATTATTTAAACCCAACCTTGACGGATCATTTACAGATCAACAAACTGCAAGACCCACGTAGTAGTGTAAGCCAAGTGGCTTATATTTTGCGTTTTAACGATGGTGCGAGCCGTGCTCAAACGGATGATGGACGTTATCAACGCTTGTTAGATCGTTTGGCACTTGCTAGCATTGTGCAACGTTTCCGCAACCAATCGGAAGTATTACCGAAAGGCGTTTCAGCGGTAATGCCAAGAAAATCTGACATCGGTACGCAAACTACAGCTCTCGGTTTATTTGCAACTGTTGAACCGACTGGGCATCCGCAAGGATTAAAACAGATTTTCGAAGAGATCGAACGCCTAAAACGCTTCCCTATTACAGAAGAGGAATTAGCAAAACAGAAAGCACCGATTCAAGCTCAAATTGAGAATGCCAAAAAATACGATGGCGACCGCGAGTTTTCCCGCTGGGTACAAGCGATGGTAGACACTACATTGCTCGATAAACCTTTTCTGACTCAGCCTGAAATTGCTAATTTATCTGAACCGATGCTGAAAAAAATCACCGCGGCGGAAGTAAACGCTCGTATTCAGCAATGGATTGAGGCAAAAGATCGCATTGTTCAATATCAGCCACCGCGTGATACCAAGCTAGAAATCAGCGAAACTCAAGTGGCTCAGTTGCAAGCAGAGGCACAAAAAGCGGAAATTTCTGCACCACAAAAAGAGAAAGAGATTGTGCCGATGTCACTTGAACACGTGCAAGCCAAAGGCTCAATCACGAATGTAGAAAAATTTGATGCACAAAATGTGCAACATTGGACGCTTTCAAACGGTGATAAAGTGGTTTGGTTAAAATCTCCGCTTGCGAAAGATAAAACTTACTTCCAAGCTCAAAGTTCAGCGGGCTTTAAAGCGAAGGGGCTGGGCGAATGGCAGAGCCAAGTGGCATTGCAATTAATTGCACAAAATGCACCGCTTGATTGGGAACCTGAACAGTTGAAACATTGGAAAGAACTGAACAAAGTCAGTATTTCTCTCAAGCAGACAGCGACTAAATTGATCTTTGATGGGTCGGTCGAAAATGTGAAATTGGCGGATTTCTTGCGTCTGTTCTACGCTTATCAAGCGGAAACCAAAGTAAAAGACGGTTTGGATGAAACCAAAGAAACGCTTGGAAAAATGATAGCAACACAAAATGGTAAAAACAGCGAAAATGAACGCTTAAAAGCAATTTCAATATTGCGTTACAACCAAGAGGAAGTGGATGATATTCTGCCAAACAAAGATTCTCTGGAACAATTAACCGACAAATCTCTTAATGAAGAGTGGGCAAAAATGCTTCAAGCTCCAACCATTTATTATTTCATGAATGATATGAATGAAGACGAAATGAAAGGCTTGGTAACGCAATTTTTAAGCGATTTCCCACGCAGCAAGCGGTTCGATTCTGCCCAAATTTTACCAACGGAAGGCAAGGCAATTGCTAGTTTTGCGATGAATCCTGAGCCGAAATCAGACGTAAAAATGTGGGCGTTTAGCTCGCATCAATGGCAAGGAAAAGACGCAGTTTTAGTCTCAATCTTACGCAATATTGCGACGAATAAGCTCAAAATGGCGTTAAGAGATAAGGAGTTGGGTATTTACAGCTTGCGCTTTGAAAGCTCGCTCAATTCTGAAACTGATCGTATCGAAAGTGAGCTCTCTTTTGTCGCGAATCCTGATAATGCGGATAAGCTCATTGGGCAAGCCCGTGCGGTATTTGATGCTTTGCCAGAGCAGATCACTGAAGAAGATGTAAAAATTGCGAAAACACAGTTTGTCACGGCAGAAAAAGATCGCTTGCAAGAGCCAAGAACATGGTTGGCACGTTTGATTTTAAGCGAAAACCACACAGGCAATCCGCAATATCTCACAGATATGCAAAGCCTTGCTGATGGCATCACACTTGATAATGTGAAAGAGATGGCAAAAGAGATATATAACACCAATAATGAGAAGGTGTTTATTACAACGCCGAAGAGATAACTCAGATTAGTGTAGAAAAAACTAATTTCTTCGTTAATTACTAGTGTCAAATCTCCCCTACCCCTCTTTGCTAAAGAGGGCGATTTTCTTTCTGTAAACACGAACATTGGATATTTTGATCTCAATGTGAAGTTAGATAATTAAAATTTGATTTTTAGCGCTCTCCTCTTTAGCAAAGAGGGGGAAGGGAGATTTGACAGAATAAAAAACGGAGGAATTAGGAATACAAACCCTAAAATTTTAATATGAAACAATTCCTCAAAAACTTTTATTCCCTTAGCAAACCCTATTGGGGCAGAAAATCCAACTGGTTGGCATGGCTGATCGCAGGTGTCGTGATCGGCATAGGCTCAGTGATTACTTACCTCAACGTACAAATTTCCAACTGGTCGAAAGGCTTTTATGATGCCCTTTCTAACTTTGAAATCGAGAAATCCTACACGCTTTTGAACGAGTATTTTATTTACATCTCAATTTTTATCGTGATTAACGTTTACCGCACTTGGTTACGGAAGTTGTTGATTATTCGCTGGCGCGAATTTATGACCAAGCAGTTCTTGGAAAAATGGTTTTCTAAGCAGATCTATTACCGCTTGGCGCATCGCAAGAAAATGGACAACCCCGACCAACGTATTGCGGAAGACATTAGCATTTTTATTGAGTACACCATTGAACTGACACTTTCGTTGATTTTCAATATTATCCAGCTTTGGGCGTTCTTTATGGTGTTGTGGAATTTAGCAAAATCGCCTGAATTTACCCTGTTTGGCAAGAGTTTTGTTGTAGAGGGTTACTTAGTTTGGGTAGCAATGATTTATGCTGTATTAGGCACGATTATTACCCATTTAATCGGGCGAAAATTACACAAGTTGAATTACCATCAACAACAATTCGAGGCGAACTTCCGTGCTAGCCTTGTACGTAAGCAGGAAAATGCCGAGCAGATTGCGTTGTATAAAGGGGAAGCGGTCGAAAAAGCCTCTCTTTTTGCAGAATTTAAAGCAATTGTAACCAACTGGCGTGCGTTGATGGATAAAGAAAAACAGCTAGGTTTCTTTACCGTAGGCTACGACCGCTTTTCACTTTTGTTGCCCGTGATTTTTTCAATCCCGCTTTTAGCCACTAAGGCGATTACCTTTGGGGGCATTATGCAAATTCGCACCGCATTTAGCGTGGTGATTGACGCTTTTAGCTGGTTTATTTTTGCCTATTCTAGCTTGCCAAAATGGTCGGCTTCGATTAGCCGTTTGAGCCAATTGCAACGTGAAATGAATGAGCTTGAACAGCTGATTAAATCAGAAGTAGAAAGCTCAGATAAATTGCTGGATATGCAAGAACTTGCAATTTATACCCCAGAAAATGACCGCTTGTTTAGCCATTTATCGCTTGCCATTGATGGACAAAAATGGGTTCGCTTGAAAGGAAAAAGCGGTTTGGGTAAATCAACTTTCCTACGTTTACTCAGTGGTATTTGGGACTATTTTGATGGCGGATATAAGGTGCCGAAAGGTAAGAGTTTACTTGTGCCACAACGTAGTTACTTAAATGAAGGCACGCTTGCAGATGTGTTGAGTTATCCAGAGCATCAAAGTCATTCTGATGACGAGATGAATCAGGTGTTAGCAGATGTAGGATTGAAGCAGTGGCAAAATCGTTTGCAAGAGCAGCAGGCTTGGCATCACGTTTTCTCAGGCGGCGAGCAACAACGTATTGCTTTTGCTCGTATTTTACTCAATAAGCCTGAAGTGATTTATCTAGACGAAGCGACTTCTAGCCTTGACAGCGAATCTGCTCAAGCGATGTTTGGCTTGATTAAGCAACATTTACCGCAATCGTCGGTGGTTTATATTAGTCACCAAGCCGAATTAGAAAAATTTGCAGATCAAGAGATAGATTTAACCGCTTACAAAGAGTAAGATGCTGTTACTTACAACAAGGAAAAACAGAGAGGTAACGATGTTTGTTGAAATTTATGGGCGTTTAACTTGCCCATATTGCATTCGTGCAAAAGCATTAGCAGAAAAAATGAAATCAGAATTAGCTGATTTCGATTTTAAATTTGTGAATATGCCTGAAGAAGGGATTACCAAAGAAGATTTAGTGCCACGTGTTGGCAAGCCAGTTGAAACCGTGCCACAAATTTTCTTAGATAACGTTCACGTTGGCGGTTGCACCGATTTCCAAGCGTTAGTGAAAGAGAAGTTTGGAATTGAGGTTTAGTTACACCAAAAGAAAAAGTCTAGCGTTTGCTAGACTTTTTTATTATGCATCAACTTTTAATATTATTAAAATTCTTCGCAATCGTTTGCGTAAAGCGGTATAATTTGACCAATTTTTTACATTCACTTCAAATAGGACCTCAAAATGCAAATCAGCTTAAAAAAAATCTACTCTGGCAAAGTGCGTGATTTATACGAGATTGACGACAAACGTATGCTTATGGTGGCAACGGATCGCCTGTCTGCCTTTGATGTTATCTTAGATGAGCCGATTCCGCACAAAGGCGAAATCTTGACCCAAATTTCAAATTTCTGGTTTAACAAATTAGCCGATATCATGCCAAATCACTTCACGGGCGATTCTGTATTTGATGTGTTACCAAAAGAAGAAGCTGAAGCAATCCAATATCGTGCGGTAGTGTGTAAACGCTTAACTCCTGTGAAAATTGAGTCTATCGTGCGTGGTTATTTAACCGGTTCTGGCTTAAAAGATTATAAAAAAACGGGCACGATTTGCGGTTTAGCCTTGCCCGAAGGCTTGGTGGAAGCAAGCAAATTACCAGAACCGATTTTCACACCATCAAGCAAAGCGGAAGTGGGCGATCACGACATCAATATCAGCTATGAAGAGTGCGAACGTCAAATCGGGAAAGCATTAGCTAAACAAGTAAAAGAAGCGGCACTTGCACTTTACACTAAAGCGGCTGAATATGCGTTAACAAAAGGCATTATTATCTGCGACACCAAATTTGAATTTGGTTTAGATGAGAATGGTGTATTAACTTTGATGGATGAAGTACTCACGCCAGATTCTAGCCGTTTCTGGGCAGTAGAAAACTACAAAGAGGGCACAAACCCACCATCTTTCGATAAGCAATTTGTGCGTGACTGGCTAGAAAACAGCGGTTGGAACAAACAAGCACCAGCACCGAAAATTCCACAAGAAGTGATTGAGAAAACGGTTGCAAAATATCGAGAAGTGTTGGATTTATTAACTAAATAATAAAAATAAAACGAAGGACGTGAACTTAAATTCACGTCCTTATTTTACCTTACTTAAATTCCACACGTCCAGAAGCCGTTGCTGAAATGGTCTCTTTGCCTGCTTCCAATGGTATCTCTTCTGTCGCATAACTTGCTGATTTTGCCATTGCCATCATTGGGCGAATATCATAGCGGTTATCCACCCCATTTGGCGTATTCAGTTGCACATCTACAAGCTGATAGCTTTTGGCATTCAAACCTTTTTGTACCACTTCCGCTTTGTGTTGAAATTGTTTAATGACCGCTAGTGTCATCTCATCTTCTAACGCTTTCATCGTTTCTGGTGAAACGCTAAAGCCGATATTGTTAATCGCCACATCGTTTCCTAAGTTTTCCAACACTTTTTCGATAGAAGTAAAATTTTTGCTTTTAAGGTTGATGTAACCTTCCGCCACCCAGCCTTCCACTTTACCTTTATCGTTGTAGTTCACTCGGTTTAAAATACCATCTGCTTGCACCTCAATGTCAGGATATTGTTTTGCAACGTCTAATACTTTGTTTAAATTCGCTGATACTTCATTTTTAAGGCTATTCAGCGATTTACCTAGCTTACGACTGTAAAGGCTGACTTCCATTAAATCTTTTTCCACCGTGCGGCTCACTTCCGCTGTGAATTGGAAAGTCGTTGTTTGCTTGGTTTCACTTAATCCTTCTGCTGAAGCGCTAAAGCTTGCACCTACAAGCGGTAAAATAATAAAGAATTTTTTCAAATTCATTTTTAAATCCTGTTTATATTTAAAGCCCAAGTTAGAAAATCATCGTTCTCAAAAGTTCCTTTCATCCACGCCAATTACTACAGCTTTCGTGAAATCTTGCTCATCAATTTTCCATCGCACGTTATAGCCCGCCAAATTCATCCCATAAATCCGATCTGATTTTTTCCCTTGTTGATAAGCAGGGCGAGGGTCTTGCGCAATTACCTCGTGAATAAACGCAAGCGGTTGATTTATGCCAAACTTTGCAAAATTTTTAGCTTTTTTGACCGCTTGTTCCGCTTCAAGCAGAAATGTAACGCTTAATTTTGCTTGCGGTTTTTCTTGGGCAAAGCCAGAAATGGCTTCAGGTTCACTGTCGGCGTAGTGAATATAGGGTTTGATGTCGAAGATAGGCGTGCCATTCACCAAATCAACGCTACCCAGATGTAACAACACTTCGCCATCTTTGCATTCAACCCGTTCTAATTTTACTTTAGACAACCCAAGAGGATTAGGGCGGTGAGTAGCTCGTGAGGCAAACACCCCCACACGTTCATTACCGCCTAAACGCGGTGGGCGAACGGTGGCATGCCATTCCCGTTCAGGGATTTGGTGGAACTGGAAAATCAGCCATAAATGGCTAAATTGCTCAATACCACGTACGGCATCGGGCGTATTATAGGGCGGAAGTAGGCGTAAAATGCCCTTACCTTCTTGCACTAAATTAGGCTGGCGAGGCACGGAAAATTTCTCATCATACGGGCTTTCAACCACCGCCACAGGGCTTAAACTGATTGGATTACACATCATTTCTCTTTTTTGCTAAACTACGTTTTTCTTTTATCTATTCTAAACGAAACCACCAAAATGAACAAAAATTCCACCTTTGCCATCTGGTTTAGCACGGCTCGCCCGAAAACGTTACCACTTGCGTTGGCTTCTATTATTATCGGCTCAGCGCTTGCCTATTGGGCAGGCAAATTTGATTTAATCACCACCCTACTTGCCTTTATCACGACCATTTTATTGCAAGTGTTATCTAACTTTGCGAACGACTACGGCGACCACGTAAAAGGATCCGACACTGCTGAGCGAATTGGTCCACTGCGTGCGATTCAGCACGGTGCGATTACGGGCGAACAGCTCAAAATGGCAGTGATTATATTAAGCGTGCTTTCTTTTATTTCGGGGGCAGCACTAAGTTTCTACGCTTATGAAGGAATTGAAGATCTGTTGGTCTTCTTAGGATTAGGCGTGATTTCGATTGTTGCCGCAATTACCTACACGGTCGGCAAAAAAGCCTATGGCTACTTGGGCTTGGGTGATTTATTCGTGCTGATTTTCTTCGGTTTTGTTGCGGTTATCGGTGTGTTCTATCTGCAAGCTCACAGCTTGCCTGCGATGATTTTTATCCCTGCCTTTGGTTGTGGTTTGCTTTCGGTTGCCGTACTTAATATCAATAATCTCCGTGATATTAACCAAGACCGTAAAGCAGGGAAAAACACCCTTATCGTACGCATTGGCTCGAAAAACGGACGTATTTACCACGCGATTCTATTAGCACTAGCGGTCGTTTCTTACCTGATTTTTGCAATATGCAATTTTGAGCATTGGTACAATTATCTGTTTTTACTTGCTGTGCCACTTTTGGTGAAACACGGTTTATTTGTATATCGCCATCAAGACCCTATCGAACTTCGCCCGATTTTAGGGCAGATGGCAGGCTTAGCGTTAATCACCAATTTGCTATTTAGTTTGGGGATTTTCTTAGGATAGAAATTCGCCATACAATAAGCAAGATTCCTCTGAATATAGGCTAAAACCTCAACATATAAGGTTCTAGCCTTTTTTATTTCTGGATGAGCTCTACACTATATTTTATTGCTTCAGGTATCGAGTTCCCATGATTTTTGTTTAAAATCCAAAGAAAGTGAGCATTATTGCCCTGTGATTTTAATTTTTCGCTCAACTGCTCTGCATTAAATGGGCGTATTTGTTGGCGTTGCTGAATGCGTTGTTTCTGTTCAGATGTTATTTGCGGATCTTTTTCTGGAAACTCTTCATACTCACCAAGAGTAATTAAAATATACTCAGGTTTATGTGCAATCCAATCACTCTTTTTAGGTAAAAACTCACCCTTTCCCCACCAAAGCGATGGGCTGGCAAGAGTGTAATACTGAAATAAATTAGGTTGATGGAATAGAATATAAAGCCCAAAAAGTCCACCAAAAGAGTGCCCAAAGAAGTGCTGTTTTTTGTTATGAATACGATAATGTTGTTCAATATAAGGCTTTACTTCGGTTTGAATAAAACGTAGAAAATCGGCAGCACCGCCACCATTTTTGAAGGTTTCGTCTTGAACGGCGAAAGTGTAATCTCGACGACGTTCATTAATCGAATAAGCATTATCGGAAACATAGCCGATGCCCACAATCAGCGGAAGCGGTAAATCAGGATTTACCGCATTTACCGCCAATGAAAAATGTGCATTGCCATCAAGCAGGTAAAGCACTGGTAAAGGCTTAGATTGCTGCTTCGGCTCGGCAATAAATAAGCGATAAGCCTTATTTTCAAAGTGCATATCTTGTTGGTGGATATGATAATAAGCGGTCATTTTAGAGCTAAGTTTTGCAATGGTGAAATCAGGCTCGGCATAGCTTTTTGCTATTAATAACAAGCCCAACCAAAAGTAAAGAAAATATCGCAACATAAAATGCTTAGCAACATTTAGAAAGCCTAAATGTTGCTAATTCCCAACTGATTAAAAGGTAACGTTAAGGTTAGTCCATAAACGGCGTCCATCTTCTACTGTCCAGCTGCCCCCATTGGTGTTCACACGCTCTCCAATGTGATTACCGATATTTAACACTGCCATAGTAAGAGCAACATTCGGGTTAAATTGGTAAGTTGCACCTAAATCAACAGTAGTGTAGGCCTTGCGGGTACGGAATGGATTTTTGTTATCGCCATTACGTGGATTTGCCCAAATTTGTTTGCCTTTATATGCCACACGAGTATAGGCTGTGAACGCATCGCTCATGTCCCAATTTAGCTTCGCACTAGCAGAATGTTTTGGTGTGTTATCCAACGGTAAACCGCGCAAACTAACTTTAGAGGCAGAGACATCTTCATCAGATTGGCGTTTAGAGTGTTGGTAAGTATAGCTTAAATCCGCATTCCAATGTTCGTTGAAAGGAATATGAGCAGCAATTTCCGCCCCTTTCACATTCGCACGTCCTACATTGGCATATTCATACAATTTAGCCCCTGTTACAGGATCAGGCTTACCAGTGTAGTGGCTAGTTAATTTATTTCTGAAATCAGTATTAAACAAGGTAATACTTGAACTATAGCCGTTATTATTGCTGTAAGCGAAAGCAACCTCTTGGTTTACACTCGTTTCAGGTTTGAGATTTTTATTCCCATAAATGACACCTGCACCGGCTTCGGTAGAGGTTACATAGCTTTCACTGATTTCACGAATGCTTGGTGCTTTAAAGGCTTTAGCTACCCCAGCTTTAAAGGTAAAGCTATCATTGAAGTGGTAGATCGCATAAGCTCTAGGCGTCCAATGTGTGCCATATTTTTCGTGGTTTTCAAAGCGAGAGCCGAGAGTAAGCAACAGATGTTCACCAATATCAATGCGATCTTCTAAGAAGAATGCCGATTGATTGATGCTATTTTTGCTGTTTTCAAACATCGCTTTTGATGCCTTTTTGCCATTTGGTAATGTTCTAGTTTGCACTTTTGTCACAGAATCATCTTGTAATTTTGCTTGTTGTGCTTGTCCACCAAAGACGAAGAAATGGTTAGAAAGTGGCAACATAAATTTCGCATCAAATACATTGTTTTTGATTTCTGGCTTACGGCTGTTCATCACATCATTCACCATCACCTCACGTTTAGCCACTTCTTGCGAGAAGCTAAGTTCTGAAGTCATAAAATCCCAATCTGCTTGGTGAGTGAAAGACCAATGGTTGCGGGTTGCACGGGTAGTGCTTGGGCTGTTTTTTGTTACTGAAGCCCCACGTGTTGTGGTTAAATCGATAGTTTTTCCTGGGGTTTCATCTTTAGATAGGCGATGACGGCCCGCTTCAAAGATAAAGGTTTGTTTATCCACGGGGGTAAAGGTTAATTTGGCGTTAAGGTTGCCATCTTTGTTTTTGTTTGATGCTCCAATCAGGCGATCTTCTTGACGATAGTTACCGCCACCATAAACTTGCAACCCTAATACATTGCTAATTAGCGGACCTGAAACAAAGAAATCGCCGTGATAGCCATCACCAAATTCAGATTTATCGTGAACGGTAAAACCGCTAGAAAATGAGCCAGTCCATTCTTTTGTCGCATTTTTAGTAATGATATTAACGACACCACCCATTGCATCAGAACCATAAAGCGAAGACATTGGTCCACGCACTACCTCAATACGTTCAATTGCACTCACAGGCGGAATGAATGCTCCTTCAAATCCACCATTACCATTTGGACGAGATTCACGCGTATTTTGGCGGTGTCCATCTACCATAATTAAAGTGTAATCGGCAGGTAGACCACGAATAGAAATATCTGATTTATTCGCATTACTGCCACTTACATTTACCCCTGGAATATCTTGGAGTGCATTTTCTAAACGATTGGCAGGGTGTTTTTTTAGCTGTGCTTGGCTGATTACACTAATGCTTGCGGGTGCATCACGCAATTCTTGTACAGCCCCTGAAGCGGTTACTACAATCGGAGAAAGTTCGAGTGATTGCTCTTCTGCCATTGCATTGCTTACTAATGCTGCAAGCATAGCAAGGCGTAAAGGTGAAAGTTTCATTTTTATAGATTTCATACATTATCCTTAACCAATTTGGTCAAAATTTGAGAAAAGCTGACCGCTTGCAAGCTATGATGCTAATTAAAACGCTCAGTTGAATTTTATGATCACCGTACGAGGGCGAGTTTAGATGCTATGTGTTCCATGAGTGTGATTGTTTTCGCGTGAGGAAATGTTAGATTATAAAAAACTAAAATATCCGAATAAGAAAGTAGGAGGTATAGGAAATGATATAAATGATAATAACTCTTATACTTAATGTAAAGAGTTGGTAAAAAAATTTTGGGGGCTGTACTAGATAACCAGCCCCCTTAACTAATTGTTTTAAAATTGAAATTTGAGATTTTATTTCACTGTTGTTAAAACGTCATTCATATTCCTTTAAATACAGCTCAAAATGCTCCTTAGGAATGCCATTAAGCTTACGTAAATGACGTTTTGCTTGATTCCAAAAATTCTCAATTCCGTTTATGTGGTTATGATTTTCAGCAAAATTTTCCAAAACGTGGGCTTGTTTGATAGATGAGTAAGCGTAATCGATAAAAGTAATAAGCGGCTGTATTTTTGTTTACATTAACCAATTCACTGGCTGTTCTTGCTGTGACACCTACGACAAACAGTTCAATGAGTTTATTTTGTTTATGCTGACTTAAGCGACTTTTTCTCATTGGTTTATTCTAACCTAAATGGGATTTTTAGTCGTTATCTAGTACAGATCCTTGTTTTTTAGCACCAAATGCTGCGCCAAAATGGTTATCGTGAGATTCAGCAATACCGCCTAACTCTTTAGCGTTTTCACCAAAGAATTTACCTTGCACTTCAACTTTTGCATCAGCTTTAAAGTGGTTTGATGTTGCTGATCCAACGAATGCATTGTTGATAATATCAGCATTGATATTAATCACTTTTTGGTTCGGTGTTGTTAACGAGCCTGAGAGTTTTTTCTCTCCGAAATTGACAGTAAATTCTGATTTTCCTACTGGGTATCCAATTTTATTATCATCCTTACCATCAAAATCGCCCATAAAGATCACATCCCCCGAATATATTGCTTTTCTTGTTGGCATTACTTGAGTTGGATTACCGTTATAGAACATATAGGTTGGGATATCCTCCGAATCAACAGAACTAATAATACCAAAACGGACATCTGAGTTTTTTTCACAACAGACGTTTACTTCTCTATCTTTATCTTTTGTTTCCCCTTTTTTAGAAAAACTTGCCCAAGTATTGTTTAGGTATTCATCAGACGGAATTTCAATTTTTATGCCATCAATATCAATCGTATTCATATTGAAACTGGTTAAAGAATAGATAGGAATGTCTTTTTCAAAACCTGAAACATTGCCTTCTATTTCTTTAATGAAACTATAAGCTCCTGTGCCACTTGTATTTACTTTGGGTTGCTCTGGTTTTTGTTCAATTTTAGGCTGAACTGGTTTTTGAGTTTCTGTAGATTGCTGAGATTTTACTGTTTGAGCAGGTTGATTTGATTGTTGCTGTTTAGCTGGCTGTTGTACTTGTGGTGCTAGATTTTCAGCAGATGCTGAACTATTATTTCCGCCACCACTACTTTGCTGAGGTTTTACTGTTTGAGCTGGTTGATTTGATTGTTGCTGTTTAGCTGGCTGTTGTACTTGTGGTGCTGGATTTTCAGCAGGTGCTAAACTATTATTTCCGCCACCACTACTTTGCTGAGGTTTTACTGTTTGAGCAGGTTGATTTGATTGTTGCGGTTTAGAAGGCTGTTGTACTTGTGGTGCTAGATTTTCAGCAGGTGCTGAACTATTATTTCCGCCACCACTACTTCCACAAGCGGTTAAAATAAATGCCGATAATGCAGTTAAGCCAAACTTGGCGAGAGATTGTGTAGTCAATGCCATATTTTTCTCCTTTTTAATGGTTTATACCGATAAAAACATAACAAAAATTGCCCATAAAAGATAGAGGCCGATATACTGAAAACTTTAGAAAAATTAAGCGAAATCAAACAATGAAGAAAAATACCGAAAATCAATCTGATAACGAAGTGCGCCTTGATAAATGGCTTTGGGCGGCACGTTTTTACAAAACGCGTTCGATTGCCAAAGCAATGATTGAGGGCGGAAAGGTGCACTACAACGGTCAACGAGCCAAAGTCAGCAAAGCGGTTGAAATCGGTGCGACAATCAAACTACGTCAAGGTAATGAAGAAAAAGAGATTATTGTTATCGCCTTAAGCACTCAACGCCGAGGTGCACCAGAAGCACAACTGCTTTATCAAGAAACTGAAAAAAGCGTGAAACAGCGTGAAGCGATTACGTTTGCTCGCAAGGCAAATGCCCTCTCAATGCCGCATCCTGAGCGTCGCCCGAATAAGAAAGAGCGTCGAGAGTTAGTCAAATTTAAAGAGCACATCTTGTAATTTGTAAAAGTATCTCCATATTGTGTGCAACATTCATTCCCCCTTATTTAAGGGGCTTTTTTATTTTAAGGAACATTATGTATAAACAAGACAACGACAAACTCTATCGCTACTTATTCCAAAACCGTGCAGTGCGTGGCGAATGGGTACGCTTAAATGATACTTTTACCGAAACATTAAATACCCATCACTACCCAATCGCAGTACAAAATTTATTGGGCGAAATGTTGGTCGCAACCAGCCTTTTAACTGCAACAATGAAATTTGAAGGTACCATTACCGTGCAAATTCAAGGCGATGGTCCATTAAAATTAGCAGTAGTAAATGGCAATGAACAACAGCAATTACGTGCATTAGCGCGCGTAGAAGGTGAAGTGGCAGAAACCGCCACTTTACACGAAATGATCGGCAATGGTGTGTTAGTGATTTCTATCATTCCAACCGATGGCGAACGCTATCAAGGCGTGATCGGCTTAGATAAACCGACAATTCGCGAATGTTTAGAAGATTATTTCGTGCGTTCCGAGCAGTTGCAAACGCATTTAGTGATTCGCACTGGCGAATATGAAGGCAAAGCGGTGGCTGGCGGAATGTTGCTCCAAATTATGCCAGACGGCACAGGAACGCCTGAAGATTTTGAGCATTTAGCCACTTTAACTGAAACCGTGAAAGATGAAGAGCTATTCGGCTTAACCGCAGAAGAGTTGCTTTATCGACTATACCACGAAGAGCACGTGCAAGTTTATGAACCGCAGAATACCGAGTTCAAATGTGGCTGCTCACGCGAACGTTCTGGCAATGCGATTTTATTATTGCCAACGGAAGAAATTGAAGAAATGTTAGCCGAAAAGAATGGCGTGATTGATATGCAATGCGAATGTTGTGGCACGCAATATTTCTTCGATAAAAAAGCGATTGAAGAGTTTAAAGCGGAAGCGGATAAATTAAACCAATTAGGGCTATAAAACAAAAATAGGGCGGATCATTTCCGCCCATTTTTATGCTTATCAGTAAGATTATCTAATCACACCACACGCCATACGCGCACCGCCACCGCCAAGAGCTGCAGGGTGATCGGAATGGTTATCGCCGCCTGCGTGAATCATAATCGCGTGATTTTTCACTTCATCTAATTTTTTCAAGCGTGGGGCAAGCACAGGTTGTGTTGCTGTGCCATCGTGTAACACGGTTAAGGCTGGAAGGTCGCCTAAGTGAGCATCGTCAGACCACGGGAAGCCGTGACCTTTCGCGTTGGTTGGGTTCCAGTGACCGCCCGCCGCTAAACCAGCGGTAAGTTTGCCGTCTTTCTCTTTTGACTCACAGCTTGGGTTTTCGTGAATATGGAAGCCGTGTAAACCTTCTGCTAAACCAGTTAGATTTGGAGTAAACACTAAGCCGTAAGCAGACTCAGTAATTTCAACCGTACCTACATCTTTGTTACCGTGTTGTACATCCAATTGTTGCACTTTCACCACTAATTTCGCAGGCTCATTTGCGTTTGCCACAGAAGTTGCAAATAATCCGCCTAAAATGACCGCTAATGCTGTTTTGATTTTCATCCTAATTTCCTCTTAAAAAGCACCGTTATAGGTGGTTATATTCTAACCACTTTCATTTTGTTTTTTCTAGAATAAAGTAATCGGCAAAAACATTGCATTTTTGCATTGCATTTTCATCAAAAATCTTGTATTTATGCAAGCTATCACTCAAAACAACATTATTTAATTATTCAGGAGCAACACAATGCAAAATGTCGGTTTTATCGGTTGGCGTGGAATGGTAGGGTCTGTATTAATGGATCGTATGGTTCAGGAAAATGACTTCGCAAATATCAACCCTGTTTTCTTCACTACTTCACAAGCGGGTCAAAAAGCCCCTGTTTTTGCAGGTAAAGACGCAGGCGAGTTAAAAAACGCTTTCGATATTGAAGACTTAGCCAAATTAGACATCATCGTTACCTGTCAAGGTGGAGACTACACCAATGAAGTCTATCCAAAATTACGTGCGGCAGGCTGGAACGGTTATTGGATTGATGCAGCTTCTGCACTGCGTATGGAAAAAGATGCGATCATCGTATTAGACCCAGTAAACCAACACGTGATTTCTGAAGGCTTGAAAAACGGCGTGAAAACGTTCGTAGGCGGTAATTGTACTGTGAGCTTAATGTTAATGGCAATCGGCGGTTTATTCGAGAAAGATTTAGTGGAGTGGATTTCTGTAGCAACTTATCAAGCGGCTTCTGGTGCGGGTGCGAAAAATATGCGTGAATTGCTTTCACAAATGGGCTTATTGCGTGATGCCGTGAAAGATGAATTAGCAAATCCAGCTTCTTCAATTTTAGACATTGAGCGTAAAGTGACGGCTGCAATGCGTTCAGACAGCTTCCCGACTGAAAACTTTGGTGCAGCATTAGGCGGCAGCTTAATTCCTTGGATCGACAAATTATTACCAGAAAGCGGACAAACCAAAGAAGAGTGGAAAGGTTATGCAGAAACCAACAAAATTTTAGGTTTAAGCGATAACCCAATTCCTGTGGATGGTTTATGCGTGCGTATCGGTGCATTACGTTGCCACAGCCAAGCATTCACCATCAAACTCAAAAAAGATTTACCATTAGCGGAAATTGAGCAAATTATCGCTTCACACAACGAATGGGTAAAAGTAATTCCAAACGACAAAGAAACCACATTACGCGAATTAACTCCTGCGAAAGTAACAGGTACATTAAGTGTGCCAGTGGGACGACTTCGCAAATTGGCGATGGGTCCTGAATACTTGGCAGCCTTCACCGTGGGCGACCAATTATTATGGGGTGCCGCAGAGCCAGTACGTCGTATTTTGGTTCAATTAACCAAATAATTTCTCTTCGCAACAAGCGGTAGATTTTGATGAGCAATTTGCAAATGCTCAACAAAATTCTACCGCTTTTATCATTCAACTAATCTTATGAAAAAACCAATAGCCCCCATCAAAATTGTATTTTTCGACATCGACTACACCCTTTACATCAAAGACGAAGCTCACATTCCAGTCTCCATTACGGAACAAGTGCTTCCACGCCTAAAAGCGAAGGGCATCATTCCCGCCATTGCCACAGGGCGAAATTACGAAGGTTTCCCGAAAGCATTAAAACCACTAATGAACAAAGATGGCTTTGAGCTTTTTGTAACTATCAATGGGCAAGATAATCTTTATCAAGGCGAGCAAATTTCTGCTTATCGCCTAAGCATTCCTCGTATTCAGCAAGTGATTAAGAAACTTGAAAAATTAGGGATTAAATACGCCTTTGTCAGCCGTGATGATGTAGCCGTTTCTGAAAATGATGAGATCGTTTGGAATGCCACTTCGCCGATTACGCCTGATTATAAAGTTGATCCGAATTTCTACCTCAAAGACACTACCGTGCAAATACTTGCCTATTACCCTGAGAAACGAGGGCAAGAAGTGCTTGAAGCAGGCGTGTTAGGCGATGATTTAAAAGCGGTGCGTTGGCACGAAAATGCGGTCGATATTTTGCTGAAAGACAACTCTAAAGCACGCGGTATTCAAGATGTGCTCAACCATTTTGGCTTTGGCATTGAAAATGCAATGGCATTTGGCGACGGCTTAAATGATGTGGAAATGTTGGAAACGGTTGGTTTTGGCGTGGCAATGGGCAATGCCGAACCAGAGCTCAAACCTCTTGCGGATTTTGTGACTAAAGATATTCGTGAAGATGGGATTTTATATGCGTTAGAAACCCTAGAGGTGATTTAAAAAATTGGCGGATGATATCCGCCAAATATAAATGAAAATGTAAAGCTGATTACAAAACATCTTTGTTTTTCATATTATTTCGTTATAAAGACAATCAAATCATTCTTTACTCACCTTAAAATTACAGGTACTCTCTCCTCAATTTTTCACTCATTGAATTTAAGGTCTTTATGAAATTTACCAAATTAACCGCCATTTCTACCGCTTTAGTTGCCGCCTTTGCACTTGCGGCTTGTGATGATAAAAACGAAAATAAAACCACCGCGAAGCCTGCTGCAGAAAAAACATTTGTGAACTGCGTGAGCCGTTCGCCACAATATTTCAGTCCAGCATTAGCGATGGATGGCATCTCTTACAATGCCAGCTCACAACAAGTTTACAACCGTTTAGTTGAATTTAAACGCGGTTCAACCGAGATTGAACCTGCCTTGGCAGAAAGTTGGGAGATTTCAGAAGATGGTTTAACCTACGTTTTCCATTTACGTAAAGGCGTGAAATTCCACTCAAACAAAGAATTTACGCCAAGTCGTGATTTTACTGCTGATGATGTGGTTTTCTCATTTAACCGTCAGTTAGATCCGAATCATCCATACCACAATGTGTCGAAAGCGACTTATCCATACTTCAAAGCGATGAAATTCCCAATGCTTTTAAAAGCAGTTGAAAAAATAGACGACAACACGGTGAAATTTACGCTAAACAAGCCAGATGCAACCTTCCTTTCAAGCTTAGGAATGGATTTTACCTCCATCTATTCAGCCGAATATGCCGATGCGATGTTGAAAGCGGGCAAACCTGAAACCGTAGATACCACGCCAATCGGCACAGGTCCATTTGCTTTTACAGGTTATGTATTAGATCAAGCGAGCCGCTATGTCGCATTTAAAGATTATTGGAATGGCAAGGCAGATTTCGACCGCTTGATCTTTGAAATCGTGCCAGATGCGACCACGCGTTATGCGAAATTACAGGCTGGGCAATGTGATTTAATGGATTTCCCGAATGCAACCGACATCGAAAAAATGAAAACCGATCCGAAAGTGAATCTGCTTTCTAACCCTGGTTTGAACATTGCTTACGTGGCATTTAACACAGAAAAAGCTCCGTTTGATAATGTAAAAGTTCGCCAAGCGTTGAATTTAGCCGTAGATAAAAAAGCGATCATTGATGTCGTTTATCAAGGTGCGGGCGTGGCTGCGAAAAGTCCACTACCGCCAACAATTTGGGGTTATAACGCAAGTTTGCCAGAATCTAAGCAAAATATCGAAAAAGCGAAACAGCTTTTAGCTGAAGCGGGTTATCCGAATGGTTTTGAAACCGAACTTTGGGTACAACCTGTGGTGCGTGCGTCTAACCCAAATCCACGCCGTATGTCAGAAATTATTCAAGCGGACTGGGAAAAAATTGGCGTAAAAGCGAAATTAGTGACTTATGAATGGGGTGACTACATCAAACGCACCAAAGCAGGCGAAGTAACTGCGGGAACTTACGGCTGGTCTGGCGATAATGGCGATCCTGATAACTTCTTATCGCCGTTATTTGGTTCATCAAATATCGGCAACAGCAACTACGCACGCTTTAATAGCCCAGAGTTAGATGCTTTATTAGATAAAGCGATTGGTTTATCGGACAAAGGCGAACGTACCAAACTTTACGAACAAGCTCAGGTACTTTTAAATAAGCAAGCCCCGTGGATTAACGTGGCTCACTCGATTAACTTTGCCCCAACCAGCAAACGCGTGCAAGGTTACAAACAAAGCCCATTTGGTTACACTTACTTATATGGAACGAAGTTGGTGGATTAATTAGCTTTAATAAAAAACGGCATATTATAAAATTTGCTCTGCATCCCAAAATTTAATATGCCGTTGTTATATATTCATTTCTATTAAAGTATCTTTTTACAAATTCCAGTTCTTGTCACTTCAGGTAATTTTTGCGTAATTACAAAACTTTGATCAGTAAAATCACTCACTGCAAGTGAAACAGATTTTGCATTTGATTTATTCATTTGAGCAGAAAGTCCATCAAAAGTTGCATTCTCTTCTGCATTCAGATTCTTATCTGTTTTAATTTTCTTCAACATCTCAAAAGTATGCGCTCGTGTGAAATTACTTTTGCTGAATTGATAAGTCAGAATATCATTTGCAAAAGCCCAAGTGCCAATACGTTCTAATTGATACTGAAACAGAGGATCTTCTTTTGGAATAGCTAATGTTCCAACATAGTCTGCATAACCATCTTTCGCTAGTTTTACCGTATTTGACGAACCAATATTGCCACCATTCATTTCACACGCCCATTTCCCGACAAAATACTGGCGTGAAACAGAAGAGTTTTCTGATGGTGCCGATTTACCTCCTGCGGTAAAAATATTGTTAGTACAAGCGGTTAAAAAAAGTGAAAAAATTACCGATAAACGTTTTAGCATTTTGATTTCCTTAAAATTTTATGCCCTCGTAATGAGGGCAAATTTCATTATGCATTTTCAGATAAAGCCGCCAATTGGTCAGCTTGATATTCGGTGATAATCGGTTGAATCAACTCATCAATTTTGCCGTTCATTACTTCATCTAAGCGGTAAACGGTGAGGTTGATCCGATGATCCGTTACACGACCTTGCGGGTAGTTATAAGTACGGATTTTATCTGAACGGTCGCCCGAACCAAGTAAGTTACGGCGGGTGTCCGCTTGCTCTGCCGCTTGGCGTTCTTGTTCTACTTGTACAATGCGTGAAGCCAATACCGCCAATGCTTTTGCTTTATTTTTGTGTTGTGAGCGTTCATCTTGGCATTCCACTACAATCCCTGTTGGAATGTGGGTAATACGCACTGCAGAATCGGTGGTATTAACGTGCTGACCACCCGCACCTGATGAGCGGTAAGTATCAATACGCAAATCTGCTGGATTGATTTCTGGCATTTCCGATTCTGGCAACTCTGGCATTACTGCTACAGTACAAGCTGAGGTGTGAATACGCCCTTGTGATTCGGTTTTTGGTACACGTTGCACGCGGTGACCGCCAGATTCAAATTTAAGCTGACCATAAACGCCTTCGCCTGAAATTTTCACGATGATCTCTTTGTATCCGCCTTGTTCACTTTCATTAGCAGAAAGCTCCTCAATACGCCAGCGTTTACTTTCGCAATAACGGCTATACATACGATATAAATCACCTGCGAAAATACCCGCCTCATCACCGCCCGTTCCTGCACGGATTTCTAAGAAGGCGTTGTATTCATCGTTCGGATCTTTCGGCAGTAAGAGAATTTGCAAGTGTTGCTCAAGCTGCTCAATTTCGGCTTTGTTTTCTGCGATCTCTTCTTCGGCAATTTCTTTCATATCAGGATCGTCTAATAGGATTTGTGCATCTTCCATATCGTTGTTAAGCTTTTTCCAGCGATTGAAGGTGCTAACCACCTCTTCTAATTGAGAATATTCTTTAGAATAAGCACGGAATTTGTCTTGATCTGAGATCACAGAGGCATCACCTAACAATGCCTGCAACTCTTCGTGGCGTTCACTTAAACTTTCTAACTTGCTAATGATCGATTCTTTCATTGTTCTCTTTTAATGTAATGGATGTAAATGGAGCGAATTATAGCGGAAATTTCCACAAATTGCTTGAAGAAAAACAAGCGGTGATTTTTTCTGAAAAATTTGCAAGATTTCCACAAGATTTTAAGGTATTATAGATAATCTTTTTCACAAGTTTTTGGAGTAAATCGTGTCTTCTCTTTGGGCTGATTGCCTTAATCATTTACAATCAAAAGTATCGTCTACGGACTATAGTACTTGGCTACGCCCGTTACAGGCAAGTTTTAGCGATGGAGAATTAACACTTTATGCTCAAAATCAGTTTGTTGAGAAATGGGTAAAAGACAACTTCTTAAGCGAGATCATTGATCTTGCCCGTTTTTTGTCCAAAAATGAAACTTTGATCGTTACTACTCGCGTTGGGATCCGCCCAAATGAAAAACGTGCAGAAGCAACGCAAAATGCTCAGCAAGATTCGACAACTAGCACCTTTAAAACGGGAATTAACCCTGGTCAGCACTTTGATAACTTTGTGCAAGGTCGTTCAAACCAGCTCGCTAAAGCGGTAGCACAGCAGGTGGTAAACGAGCTGGGGCAAAGCCACTGCAACCCGCTTTCGCTTTATGCCAATACGGGTTTAGGCAAAACTCACTTATTACACGCGATCGGCAATGCATTGCTGAAAAAAATGCCAAATTTACGCATTCTTTATATTCATTCGGAACGTTTTTATCGCGATATTTTGAAAGCGATCAACACCAACAGCCAAGAGGCAGATAAACTCAAAAAATTCTACCGCTCATTGGATGTGTTGATGATCGACGATATCCAGTTTTTAGCGGATAAGCCGAAGGTACAAGAGGAATTTTTACACTTGTTAAACGCCTTATTTGATCAAGGTAAGCAAGTGATCTTGACTTCTAACGTTTACCCGAAAAATATTGAAGGCATTGATCCGCTGATTAAATCGCGTTTAAGCTGTGGTATTAGCTCCACGATCGAACCGCCAGAATTAGAAACTCGCGTGGCAATTTTGCGTAAAAAAGCAGAAGAACGTGGCGTGGAATTATTAGAAGATGTTGCCTATTTAATCGGACAGAAATTGCGCACTCACGTACGTGAACTTGAGGGGGCACTAAACTCTGTCATTGCGTGGCAGACGGTGACTCATCGCCCGATTACGATTGATATGGCTCGTGAAGTATTACGCGACCGTTTTGCGGCTTATGAACAGCTGATTACTATCGAAAATATTCAACGTATTGTCGCAGATCATTACAACATTAAATTGGCGGATATTAAATCGAAAAGTCGCACACGAACCATTGCACGTCCACGCCAAATCGCGATGGCATTGGCAAAAGAGCTGACCAATCATAGCTTGCCTGAAATTGGACGAGAGTTCGGAGGGCGCGATCACACTACCGTGATGCACGCTTGCAAAACCATTGCAGAATTACGTGATACTGATACCAGCATCCAAGAAGATTACACACTTTTAACACGCAAATTATCATCATAAAAACGACGATTAGGAACGGTTATGTTATTTTCGATTACCAGAGAACAGTTACTTAAACCCTTGCAACAAGTGTGCGGTGTACTTGCAAGCCGTCCAACGTTGCCTATTATTAACAACATTTTACTTAAAGTAGAAGGCGATCGTCTTTCTCTTACGGGAACCGACTTAGAGGTGGAATTAAGCACCGAAGCTCAACTGGCTCAAGCGGTCGATTTTTCAGGAAAATTTACTATTCCAGCAAAAAAATTCTTAGATATTTCAAAAAGTTTACCTGAAGATAGTCTCATTTCGGTACAGTTCGAAGAAGATAAAGCTATAGTTAAAGCAGGTCGCAGTAAATTTAGCTTAGCGACTTTACCCGCAAACGACTACCCAAACTTAATGGATTGGACGCCAGAAGTGGATTTCAGCATTGAACAAGCGACTTTTGCTCGCTTAATTGATGCAACCCAATTCTCAATGGCGAACCAAGATGCTCGTTACTTCTTAAACGGGATGAAATTCGAAACTGAAGGCAATTTATTGCGCGCAGTAGCAACAGATGGTCATCGTCTTGCAGTCTGCACAATGCCACTCACGCAAGAACTGGTTTCGCACTCTGTGATCGTTCCTCGTAAAGCGGTGTTAGAACTCTCCCGCTTGTTAAGCGTAAGTAACGAAATCGTGCGTTTAGAGATTGGCTCAAGCAATATCCGCATGACAATGAATGGCGTGGTCTTTACCTCAAAATTGATTGATGGACGTTTCCCAGACTATCGCCGTGTATTGCCGCGCAATGCTGATCGTATTTTAGAAGCGGATACCGAAGTGCTTCGCCGTGCGTTAATGCGTGCCGCGATTTTATCGAACGAAAAATTCCGTGGTGTGCGTTTATCGCTCGATAATGATGTACTCAAAATCAATGCAAACAACCCAGAGCAAGAAGAAGCGGAAGAGATCATTGATGTGAACTATCAAAGCCCTGCAATGGAAGTTGGCTTCAACGTAAGCTATGTCTTAGATGTATTAAATACACTCAAATGCGAACGCGTGCGTTTTAGCCTAGTGGATGCAAGCTCAAGTTGTTTAATCGAAGATTGCGATAATAACACGGCAGAATATGTGATTATGCCGATGAGGTTGTAGTTGTTTATCCTAGTAGCAACATTGCTCTTTGCGTAAGGGCGGGGTTTATCCCCGCCCGATATTCTTTAATTGAGAGGAGATAACCCCCTCACCTACGAAAGTGATGTTAATCATCCTTTTAATCATCAGAACTTTCTATGTCCCTATCTCGCCTTATCATTCAAAATTTCCGCAACATTTCCTCAGCTGAGCTTGATCTCAGCCCGAATTTTAATTTTATCGTCGGACACAATGGAAGCGGCAAAACTAGCTTGCTTGAAGCGATTTTTTACCTCGGGCACGGTCGTTCGTTTAAAAGTCATATCAGCAACCGTGTAATCAATTACGAGGCAGAGGATTTTGTTTTACACGGTAAAATTGATGAGGAAAAACATAGCTGGACGGTCGGATTGCAAAAACAGCGTTCGGGCAATACTACGCTTAAAATTAACGGCGAAGATGGCAATAAAATTGCCGATCTTGCTCATCTGCTACCGATGCAAGTCATTACTCCTGAAGGCTTAACGTTGCTCAATGGCGGACCAAGTTACCGTCGTGCCTTTTTGGATTGGGGCTTATTCCACCAACAGAGTGATTTTTATCCACAATGGATAAATCTCAAACGCCTACTTAAACAGCGCAACGCCGCATTGCATCAAGTTCGAAGCTATAACGAGTTGAAACATTGGGATATTGAATTAGTAAAAACCACCCAAAATGTGACCGCTATGCGAGCCGAATATGCTGCCGCCATCACGCCTGAAATTGCTCGCCATTGTGCCTTTTTCTTGCCTGAATTAGAGATTTCGGTCAGCTTTTATCAAGGTTGGGAAAAAGGGACAGATTATGCGGAGATCTTACAACAAGGCTTTGAGCGAGACTGCTCATTAGGCTACACAATGTTAGGTGCACAAAAAGCGGATTTCCGCTTCCGAGCCAACGGCTTACCTGTGGAAGATGTGCTTTCTCGTGGGCAGTTAAAACTCTTAATGTGCGCCTTACGATTAGCCCAAGGCGAATATTTAACCGACCAAAAAGAGAAACCTTGCATTTTCTTGATTGACGATTTTGCTTCAGAGCTCGATCCAATCAAGCGTGAGCTGCTTTCACAACGCTTGCGTGAAAGCCAGTCGCAAGTATTCGTTACCGCTATTACCCAAGAGCAATTAAACCAGATGCAATGGCAGAAAAATTCGCAAGACCAACTATTTGAAATTCAACAAGGAGAGATTTGCAAATGAAAACCAAAATTCCACCGCCTGTTATCTGCCTAATTTGCATGACAATAATGTATTGCTTGCCGACCATCCTTTCCTTTCCAAAGGCAACGTGGTTGGTTTTGATGTTGGTTGGATTAAGTGCCATCATTGGCATAGCAAGCGTTATCTCATTCCACCTTGCTAAAACGACTATCAGCCCACTTCATCCAAATCAAACTAGCCATATTGTTCAAACGGGCATCTATCGCTTTAGCCGTAATCCGATGTATCTCAGCATCGCCATTTTTCTTGTCGCATTTGCAATTTATCTTGAAAATGCCACCGCTTTATTGGTAATTCCGTTATTTATCTGGAGCATCAATTATTTACAAATTCATCCAGAAGAACAGATGTTAGAACAAAAATTTGGCGAGGAATATTTAGCGTATAAAAAAGCGGTAAGACGTTGGGTGTAGTAATCGAATTTTACATAGAAAAATGGCTGAAGATTTTTTCAGCCATTTCTTTGTTCAATTTTTGAAATTAATACACATCTCTCATCAATCGTCCTTCAGCAATGAGCGTGGCAATGATGTTATTGAAGTCGTCCACGAAAGGCTGCCCACCAATTTTATCTGCGATCTCCAATAGTACCTCATCTACTGCTTTACTCATTGATTTGCTGCCGCAGATGTAGAAATATGCCCCTTGCTGAATCAATTTCCAAAGCAATTCGCCTTGCTCACACATTGCATCTTGCACATAAAATTTGACCGCTTGATCGCGTGAGAAGGCTGTGAAAAGTGTGGTGAGTACGCCTTGTGTTTGATAGGCGTTGAGCTGTTCTTCATAAAGAAAATCTTTGGCTTGATGGCGTTCACCAAAGAAGAGGTAGCTCTCTACTTTATTTGGTTGTTGTGCTAAATAATCCAAGAAACCAATATGCGGTGCAATGCCTGCACCCGCTCCAATCATTACTACTGGTGCGTTGAGATTTTCAGGTAAGTGGAATGTTGCGTTCGATTTGATGAAAATCGGTAATCTTTGCCCTTCTTTAAGGTGTGCAAGCTGATCGCTTGTTGTGCCTTGGTAACTACGTTCATTGAGCTGGTAATGAACATGACGCACGCAGAGATCGACATATTCAGGGTGCGTTTTACCACAAGAGCTTATGGAATAGGCACGAGCGGTTAAATTTGGTAAGCATTCTGCAAGATCTTGTAGCGAAATGCGTTTTTCTGCATCGAAATCACGCAATACATCGAGTAAATCACGCCCATATAAATAGGCTTCCAACGCTTTTTTATTGGAAATTTTGAGCAGGTTTTTCAGCTCAGCGTTATCTAAAATTTTATTTAAATCACGCAATACATTTTTACTTAATAGGCGTAATTCCTTGTTGCGTAAGCCTTCTGCTGATTGCTCAAACCAGTTTTCATAAAGAGCTAATGCCTCATCAGGTTGGCTGACTTGCACATAAACTAAATCGCCCGCTTGGTAGAAAATCCCGCTGTTTTGTAGTGAGAGGCGTAAGTGGTAAACGGCAGGTTCAGATTGTGCCAAGTGTTTGATTTCCAACACTTCTGCTTCATACACGGTTTTTTCGTTATAAACTTTAACGGAAAGATCGTGGGATAACGTTTCGTTTGCCGGTGTTTGTAGAACTTGTTGCAAGAGCGGCAGCCATTGTTTGAAGATAGCTTGATAGTTGAGATCCGCATCTACACGAGCAATCAGGGCTTTCGCTTGTTTTTGATTTAGCAAGGCTTCGATTTGTTGGCTGAAACCGCAGAATTTATCATAGCTGGTATCGCCCAAACCGAATAGGGCATAACGGCACGGGAAAGCGGTCAAATTTTCCAAAGAATTGGCAAATTCATCGGCATTGGCTGGTGGTTCGCCATCACCGAACGAGCTGCTTAAAATCAGCAATAAATCGTCCGCTTGTAGGCAAGAAAAATCTAGTTCATTCAGGGTGCAAAGGCTAGGTTGGTGAGCTTGTAGCCAATCAAGCTGATGGAGTTGCTTGGCAAGTGCTTCGGTATTGCCCGATTCAGAACCGTAGGCGATATGAATATGAGAAATGGGTTGAGACATAGCAGTTCCTTTCATATATCAAGAAAGAAAAGGCGTGCCAAAGCACGCCCGAAAAGAGAATCGTTGATTATTTATCGTAGTAGTCGTCGAATACTTCTTTTGATAATTCTACGGCATCGAAGTTTTGCATTAAATCGTTGATTACACGACGCACGCTGATATAGCTGGTGATGTTGCCCGCTTCGTCAAAAATTGGCTGAACGGTGGTATCTACCACATAAACCACACCACCTTTACCTACGTTTGGCACGATACCTGTCCAAATTTTACCTGCTTGGATAGTATCCCACATATCTTTGTACACTTCTTTTGGCACAGAAGGGTGACGCACAAGATTGTGTGGTTGACCGATTAATTCTTCACGAGAATAGCCTGTTAATTTGCAGAAAAGATCGTTTGCGTAAGTGATCACACCTTGTAAATCAGTAGTTGAAATCACTAAAGTGTCTTGCACTGCTTTAAGAATAACATCATTAGAAGGGACGATTTGTTCAGCCATAGTTAAACTCCGTTGGTCTGATTATCATTGAATGGAATTAAAATCATACCTTCTCTGTGAGAAGGCTACAATAAAATACCTGATTATTTTAGTAAAGTAAATAACCGAGCAAGAAGTTAAACTATTATTTGCTTTTTACCAAATCTCACTCTTCAACTACGCTCGAAATACACAAATGTTCTCCCATTGTAAAAGCGGCTTAGAAATAAGCCGCTTATCATTGTTATTTTTCAGCAAACGCTCGGATTTGTTCAGCTCCGAAATGCCCTGGTACGGTTTTTTTCAGGTTTAAATCACTATCTAAAAAGAGATTGAACGGATAGCCTCGCACTCTTGCTTTATCAATGATTTCGCCTTTTTCATCTAAAAGCACTGTGATATTTTTATATTCCAATCCTTTGTACCACTCAATAAAATCAGCAGTGCCTTTTTCGCCTTTGTGATCCGGCGAAACAATGGTAATCACTTCAAAATTGCGATCTTTTTCCGCACTTAAATCATCAATTTCAGCTAATCCAGCCAAGCAAATCGGACACCAAGATGCCCACATTTTTACATACACAGGTTTGCCTTTATATTGGCTTAAAGTAACTGGCTGATTGTTTAAATCTTTGAGTTGCACATCCGCCAAATTGGTTTGTGCAAAAGTATTTAGGCTGAATGCCATTAGAAATATTGATAGTAGTTTTTTCATTGCTTTTTCCTTTTATAGATTTCTTTTGTTGAAGTTATGCCTTACGAAAAATTATTCGTAATCAATAAAATACCCATCACGATAATTAAAATTCCGCCACCGATTTTAAATTTGTCTAAGTGTTTATTTAACCCTTTAGCACGTTTGAGCAAGCTATCAGAGAAGAACGAAAACAGTACAAACGGCGTTGCCAAGCCTAAAACATAAACGAACATCATTGATGCACCGTAAAGTGCAGAGCCTTCATCGCCTGATAACGCTAACACAGAAGCCAGAATCGGGCCAATACAAGGTGTCCAACCAAGACTAAAGGTTAAACCAAGCACAAATGCCTCAAGTGCGGTCGATTTTCCTGATGTTTTGATTTCAACCAATTTTGTGCGTTCCAACAAACCAATTTTGAAAATGCCAAGTTGGTGAATGCCCAAAATAATCACGATAACGCCAGCAATAATGCGGGTGGTGTTACTAAATAAAATATTCCCTAAAAAGCCAAAACTAAAGCCTAAACTGACAAATGTAAGGGAAAGCCCTAAAATAAATAAAAAAGTATTTAGGACTTTTTTGCCACCTTTACTCAAAATACCAAAATAAATTGGGATAATCGGGAAAATACAAGGCGAAAGAAAAGAAGCAAGTCCGGCTAAAAATACAGTTCCAATAAGGAGTTGTTGATCTAACATCCTGCCTCTCCTTATTTTTTAATCGATTGAATCAAATATCCGTATCCTGCCTTTTCCATTTCAGCGAACGGAATAAATTTAATTGATGCACTGTTAATGCAATAACGTAAACCGCCTTTATCTTTCGGACCGTCATCAAATACGTGACCCAAATGGGCATTGCCCGCACGGCTTAACACTTCGGTACGTTGCATATTAAAACTATTATCCGTTTGATAATGTACAACCTCTTTCGCTATTGGTTTCGTAAAACTCGGCCAGCCACAACCCGATTCAAATTTATCATTTGAAGAAAAAACAGGCTCGCCTGTGGTGACATCAACATAAATACCTGGTTGGAAATTATCCCAATATTCATTACTAAAAGAGCGTTCAGTATGTTTATTCTGAGTGACGGAATATTGCAACGGTGTCAATTTCGCTTTGAGTTCTGCATCACTCGGTTTCGGATAATCTTTCTCGTCAATCACGGGTTCATCAGCTTTGGTAATATCAATATGGCAATAACCATTTGGGTTTTTCTTCAAATAATCTTGATGATATTCTTCTGCTACGATGTAATTTTTAAGTGGTTGCACCTCAATTTGCACTGGTTTTTTATATTTGGTTTGAAGCTGGGCGAGTGCTTGTTCGATCACCGCTTTATCTGCCTCATCTTGATAATAAATTCCTGTGCGATATTGTCTGCCACGATCATTACCTTGTTTGTTTACACTCGTTGGATCAATTACTTTAAAATAATATTTAAGCAATTTATCTAACGAAATTTGGTTTGCATCGTAAGTGACTTTTACCGTTTCTGCATGATCGGTTACCCCAATCATCTGATAACTAGTTTTCTCCGTATTACCATTAGCATAGCCAGAAATCGCATCTTTCACACCGTGAATGTGCTCCATATATGCTTCCATACCCCAGAAACAGCCACCAGCAAGATAAATTTCACGAATATTTTGCGTATTTTCCATTGCCATTTTTTGTTCTCCAGATGATGTTGAATTTTGTATTGCTAAAGTTGGTGTAGCACAACAAAGTGCGGTAATAAATAGAAATGTTTTTGATAGTTTCATTGTTTTTCCTTATGATGTGAAAATTAACGTTACATAAGGTTAGACGGCGGACAATCTGATTTCTTACAGGTTTTTTTACTTAAGTTTGAATTGTGGTAGGAATAAGGGAGGAATCTTAAATAGAAAAGACTAAGTCTAAATTAAATATAGACTTAGCCTTGTTTAAATAAAATGATGTTGTTAGAGCAGAATTCTAATGACTTACTGCCATATTTAGTTTAGAAATAGCCTTCTTACCTTCTTCTTCAGAAACTTGTTCTAAATTTGCACCGCCTACAAATGCACCAAATTTAATATATTGACGAATAAAATAGTTTGCAAATTCAACCGCTTATTTTTTGCTACCTATCAGTTAATTCTCTAGATGGTTTTCGGCATCCCTAAATTGCTTCATCATTTCGCTTAAGGTTTCGCAATTTCTTTGAAAACGGCGGCAATGTGGACAGGTAACTAAATGAACTTTTAACCCAACTTTTTCTTGTATATCTAATGAACGTTCGTGCGATTCGGAAATCATTCGAGTGGCTTGGCGACAACGCATAATTTTCTCCTAAAGTTTTTTTGATAAACAATTTTGCAACTGCAAACGGGCCCGATAAAGTGTGGTATGCAAGTTGGAGGTAGTAAGCTGAGTTTCTTGACAAATTTCATCCGATGACAATTCTAAAAACTCTCTCATCATAAAAATTTTGGCATGTTTAGCGGGTAAACAAGTCAGGCAAGTTTCGAAAATCAACCAAAACTCATCAGAATACACCATTTCCTCTTCGCCCTGTAATTCGCTCGGATAATATTCTATTTTCCAATGCCCTGTATCATCAAAAAATGTATTAGTTGACTGTTCATCTTCAATTTCACTTTCTAATACAAAGCGTCCTTTCTGGCGAAGATAATCAATAATTTTATTTTTCAGAATAGCAAAAACCCAAGTTTTAAAAGCAGCTTGATGTTTAAAATTCGCGAGATTATTAAATGCACTTAAAAATGCTTCTTGTACTAAATCCTCAGCAAGGTCAGCATGGTGCAACTGTAACGTTGCAAATTTCAGCATTTGCGTACGAATTTGTTGGAGTTCCGTATCAGAAATAGCATTCATTTTAATTCCTTTAAAATTTTTGTAAGAAATGAAAAAGTGTTTCGTCTAATAACATGAAAGAAACAATTTCTTTCAATACTATTTTTACCACTCAAACAAGGAAATTTAAAATGAAAAATATTACATTGAAAAGCGCAATCTTAGGTATGACTATGTTATTTGGTGCGACAACCGTTTATGCAGAAGAAATGAAATCTGACGCCATGCCAATGAAATCAGAACCCATGATGGCAGGGTCAATGAAGTCAGAACCAATGATGAAATCTGATGCAATGAAAATGGATCAGATGAAAATGCCATCAAATAAGATGATGATGAAATCAGAGAAAAAAATGAAGGCGGATAAAAAAATGAAAAAAGCGAAAATGATGAAGAAAGAGAAAATGTAGTCGTTTTATTAGAAAATAAGGGGGATGAATGATCAGAATCCCCCGTCTATTTTTAGGTATTTCTAAGTATTAGAAACGGTACCCAACATTAGCACTAAAATCATTACCTTTTAATTTTGTGCCACTGCGTTTTAAGTTGTTGCGAGTATATTCTGCACCGACTTCAATATTGCTTGAAACAGCGTATTTTGCCCCCGCTCCGTAGCCAAAACCACGATAGGTTTCATCGCCGATTTTGCTTGAGCTTGCATCAACTTTTACGTATGGAAGCAAGTCAGAACCTACGCGGTAGCCTTGTTGATAACCGATAGTGTATTTGTTTTTTTGTTTCACATCACCGGTGACTTTTGTGCTGCCAATTTTAGCTTTTGCTTGAGCAACGCCTACTAGGTTGTTGCCATAGTCCATACCGTAATCAACAACCAGTACAGGACCTGTCGATTGTTTACCAGTAACACCGTTTGCTTTATATTTTGCAGTGGTTAAATCTGTGCTTACGCCTATGCCTGTGAATGTTTCGCCAACAGGTGCTGGGAATGCTGATGCAGAAAATGCACCAGCGATAGCTAATACGAGTAATTTTTTCATTTTTAATCCTTTGTTTGAGTGGAATTTTTTAAATTGTATTAACTCTCTTCCACAAGGGAAGAGGGTATTTTTTAGACTGAGTTTATTTATTCAAGTTCACCACAAACAAGTTCACCACAAAAACGGTAGCCTTCGCCGTGAATGGTTACGATGATTTCAGGTGTGGTTGGGTGATCTTCAAAATGTTTGCGAATACGACGAATCGTTACATCCACGGTTCTATCGTGTGGCTTAAGTTTACGCCCAGTCATTTTGAGCAATAAATCTTCACGGGTTTGGATTTTACCAGGATTTTCACAGAAATGGAGCAACGCTCTAAATTCGCTACGTGGTAGTTTATTCTCTTCGCCCTCTGGAGTAATTAGGCTACGGCTATTGATATCAAGCGTCCAGCCATTAAAGCGATATTGCTCAATATTTTGTGGTGTTGAGATTGTCTCTTTCTCTTCCACCATCGTGCGGTTAAGTAAATTTCTTGCTCGGATAGTCAGTTCGCGCGGGTTAAATGGTTTGGTGATATAGTCATCCGCCCCGATTTCCAAGCCCAAAATTTTATCAATTTCGTTATCTCGCCCTGTTAAGAACATCAATGCGACTTCAGTGGTTTCACGCAATTCTCTGGCAAGCATTAACCCATTTTTACCAGGTAAATTGATGTCCATAATAATAAGGTTAATTGTTTGCTGTTCAAGCACTTCGTGCATTTGCGAGCCATCCGTTGCTTCAAATACTTGATAGCCTTCTGCTTCGAAGATGTTTTTTAGCATATTGCGGGTTACCGCCTCATCTTCAACAATTAAAATTTGTGGATTATTTTGATGCATACTAGGTTTTCCTAATTTTTAAAATTATGTAACCGCTTGTTTATAATTTGTTGCGATTGTAACTGATCGCTTGTTACCTCAAAAGGATTGTTAGCACTTTCCTTATGCTGAATCAAATTCTTTAGGGTTATTTTTTGTCGCGATCATCAACGCCTTTTAACAAATAATTTCCCTCAATATCGGCAAGACTTCGGAAACCAATATTAAAAATATCACAATATTTATTTCGATTGATTAGCGTGTAATCAAAATTATCGTGGTGATGCCCGTGGAAAATTTTGCTCACCCCCATTTTTCTTGCTAATTGGTTAATCACGGCAAAGCCTTGTGGATGCGGACGTGGTGCTTCGTGCGTAATTAAAATATCCGCTTTTTGGCTTTCTAATGCTTCCATATCAGAAGGGAAAATCGAGGTACGATGTCTTAATGGTAAACCACCACGCCAAATTTTCTCTTGAGGCGTATATTGGCAATAGTGAATGGGGTCAAAAAACATCGGACGATTAGGCGGCATCCAAATATGTCCACGGAACACTCCACCTAAGCCCGCAATTCTTACCCCTTGAATATCCACCACTTTACCGTGAATATTGCGATCTTTCCATTCACTGCCCCAAATAGCATCAAAGGCGGCAACTGTTTTGCTATCATGGTTACCGTGAATAAACCAGATATCGCAATACTTGGCAAGTTCATCTAATTCGTGCGGATTGGTTAGTTGCAAATCGCCTAAAATAACCAACGCCACATTTTTCTGTTCTTTCACAAAAGGGTAGAGATGTTCATAGCTCCCGTGTGGATCGCCTGCAAAAAGAATCATACCTCGCCTTCCGTTTCGTGTTCAACATTGTACTGCTTAAACTGAAGAGGAATCGGCTCATCATTTAAAATCGCTTCGACAACTTCTTTGGTTTGATTATAGCGATCTAAATAGCTTGGAGATTCAATTTCAATATACGGAATATGGTGTTTTTCAAGCAATTTCTTAAGTAGTGCTTGGAAACGCTGGCGTTGTTTGAGTGAACCTAAACTACGCAAGCCATCATCGACCCATTTTGTATTATTATTGAGCAAAATCGTCACATCAAATGGATACTCTTTAATCATTGAATCCAAGAACGGATGAGCTCTACCTTCATATTGAATACAAAAGGCTTGCGTGGTAATGTAATCGGTGTCGATAAATGCCACTTTGTGAGCATGTTTCATCGCATAATCAACGTAACGTTTATGCCCCAGTGCCATTTGCGGATAGTCGGAATATTGCATCGCTTGCTCATCGCCACCAAGCTGTTCAAACACAAATTCACGCCCATATTCCCACGCAGAAGTAGTGTTAAATACATTCGCTAATTTGCTCACAAGCACCGATTTACCGCTACTTTCTCCACCTAAAATCGCTATCGTTTTTACGAAAAATGGACGCACTTCTTTTGGAATAAAACGCCAATATTGGAACGGGTTGTTGCGAATTTTGGTCGCAGATACATTAAAACGTTCGCGTTCAGGATCGACCAAATTAACCTCTAAATTAAGGTATTTTTCATAAGGAGCTTTATCTTGAATCTCGCTGCTGAATACAATGCTAGGATTGATATTTTTCTCTGCGAAAAGTTCTTTAACACGAGCTGCCCAAGTTTCCCAACCGTTCGGGTAGCTTGGAATGCCATCTTCATTTAAATGATGAATAAAAATCTGCTTTTGCTGATATTTAAAGATCTGCTGTACCCAACGCAGGCGATCTTCATTCGTTGGCATCTGCTTCATTTTACTCTCTTTAAAGAGTTGCAAATCGCGCTCGGTATCGGTGCAGACAATCACGTGCAAAATATCCACTTTACTGAATGCCTCATATACCATATTGATGTGCCCCGTATGAATCGGGTAGAACTTGCCAAAAATCACGCCTACGCGTTGATCTTGAGTTTCAACAATATTCAATACTCTATGCAATGCTTTCAGCTTACCAGCACTTGGATTTTTAATTTTACCGCTAACTAACTGATTAAAATAAGCACGTGTAACATTCGCTTGCGTACAAACATCATTCACTTTGAGTTTGAGCTGTTTGCGTTTTGATTGAAGGTAACTAAAGTCCGTCATGATTGGAAATGGGATGAGAAATCAATGATGCTATGATAAATCAAAATGTAGCATTTGAATAATATTTCTTTCGAAAAATTTAATTAAATGCACTATTTACTAGGCAAAAATACCAAATTTTATCCGTTTAATCTTTTCGATGTAAAAAATTTGGATAATCTGACCGCTTTTATTTCTTCTTTGCCCAGAAAAAGCTATAATCACAAGAATTTTCTATTTTAAATTTAGTGAAAAGTCCCAAAATAATGCAATTAATTCGAGGTTTCTACAATTTAGCCAATCATTCTGTTTTAGCGAACGGTTGTGTCCTTTCTATCGGTAATTTCGATGGCGTACATTTAGGACATCAACAAATTCTCGCTCGCTTGATTAACAAATCGACTGAATCGGGTTTACCTTCGGTCATTATGCTGTTTGAACCGCAACCCCGTGAGTTTTTTGCAAAAAAAACGGGCGATTTAACCGCTTGCAATGTGCCTGCTCGCTTAATGCGATTACGCGATAAATTAAAATATCTGGAAAAATCAGGTGTAGATTTCGTACTTTGTGTCCGATTTTCTGAAAGGTTCGCCAAGCTTACTGCAGAAGAGTTTATCCAAGATTTATTAGTAAAACAGCTCAAGGTTCGCTATTTAAGCGTGGGGGATGATTTCCGTTTCGGCGCAAAACGTGCTGGCAATTACCACACACTGCAAGAAGCAGGAAAGGCCTTCAATTTCACGGTAGAAGAGAGCCACACGCATAGTTTTGAACAAGATCGTATTAGCAGCTCGCTTATTCGTGAACTACTACAAAAAGATGAATTAGCGCTGGTGAAAAAACTGCTTGGAAAACCGTATTCCGTCGCAGGTCGCGTTGCCCACGGTAACAAACTCGGCAGAACGATAGGCTTTCCCACGGCAAACATTATGCTGAACCGTCTAGTTGTACCCATTCATGGTGTGTATGCAGTTAAGGTTGAAACAAAAACGGGAACGTACCAAGGAATCGCCAATATCGGCAACCGCCCAACGATTAACGGCACAAAGCCGCTACTAGAAGTGCATATTTTCGACTTTAACCGCTCAATCTACGGCGAAGCGATTGAAGTGAGTTTCATCAAAAAAATCAGAAATGAAGTTAAATTCGCCAATTTTGAAGCCTTAAAGCAACAAATTCAAAGAGATAAAACACAAGCGGTTGAATTTTTTGAGGAATTTGCAGATGCCTAGGGCTTCACCCTAGGTTACACATAATTCAGCCCCGTTGGAGCTGGAAGTTAGAAAACCAAATTCAAAAACAATTTTATTAACTGGAAACAAAAAAATGACTGATTACAAAAACACCTTAAACCTGCCTGAAACAGGCTTTCCGATGCGTGGGGATTTAGCAAAACGTGAACCTGCGATGTTAGAAAACTGGTATAACAAAAACTTATACCAAAAAGTGCGTGAAGCCTCTAAAGGAAAAAAATCCTTTATTTTGCACGATGGTCCTCCGTATGCGAACGGTAATATTCACTTAGGTCATGCGGTTAATAAAATTTTAAAAGATATAATTATGAAATCGAAAACCGCATTAGGTTTCGATACACCTTATGTACCAGGTTGGGACTGCCACGGTTTGCCGATTGAGCTAAAAGTAGAAGGTCTAGTGGGTAAACCAAACGAGAAAATCTCTGCCGCGGAATTCCGTCAAGCATGCCGTGAATATGCAAAAGAGCAGGTGGAAGGACAAAAAGCGGACTTCATTCGTATGGGGATTTTGGGCGACTGGGATAATCCATATTTAACAATGAATTTCGACACAGAAGCGAACATTATCCGTACTTTGGGTAAAGTGATCGCGAACGGTCATTTATACAAAGGTTCAAAACCTGTTCATTGGTGTTTGGATTGCGGTTCTTCTTTGGCAGAAGCGGAAGTAGAATATGAAGACAAAGTTTCCCCTTCTATCTATGTACGTTTCCCAGCGGCCAATGCACAAGAAATCGAACAAAAATTCGGTGCAGAGGGCAAAGGAAGCGGTCAAATTTCTGCATTAATTTGGACAACTACACCTTGGACATTGCCATCTAACCGTGCGATTTCATTAAACGAAAATTTTGATTATCAATTAGTCCAAATGGGCGAAGAACGTTTGATTTTAGCCAAAGAATTAGTTGAGGCTGTTGCTAAAGCGGGAGAGATTGAACAGGTTGAAGTATTAGGCGAAACCAAAGGCAGCGAGTTAAATTTACTTCGCTTCCAACACCCATTCTATGATTTTAGCGTGCCATTTATTTTAGGCGACCACGTTACCACTGACGGCGGTACTGGTTTAGTTCACACCGCACCAGACCACGGTCAAGACGACTATGTGGTTTCACGCAAAAACGGCATTGAAATGGCTGGCTTAATTGGCAATGATGGCAAATTCAAATCAGACGTGCCATTCTTTGCAGGTAAAGGCGTGTTTGAATCGAATGAATTAGTGTTAGACAAACTAAAAGAAGTAGGCGCATTGTTCAAATTAGAACGCATTAAACACAGCTACCCACACTGTTGGCGACACAAAACCCCGATTATTTTCCGTGCGACTCCACAATGGTTTATCGGCATGGAAACGCAAGGTTTACGCCGCCAAGCGTTAGACGAAATTAAATCTGTTCGTTGGATTCCAAGTTGGGGTGAAGCACGCATCGACACTATGGTGGCAAATCGTCCGGATTGGTGTATCTCACGCCAACGTACTTGGGGCGTACCGATGACGATGTTCGTACATCACGAAACCGAAGAGCTACACCATCGCACTTTAGAAATTTTAGAAGAAGTGGCAAAACGTGTGGAAGAAAAAGGTATTCAAGCGTGGTGGGATTTAGACCCTGTTGAAGTGTTAGGCGAAGAAGATGCGAAAATCTACCGTAAAGTGCCGGATACGTTAGACGTATGGTTCGATTCAGGATCAACCTACGCCTCAGTGGTGGAAGCGCGCCCAGAGTTCAACGGCAACAGCACAGATATGTACCTTGAAGGTTCAGACCAACACCGCGGTTGGTTTATGTCTTCATTGATGCTTTCTACTGCAACCAACGGCAAAGCACCTTACAAACAAGTATTAACGCATGGTTTCACCGTAGATGAGAAAGGTCGAAAAATGTCAAAATCGCTCGGTAACGTGATCGTGCCAAGCGAAGTTTGGAATAAAAACGGTGCAGATATTTTACGTTTATGGGTAGCATCAACCGACTATACTGGCGAAATTACTGTTTCACATAACATTTTAAACAGCGCAGGCGAAGCGTATCGTCGTATTCGTAACACAGCTCGCTTCTTATTAGCGAACTTAAACGGCTTCGATCCAAAACGTGATTTGGTGCAACCATCTGAAATGATCGCACTTGATCGCTGGGCGGTAAGCTGTGCATTAGAAGCACAAAACGACATTAAAGATGCCTACGATAACTACCAATTCCACACCGTTGTGCAACGCTTAATGCGTTTCTGCTCAATCGAAATGGGATCGTTCTACTTAGACATCATTAAAGACCGTCAGTACACCACCAAAGCAGACAGCCTTGCACGCCGCAGTTGCCAAACAGCGTTATGGCATATTGCGGAAGCTTTAGTGCGTTGGATTGCACCAATTCTTTCATTCACCGCAGATGAAATTTGGGGCTACTTGCCACAAGTGGAAGGTCGTTCAGAATTCGTCTTTACCGAAGAATTCTACGAAGGCTTATTCGGCTTAGGCGAGAACGAAAAATTAGACGATGTCTACTGGCAAAAACTGCTTGCAGTCCGTGCTGAAGTGAACCGTGTATTAGAACAAGCACGTAAAGACAAAGCCATCGGCGCAGGCTTAGAAGCAAAAGTGACGGTATATGCGAACGACGAAATTCGTCCATTGTTAGAACAACTTGGCAACGAATTACGCTTCGTTCTCATCACTTCACAAGCAGTCATCAAACCATTAAGCGAAGCGGATGTCGCTGAAGGCGAACTTGCTGGCTTAGCTGTGAAAGTAGAACGTGCCGAAGGCAAAAAATGCCCACGTTGCTGGCACTACGCAACCGACATTGGCACACACGCAGAACACGCGAGTATTTGCGGACGTTGTGTTGAAAACGTGGCAGGTGAAGGTGAAGTGCGTCACTTTGCGTAAAACAAATAAAATGTGGGAATGCATTTCCCATATTTTATTAGACTAATTTCTTCGTTTTTTCTTTTGTCAAATCTCCCCTACCCCTCGAGGCTCAAAGGGGGGGGGTTTTAATGAAGAATAAAGAACCCCATTTTGTAAAAGTAAATTCCTCTTTAGCAAAGAAAAAGAGGGAAAAATGGAGTACTATTGATTAACAAAGAAAATAGCTATCTTTCCAATATTTTCTCTCAGGAGGACATATGAAATTCCGATGGTTAAAACATGGTTTTATTTTTCTAATAAGCATTTTGTTGTCAGCTTGCTTAACAACAAATTTATGGAAAGAAGATAAAGCAGAAATAGTATATTCTCCAATTGATACAGATAGCCTCATTGCATTAGGAGAAAATTCAAAAACAGGACAATTAGTCATTATAGGAGAAAAGTATTGGTTTGTATTAACACAAAAAAGCAGTGAAAAAATCAGACCAATTATTTCAGCAAAACTTTCCGCACCAGTAAAAACTAATGAAACTATAAAAATAACATTATCAAATTACAAGAAGAATGAATTTGATGCTTTCGTTACCTTATACTATTCACCAGTCAATGAAGCTGAAAAAGAAAAGGTAAAAAACATTGGTTTTCAATGTTTACCAAATTATTGCCAAAAAATATTTGGAAGCATTTATGGTGAAATCTATAAAAATAATGAAGTTAAATTAACTCAAAAAGATCAATTAAAACAAAAATTACCAATAGAAATAAGAGCTGAAAGTAAAACTAGAACTTCTGTAGTAAAAGGGGCTAATGTTATCAGAAAAATATTGCAAACCCCTGCAACTTTAATCGGAGATGTTCTGCTTTTGCCATTCCAGCTTTTATATGTTGCAGAAATATCATCAGATAAATAAATCTTAAATATATAAGCGATTAAATTTGCAAAACGACCACTTATTTTCTGATAAACTAAGTACCCTTTAAATTCATCACTATCCTCATTTATAGGATTCGTAAAATGCTAATTTTAAATAAACCTAATCACGCCAGAAAACAACTTGAAAAACTCACTTTTATTCCGCAAGCGGCAGAAAAAGTGGAATTTCTTGCGGATAGCCGTGCGTTCAAAACTCGCATTTTACAGCTTATCCATTCTGCAAAATCTCGTATTTATTTGACCGCTTTATATTTTGAAAAAGATGAAGCGGGGCAAGAAATCTTAGCTGCCCTCTATCAAGCTAAACAAGCTAATCCAAATTTAGAAATCAAAATTTTGGTCGATTGGCACCGCGCTCAACGTGGACGTATCGGCGAAGAAGCCACGAGCTCAAATGCAGATTGGTATACCCAACAAAAAGCCGAACATAACCTTGAAAAGGCGATTGAATTTTGGGGGGTACCAATTAACAAACGTGAAGTTTTCGGCGTGTTACATCTCAAAGGTTTTATCTTTGACAACACGCTAGTTTATAGCGGTGCAAGTATCAATAACGTTTATTTGCAACAGTTTGAGCGTTATCGCTACGATCGTTACCACATGATTGAAAATACAACATTAACTGACAGCATGGTTGAATTGCTAGAAAAACATATTATTAGCCAACCTGCAGTTTGCCGATTGGATGATGTCAATCGCCCGAAAACCTTTGGACTTCGCCCGCAAATTAAAGCGTTTCGCAAATATTTAAGCCAACAGCAATATCAGTTTGTCGGCAAAGCACAAGATGAAAATTTAAGTCTTTCACCGATTATCGGTTTACGGAAACGTAATCAATTGAACAAAGTGATTGAAGCACTCTTTTACCAAGTGCAAGAAAAACTGACGATTTGCACACCTTACTTTAACTTCCCGCGCTCGCTCCAACAGCGTATTAAATGGTTGTTGGAAGGCGGCAAATCAGTAGAAATTATCGTAGGCGACAAAACTGCCAATGACTTCTATACTAAACCAGAAGAAAAATTCACAATGGCATCAGCGCTACCTTATCTCTATGAGAAAAATTTACGTGCTTTTGCTAGACGTTTTGACCATTTTATTCAAAACAAACAACTGACCATTCGCCTTTGGAAAGATAATGAAAATAGCTACCATCTAAAAGGCGTTTGGATCGATAACTGCTATATCTTACTCACTGGTAACAATCTCAACCCACGAGCTTGGGCGCTAGATGCGGAAAATGCGGTATTGATTCATGATCCTAAAGCGGAATTAAGTGAAAAAGCACAAACTGAACTAACCCATATTCGTCAACATACCAAAGTGTTAACCCACTATAGCGATTTAGAACAACTCAAAGACTACCCAGAAGCGGTACGCAAATTGCTAAAAAAATTCGGCCGCGTGAAGCTCGATAAAGTGGTGAAAATGTTGTTGTAAGAACAAATAAAAATACTAGAAAGCAGGGCGTGTATAACACGCCCTACGCCTTCTTAACATACCTGAAATCCATATCAAGGAATCACTATGAGTGAACAAATCTACGGCATTCACGCCGTCAAAGCTTTTTTAGATAATGCACCAGAACGCTTAATTGAAGTATTGATGCTAAAAGGGCGTGAAGACAAACGTCTTAATCCATTATTAGGCGAATTAAAACGCTTAGGCGTGGCAGTTCAACAAGTCAACCGCCAAACTTTAGATAACAAAGCGCAAGGGGAAGTGCATCAAGGCATTATTGCACGTGTGGTGCCACAAAAAGAGCTCAATGAACACGATTTAGATGCGATTTTAGCCAACAAATCTGCACCATTTTTACTCATTTTAGATGGTGTGACCGACCCGCATAACCTCGGAGCTTGTTTACGAACGGCAGATGCGGCAGGCGTTGATGCCGTAATTGTGCCAAAAGACAAATCAGCCCAACTGACCTCAACCGCTAGAAAAGTGGCTTGTGGTGCTGCCGAAACTGTGCCGCTGATTCGTGTCACCAACCTTGCTCGCACCATGCGTGAACTGCAAGAAAACCACAACATCTGGATTGTCGGCACCGCAGGCGAAGCTACTTCGGGTATTTATGAAGCCAAACTCACAGGCGCAATTGCGCTTGTAATGGGGGCAGAGGGCGATGGAATGCGTCGCCTCACCCGTGAACATTGCGACCAACTCATCAGCATTCCAATGGCAGGATCGGTCTCCTCACTAAACGTTTCTGTTGCCACAGGCGTGTGCTTGTTTGAGATTGTACGACAAAAATCGGCCTTGTAATCGACTGATAAGATTAAGAATATATAAAAAATGCTTAAAGCCTTAAACAAAAGCTTTAAGCATTTTGATTCCTACAACCACCCTTTCCGTTTGAAATATAAATACGGCGAAGCAGCGGCAACAATCATCAAACAAATCGCCATTGGGTAGCCATATTGGAAATGCAACTCTGGCATAAACTCAAAGTTCATTCCGTAGGTGGATGCCACGAGTGTTGCTGGGAGGAACATCACAGAAACTACCGAGAAGAATTTCATAATGCGGTTCTGTTCGATGTTGATGAAACCCATTGCCGCCTGCATTAAGAAGTTCACTTTTTGGAACAGCGATTCATTGTGCGGCTGCAAAGATTCAATATCTCGCATAATATCGCGTGCTTGTTCGAGCTGGTTGTTTGGCAAACGTGTTTTGCGTAGTAAGAAACTCAACGCACGTTGCGTATCCATCAAACATAAACGTACTTTTGAGCTCACATCTTCCAACTCCGTAAGATCTGAAAGGGCTTCATTGAGGCTATCGCCCTCTTGTTTGCCATCCAAAATCACGTGGCTCATATTTTCTAAATCAGCGTAAACTGTTTCGATAACATCCGCCAGCTGTTCGATTTTGGTTTCGAACAGGTCAAGCAGCAATTCATAAGCGTTACTATCAAGCAATTTCATTCGGCGCGAACGCATACGATATAAGCGGAATGCAGGCAAATCGCGTTCGCGAAGCGTGAACAAACGTCCATCGCGAATGGTAAATGCGACTGTTGAAATATCAGCGTAATCGTCGTCATCTAAGCAGTAAAAGAAGGAGTGAAGGTGTAAACCATCTTCATCTTCAAAAAAGCGAGCGGAAGCTTCTAAGTCTTCTAACTCGTGCTCTTCCGCAAGGGTTTGGTCTAAGCCGAGTTTTAATACGCTACGTTCATCATCGCTGGGGTCGATTAAATCGATCCAAATGGCGTCATTGAGTTGATCGCGGGAGGTTTCGTCAATGCTCACAAGGCGAGCATGGTCTAATGCAAAAGCACGAATCATTTTTCATTTCTCCGAGTTAGGAGGTGATGAACAAAATGAACAAGGGGAAAGATACTAGACAAAAGTTACCGACCATGTCGGCAACCTGAGGTTGGACAAAGTGGGTAATCAAGAAAAATCTGAAAAGTATCGACTATGACTGTCCAAAATGTAATCCTCAAGTAAAAATAGCGGTGCGAATACTACCGTTCTTGTCTGAAAGAGTCAAGTTTTGTGGCGTTTTATTCAGCAAAATTTGAGGAACGTCATACTTCACGTTTATTCATTTTGGGGGAGATTTCTTTTTTGTGATTTCAGCGTATAATGAGCACTCACCATTTCAACACTTTATTTACAAAAGAGGATTTTAATATGGGTGGAATTAGCATTTGGCAATTACTGATCGTGGTCGCAATTATCGTATTACTTTTCGGTACAAAAAAATTACGTACACTCGGTCAAGATTTAGGTGAATCTGTTAAAGGCTTTAAAAAAGCAATGGCAGAGGAAAAACCGCAAGATGCTGCGTTCGATAAAGTCGAAGCAAAAACGCAAGAAAGCACAGAACAAAAAGCAAAAGATAAAGAGCAGGCATAACCCGTGTTTGATATTGGTTTTTCAGAGTTAGTACTCGTTTTAATTGTGGGCTTAGTGGTGCTAGGCCCCCAACGTTTGCCCATTGCAATCCGCACCGTTATGGGGTGGGTTCGTACCATTCGTGGCTTAGCAGCAAACGTACAAAACGAACTGGCTCAAGAACTTAAGCTACAAGAACTCAAAGACAGCATTAAAAAAGCAGAGGAATTAAATTTAAGTTCGCTTTCACCAGAATTAAGCAAAACCGTTGAAGAACTTAAACAATCTGCTCAACAAATGCAGCAAGACTTGAATACCACCAAAGGTGAAATCACTAAATTAACCGATGAACAAGTGGCGGAAATTCAAGCCAAAATTGAAGCCGAGAGCAAGCCTAAAGAGGCAGAACAAGCGGTCGAAAATGATCAACAGAATGCAAAAGAGCAAAACGCTGAAGAAAATTCACCGCTTACCACCGAAGAAAAAACGGTGACGACGGCGGAAGACGCAGAACAGGCAGAGTTAGACGAAGCCCTACTTGCTGAGAAGCTCTCGATTTATTATCCACCAGATGATGACGATGTTGCACCACAAGCGACTGAGCATGTAGCGAACAAGGAGAAGGGAAATGCAACAAGCTGATCAATCTCAACCGCTTATCGCTCACCTTGTTGAACTTCGCAACCGTTTATTACGTAGCGTTATTTTCGTATTAGTTGTTTTCTGTGCGTTAGTGTATTGGGCAAATGACATCTATACCCTGTTGGCAACACCGCTCACGAGCAATTTGCCAGCTGGGGCAACAATGATCGCAACCAACGTTGCAACGCCATTTTTTACCCCGATTAAGCTTACGATTGTTACCGCGATTTTTCTTTCTGTGCCTTATATTTTGTATCAGATTTGGGCATTCGTTGCCCCTGCACTTTATAAGCACGAAAAACGCTTAATCTATCCGCTGTTAGTCTCAAGCACCTTGCTGTTCTACTGTGGCGTAGCATTTGCTTACTATGTGGTGTTCCCAATCGTGTTCGGTTTCTTAACCAGCACCACACCTGAAGGGGTGCAGATGGCAACCGACATCAGTAGCTACTTAGACTTCGTTCTCACGATTTTCTTAGCATTTGGTATCTGCTTTGAAGTCCCTGTGGCGATTATTTTGCTCTGCTGGGCAGGCATCACCACCCCAGAAGACTTGCGTGAAAAACGCCCATACATCATCGTGGCAGCCTTCATCATCGGGATGTTACTTACACCACCCGATATTTTCTCGCAAACACTCTTGGCTGTGCCAATGTGCTTGTTGTTTGAAGTTGGCGTGATTTGTGCCAAGTTCTACAAACCAAGAGAAGAAGAAACCACGAGTGAAGAAAACGCTTAATTTTAGCCCGCGAAAGCGGGTTAATTTTTATGTTGTATATTCGTAGAGTGTGTGAATTGTTTTACAATTCACGCATGAAAATTTACCGCTTGTTATACATGCGTGGATTTCGAAAATCCACATACCCTACGTAACAATAATATTTAAGGACAAAAAATGACTCAATACCTCAACACCTCATTCCCGCAAAGCCGTATGCGTCGCTTACGTAAACACGATTTCAGCCGCCGTTTAGTAGCAGAAAGCCAACTTACCGCGAACGATTTAATTTACCCTGTTTTCGTCATTGAAGGCGAAAATCATCGCGAAACAGTTCCCTCAATGCCAGGTGTAGAACGTTTAACCATCGACCAACTTTTAATTGAAGCAGGCTTACTCGTGAAATATGGTGTGCCTATGATCGCCCTTTTCCCTGTGGTAGGTGAAACGAAAAAATCGCTAATGGCAGAAGAAGCCTATAACTCTGAAGGCTTGGCACAGCGTGCGGTGCGTGCATTAAAAGCAGCGTATCCAGAATTAGGCGTGATGACCGATGTGGCTCTCGATCCATTCACCACGCATGGGCAAGATGGCATTATTGATGAAACAGGTTATGTGCTTAACGACATTACGACCGAAGTGTTAGTTAAGCAAGCTCTCTCTCACGCAGCTGCAGGAGCGGATGTTGTTGCACCAAGCGATATGATGGACGGCCGCATTGGGGCAATTCGTGAAGCATTAGAGGCGAACGGCTTTATCAATACCCAAATTATGGCGTATTCCGCAAAATATGCCTCAAACTACTACGGACCTTTCCGCGATGCAGTCGGTTCTTCTGGCAACCTTAAAGGCGGTAATAAATACACCTATCAAGTTGATCCTGCCAATGCCAACGAAGGCTTACATGAAGTGGCAATGGACATCCAAGAAGGGGCAGATATGGTGATGGTCAAACCTGGAATGCCATATTTGGATATGGTGTGGCGTGTGAAAGAAACTTTCGGTGTACCAACTTTTGCCTACCAAGTTTCAGGCGAATATGCGATGCATATGGCTGCAATTCAAAACGGGTGGTTGAAAGAACGCGAATGCATTATGGAAGGCTTACTCTGCTTTAAACGTGCAGGCGCAGATGGCATTTTAACCTACTTCGCCAAACAGGTAGCGGAGTGGTTGTATCACGATAGCCGCAAATAGCCTTAGTAAGAATCTTGGCAAAATGACCGCTTGAAGAGATCGCAAGCGGTCATTTTCTTCCGAAAATTTACTATATCCGCATTTTTTGCAAAACGCCCCATTTTCAAGGATAATATGCCCATTTTTTAACACAATTTGAACGAATAAGAGAAGATTATGACTTATCCTCAAGAAGTAAATAAACGCAGAACCTTTGCGATTATTTCTCACCCCGATGCGGGTAAAACCACCATTACCGAAAAAGTGCTTTTATACGGAAACGCAATTCAAACCGCAGGTTCGGTGAAGGGCAAAGGCTCAGCTGCTCACGCTAAATCCGACTGGATGGAAATGGAAAAACAACGTGGTATTTCGATCACCACCTCTGTGATGCAATTCCCTTATAACGACTGTTTAGTCAATCTTCTTGACACACCAGGGCACGAAGACTTCTCGGAAGATACTTACCGCACTTTAACCGCGGTGGATAGTTGCTTGATGGTAATCGACTCAGCAAAAGGGGTTGAGGAACGTACCATTAAATTGATGGAAGTCACCCGCTTGCGCAACACGCCAATCATCACCTTTATGAACAAACTCGACCGCGATATTCGTGATCCAATGGAGTTGTTGGACGAAGTGGAAAGAGTATTAAAAATCCGCTGCGCGCCAATTACTTGGCCAATCGGCTGCGGAAAATTGTTCAAGGGCGTGTATCACATCGAGAAGGATGAAACCTATTTGTACCAATCAGGGCAAGGATCAACTATTCAAGAAGTGCGTATCGTTAAAGGTTTGAATAACCCAGAATTAGACGCTGCAGTGGGCGATGATTTAGCTCAACAACTGCGCGATGAATTGGAACTGGTGCAAGGTGCAAGTAACGAATTCGACCACGAAGCCTTTATCAATGGCGAATTGACCCCTGTATTCTTCGGAACCGCATTGGGTAACTTCGGTGTGGATCATTTCCTTGATGGCTTAACTGAATGGGCACCAAAACCACAACCGCGCCAAGCAGACACTCGCACGGTGGAAAGTTCGGAAGAAAAATTCAGCGGCTTTGTGTTTAAAATCCAAGCGAATATGGACCCGAAACACCGCGACCGTGTGGCATTTATGCGTGTGGTTTCAGGCAAATATGAGAAAGGCATGAAGCTCAAACACGTTCGTATCGGTAAAGATGTGGTGATTTCTGATGCCTTAACCTTTATGGCGGGCGACCGCTCTCACGCTGAGGAAGCCTATGCGGGCGATATTATCGGCTTGCATAACCACGGTACGATCCAAATCGGCGATACCTTCACTCAAGGTGAAACCTTGAAATTTACGGGCATCCCAAACTTCGCGCCTGAATTGTTCCGTCGCATTCGTTTGAAAGATCCGCTCAAGCAAAAACAATTGTTAAAAGGCTTGGTTCAACTTTCGGAAGAAGGTGCGGTGCAAGTGTTCCGTCCGTTGATGAACAATGATTTAATCGTGGGTGCGGTGGGTGTACTTCAGTTTGACGTGGTGGTTTCGCGTTTAAAAACGGAATACAACGTAGAAGCGATCTACGAAAACGTGAACGTGGCAACCGCCCGCTGGGTGGAATGTTCGGATGCGAAAAAATTTGAAGAGTTCAAACGTAAAAACGAGCAAAACTTAGCCTTGGATGGAGGCGATAACTTAACGTATATCGCACCAACGATGGTGAATTTGAACTTGGCGCAAGAGCGTTATCCTGATGTGGAGTTCTTCAAGACTCGAGAGCATTAATACAAAAAAGACCGCTTGTGAGATTAGCTCATACAAGCGGTCAATTTTTACGAATAAAATGCAAATTAAATGCTGAAAGAAGAACCACAACCACAGGTTGAACTCGCATTTGGATTTTGCACCACAAAACGCGAGCCATCTAGCCCTTCGGTGTAATCCACCGTACCACCAATCAAATATTGCAAACTCATTGGATCCACCACTAAGCCGACATTTTGGTTTTCAATGGTCAAATCACCTTCATTAACTTGATCGTCAAAGGTAAAACCATATTGGAACCCGCTGCAGCCCCCACCTGTGATATACACACGTAAACGGAGATTTGGATTATCTTCCCCTTCAATTAAACTCTTCACCTTTCTCGCCGCAGCGTCTGTAAAGATGAGAGGAATTTGGATATCGCTCATATCAAACCTATAACAAAACAAATAGTAGTTTATTATCTACCAATCTGGCATTTTGGGCAAGATCATACTAGAGTGTAAGTTTTAGTAAAGTTTTTCAGAAATAGAACAGAATCTGGTATAATTTAAAAAATTATTGTTAGGTTATTTCTTCATTAAGGTTAATGTATGACTAATGTTTCTTCTCAAAAACAAGATGAGATTGATTTAATTGAACTTTTCCGTGTATTGTGGGCGAAAAAGCTTTGGATTGTCCTTTCTGCATTTGTATTCACAGCTATTGCTAGTATCTATGCATTCACTGCAAAAGAACAATGGACTTCTACTGCAATTATTGTGGCTCCACGTTCAACTGATTTAGATCATTTATTACCTATACGCGCAGAATATGCTCGCATTATTGGCGACAGTGAATTTTCTGCTGGAGCGTTATCAGATTCATTATATGGTCAATTTAAGCACTTCCTTCTTTCTAACGATTTAAAACGTAAGTTTTTAGAACAGTCTGAATGGCTAAAAAACTATACAAAGAATATGACAGAAGAGCAAAAACATGCTTATATTGAGAATGCTGTAGCTAAATATTTAATTGTTCATGAAGTTGATCCAAAGAAAAAAGACTTAACAGAGTTAGATAAAATTGGTTTAAAAGTTACTTTCTCCGCAGAAACGCCAAAAGATGCACAACTTGTATTAGGGCAATACGTTGAGTTTATAAACCAATATTTATTAAACCAAACTAACCAAGAATTTAAACTCGGCTTCAACTTGCGTTTAGATGCTTTAAAATTTGCTAAAGAGCAAATGGAAGAAAGTTTAACCGAAACTAAAACGGTTCAAGTAGAAAACTTAACTAATGCATTAAATATTGCGAAAAAAGCAGGGATCACTGATTTCTCGAAAGGTAGTAACAACGCAATTTCAGTGCCGGAATATATGTTAGGTGAAGGGCGTTTAAATATCTCGGATTCTAAGCTGGCAGATGGCACATATCTCTTTATGCTGGGTGAAAAATATTTACAAGCTCAATTAGATATTGCCAAAAACAGTCCGGTTGTTTACCCAACAAACTATTACAGCACAGAAAGACAGCTTGCTAAATTAACAAAATTAGCACCGCAGTTAGAATCTGTTCAAGAGGTAAAAGCGTATCATTATTTAAGTTCGCCGGATTATCCAGTTGCAAAAGATAAGCCTAAGAAAGCGTTGATTTTAGTGATTGGGTTTGTTGTTGGCGTATTGCTTTCATCTATAATTGTCATCTTTAAGTGGACAATTAGCGTTAGATATAAATAAAGTATGAGTGCATTTGATAAAAAAGTTATATCTAACTCCATTTGGATTGTTGCAGAGAAAGCTGTTTCTATATTTGGTTTAATTTTCGTTAATTCTATGGTTGCCAAATATATTGGATCAGAGAATTTTGGAAAGTTAAATTTAGGTGTCAGCTTATTCGCAATAGTTCAGATATTTGCTTATTTTGGATGTCGAGATATTATTTTTCAACGAGCAAGCAGCAAAGTTTTATCCGCCTGGTCATTAATTGATAAAACCAGATACATTAGAGATGGTGCGTTTTTTATTTCTGCAATTCCAATTATTATCTACTTATATTTTTTTTCGGATTTACTAACATTTTATTTTTCTCTTGCAAGTGCGATAGCAACTTATATCGCAGTCCACGATCTATATAGCATCTATTTTAATGCTAAACTTCAGTCTTATATTAATACTATTACTAATGTAATTGGATTAGTTGTTGGATTATCTGTTAGATTTTTGATTGCTATAGCTGAATTAAATATATTGTGGCTAACACTTCCTATTATTTTGCTAACGTTAATACCATTCTTAATTAGATGGTATATGTTTTATTTTATAGAGAAAAAATCAACTTTTACTAGATTTACATCTATTTATAATAGATATTTGTTTTTTAATGGTGCAAAGTTACTGCCTTATACATTGTCAGTTGCTATTTTTACAAGATTATCTCAGCTTTTTTTATCAGCCTTAGTGGGGATGTCTGCTTTAGGTATTTACTCGGTTATTACTACAATAGGAAATGGGTTATCTGTAGTCGTATCAGCCATTGTAGCATCATTATCGGTTAGAGTTTTCTCTGAAAAAAATGATTATGAAGTAAATATTATTTTAACTAAAGCTGCTGTTGTCGTAACGATCTTATTTCTTTTATTTCTAGGATTTTTATATTTCTTTAAGGATAGAATTATTGAGTTACTTTATGGCTCTGAATATAAACTTGTAGCTGACTATCTTCCTTTATACGCTGTAACTATTTTATTTGCGACTTATTCTGGGCTATCTGAAAAATACATTCTACGATTAAAAGGGTATGACTATTTATTTAAGAAAATGATAGTATTATTAATTATCGCGATTCCTATTAGTTATACATTCATTAGTATTTTAGGATTAAAAGGTGGTATTTTATCTACTATATTGATTGAGTGTCTAACTACGACGATATTAAATTATTTCTTTAGAAAAGGGGAGATAATAAGACTACACATGTTTATAATTAAAAACTTCTTTAATATTAACATCTGGAGAATAAATATCAAATGTTAAAAATAATTATTAAACGATGCTTTAGGACTGTAAAACAAATTGTATTATTGTTAAATTTTGTATCGAAAAAAAATTGCATTGATGAAAAATGGATGCATATAAATAAAGGATTGGCAACAAAAAAAGTAGATGATATTCCTCGTATAATTTGGGTCTATTGGGATTCAAATAAAGAAAATCACTTAGTTAATTTATGTATTGAGTCTATGAAAACTCATTTTGAAGGATATCAGATGAATATTCTCAATAAAAATAATATTCAAGAGTATATTGATTTACCTGTATTTCATAAAGATTTAAAACCAGCAGGCATTTCTGACTTTATTAGATTTTCTTTATTAAAAAAATATGGCGGTATTTGGATTGATGCAAGTGTATTTTTTACTCAAAATTTAGATTGGATTTTTAGTAAAATGAATGAAGAGGGGGCTGATATTTTTCTATGCTATTCAGATGAATGCACAATAAGAAATGATTTTCCTGTTATTGATAGCTGGTTTATTATAGCACCAGCGGAACATCCATTCATTATTGATTGGTTAGAAGAATTTAAAAAAGCAATTTTTAGTGATTCTCCTACTACATATTATAATGATTATATAAATAATAAAGATATCATACAAAACATTCCAAATGTAAGCTATTTGATATGTTATGTATCAGCAATGGTAGTATTATCAAGAAAAAAATATGATATTCTGTATCTTAACTCAGGATCTAATGGACATTACTTTAATTATAAATTAGATTGGAATCGATATTTTATTTCTTTATGTGTTTTATTATATAGATTTAAAAACACTCCAACTCCAAAGTTAATTAAGTTTACTGGTTTAGTAAGATTCCCTACAGAAGCCTTATTAAAATATAAGTTTTATAATAAAAAATCTATCTTAGGTGAACTTTTTATTAAAAAAGAAAATAATAAATAACCTTATCAAAGTAAACTAAAGTTTACATTATTATAGTATATCTCATAATAAAATTATGAATTTAGGCGGTTTTATGCAATCAGTGTATATTATAGGTTCTAAAGGGATTCCTGCAAATTATGGTGGGTTTGAAACCTTTGTGGATAAATTAGTTTCTAACCAAGTAAATCAAGATATTAAGTATTATATAGCTTGTACATCAGAAAACTCTGGAAAGTCTAATTTTAATGAAAGCACTTTTGAATATAATGGCGCAACTTGTTTTAATATTAATGTACCTAGCCTTGGTCCTGCTAAAGCAATTTATTATGATATCGTTGCATTAAAATATGCTATAAATTTATCTAAAAAAAAGAGAGATAAAAATCCTATTTTCTATGTATTAGCTTGTAGAATAGGACCTTTTATTCACTATTTTAAAAAACAAATTAGTAAACTTGGTGGTAAGTTATTAGTAAATCCAGATGGACATGAATGGTTAAGAGCTAAGTGGAGCTATCCCGTGAGAAAATATTGGAAATATTCTGAATCTTTAATGGTAAAACATGCAGATTTATTGGTTTGTGATAGCAAAAATATTGAATCTTATATTAAATCAGAGTATTCAAAATATAACCCTAAAACAACATTTATAGCATACGGTACAGACCCAGAGCACTCAAAACTAACAAGCTTATCTGAAAATGTTAGAGAATGGTTTAAAAATAAAGATATTTCTGAAAATAATTATTACCTTGTTGTGGGTAGATTTGTTCCTGAGAATAACTATGAATCAATGATTAGAGAATTCATGAAATCAGATACTCAGAAGGATTTCGTACTTATTACTAACGTTGAACATAATAAGTTTTATGAACAACTAAAAAAAGAGACTTCTTTTGAGCAAGACTCCAGAGTGAAATTTGTTGGTACTGTTTACGATCAAGAATTATTAAAATATATTCGAGAAAATGCATTTGCCTATTTTCATGGGCATGAGGTTGGTGGTACAAACCCATCTTTACTTGAAGCATTATCTTCAACTAAGTTAAATTTATTATTAAATGTAGGTTTTAACCGAGAAGTAGCTGAAGATGGTGCTTTATATTGGGATAAGGATAACTTAAACCAACTTATTAACAGTTCTGAAAAGCTCGAAGATAATCAGCTATCTTTATTAGAAAAAAATGCTAAAGAAAGAGTGTTAGGGAATTATTCTTGGGAATTTATTGTATCTGAATATGAAAATTTATTTACTAAAGGTTGATTGTTAAATGATTAAAGTTTTAATTCAAAGTCGAGATAATTTCTTTACTATGCCAGGTGGAGATACAGTTCAAATTCTTAAGACCAAAGAAAATCTTGAGAAATTAGGTATTCATGTGGATATTAGTTTAGAACTTGAGCCAGATCTTACTGATTACGATTTGGTTCATCTAACAAATATAACACGAATTCATGAAACTTTTATTCAAGCTAAAAATGCAATAAGACAAAATAAAAAAATTGCTTTATCTACTATTTTTTGGCCTATGACTGATTTTGAGAAAAGAGGTCAGAAAGGTCTTAGAAAGATAATTTCTAAACTTTTATCAATAGATAATATTGAACGCCTAAAAGTACTACTTAGATTACTAAAAGGCAATACAAAATGGAATTCTGCAAGTAAAGCTTTGTTAACTACGGGCTATACAAAAATGCAGCGATTTGTCATTGATAATACAAATATTTTTCTACCGAATGCCTATTTAGAAATGGCTAAGTTAAACGACACTTTTGGATTAAACAAAGATAATTTTATTGTTGTACCCAATGCGATTGATGATGAAGTAGCTAGAAAATATTTATCTTTACCCAACAATCCTGATTTTGAAAAATTCAGAGATGCAGTCATATGTGTTGGGAGAATTGAAACAAGGAAGAATCAATTAGCTCTCATTAAAGCACTTGAAGATACAGATTATAAAGTAGTTCTTGTTGGGCAAGTTTCAGACAACTTTAAATCTTATTTTGAAGAGATTCGTAAGTATTTAGACAAAAATGACCGCTATACTTACATTGAAAAATTAGATAATGAAAGATTATATGATTTATTTAAAGTTTGTCGTGTTAGTGCATTACCTAGCTGGTTAGATACACCAGGGCTAGTAAGTATTGAAGCTGCTGTCATGGGGTGTAATTTGGCTGTAAGCAGTATTGGTACTACAACAGAATATTTTGAAGATGAAGCTTTTTATTGTTTACCTGATGATTTAAGTAGTATAAAAGAAGCCGTTGATAATGCTTTTAATAAAGAAAAAAATAATAAGTTACAGAATAAAATTTTTGCTGAATATACTTGGAAGAAAGCTGCAGAAAAAACATTAGAAGCATATCAACAAATTCTATAAAACTAGGAAAAATAAAATGAAGAAAGTAATGCTAGTATTTGGAACTAGACCAGAAGCAATAAAGATGTGTCCTTTAGCTATTGAATTAAAGAAACACCCGAATATACAAACTAAAGTATGTGTCACAGGACAGCATAGAGAAATGTTAGAACAAGTGTTAGACGTTTTCGGTATTGTTCCTGATTACGATCTATCTATTATGAAAGATAACCAAACCTTGTTTAGCATTACTACTGGCATTTTAGATAAATTAAGACCTATTTTAGAGCAAGAAAAACCTGATATTATTCTTGTTCATGGTGATACTACAACAACTTTTGCTGCATCTCTAGCAGCATTTTATCTTGGAATTAAGATCGGTCATGTGGAAGCAGGGTTAAGAACTTATAATCTACAAAGCCCATTCCCCGAGGAATTTAATCGTCAAGCTGTATCTATTATTGCTAATTATAATTTTGCACCAACTGAAATTGCTAAAAATAATTTAATTTCAGAAGGAGTAAGCACCAATACAATTTTTGTTACTGGTAATACAGCAATAGATGCCTTAAAAACTACAGTTAGAAAAGACTATCAACACCCGCTATTTGAATGGCTAGATAATTCTAAATTAATTTTGATTACTGCCCATAGGAGGGAAAACTTAGGTATTCCTATGGAAAATATGTTTCGTGCAATAAAACGGGTACTTGATGAAAATCCTGATGTAAAAGCGATCTATCCTATTCATAAGAATCCTAGAGTACGAAATATAGCCAATGATATTTTTGGAGATAATCCTACTAATATCAAAATTATTGAACCTTTAGAGGTATTAGATTTTCATAACTTTATGAATAAAAGTTATCTTATTCTTACCGATTCAGGTGGAATACAGGAAGAAGCTCCCTCTTTAGGAAAACCAGTGTTGGTTATGCGTGATACAACTGAACGCCCTGAAGGTATTTCTGCAGGAACATTAAAATTAGTTGGTACGGACGAAAGTTCAATTTATAAACATTTCACTTTGTTACTAACGAATTCAACTGAGTATGTAAAAATGAGCCAAGCAAGCAATCCTTACGGAGATGGCACGGCAAGTCAGAAAATTGCAAAAATTATATCAGAGACAAATTAATGAAAAACGATAAAATTGATTTTGTTGTAACTTGGGTTGATGGTAACGATCCTAAATGGAAATCTGAAAAAGAAAAACACTTTTTTAATATAAATAAAACTCTAAACTCTGATGCTCGATTTCGAGATTGGGATATTTTTAAATATTGGTTCCGAGCGGTTGAGAAGTATGCTCCTTGGGTCAATAAGATTTTTCTAATCACAGAAGGACATATTCCAGATTGGTTGAATTTAGAACATCCTAAGTTAATTCATATTAAACATTCTGATTATATAGATTCTCAATATCTGCCTACGTTTAATTCTAATGTTATTGAATTAAATATACTAAATATTAAAGATTTATCAGATAAATTTGTATTGTTTAATGATGATACATTTATTAATAGCAAAGTTACAGCAGAAGATTTCTTTACTAATAATGGACTTCCCAAAGATTTAGGGATATTTAGTCCTATAGTACCTAAATTTGGGGGAATCGCTTCAACGGTATTAAATAATCTAGAAATTATCAATAAATACTTTAATCAAAGGGAAATCTTAAAGAAAAACTTTAAGAAATTTTTTAATCTCTATTACGGGAAGCACTTAATTAAGAATTTATGTACATTGCCTTGGAAACCCGTATTAGGATATTATGATGCCCATCTTCCTGTATCCTATGATAAAAATTATTTTAATAAAGTATTTGAATTAGAGAAAGAACAGTTTAATAAGACATTTGAAACTAAATTTAGAGAAAAAACGAATGTTAATCACTGGTTAATACGTTACTGGCAATTATCTGAAGGTTTCTTTTCACCTAGAAATATTAATTTTGGTAGATATTATGATATTTCAGATGAACTATTTAATATTCTATTAGATATTAGGAACTCAAAGCATAAATTAATATGTTTGAACGATGGGAATGATCTTCCTAATTTCGATTCTGCTAAGGAAAACCTAATAAAAGAATTCGAAAAAAAATATAACATTAAATCTTTATTTGAGAAATAATATGAATGATTTATCTATAATAATCCTTAATTATAATAGTTTTTTTGATACAAAAAAATGCGTTAAAAATCTCTTATCATTTAAATCAGATTTTAGAATAATTATTGTTGATAATTGTTCTACTGATAACTCATTTATAGAACTTAAAACTTATTTCTCAGTAGAACTAGATAATAATCTAATTGATTTGATACAAACAGATAGAAACGGCGGTTATAGTTACGGGAACAACTATGGCATAATTTATTCTAAAAATAAATATCAAAGTAAATATATCGCCATATTAAACCCTGATATCTTCTTACCTAATATTTCTAATCTAACAGAGTTAAAGAAAGTTCTTAAAGAGAATGACGATATAGCTTTAGTTGGAGGCTGTACTATCGAAAATAAAACATTTTCTCTAGAAAAATCAGCGTGGAATATACCAAATTGGAAGGATGTTGTTTTAGATAGAGCATTGTTTTTACCTAAGAAGATAACACAATTAACTGTAATTAAGGATAACATTGGCCTAACGGAATGTATTGTAGGCTGTTTTTTTATGATAAAAGAAGATATCTTTAAGCAAGTAGGCTATTTTGACGAAAATGTTTTCTTATATAACGAAGAAAATATTTTGGGCATAAAGCTAAGAAAATATGGTTATAAAGCAGCAGTTATTTTAGATCAATATTATTATCATAATCATAATTTCTCGAAAGATAAAAATAAAACATTATTAAATAAAATGAAAATGCTAGGAATTAGATTTACTTCTAGGAAGTATTTAATATCAACTTATTACTCTAGCATACTTATCCCTTTCTTATTTTTAGTTGAATTTATAAATGGTTCTAAGATTGCTCTAGGACATATAAAATGGAAGATTTTAAGAAGATAAATACTATATAATCTTATAAAAATATTATTCATAAATAACTAGTATAAGACTGATAAAATGAAAGCTCTAATAGTATTCCTATTTTTTATATTTATAATTCTTCTTTACTTATTCTTTTATAAGAAAAAGAATAACATATTACTTATAATCCCCATTATCTCCTGCTTTAATTTCTTAGTGCCATTTTCTGATTCAGAATACTATATGGCTGGGTTAGCATCAAAATTTAGTGTAGATAGTACAGCAATAGCATTACTCTCTATTCTAGTATATTTTCTCATGATAAAAAATATAAAAAAAGACTTTTTGTATTTTGTAATTTTTCTACTAGTGATCTATCCATTATACCAGTTATACACATTAGATCTAATAATCGATTTACCAAAATATGTTGGAAGTTATTCAATTTTATTATCTATTTTTTTATGTTATTTTATTGCATTTAATGTAGCTTATGATACTTATTTCGTAAACAAGTTTCTTTCATTTATCAATTATACTGCTATATATAATGGAATAATCTCTATTATGCAGATTATTACAAAAAAGAGTTTGTTATTTAATTATTGGGATGGTTCTATCTTATATACAGTTGGCGGAACTAATAGTTATAGAGCTATAGGAATCATAGGCTCCAATAATGCTGCTGGTAATTTAGGAGCATTACTATTTACAATTTGTTGTTTTAATTTTATTAAATCAAAGGATAGAATATCTTTAGTTGCCTGTATACTTTCAGTAATTGCTATTGCATTATCTCAAACAAGGGTTGCAATGCTAGCTTTGGTAATAGTTTTTATATTATTTTCTATTTATAAAGCTTTCAAGTTTGATTTTAAAATTAAGAAGAGAAACATATATATTGGAATTATGCTAATAACTATTATTAGTATAGCGACTTACCTTTTTGGATATAGTGTTTATGAGGAATTATTTATAAATAGAGGAAATACTGAATCATCTAGAATAGTCCAATTTGCAGAGGTTTTTGATAATGCTGTTTTAAAACATCCTATATGGGGAATAGGTTTAGGTCAGTGGAGAGCTTATATGTATTATACATATGATGTAATTGATCTGTATATACATTCTCAATATCTAAACGTATTAGCCGAACAAGGTGTAATATCTTTTTTGGTATTTGTTTTTATTAACCTATATCCATTATATAAAATATTAATCAGTAACTATTTAAGTTTAAATTATAGGGTATTAGCACTTTTTCTCTTTATAGTTAATATCATCGTATCAAATGCTAATCCTAATCAGTTTTATTTGCTAAATAATATATTTTACTATATGGTTATATTTATGGTATATGGTATGTCTAAACAGACTAGTAAATAGGTCATTTTTAATTGTTAAAATAGATACATTAGTTCCAACCTATTGCTTGAGATGAGAATTATATAATGAGAAGAAATTTACATATTATTTTATTGCTTTTATCTGATATATTTTTTATTTTTATATCTATACTATTAGCTATATCAATCAGGAAGCTTCTAAATGTTTTTTTTGATCTTCCCAATGTTAATTATTCTTATATAACATTCTTGAATATATATATTATTTTGATAGCTATTCTTGCTTTTGAAGGTGTTTATACAAAACGTTTTGACTTCTGGCACGAGACCAAAATAATAATCAGATCCTCAATTCTTTCTTTTATTATTATTTTTGCTAATCTAGCACTGGAACAAAATACTAATTTTTATTCTAGAACTGGTTTGTTATTTATCTTCATTATATCAGCTTTAATCTTACCTATTTCAAAGTTTTATATTAAAAGACTTCTTTTTAGATTTGATGTATGGAAAAAAATAGCAACAGTTATCAGTGAAAATGTAGATTTTAAGAGCCAATTATTTGACGATCCATATTTAGGATATGTTCGAGCAACTGGATTACAACGAGGAATAATATTCATAGATGGTCAAACAATAGGGAAAGAGAAATTAGATAAAATTATAGAAAGCAATCTAAGAAATAGTAGAGAAATTGTTTTTACTCCTGTTTTAAATGGGTATGACTTTTCCAATTCCTATATTTATAACATGTTCAACTCTAGAACTAATATTTTTACTTTAGAAAATGAACTGTTAGTTAAACGTAATCAGGTTTGTAAAATGTTTTTAGATTACACACTTGTTATAATGTCAATGCCAATTTGGCTACCTGTATTACTTATTATTGCAGGAATTATAAAGAAAGAAGACCCAAATGGAGGTGTTTTATTTAAGCAGGAAAGATTAGGTAAAAACGGAAAAGTCTTTACTTGTTATAAATTCCGTTCCATGTATACTGATCACTCATTTATGGAAGCATGGCTTAAAGAACACCCAGAAGAAAAAGAATATTATGATAAATATCATAAATACATCAATGATCCTCGGGTTACAAGAATCGGAAATATTCTCAGAAAAACCTCTTTAGATGAATTGCCACAGCTCATTAATGTGTTAAAAGGCGAAATGAGCTTAGTTGGACCTCGTCCTTATATGGTAACTGAAAAAGAAGATATTGGTCAGAAATCTCATCTTGTGCTTGCAGTAAAACCAGGTATTACTGGAATATGGCAAGTCAGCGGTCGAAGTGATGTTGATTTTGATAACCGTGTTGAAATGGATATTTGGTATATGAAGAATTGGTCTTTATGGAATGACATTGTTATTCTATTAAAAACAATTGGTACTGTTTTAGGGCGTGGTGGAGCACGTTAATAATATAAGGATAAATTATTTTATGAAAATTTTAGTCACAGGCGGGGCAGGCTTTATCGGCTCTGCAGTTGTTCGCCATATTATTGCAAACACACAGGATAGCGTAGTTAACGTAGATAAATTAACCTATGCAGGGAATTTAGAATCTCTCGAATCTGTAGAAAATAATCCACGCTACGCTTTTGAACAAGTGGATATTTGTGATGCAAAAGCACTTGCTCGTGTCTTTGAACAACACCAACCTGATGCAGTTATGCACTTAGCGGCAGAAAGCCACGTTGACCGTTCTATTGATGGGCCTGCGGCGTTTATTGAGACCAATATCGTTGGCACTTATACTTTATTAGAAGCGGCTCGTGCTTATTGGAATACCTTAAGCGATGAGAAAAAACCTGCATTCCGTTTCCACCACATTTCAACCGATGAAGTGTATGGTGATTTAGAAGGGACAGATGATCTCTTTACTGAAACCACCTCTTACGCACCAAGCAGCCCTTATTCAGCTTCAAAAGCCTCAAGCGATCATTTAGTTCGTGCGTGGTTGCGTACTTATGGCTTGCCAACGATTGTGACCAACTGTTCAAACAACTATGGTCCATTCCACTTCCCAGAAAAATTGATCCCACTAATGATCTTAAATGCGTTAGATGGTAAACCGCTTCCTGTATATGGTAACGGTCAACAAATTCGCGATTGGCTATTCGTTGAAGATCACGCACGTGCGTTATATAAAGTGGTTACAGAAGGTGAAGTAGGTGAAACCTATAACATCGGTGGGCACAATGAAAAAGCTAACATTGATGTCGTTCGCACTATCTGTGCCTTATTAGAAGAGCTAGTGCCAAATAAACCAGCAGATGTAACGAAATATGAAGATTTAATCACTTATGTGAAAGATCGCCCAGGTCACGATGTGCGCTATGCGATTGATGCCGCTAAAATCGGTCGTGAATTAGGCTGGAAACCACAAGAAACCTTTGAATCTGGTATTCGCAAAACCGTGGAATGGTATCTAAACAACAAAAAATGGTGGAGTCGCGTGTTAGATGGTTCTTATAACCGTGAGCGTTTGGGTAGTCAATAATTTTACAAGCGGTTAGGTTTTAGTACTTTTTGGCAAAAACAGAGCAAAAACTAACCGCACTTTAAAAAGGATCTCTATGAAAGGCATTATCCTCGCAGGCGGTTCTGGAACTCGCCTTTATCCTATTACGCGTGGCGTATCTAAACAGCTTCTGCCTGTTTATGACAAGCCTATGATTTATTATCCGCTTTCTGTTTTGATGCTAGCGGGTATTCGTGACATTCTTATCATCACAACACCAGAAGATAACGAAAGTTTTAAACGCTTGTTAGGCGATGGTCGTGATTTTGGCGTAAATTTACAATATGCTATTCAACCAAGCCCAGATGGTTTAGCACAAGCGTTTCTCATCGGCGAAGAATTTATCAACGGCGATAGCTGCTGTTTGGTATTGGGAGACAACATTTTCTACGGTCAGCATTTCTCTCAAATGTTGCAAGAAGCAGTTGCACAACCTCAGGGTGCAACAGTATTCGGGTATCTTGTAAAAGATCCTGAGCGTTTTGGTGTTGTTGAATTTGATGAAAACTTCAAAGCCGTTTCAATCGAAGAAAAACCAATTCAACCAAAATCTAACTATGCCGTAACAGGTTTATATTTCTATGATAACCGCGTAGTGGATTTTGCAAAACAAGTCAAACCATCGGCGCGTGGTGAATTAGAAATTACCACATTAAATGAAATGTATCTAAAAGACGGTTCGTTAAACGTGCAATTACTTGGACGTGGTTTTGCGTGGTTAGATACGGGTACACATGAGAGTTTACACGAAGCTGCTTCTTTCGTGCGTACCATTGAAAATGTACAAGGCTTGCAAGTCGCTTGTTTAGAAGAAATTGCATGGCGTAACGGCTGGTTAACCTATGAACAAGTCGAAGCATTGGCAAAACCAATGGCGAAAAACGAATATGGTCAATACCTCCTTCATTTAATCAAAGAGGGCAAATAAAATGGCGAAGTTTTTGATTACGGGGGCCAAAGGGCAAGTCGGTTACTGTTTAACGCAGCAATTACAAGGTAAACACGAAATTTTAGCAGTTGACCGTGATGAGCTTGATATTACCGATCAAAGTGTGGTAAAAAATGCAGTTGAAAATTTCCGTCCAGATGTAATTATCAATGCCGCTGCACACACCGCAGTGGATCGCGCAGAAACAGAAATAGAGCTTTCTGAAGCCATTAATGTAAAAGGTCCACAATACTTGGCAGAAGCTGCAAAAAATGTGGGGGCAGCTATTTTACATATCTCAACTGACTACGTTTTTGATGGACAGCGAGAAGGCAAATATAAAGAAACAGACGCAACGGAACCGCAGGGGGTTTACGGCAAAACTAAACTTGCAGGCGAACAAGCCGTTGCAAACTCAAACGATAAATTTATCGTATTACGCACTGCTTGGGTATTTGGTGAACACGGCAATAACTTCGTGAAAACGATGTTACGTTTGGCAAAAACTCGCGATACATTAGGGGTCGTAGCAGACCAAATTGGCGGACCTACCTATTCAGGTGATATTGCAGCAAGCTTAATTCAAATTGCAGAAAAAATTATTGCTGGCGAAGATGTTCAATATGGCATTTACCATTTCACAGGTGAACCTTATATAAGCTGGTGTGATTTTGCAAAAGCCATTTTTGATGAAGCGGTTTCGCAAAATGTGTTAGAAAAATCACCGCTCGTGAATGCTATTACCACAGCAGATTACCCAACACCAGCCAAACGACCTGCCAATTCTTGCTTAGATTTAACTAAAATCCAACAAGTGTTTGGCATTCAACCAAGCGATTGGAAAAAAGCATTGAAAAATATTCAAGCATATGCGGAGTAAAAATGAAAGTTATTGATACCAAAATCCCCGAAGTAAAATTATTAGAGCCACAAGTATTTGGCGACGAACGCGGATTCTTTATGGAAACCTTCCGTGATGAATGGTTTAAAAAAAATGTTGCAGACCGTATTTTTGTACAAGAAAACCATTCAAAATCAGTTAAAGGCGTATTGCGTGGGTTACATTACCAAACTGAAAACACGCAAGGTAAATTAGTGCGTGTTGTTTCAGGTGCTGTATTTGATGTGGCTGTGGATATGCGTGAAGGCTCTCCAACTTTTGGGCAATGGGTGGGTGAAATTTTATCTGCTGAAAACAAACGTCAATTATGGGTGCCAGAAGGCTTTGCTCACGGTTTTTATGTATTAACAGATGAGGCTGAATTTACTTATAAATGCACTGATTACTATAATCCAAAAGCAGAACACTCTCTTATTTGGAATGATGAAGCAGTTGGTATTGAATGGCCATTAAAAGGTGAACCTAGCCTATCAATGAAAGATTTAGCCGGAAAAACATTACTGGATTCTGTAAAATTTATATACCTAGATAATTTTTCAAAATGACGTTAATGCAATTATGTTTTCCTTACTAAGTTATAAAATATAATACAAGTGAAAAAATAAAATATACTACCTGAATTGTGAGTTAAGAATGATTGGCTTGTAAAAAAGAATAGGTGGGAAATAATATGTGTAACACCTAAAATAGCAATGCATTTTATTTCTAAATTTGGGGTGTTTAAATTTTTAATAAAGAAAAATATTGGAGTTAGAATAATCAGGATTAATGCTATAAATCCAACTAAACCACGTTTCACCCAAGATTCTAAATATTGATTATGTAAACTTCCAAAATTTAAAGTGGTTTCAGCCATTTGTTTAGACTTTACTTGTTTATGTCTAAACTCCTCGTATCCATTACTCCCATGGCCAAAGATAGGCGCTTCCTTTATAGCAATTAAGGCATTTTCCCACATGTCAAATCTGGCACCTAATGAGGTATTTCTATTGTTTTTTTCTAAATAGCTAACAATATCTGATTTTTCTGCATTATATCGTTTTTCAAACTGTTTTATAGCAACTATTTTGTCTACTATGCCAAAAATTCCTCAATCTCCTTCGGTATCAGCTTCGGGCTTGGCACAAAAATCTGCTTATGCCGTTGCAACTCACCTTTTTCTAGTACGATGCTACTTTTCGGGACTTTAAACAATTTGCTGAGATATTTAAGCAGATGAGCATTTGCCGCACCATCCACGGGCGGGGATGTGATGGCGATTTTTAACTCACCATCATGTAAGCCGATAATTTGATCTCGGCTGGCTTTCGGTTGCAGGAAAATGCGCAACCGAATGCCATCAGGATTTTCTACTTTTTCGACGGCTCGCATTACGCAATTGCCCACAATACGCTGAAGATCTTATAGAATACGTTGTTAAGCAAAATTAACACAAAGCCAAGAACCATTACAGAGAAATCTAACATTCCCGTGCGAGGTAAGATACGGCGGATAATGCCTAAAACGGGTTCGGTAATTTGTGCCACCATATAATCAAGCGGGTGGTTGCCTTGAGTTACCCAGCTCATTAACGCTCGGATCAAGGTGGTAAAGAAAAGAATTTGCCCGAAGGTTTTAACCACGCCTAATACACCCGCTAATACAGCAAGCGGAACAGATAAACCGAAAACAATCCATTTTTCCGCCATCAGTAATACTACCGCCAATAAAATTGCTGCGAAGTTAATGCCTTTGCGGGTTGGGATGACTTTTTTGATTGGAGCAAGCACGGGTTCACTCATTCTCAATAATGATTGTGAAAGTGGCATTCGAGGATCGACTCGGCAAAATTCTAGCCAGGAGCGCAGAATTAAAATAAAGGTAAAAAAGCCGATAATGACCGACAAAATTGAACCGATTATTTCCATTTTATTTCCTTTTATTTTTTAGTTCTTGATATAAGTAAGCGGTCAATTTCTGTAAAACTTTTGCAAAAATTGACCGCTTGAGATGAAAATACTTAATTAAGCTTCTGCTGGGAAATCCCACCAAATATCGAATAATTCACTTACTTGTACATTTTGTAAGCCATTATTTTCTAACCAAGTTTTTACTAATTGGCGGTGTGATTCATCACATTTCCCAATTTTTTCTAAGCACACTAAACCTTCCCAAGCGAGGTAGCCGTTGCCTTCATAAGCAAGACAGTTTGCTTTGATCACTTCATCGATAAAACGATCAACTATTGCATCAATTTGGTCAATACCAGTGCCTTCCGCAAAGTTAAATTTTACTAAAAAGCCCAATTCTTGGAATTCTGCTAAGTGCATTTTTTTACGCTGACGCGCGTTACGTTGAATAGCCATATTTTTCTCCTTATGGTGTATTCGTTTGAAATTGGTGAAACTTGAATGGGCAAAAGATGGTTACATTTTGCGATTTTTCAAGCCTTTTTCACCGCTTGTTTATTATTTTTTTAGGAAATATAAATCCCAAACACCGTGACCGAGGCGATGTCCGCGCTCTTCGAATTTAGTCAATGGACGGAAATCAGGGCGAGGAATAAAATCATTCGTTGCCGAAGTGTTCTCTAATTCATTTTCAAATTGGCGTAAAACTTCAAGCATATGTTCTGCGTAGTTTTCCCAGTCCGTTGCAAAATGGATAAAACTATTCGGACGAAGTTTGGTTAAAACGCGAGTAATGAAAGCGGGTTGCACGATGCGGCGCTTGTGGTGCTTTGCTTTCTGCCACGGATCAGGGAAATAAAGTTGCAAGCCGCCAAGTGCACCATCTGCGATGCTATCACGTAGGATTTCGGTGGCATCGTGGCAAATTACACGCAAGTTTTTCACGCCTTTTTCTAACGCATAGGCAATACAAGCCCCCACTCCAGGTGTGTGAACTTCAATTCCTATGTAGTTGCGATCTGGATTTTGCTCTGCCATTTCGACTAATGAACGCCCCATTCCGAAGCCGATTTCGAGAATAACGGGGTTACTGTTGCCGAAAATAGCTTGGAAATCGAACGGGGTATTTTGATAATCTAAGCCGAGATTTGCCCAGTTATTGTTCATCATATCGCGTTGATAGTCGCTCAAACGCCCTGTGCGTAACACAAAACTACGCACTTTACGTAAGTATCGGCCATCTTCGGTAAATTCCGCTTGCTCAACGGTTTTACGTTTTTTATCTGCAAAAGTAATTTTTTCTGACATGTTTATACTCAATAAAAAAGCACTGAAAATTCAGTACTTTTTATATATCGTAGGGTGTGTGAATTTGAAAAATTCACGCACGATTGCAAGAAAATAACCAGAATCAACCGCTTGCGTACATGAACGTTGTTCACACCCTACAAAAATTATTAAAACCGCACTAATGCCGAACCCCAAGTCCAGCCACCGCCGAAAGCTTCGAGCAATAATAGTTGTCCACGTTGAATACGTCCATCGCGCACGGCTTCATCTAATGCCACAGGAATGGTTGCCGCACTGGTGTTGCCGTAGCGATCCACCGTAACCACCACTTGGTCTAACGACATCTCTAATTTTTCTGCGGTTGCGGTAATGATGCGTAAATTCGCTTGGTGAGGCACAAGCCAATCTAATTCGCTTTTATCTAAATTATTTTCGCGTAATGTTTCTTCCACTACGTTTGAAAGTTCACGCACCGCGAGTTTGAAAGTTGCGTTGCCTTGCATCGAGATAAATCCTGAATTCGCCTCACCACGTTCAGCATTTGGTAACACAAGCGATTCTTTAGTGTCAGCTGAAGCATGTAAATGGGTCGAGATAATGCCTTGTTCTTCGCTTGCCTCTAAAATGACTGCACCTGCACCATCACCGAAAAGCACCACTGTGCTGCGGTCAGTTTCGTCTAATTTGCGAGAGTTGAGGTCAGCTCCCACCACTAACGCCTTTTTCACTTTGCCTGTGCGGACGAATTGATCGGCGACGCTTAATGCATACACAAAACCTGTGCAAGCGGCTGCGACATCAAATGAAATCGCATCGTCAATGCCAAGCAAGCCTTGGATTTGGCAAGCAGCACTTGGGTAAGCATGTGAGTTGCTGGTTGTGCCAACCACAATTAAATCGATCTCTTGTGGATCTAAATTGGCTTGAGCCAAACATTGTTTCGCCGCTTCAAAACCCATTGTTGCCACTGTTTCATCTGCGGCAGCGATACGGCGTTCTTTCATTCCTGAACGGGTAACAATCCACTCATCTGAAGTATCCACCATCTTTTCTAAATCAGCATTAGTTCGAACTTGCTTAGGTAAATAACTCCCTGTCGCTAAAATTTTGCTGTTCATATTTTGTTCTCAACGATATTTTTAATTATGGAAAATTTGACTATTATAGCCTGAAATAGCCAAAATTTATAGGAAAACAAGCGGACGATTTTAGGGAAAGTTTTGCAAATCAATGAGCTAAACTCACCAATTTTTGCTGAATACGTTCAGGGATTTTGTGCTCAATCTGCTGAATGGCATACTCAATCGCATAGAAAAAAGCATTAGCACTCGCTCCACCATGACTTTTTACCACTACTTTTGATAAGCCAAGCAAAGTCGCCCCGTTGTGTCTATCTGGATTGATTTCTTGTAACTTGCGATAGTAACGATACAAAAACGCCTTCATAAAGAAATTTTTGACCAACGAACAGAGAGGCGAACCCTCTTTTTCTTTATGCAAAGAGATGATATTTTTCGCGGCACCTTCCAATGCTTTCAACGCCATATTGCCGCTAAAACCATCGCAAACAATCACATCCGCCAAATAATTCATCAGCTTATCGCTTTCAATAAATCCGCGATAGTTGATGTCATAACGTCTGTGCAGAATCTTGTTTACGTCTCGCAATACTTGCGTACCTTTGCTCTCTTCCGTGCCAATGTTAAGCAAGGCGAGACGAGGATAAACCAAGCCTAAAATGGTTTGGGCAAAAATATTGCCCATTTCAGCAAATTGCAAAAGTTGCTTTTGATTAACCTCGACATTCGCCCCTAAATCGAGCATCACGGTAGATTTACCATTCATGGTTGGAATAAGCGAAGTGAGTGCTGGGCGATCAATATTCGGCAGAGGAGCAATCAATAATTTTGCCAAACCAAGTAGAGCACCTGTATTACCACCACTTACACAGCCATCAGCTTGCCCATTAGCAACCGCTTCAATAGCTAAACGCATAGAACTGTTTTTGCTTTGACGCATCGCCACTGAAAAAGGGACTTCAGAATCAATGGTTTTGTCTGTATGCTGAAATTGAATGCGAGATTGCAGTGTTTCAGGAAAAGTTTGCAGAATTGGAGCAATTTGTTGCTGATCACCAAATAAAAGAAAAGTAAGCCTTGGATTGGATTCCAGTGCTTTTTGTACGGCGGGCATAGTAATACGGGGACCAAAGTCCCCGCCCATCACATCTAACGCAAGAGTTAGATGATTCAAGTTAAACCTCTAAAGGAATTACTTGTTGATTACTTTACGACCACGGTAGTAACCGTCAGCAGTAACGTGGTGACGTAAGTGAGTTTCACCCGTTGTTTTATCTACTGATACTGCAGCAGTTGTTAATGCATCGTGTGAACGACGCATATCACGACGTGAACGAGATTTTTTATTTTGTTGAACAGCCATTGGCTATACTCCTAAGTTAGTTCTTTTTTAAATTAGCTAATACAGCGAACGGGTTCGGTTTTTTCGCCAGTTCTTCAGGCAATTCGCCAAAAACCTGTTCCTGCGTGGACACTTCACAGTGTGCAGCATCATGCATCGGGACTAGAGGCAATTCAATGATAAACTCATCTTCAATCATATCTAGTAAATTTACTTCGCCAAACTCATTGGTTTCAATCGGCTCATAAATTTCGGGCAAATCGTCCGCCTGATCCATATTTGACACTGGACTGAAACAAAATGTGCAGTCGAGCGTTTGCGTAAATGGGTTACCACAACGTTGGCAGTCAAGCTCCACATCAACTGTCACCGTGCCTTTAATCACCACGAGTTTTTGAGGATCAACATATAACGAGAGAGTAACTTGTGCATCGCTTAGCACGTGACCAACAGATTCACCCAAACGGATCAAAAGGTTCTTCGGAAAGTAGCCTTGGTAATCCATTCGACGCTGAGCGTCTTTATATGGGTCAATTGTTAGGGGTAGTTTTACCTTTTGCATAGGGTCGATATATTACAGATAGAACGTCAAATAGTCAAAAGGAAAATCGGCTTTTTTAACAAAAATAGACTAAAAGATGCTCTACTAACAGGGTAGTTTCTATTTTATTTGAAAAGAACTAATAAATGTTATTAAAGCAGATTTCTGCTGTTCAGACAGATTTACGATCATGTTTAATAGAACTTCATCTAACATTGTTTTCTGAGTTTCATCACCTACACCATATCTTAACCATTCTGGTTTAACTAACAACCATTCTGACAATGTTTCTATTTTATCCATTGAGGGTATCGCCAATCCATTTAGCCATTTATGCACAGCTTGCTGTGTTACTGGTTCATTAGGATGTCGTAGATTAAATTTAGTTGCTATTTCACTTGTCTTTAAATTATGCATAGCCATTGCTGAAAGAGCTAGTTTTAAACGTGCACTAAATTTTTCTTTTTCACTTAATATTTTCATAATGAAAATAATTATGACGAAATCCAAAAAGATCTTGTAAACCATTTAGGTTTTTATATAAACTGTATTGGTTTATATATTTTCATTTTAGGTTTCATCTATGCATCATTTTGGATTTCCTTTCGAGGTTTTGGTTGTTTTCTTCTGTGCAATTTTATTCTCAATTTATATTGACTTAGTTTCTCACCGACATAGTAAAGAAATTACCGTAAAAAATGCCGCGCTTTGGTCAATTTTTTGGATTTCATTGGCATTATCGTTCTACTTTTATCTTTATTTCCGCTTTGAGCCGGAATGGGCAGATCTCTATCTTGCCGGTTATGTACTTGAAAAAAGTTTATCCATTGATAACTTGATGGTATTTGTTGCGATCTTTACATCTTTTGGTATCAAAGATCACCTTCAACACCGTATTCTTTATTGGGGAATCTTAGGCGCATTGATTTTCCGAGCTATTTTCGTTGTGATTGGAACAGGATTATTTGCCGCCAGTCCTTGGATTGGATTTATCTTTGCTGCATTTGTACTTTGGAGTGGTTGGAAAATGTTACGAGGCGGAGATGATAATGAAGAAGAAATCGAAGACTATACTCATCACTGGAGTGTTCGTTTGGTAGGGAAAATAATGCCTGTTTTCCCAAAACTAGTGCAAGAAAAATTCTTTGTAAAAAATAACGAATTAAATGCAGATCAAATAGTTTCCGTTACTCGTCAAGGTTTTCGTTACGCAACGCCTGCATTTTTATGTTTAATGGCTATTGAAACATCTGATGTAGCATTTGCCTTTGACTCAGTACCTGCTGTTATTGCTGTTACTCAAGAACCATTACTCGTTTATGCTGCAATGATTTTCGCGATTCTAGGATTACGTAGTCTCTATTTTATTCTTGCTGCACTCACAAAATATCTTGTTCACCTCGAAAAAGCTGTCATTGCCTTATTGTTCTTTATTGGTATCAAAATGGGAATTCAATCTTGGAATCATGCGGTATTTGATACAGGTATTCATATTCCAGCAAACGTAAGTCTTTATATTGTATTAGGTGTTTTGCTAATAGGAGTTATTGCTTCATTTATTTTCCCTGACAAAGAACAGGAATAATCTATATGGTTACTAAAAAATTAATACTACTTTCAATCGGTTTAATTTCCATTAATACAATGGCTAATCAATATTATGTTGCCCCACCAACATCTTCTACGAGGGGGCATGTTCCGGTTATTAGTGATGAACAAATGGAGAAATGTGTTGAAATCTATAACCAATCAAAATGGTTAGGTGATTCACTTCAAAATACTTATGTTGATCAATATTCGAGTGCATCAGTAAATGCTTATAACCAAAAAATAGCTCAACATTCACAAATGATAAATTGGTTTAATCAAAATTGCGCAGGAAAACAATCACGTTCTGCTTGTGAAGCTGCAATGGAACTAAATCGTAAAAATGGGATACCAACACAAAATTGTTATTAGGAGAAATTTATGCGTCGTTTACCTGTTTATTTATTAGTCGACACTTCTGGCTCAATGATGGGCGAGGCTATTGAATCTGTGCGTAATGGTTTACAAATGCTAGTTTCTGCATTACGTCAAGATCCTTACGCATTAGAAACGGCTTATCTATCTGTGATTACTTTTGATAGCAAAGCCAAACAAGTTACACCACTAACGGAGCTAATGAGTTTTCAGCTTCCAACTATTGAAGCATCAGGCTTAACATCAATGGGCGAAGCACTCTCATTATTAACAGATTGTATCAACCGTGAAGTACAAAAAGGCTCAGCCGAAGTAAAAGGTGACTGGAAACCAGTTGTTTTTTTACTTTCTGATGGTGTGCCAACAGACGATCTACAAAAGGGAATTAATGCATTGAGAACCGTGAAAACTGGCACCTTTGTGGCTTGTGCGGCAGGTGCTGGAGCAGATACCAATGTATTAAAACAAATTACAGAAAGTGTAGTATCATTAGATACCGCAGATGCTAACTCTATTAAAGCCTTCTTTAAATGGGTATCTGCTTCTATTTCTGTATCAAGTCAAAAAGTAGATCTCAACAAAAAAGATGTAGGCGGATTAGGTGAACTTCCTCCACCACCAGCAGAATTAAATATTGTTTTATAATTTAGGTGGTTAGTAGATATGTCTAGAAGACTACTCACTTATATTTGTATTGATACATCAGGCTCGATGAAAGGAGAGCCAATCGAAGCAGTGAATGTTGGTTTGCAATCACTGCTTTCCGCCTTACGACAAAATCCTTATGCATTAGAAAGTGTGTATCTCTCCATTTCAACATTTGATACGCAAATAAAAAATGTGCTGCCATTAACCGCACTTGAAGATGTGGTATTGCCGACCATTAGTTGCCCTGATAGTGGGGCAACCTTTCTTGGCAAAATGTTAGAAGAAATCTCACAAGCGGTTAAAAAAGATCGTATTCTTGCTACATCTGAACAAAAAGGCGATTGGCGACCGATTTTAATTTTACTCACAGACGGAAAACCTTCCGATACATTAGCTTATGAACTCGCCATTCCACAAATTAAAGCCTTAAATTTTGGCAACATTGTCGCTTGTGCAGCAGGTCCAAAAGCGGATCCAAACATCTTAAAAAAATTAACGGATACCGTGGTATCACTCGATACAATGGATGCAAATAGCTTTGCACAGTTCTTCCAATGGGTTTCTGCTTCAGTTGCTCAAACCAGCGTCAGTATGGGCTCAACAAGCAATGATCTCCCTCCTCCACCTGATGAAATCACTGTTGTATTTTAGGAGAAATTATGCGTCGTTTACCTGTTTATCTTGTTGTTGATATCTCCGAAAGTATGGCTGGCGAAAATCTTCGTCAAATGCAAGAAGGCATTAGTCGCTTGGTTAATCAACTTCGCCGTGATCCTTACGCGTTAGAATCTGTTTATCTTTCTGTGATCGCATTTGCTGGGGCGGCTGGTACGCTTGCACCATTAACGGAATTAATGAGTTTTTACCCACCTCGTTTGCCGATTGGTTCTGGAACATCTATTGGTGCAGCACTGAATCATTTAATGAATTCTTTAGAAAAAGATATTGTGCGTAGTACGCCAGAGAAAAAGGGGGATTGGAAACCATTGATTTACATTATGTCAGACGGTTCGCCAACAGATGATCCTACACAAGCTATTTCTCGCTGGAAATACCATTTTCAAAATAAGGCGAAGCTAATCAATATTGGCATTGGTAAATTTGCCAACCTTGATACATTAAGTGCAATTAGTGATTTAACCTATCGACTAGATGATGAAGATATAGAAAAAGTTTACCGTGCTTTATGTGAATCTGTTGCGGATTCCATTCTAAGTCAAAGTCGCTCGCTGGGTGTGGAATTGCCTATATCACTGAATAAAGAAATTTTAGAAAGTGGTGCGATTTCTTTGATTAAAGAAAAAGAGCAAGCGGTCGCTTTAGATGAAAATTATGCAATCATCGTAGGTAAATGTAGCAAGGTGAAATTGCCTTATTTAATGAAATATGAACGGCTTGAAAACAGTCCGCTTGATAATGCGATTTTTCAATATGTTGGTGTTTACCCTGCTGAAAAAGATTACGTAGATTGGTCTGATCATCGCCCAAATTACAGCAAAATTTCTACCTCACAATTATGGGGTGGTGGCGGTTGCCCCCATTGTGGAGCTGCTTTTGGTTTGTGTATGTGCAACTGTGGGCAAATTTTCTGTGCTAACGGCGAAAAAGAAGTCGTCTGCCCTGGTTGTAATGAAACCTTGTATTTTAATGATGAAGCCGACGGTGCTGATTTTGATATTACGCGTGCAAGGGGCTAGGGATGAATGCAACCGAACAATTAGAAAAAATAAAATCTTGGTTAAATCAGGCTGATGAAAAATATCTTGATGCCTTTGCCAGTCAAAATCAGACATTAATATCCCATATTTGTGAAATATGGCAACGTTTTCAGGAAGCTAAAAACATAACATCATTGGAAAATAATATGTTGATCATTCAACCAACAGAAACAACACCAGTATATAAAAAAGATCTCATCATTACATTGCCAAATGCAAAACAAGATGAACCTTATTTTTACCAAAAAACCAATGATTTCCCTACAATTCAATCTCTAAAAGTCGAAGAGGACCTTGGATTAGCTTGGAATGTAGAAGCGCAAGCATTAGATGGTGTACCGATAAAGAGCGGTGAATTTTTACTGACTTTTCAACTTACTGACGGTAATACAGTACACTCAACCCTTTTTATCAATCCTAATCCAAAATATTTATGGAAGAACATTCCTTCCGATAAAAATAGCCGTTTTTGGAAACCAGATAGTGCAAGTAGCCAGATTTCCACAGACTTAGGACAATTAATCGCAGCACGTATGCGCGGACGTACTCACGCAATGAAAGGAACATGCTGTGATGATGATTTTACTATCGGCTATCACGAGAAATCAAAATTTCATTTCATTGCTGTTGCCGACGGTGCTGGAAGTGCAGAATTTTCTCGTCAAGGCTCAAAACTAGCTGTAGAGGCCGCAAAAGATAAATTTTTTGAGTTACTGAATATTGAAGGTAAAGACTACCAAAAACTTTCCCAAAAAAACGAACAAGAACTCGCTTATATTACCAAAGTGATGTTTAAAGAAGCGGTTCAAGCCGCTTATCTTGCCCAAGAAACAGCGGCAAAAGATTATGTTATTGAACAGAAATCACTTTCTTGCACATTACTGCTGGCGTTTACATTACCTTTAATCGATGGAAAATGGTTCACTGCTTGTTATTGGGTGGGAGATGGTGCAGCTGCAATCTTTGATCCCGCTATACAAAAAATCAAATTATTGGGTGAAGTTGACTCAGGACAATATTCAGGTGAAACCCAATTTTTAACCTTAGCTGAAGCCAATGCGGAAAAAATCACCGCACGTATTTATACAGATATTCGTGATTATCCTCCAATCCTGATATTAATGACAGATGGCGTTTCCGATCCTAAATTTCATAGTGATGTACAGCTTAACACCTTTGAGGCTTGGCAAATCTTTTGGCAAGAATTACGTGAACCATTACAAAAAGAACAACCAGAAAAAGCCTTAGAGGAATGGCTAGATTTCTTCTCAAAAGGAGAGCACGATGATCGCACTTTAGCGATGTTTATTCCGCAGTCAGAATGGCAGGGAATGACTTATACATCAATGAGCAATGAAATCTTGAAGGAAGAATCAACAATAGTGAATGAGATAGTTCTACAAGCGGCTGAAAATAATCAAGAATTTGCTAATGAAAAAGTCAGAACTATCAACATTACTCAGAACAATGAAACAAAAACAATCACGCTCCAGAAAGCAAGTGACATACCACTTCAAAAAGGAACTGAATAATGGGTAAAGTTATCACGCTCACTGCAACAAATGGTGAAACTATTCAATTTGTTGATGAAATCAAAGCCCAAGGCGGAATGAAAGATGTGATGTTCTCACCTAATAAAGATTATGTTGTTGCATTCTTCCGTGAACCTGCTGATCTTGCCACGAAAGAGCGGTTAGAAATGATAACAGGAACTTACCGCGAAAAGATCTTTAATCAAGAAGGTGGCGAATATCTTAAAAAATTATTCTGTTGGCCTACCGCTGTAGTGGAATATCAAGGCAAGCTCGGTGTGGTTAGCCCTTTTTATCGTGATTGCTTTTTCTTCCAATATGGTAGCCGTAATAACGATATGTTAGGCATTAAAGGCAAAGATAAAGACGGTAAATGGTTTGCTAGTGCTTCTAATCGAAATAAATTCCTTGACCCAAGAGAGTTAGGCGATTGGATGTTGCATTTGAAAGTCTGCTTGATGCTGGCCCGTGCCGTTCGCCGTATGCATATGGCTGGATTAAGTCATAGTGACTTAGGTTACAAAAACTGTTTAATCGACCCAACAACGGGTCAAGCGAGCTTGATTGATATTGACGGTTTAGTAGTGCCAGGGAAACATCCGCCAACTGTTGTGGGAACACCTGATTTTATTGCACCTGAAGTAGTGGCAACACAACATTTAGATAAAAACGATCCTAAGCGTAAGTTACCTAGCCGAACTACGGATTTACACGCGTTAGCAGTGTTAATTTATATGTATTTACTTTATCGCCATCCACTTCGAGGTGATAAGGTTTTTGATATGAATGATAGCCAGCGTGATGAAGAATTAGGAATGGGAGAACAGGCGTTATTCATTGAACACCCAACCGATCATTCTAATCGTATAAAAGTAGGGAATGTTAAACCTAGCGAACTGCCTTGGAAAGACACACAAAAAATGCCTTATTCCATTACTGGACCTTATTTAAGCGAATTATTTAAACGCGCCTTTATTGACGGCTTGCATAATCCTATTGCTCGTCCGACAGCAGATGAATGGGAACAGGCATTAGTAAAAACAGTAGATTTGCTTCAGCCTTGTCAAGGCGCTAATTGTGAACAGAAATGGTATGCTTTTGATAATTCTAAATCTCCTAAATGTCCGTTTTGTGGCACAGCACATCAAGGTAAATTGCCCGTGTTAAATTTATATTCTGCTGCACCAAATGGTAGTTATCGTCCTGATAATCACAGAATTATGGTCTACAGCGGACAATCACTTTTCAAATGGCATTCAGATAATCGTATTTTCCCGAATGAGAAATTAAAAGTGGAAGATGCAAAACGCATTGGATATTTCGTGTTATATCAAGGAAATTGGTGGCTTGTGAACGAAAATCTGACTGATATGGTAGATGTCAATACTAAACAATCTATTCCTATTGGTGGAAAAGTGAAACTCGAAGAAGGTGCCAAAATTCTTTTGAAAAAAGGCGAAGGCGGACGGCTTATCGTTGTTCAAATGACTGGTGCATAAGATTTATTAACCTAATAACAACTGGAGAATTATAATATGGCAATTTCATTAACCAAAGGTCAAAACATTTCATTAAGTAAAACCGATCCAAGCTTAAAAAATGTATTGGTTGGTTTAGGGTGGGATGCTCGTTCAACTGATGGGCAAGACTTTGACTTAGACGCAAGTGTATTTATGGCAACAGAAAATGGTAAAGTGCCTTCTGATAGACATTTTATTTTCTATAATCAATTAGTTTCACCTTGTGGTGGTGTAGAGCATACTGGCGATAACCTAACCGGTGATGGAGATGGTGATGATGAAAGCGTGATCGTTTGCTTAGACAAAGTGCAAAGTAATATCAAATCACTTTTTATTACTGTAACTATTCACGATGCAGAAGCTCGTCGTCAAAATTTTGGTCAAGTCAGCAATGCATTCGTACGTATTGTTAATAATGATACTAGTGATGAAATTGTTCGTTTTGATCTTTCTGAAGATTACAGCACCGAAACAGCAATGGTGTTTGGTGAAATTTATCGTCATAACGGTGAATGGAAATTTCGTGCAATTGGTCAAGGATATACAGGGGGATTATATTCACTTTGCCAACAATATGGTGTAAATGTAGGTTAATTGGAGTGAAAAATGGTTTCATTAAATAAAATTACTTTAGAAAAAAAAGGTGATTCGCATAAAATTGATTTATCGAAATCAACTGATCAGCAAATTACTATTAACTTAAATTGGACTCAACAAAAACCCACTGGTTTCTTCAGTAGCTTATTTAATTCAAATAAAGAGATTGACTTAGATCTTGGGTGTTACTGGGAGTTACAAGATGGAACAGCTTCACTTATTGACGGTTTGCAATTTTCCCAAGGTCGTGGCGGGTCAAGAGAACGTCTAACACGCCAAGGATGTTACAGCCAAGCACCTTGGGTATGGCATTGTGGAGATGATCGGAATGGCAGCTCAGCCGAAGGTGAAAATATTTTAGTCAACCCAAAAGGTATCAGAGATCTACGTCGTTTGGTTATCTATTGTTTCATTTATGAGGGGGCTGCTAAATGGGCTGAGTCTGATGCAGTGGTAACCGTTAAAGTGCCTAACCAGCCTGAAATCGTTGTTGAAATGGGGAAACAAACTGATCCTCGCACATTCTGTGCGATTGCAAGCATTGACTTTGATGATTCTCAGATGTCAGTTCGTAAAGACATTAACTTCTTTAATGGGCATGCAGATTGTAGCCAATATTATGGCTGGGGATTTGAGTTCTCGGCTGGGTCTAAATAATATTTAATAAAATAGCGGTTAAAACTTTTTAACCGCTATCATTACATAAGTCCTTTTTACCCACAAGATGTTCAAATTTTACCTATCGTGTTTCTATTCTATTTTTTGACAAAACATAAATTTCTTGGAAAAATTTCTCTGAAGTAATAGCCAAAAGCCATTAAAACTGATAACGTTATTTCAGCTGAAAATTATTCTTATTTAACAGATAGAGATTACAATGTTATTTTCCGTCCTCTCCATTATTTCTTATTGTACCGCCCTGCTCTGGATTGCTCCTACATTGGCAAACATTGAAAACCAAAATAGTGATAAAAAACCGAACATCAAAGCCGTTTTTTCTATTGGCTTGCTTGCCGTTGCTTGCCACTTTATTAGCACCTCGCAAGAGCTGTTTTTAAGTGAAGGTCAAAATTTTACGCTTGCCAATGTAAATGCATTGATGAGCCTATTATTAAGTGCTTTTGCAACCTTTACATTGCTCAAATGGCGAACCATCTGGTTTCCGTTGATGATTGTTTACACTTTCGGGATCTGTAGTGTGACAGTAAGCCTAGTTGCAACAGGAAATTTCACCAAAAATATTTCCGAGAATGCAGGCTTAATTTTCCATCTTGGTATCGCTCTGTTCTCTTATGCCCTCTTTTTCTTAGCGTTGATTTACGCCTTACAACTTAAATGGCTCGATCGTAAACTCAAAAGCAAAAAACTCTTTTTCTGTGCCATGCTGCCACCATTGATGACGGTTGAGCGCCACTTTTTCACGCTCACCCTTGCAGCACAAGCAATGCTCACGGTTGCCTTGGTGACAGGAATGATCTATCTGCACAATTTCTTTGCTCCTGAGCAAGTGCATAAAGCCATCTTCTCTTCATTAGCTTGGATTGTCTATGCGGTGCAACTGCTTGGACAGTGGAAATTCCGCTGGCGTGGAAATCGGGTGCTTATTTACTCAATTTCGGGTATGATATTACTCACAATCGGCTATTTTGGTAGCCATCTGGTGAAATAACCAGAACGGTAAGCGGTTGAATTTATTTTGTTTTTTGCAAAATGTTAAGAAAATTTAACCGCTTGAACATTCACGAACATAGGAAATTTATTTTGGACAGTATCCCCCTGAGTACGCTTTTTATCACGCTTGCCATTCTTTTAGCCCTCTCGGCATTCTTCTCTGGCTCTGAAACAGGGCTAATGTCACTTAACCGCTACAAAATGAAACACCTTGCCGAACAAGAGCATAAAGGTGCGATTTTAGCCAGCAAACTGCTTGAAAAAACCGACGTTTTATTAAGTTTTATCTTAATCTGTAATAACCTTGTAAACATTGCTGCCTCAGCGATTGCAACCGTTATTGGTATGCGTATTGCAGGCGATGCGGGAGTTGCTGCGGCGACAGGTATTCTGACCTTTGTGATGTTAGTTTTCTCTGAAATTCTGCCGAAAACCATTGCTGCAATTTACCCTGAGCGTATCGGCTTTTTTGTTAGCTACATTCTTGTTCCACTGAAAAAAATCATCCTACCATTAGTCTTTTTGATGAACTTAATCATCAACGGCTTAATGAAGCTCTTCCGCATTCATAAGGATGAAAACCAAGGCTTAAGTGCAGAAGAACTGCGTGGTGTAGTGCTTGAAGCAGGGAAATTTATTCCAACCGAACACCAAGAGATGCTAGTTTCCATTTTGGATATGGAAAAAGTGACAGTCGAAGACATTATGGTGCCTCGCAATGACATTGGCGGAATTGACATCGACGACGACTGGAAAGCGATTATGCGTCAGCTCACAGGGGCAGCGCACGCCCGCGTGGTGATCTACAAAGGCAATATGGACAAAAACGTGCTTGGGATGCTCCGCGTGCGTGAGGCGTTCCGCTTAATGTTAGAGCGAAATGAGTTCACTAAAGAGATGCTGATTCGTGCTGTGGATGAGGTTTATTTCATCCCTGAAGGCACATCGCTGACTACGCAATTGATGAACTTCAAAGCCAATAAAGAGCGTATCGGCTTGGTGGTCGATGAATATGGTGACATTAAAGGCTTAGTCACGCTAGAAGATATTTTAGAAGAGATTGTCGGCGAATTTACCACTTCAACCGCCCCAACATTGGAAGAAGAAGTCAAACAACAAGCCGATGGCACAGTGATTATCGAAGGCTCTGCAAATTTACGCGACTTGAACAAGCTATTTGGCTGGCAACTGCCTGTGGATGAAGTCCGCACCTTCAACGGTTTAATCCTCGAACACTTAGAAAAAATTCCTGATGAAGACACGGTGTTTGAGTTGTATAACCTGAAAGTTACCGTATTAGAAGTGGCGGATAATATGGTGAAACAAGCGAAGGTTGAGCCTTTAATAGATTCTGAAGAATAAAAATAAGCGGTTGAATTTTTGTAAAACATTGCAAAAATCCAACCGCTTTTTAGTAGATACAATAAGGGCGTGAACTTACATTCACGCCCTTTCTATTGTTCAGCTTCTAGCTATTTTGTTTCAGCTACATAAGCTTCTTCATCGCGTTCACCTAATGGTTTAAGCATTGTGAAGAAAAGAACGATACATACAACTGTGGTTGCTAAACCTAAGTATACAGACAATTGATAATCTAAGTGGAAACCAATTGGGTTGTAGTATAAGTAGGTTGCACATACAGTTGTGATAAACCATGCTGGAATTGAAGCTACCCAGTGGAATTTATGGTAACGGTATAAGTATGCCGCAGCTGTCCATAACATTACCATTGCTGTCATTTGGTTTGCCCAAGTGAAGTAACGCCATAAGATACTAAAGTCAATAGTTGACACAAAATAACCTAATACGAACAACGGTATTGCGATATATAAACGTTTCGCTAATGAGCGTTGATCAATATTAAAGATTTCCGCTAATTGTAAACGAGCGGCACGGAATGCTGTATCACCTGAAGTAATTGGTAATACAACTACACCTAATACTGCAAAAATACCACCAATGAAACCTAAGAAGTGTAACGAACTATCGTATACTACTTTAGATGGTGAACCTGCAGAGATTGCATCTTGTAACGCTTGTGGGTTTTCATAGAATGCCAAGCCAACCATACACCAGATTAATGCGATAACACCTTCAGTAATCATTGCGCCGTAGAAAATGAAGCGACCTTCTTTTTCATTCTCTGCACAACGTGCCATTAACGGGGTTTGCGTTGCGTGGAAACCAGATAACGCACCACAAGAGATGGTTAAGAATAAAAGTGGCCAAACTGGAACATTACCTTTCACTTGGAAGTTTTGAGTGAATTTAGCCCAAGTTAAACCTTCGCCATCTGCATTGATAGTACGGAAGAATTCAATTGGATCGGTTGCACTAAAGTGAGCAGAAACTAGCCCATAGACCATTCCTAAAGACATAAAGAGCAATAACGCACCGAATAACGGATAGATGCGTCCAATGATTTTATCAATTGGAAGTAATGTTGCGAGAATATAGTAAGCAAAGATGATAAATGTCCAAACGGCAATAACAGTTGCTTTATCCATACCCCAAACTTTAATCCCCCCCGCTTCAACAGCTTGGTGAACAGCTTCTGCATCACCCAATTGTAATGCACCTTGTGAAGCACCAAGTACATCCATGGTGATTGTACCCATCAATTGTGCCGGGCTTGCTACGAATACCACACCCACTAATAAAAGAAGGATAAGTGCCAATGCGTTGATGAATACTTTAACAGGGCGACCTAAGAATTTACCCGCCAAATATGGCATTGTTGCCCCACCATGACGGATACTTAACATACCGCAGAAATAGTCGTGCACTGCACCTGCGAAAATACAGCCAAGTACGATCCAAAGCATCGCAACAGGTCCATATAACGCACCAAGAATAGGGCCAAAAATTGGGCCTGTTCCCGCAATATTTAATAATTGAATAAGCCAAATTTTCGTTTTTGACATTGGCATATAGTCCACACCATCATTAACTTGATAAGCGGGCGTTTGGCGTTTCGGGTTAATTACGAAAATTTTTTCGATAATTTTGCCGTAAATAAAGTAGCCAAGCACCAAAATGGCTACACAAAAGAAAAACCACAACATAACGTTATCCTAGAATAAAAAAGTTAAATTCTGCCTAATTGGCAGTACATAATTTTAGTTATTTGTATGTTAAAAGTAAATTAAATTGCCAAAGAGTTTATAAAAAGTGTGAAACACTTCACATTTTTGTTGAAAATGCGAGCAAAACTTGATTGTTTAATGGAGGGATATGTTAAGAAAAGAAAATGGGGAGCATCAGCTCCCCTATTTTTACATCGCGTAAGTCACGACTTTCACAACTTTAGAAACACCGCGTACATTACGAGCCACTTCAGCTGCAGCATCAGCCTGTGAATGCGAAAGTGTACCTAGCAAAAATACCTCGCCATTTTCGGTAATGGCTTTAACCTCGGTAGTCTTCACTTCGGCATTCAAAAGTAATTTTGATTTCACAGTCGCAGTAATCCAACTATCCATCGCAATTTGAGAAGTACCAATCTTTTCGCCCGTGCGAATTTCATTAACAACTTCTTTTACGCCATCTACGCCAGCGGCGATATTTCTTGCTGTTTCAGCAGCTGTATAATTCGGCACTTGCCCTATCAACAACACTTTTCCATTATAGGAAACCACATTGATGCGAGCTTCTGTTTTTAGCTGGGCGTCATTGTTTAGATTATGCGCAACTTTCTCTTCTAAAATCTCATCATCCACTTGTGTGCCTGTTGAGCGAGGATCCGTTGCTACTTTGCCCGCAACCGCAGCCGTAGTTACAACAGCCGTAGTAATACAGCCTTGTAGCGAAAGTAATCCAGCGCCAAATAAAATGGTTGTAATACTCTTTTTGATTAATGTTTTCATAATACTATCCTTAAGAAAAAAGTAGATGATCAACTAACTCGCAAAGCAAATTCACACAGAACAAATGCCCTTCAATAACACGAGCTTCATTCATCGATGGAATAGCAATTTCAATATCTTCTTCATCCAGCAAGCCTTGCGTATGCTCATTAAGATTGCTAGTAAACACAATAATATCCAAGCCTTCACCTTTTGCAAAATGGATCGCATTTAAGACCGCTTCTTCATTACCAAGGGGAGAAAAGCAAACGAAAATATCGCCTTCACGATACACAGCCTGCAGCTGTTTTTGATAGAGCAAATCAAACTCATTGCGTTGAACTGCTACCCCTGCCACCGTGCCTGTTAAGTCTAATTGCACAGCATAAAGCGTTGGGCGAGCCATCTCATATTGATGCAATAAATGGCTGACCAATAACTGCGCATTACCGTAAGAACGCCCGTGCCCGCAAACAATAATTTTATTGCCACGCAACAAACAGCCTTGCATCTGTTTTGCTGCTTGTTCTAACTTTGCGGGCAATAATTCGGTTGCGGCAATTTGGAGTTGGATACTTTCGGTAAAGCTATTTTGGATTTTTTCTAACATCATAATGTTGGCATTATCCTAAAAAATTGGGTAACCAAAGAGGCGGATTATCTCCCTCAAAGGCAACCACATCGAAACGGCATTTTGCGGTGTCTAAACTCTGCTTACGCTTAGTAAATAACCACATATTCGCTGCATTGAGCCATTTCTGCTGCTTGCGATAATCGATACTTTCCACCGCACTACCAAAGCGGTTCGATTTACGTTGGCGAACTTCTACAAACACGACAGTATCGCCATCTGCCATCACTAAATCTAACTCGCCACATTTAAAAGTCTGGTTAGCTGCAATGAATTTCAGCCCTTGCGTTTCTAAATAAGCTCGGGCTTTTTGCTCATAAAGCGAACCTTGTGACCGCTTGTTACTGAGCTTGCTCAACAGCACCATTGTGATATTGCAACCAAGATAAATTGCGCTCGATATTACAATTTTGTCCTGCACTTAACACGCCAGTTAAGCCAGACACTTTATAACCAGGGATTTTACTTAACTCATTGAATTTATTTGCCAAAGACCATGCATCCGCACCCATTGCGTATAAACGCATTTTGGCAAAATCACCCGCAGATAAGTTCGCTGATTTTTTGTATTCATCTGAATTTGAATCAGCTAACAGCGGAATTTCACTGAATTTCACACCTTCCATCGCGGTATAAAAATCAGCATCATTCGTTGGCGAATTGGTGCGTGAAGAGGTATAAATCGCCAGCTGATCTTTTAATGGCGAAGCGTCGATGCCTTGTTTAATTAACACCACATCATCAGGCGAACCTAGCAGATACAAACCACCTTGCGTGATGCCCGCACTTAAAATTGACGCAATCGCATCTTCGGCAGAAGAGTAATAACGCACATCCGCATCGTTACCTGTGAGCTGACGCCAACGTTGGGCGAAAGTATCGCCTGAACGTTGTCCTGCATCGCCTTGCGGTACGGAAACAATCACATTGCGTTTACCTTCATTATAAATACGATCTGCAGCCGCTTTCGCTTCGGCTTCTGGTGCTAAGCCGTAGTAGCAAACTTGAGGAATCGCTCTCACATTTGGTGTCGCATTTAACGCCAATAAATTCACATTGTTAAGCTCTGGGCTACTTAATGCCGCATCCACATTCTCTTTCAACAATGGACCAACAATCGTGCTTGCCCCCTCTTGTTTCGCTTGTGCAATCAGACTATTAACATCCGCTGCTGCGGTGTCGTAAAAACGCACCATTGTGCCATCATTGCCGCGAGCATCATTAAAGCCTTTTTGCACCAACTGCCCCAAAATTTGTGCATCACCACTTAACGGTAATAACACTGCCACGCCATTAAGCTGCGTTTGTTGGTAACTTGCTACATTTTGTAACTCAGCTGGCATCACATTGACCGCACTATGATTTGGATATTGTGCCTTCCATTGATTCAACGCCTGTTGCATTTGTGACGGATTCATCACATTTTGATTGTAAAGCGAAATCAAGGCAATCCAACCTGCAAATTCGACTTCGCCCGCTTGCGGTTGAGCTTGCTCAATCCCGCGATTAGCCTTTCTAAGTGTATTCCAAATAATATCGTTATTCTCTTGGCGAGCTTTGTTGTCAAACAAATAGCTATTCATCAACGAACGAGCTCGAACAATTTCTTCCCCATTTTTATGGTTTTCCGCTACTTGAGCTTGGGTTTGGTAAACACGCAACATTTGAGCCTGACTAAGCGGTTCATTTTTCGCATTATTTTGCAAATTTCTCAAACCGTTTAAGGCTTCATCATTTTTTCCTTGCAATGCCTCAAGTTGAGCAGACACTAACGCATATTCTAATTTTTGCACAGGGTTTTCTTGAATATCTTTCATAAATGGCGTAAGCTCATTTAACGCATCTTGTGCCTCGTCTGCTTTATTTTCTTCCACCAACTTACGCACCGCCAAAAGCTGATAAGAAACCTTATCTTCTTTCTCTTTTGCTTGATCTGCTTTGTTAATGTAAAACTCAGAGCTTGCATACGCCTCATTTTTCATTGATTCCGTCACTAAATTAGGCGAACTACAAGCTGCCACTAAAAGAGCCACAAGAGTTGGGACAAAAACGGTTTTCATTTTTTGTCGAAGTGCTACTGCCATTTTATTCTCCCTAAAATGCATAAAAAAAGTATAATGCGGTAATTTTTTAAATCTTACTTATCAAATATCTGAAAATCAAATGAAAAACGAACAAAACGGCATTTTATATATTGTTGCCACCCCAATTGGTAATTTAGGCGACATCACTCAGCGTGCATTAGACACCTTCGCACAAGTCGATTTAATCGCCGCTGAAGACACCCGCCACAGTGGATTACTTTTAAGTCACTACGGCATCAAAAAGCCTTTTTTTGCCTTACACGACCACAACGAACAACAGAAAGCATCTATTTTAGTCGAGAAATTAACCAAAGGCGAAAATATCGCCCTGATTTCAGATGCAGGCACACCGCTGATTAGCGACCCTGGCTTTCACCTCGTTCGTCACTGCCGACAAGCAGGCATTCGTGTTGTGCCTGTAGTCGGTGCTTGTGCTGCAATTGGCGCATTAAGCTGTTCAGGCATTGCCTCAGACCGTTTTTGTTTCGAAGGGTTCTTGCCCGCCAAAACAAAATCACGTTGCGATAAATTAGAAGCCTTAAGTGAAGAGCCTAGAACGCTGATTTTCTACGAATCAACCCACCGCATTTTAGACACACTTGCGGATATGCAAAAAATCTGGGGTTCAGACCGCTATATTGTGATGGCAAGAGAACTCACTAAAACGTGGGAAACCATTCACGGTGACACGCTCGGCAACTTAATTGAATGGCTGAATGAAGACAACAACCGCACTAAAGGCGAAATCGTTCTGATTGTGGAAGGCAAATCCGAAACCGAAGAGGAAAGTTTTAGCCCACAAGCGGTCAAATTATTTCGACTTTTAACCAACGAAATGCCAATGAAAAAAGCCGCAAGCATCGTGGCAGAAACCTTTAGCTATAAGAAAAATGCCCTTTATCAGTTTGGTTTAGAAAATTTTGCAAAATAGGATAAAAAACACCCGCTTAGATTTAACCTCAAGCGGGTGTTTTCTTTCTCTATTTTACTCATTTAGCCTTTTAGCTTCTCAATCAATTTATGATGAATGCCACCAAAAGCCCCGTTGCTCATCACTAAAATATGATCACCTGTTTTTGCTTCTTGGGCAATCATTTCAACTAACGTATCAATGCTTGCTGACCATTTTGCTGGTTGGGTTAATGCATCAGTGATTTGGCTCACTTTCCAAGGAATGGTATCAGGCTGATAAATAAAGACCGCTTGTGCATCGTGTAGGCTTGGTGCGATGTCATCTTTATGCACGCCCATTTTCATTGTGTTTGAACGAGGCTCTAACACCGCAATAATGCGAGCATCTTTGCCGATCTTACCACGAAGTGCATCGACTGTGGCTTCAATTGCGGTTGGATGATGAGCGAAATCATCGTAAACAGTAATGCTGTTTACCTCGCCTTTGACTTCCAAACGGCGGTTGGCATTGATGAACGAGCCTAACGCTTTACAAGCACCTTCAACGCTTACACCAGCGTGCTGTGAGGCGGCAATTGCCATCAATGCGTTATGCATATTGTGGCGACCGATAATGTTCCAACGCACTTCACCTGCTTTTTTGCCGAAATGATACACTTCAAAATGTGAGCAATCCGCACTTAATGGTTTTGCAAACCACTCCTTGCCTTCGCCAATCGCTTGTACTTCGCTGTAGGTGCCAATTTTGAGCGTATCTTGCACATTTTGATCGTCACTTGTCGCAAGGATTCGCCCTTCGCTTGGAATGGTACGGATAAGGTGGTGGAATTGACGTTGGATTGCGTGCAAATCATCAAAAATATCGGCGTGATCGAATTCGATGTTGTTGATAACCAAGGTTCTTGGCGAATAATGCACAAATTTAGACCGCTTGTCGAAGAAGGCGGAATCGTATTCGTCCGCTTCAATCACGAAGAATTTGCTTGAACCAGAACGTGCTGAAATACCGAAATTGCCTGCCACACCACCAATTAAAAAGCCAGTATCGATCTGGTTTTGATCTAAAATCCACGCCAACATACCTGTGGTAGTAGTTTTTCCGTGGGTACCTGAAACAGCAAGCACCCAGCGATCTTTAAGCAGATGATCGTGCAACCATTGTGGGCCTGATGTGTAATTTAACTGATTATTAAGCACATATTCCACGCAAGGATTACCACGGCTCATTGCATTACCGATAACAACTAAATCGGGGGCAGGTTGTAATTGGTCAACATTGTAGTTAGGAATAACCTCGATGCCGTGCGTTTCTAAAAAAGTGCTCATTGGCGGATAAACGTTGGTGTCTGAACCTGTCACTTTATAGCCAAGCTCTCGAGCAATCATTGCCACGCCACCCATAAAAGTGCCGCAAATGCCAAGGATGTGAATGTGTTTTTGTTTCATTAGAAATCCATTTAATTTACGTAAAAATATCCCCCTCTTTAGAAAAGAGAGAAGCTTATCAATCAAGTATAACAAAAAAGGCTAGATTCCATAAGAACCTAGCCTTTCGCTAATCAAATTTCAATTATTTTACATCAAAATATGCTTGTAAATCGTCGCTACCGCCAATGTGTTTACCACCGATGAATACTTGTGGAACTGAAGTACGACCAGTAATTGCACGTACAGAAGTGGTTGAAGCATCTTTACCTAATACGATTTCTTCATATTGGTAGCCTTTCACTTCTAATAATGCTTTTGCTTTTGCACAGAATGGGCAACCAGGTTTAGTGATGATTGACACTGATGGTTTTGCTTCCCAAGCTGGGTTTAAGTATTTGATCATTGTATCTGCATCAGATACTTTGAACGGGTCGCCTGGTTCTTGTGGTTCGATGAACATTTTTTCAACTGTACCGTTTACAACGTACATAGAATAACGCCAAGAACGTTCGCCAAAACCTAAGTCGTTTTTGCTTACTAACATACCCATACCACGAGTGAAATCGCCGTTACCATCTGGGATAACTGTTACATTTTCAGACTCTTGGTCTTCTTTCCACGCATTCATTACGAATGTATCGTTTACAGATACACACACGATTTCATCAACGCCTAATGCGTAGAATTCTTTCGCTAATTCGTTGTAACGTGGTAAGTGAGTTGATGAACAAGTTGGTGTGAAAGCACCTGGTAATGAGAAAACAACTACTTTTTTGTTGTTGAAGATTTCATCTGTAGTTACATCAACCCATGCGTCGCCTTGACGTGTGTGGAATGTTACTGAAGGAACTTTTTGACCTGTCATATCTTTTAAAGACATATTTTTTCTCCAAAAAAATAAATAAGAATTAAAAATCTGACGCATTTTACAGATAAATATGCCATAATTCATCTTATTCTATTGATAGGTAAGATTTATAAATAAAATAAGGAAAAGATTATTGTGAATATACGAGATCTGGAATATTTAATTTCATTAGCAGAGTACAAACATTTCCGTCGTGCTGCCGATGCGTGTAACGTGAGTCAGCCAACTTTAAGCGGTCAAATTCGTAAATTAGAAGATGAATTAGGAACGATTTTACTTGAACGTACTAGCCGTAAAGTGCTTTTCACCCAAGCAGGTTTGGCATTAGTGGATCAAGCAAAATCAGTATTGCGTGAAGTAAAGGTATTAAAAGAGATGGCAAGCAATCAGGGCAAAGAGATGTCAGGCCCACTTCACGTGGGGATTTTACCTACGCTCGGCCCATACCTTTCGCCAATTATTGTGCCCGCAATGAAAGAAGCCTTCCCAGAGCTTGAGCTTTATTTATACGAATTGCAAACCTCTCAAATGGTAGATCAACTTTCTGCTGGTCAGCTCGATTGCGGTATTTTGGCTTTCGTTAAAGAGAGCGAACCTTTTATCGAAGTGCCACTTTTTAACGAAGAGATTCTGCTTGCTGTTTCAGATAAGCACGAATGGGCAAAAGAAAAACAGCTACCGATTTCAGTTTTAAAAGATAAAGAGCTGCTTTTCTTAGATGATGGTCACTGCCTACGCACGCAAACGCTGGATTACTGCTTATCGGTTGGGGCGAAAGAGAGTGCCCATTTCAAAGCAACTAATTTAGAAACACTCCGCAATATGGTAGCAGCCAATGTAGGCATTTCGCTGATTCCCAAACTCGCCGCCAAAGAAACAAGCGGTGTGAAATACATTTCATTTTGCGATCCAACGCCGTTCCGTGCGGTTGGCTTAATTTATCGCCCAGGTTCACCACTTCGCACCCGCTATGAACGCCTTGCTAAAGGCATTGAAGAAGTAATGAAAAAATAAAATGCTGCATAAGCGACGCAGAGATAACAAATGAGTAATATAGGAATTCGAGCACAACAAAAAGAGAAAACCCGCCGTGCCCTTGTGGATGCGGCGTTCAACCAATTGAGTGCCGAAAAAAGTTTCAGCAACTTAAGTTTGCGGGAAGTGGCACGCGAAGCGGGTATTGCCCCAACCTCTTTCTACCGCCACTTCAAAGATATGGACGAACTGGGCTTGGCAATGGTAGATGAATCAGGCTTAGTACTGCGTCAGTTAATGCGTCAAGCTCGTAAACGTATTGAGAAAGGCGGCAGCGTGGTTGCCCTTTCGGTTGAAACTTTCTTTGAACTGATTAACGACCGCCCCAACGTTTTTCGCTTATTATTGCGTGAAAGTTCAGGCACATCGCAAGCCTTTCGAACCGCAGCTTCGCGCGAAATTCAGCATTTTGTTGCAGAACTTACTGATTACATCTTAATGAAAAGCCCCGAATTAGGGCGTGAAATCGCTCATATTCAAGCAGAAGGATTGGTCACTCTCGTTTTTACTGCAGGTTCGCACGCTTTAGATATGAGCAACCAACAGCGTAATGAACTCAAAAAACGGGTGATGACCCAACTCCGAATGCTGATGCACGGTGCGTCCGCTTATGTCAGAAAATAGAGGATTATTTATACACCCTGTCTGACTTAATTTCGTGCTGAATAGACCTTAAACTTAGTCGATTTCGCCACCACTTCATGCTTGCCGAACGCGCTGTCTAGCAAGTCTGGATAAGGCAAAAAGGCATTTGCTACAATGCGTAATTCTCCACCTTGGGTTAAATGGTTTTTCGCTTGTAAGATCAAATTTTCGACCGCTTGATAAGCCGTATCTACACCATCATGGAATGGCGGGTTGGAAACAATCAGATCAAATCGCCCGTCAATATGCGAGAACACGTCGCTTGCCAACACTTCGCCTTCCAATGCATTTTCCGACAAAGTACGTTTACTTGACGCAATTGCCATTGCGTGAATATCGCTCATCGTCAGCTTAATTTTCGGGAACTGTTTTTTCAAACTCGCCCCAATTACGCCAGCCCCACAACCTAAATCCAACACTTTACCTTTTAAGCCGTCAGCTTTATGGAAGGTTGAAAGTAATAGTTTTGTGCCACTGTCTAATTCTGCTGAGCTAAACACCGCAGGCAAGGCGGAAATCGTTAAAGCATTGAACTCATAGCTTTTCCAGAATTTTTCTGCATTGAAAGTTGGCACGTTTTGCAGCTCAAAATGGTACAAACCACAGCGACGAGCCGAGTCAATTTTGGCAATATTGCCGAACGGTTCGAGCATTTTTTCCACCGAACGCACGCCCGCACGGTTTTCGCCAATAATCAGCAATTCTTGCCCGACTTCTGCTTGAGCCAGCCATTCCAACAGTTGATATTGGCATTCTTGTTTATTTTTCGCCCAATAATAAACGGCTAAGTCCGCTTTTTTGCTGTTTTCCACACCAAATTCGACCGTTTGTCGTGAATGAGCGTAATCAAAATAACTGCTGAATACTGACACCGATTTTGCACCAGTTAAGCTTTGAGCAAAATCATCACGCACATAACCAAAAAACAGTACTGATTTTTCGATAAATAAAGGCAAATGGCGAGCTAACACCTCGCTTTCAAGAGAGAACATAATTTCCTTTCCTTTAAAAATAATTTCCGCATTTTACCCAGTTTTGCTACTATTCCCTATCAATTTTTTGCGAGAACAAGATGAATAGACGAGATTTATTATTGCAAGCAATGGGCGTAACACAATGGCAGTTGGTTAAGCCACAAGCACTCAAAGGCGATGCTCAAATTCGGTTAGATCAAGCGGTCAAATTAGTGGTGATTTGTGAAGAAGAACAACAAAAAAGCAGGCTTTTTCAAGACTTACTTTTTGCACTCTCATTGCAATCAAATGAATTTTACTGGGTAAATCACGAGCAATTTCAACGAATCCGTTTCAAGCATACTCCCTTTTTATTGGTGATAGAAAACGAAGAACAAGCGGTCAAAATTCAGAAAAAATGTACAAATCAGCCACAATTGAAGGTCGAAAGTTGGGCAGAATTATTGAAGCCTGAAAGTAAAAGGAAGTTGTGGAAAGGATTGGATAATGTTTTTCAAAAACAGATTTAAATTCCCATAAAAAAATAATGGTAATTTAAAATCTTTCTGCTAGAATGCTCAAAATTAACGTTTTATTAACAGGAGACAAATTATGAAAAAAACGTTACTTGCAGCAGGGATTTTAGCCGCAACTTCATTTGCTCACGCGGATGTATTAACCACCATCAAACCTCTAGGCTTTATTGCGAATGCAATTACCGATGGCATAACAGATACACAAGTGCTATTACCAGTGAGTGCATCACCGCATGATTACAGCTTGAAGCCCTCTGATGTTGAAAAATTAAAATCAGCAGAATTAGTAGTTTGGGTAGGGCACGGTCTAGAGTCATTTTTAGAAAAATCTGTTGAAAAATTACCTGAAAGCAAGGTGCTAGAACTAGGTGAAGTACCTGCTATTGAAGAGATTATCGAAGCAACACATCACGAAGATCACGACCATGACCACGATCATGGGCATCATCAACATGCTCATGGTCACGATCATCACGGACATGACCACAGCCACGACTGGCACATCTGGCTTTCAAGCGATGCGAGTAAAATTGCTGCAGAGCAAATCGCGGATCGTTTAACTCAGCTATATCCAGCGAAAAAGGTAAAAATTACCGAAAACTTAGCGAAATTTAAAACTGCAGTAGATGCCAAAACCGTGCAATTAAAAGCCCAGCTTGAGCCAGTAAAAGGCAAAGGTTATTACACTTTCCACGAGGCTTATGGCTATTTTGAATCGGCTTACGGCTTGAACTCACTTGGTTCATTTACCATCAATCCAACGGTTGCCCCTGGTGCAAAAACTTTGGCGAAAATCAAAGAGCATATTGCAGAACACAAAGCCGTTTGCTTATTTGCTGAGCCACAATTTACACCTCGTGTAGTAGAAAGTTTAAGCAAAGGCACGCAAGTAGGCGTTGGTCAGCTAGACCCGCTTGGTGCGAAAATTGAGATGAGTGCAGAAGCTTATCCACAATTCTTACAAGGTATTGCGGATGAGTTTACGAAATGTTTAGCGAAATAAGGTTTCATACAACTAGATATTCTTAATGTAATATAGCAACTGTGTTTTTAGGTAAAGACAGTTGCTACACTACAACTAATCGTTGTTCGTAAAAACAGCATCATTACCCAATCTATTTTTACTAATTCCATCCTTCCTACCCAATTCTCATGTATAATGTTTCCCCAACTTAGCCTCCACTTACTTATCATAAGCGGAACATAAAAGGAGTTGCTATGAGCCAATTTTTCTACATTCACCCTGAAAATCCGCAGTCTCGTTTGATTAACCAAGCGGTTGAAATTATCCGTAAAGGTGGCGTGATTATTTACCCGACCGATTCAGGCTATGCTCTCGGTTGTGGGATTGGGGAAAAAGCGGCGATGGAACGTATCGTGAAAATTCGTCAGTTGCCTGAAAATCACAATTTCACGCTAGTATGTAGCGATTTATCCGAGCTTTCGACTTATGCCATGGTGGATAACCAAGCTTATCGCTTGATGAAAAATAACGTACCGAATCCGTACACCTTTATTTTGCCAGCGACTAAAGATGTACCGCGTCGGCTACAAACCAAACGTAAAACCATCGGTATTCGCGTGCCAGATAATGCAATTGCGTTAGCATTGATTGCCGCCCTTGGCGAGCCATTGCTTTCTTGCTCTTTGATGTTGCCTGGTGAAGAGATGACGCAGTCGAATCCTGAAGAAATCCGCAACATTTTAGAACGCCAAGTGGATCTGATTATTCACGGTGGCTATTTGGGCGTTGAACCGACAACGGTGATTGATTTAACGAATGATAGCCCTGAAATTATCCGTGAAGGATCGGGCAACCTCACACCATTTATTTAAAACATTTAGACGCTTGTGAAAGCGACAAAGGACAAACCATGAAAACCTTTCAAAACAAACAAAAGCCTGCTTTTAACCAAAAATCAGACGAGAAAAGAAAGAGCAAAAATCCACGCTTAGCGGAACGCAACGAACAGCGTGCTGCACGCCCAACTTCTCGTCGGCTTGCAAAAAAAATGGCAAAACCGACCGCTTCTCTAGATAAAACGACAGAGAAAAAAGAGAAAGTTTTAGGCGAGAAATTACAGAAAATTTTAGCTCGAGCGGGGCAAGGTTCACGCCGTGAATTAGAAGAGGTAATTGCAGCAGGACGCGTGAGTGTAGACGGCAAAATTGCCTCACTTGGTGACCGTGTAGTATTAAGCTCTGCAACCAAAATCCGTATCGACGGGCATTTAATCAACATCATCCCAACGCAAAAAGAAATTTGTCGCGTGTTAATGTATTACAAACCTGAAGGCGAACTTTGCACTCGCTCTGACCCTGAAGGTCGTGCAACCGTTTTCGACCGTTTACCACGTTTAACAGGATCACGCTGGATCGCTGTAGGGCGCTTAGACATCAACACTTCAGGCTTATTGCTCTTTACCACCGACGGCGAATTGGCCAACCGCTTAATGCATCCAAGCCGTGAAGTAGAGCGTGAATACTCAGTGCGTGTGTTCGGCAATGTAGACGAAGCGATGCTACAACGCTTACGCAAAGGCGTGCAGTTGGAAGATGGTCCTGCTAACTTCAAGCAAATTAAGGCTGTGGGCGGTACGGGGATTAACCAATGGTTTGATGTCACCTTAACCGAAGGGCGCAACCGTGAAGTACGTCGCTTATGGGAATCGCAAGAAGTAGAAGTGAGCCGTTTGATCCGCATTCGCTATGGCAATATCAAGCTCGAAAAAAACCTTCCACGTGGTGGCTGGGAAGAGATGGGGCTTGAGCAAGTGAATTATCTGCGTGAATTAGTTGGTCTCTCTCCAGAAACTGAAACCAAAGTGGATGTGACAAAAAACAGAAGACGCACTAACATTCACCAAATTCGTAAAGCGGTAAAACAGCACGCAAAATATCGTGCGAAAAGTTAATCAGATTTTAAAGCGTGCTCGGCACGCTTTTTATTTGCCCAAAGTGGGGTATTTTAGTTACATTTTGAGAGGCATATACTACTTGCAATATTCCACAAAAATTAACCGCTTGAGGAGATAAAAATGGACCTAACCAAAGTTATTGAAGCTCGCAAAACAATCAAAATGTTTAATCCGAATGTGAAAATTAGCCGTGAAGAAATGGTAGAAATGCTCACCATTGCTCAACTTGCTCCTTCAAAAGCCAACTTACAGCCTTGGCGCTATGTGGTGGTTGATGATGCGGAAAAGAAAAACCAGTTACTCGGTTTTGTTGGACATAATGCCCCGCCTTGTGAAAGTGCTTCAGCGGTTATTTTGGTCTTAGCCGATTTAGAATACCAAAAAATATTAGGCGATATTTTGGATTATTCAGTCGAAAAAGGCTGTTTAATGCCGCAATTTCGCGACAATTCGTATAATTTCTTATTAGGATTACACGAAAAATCAAGCGAAGCAGAAATTCGCGATCAAGTACTTATCGACACCAGCCTTGCCACAATGCAATTGATGTTAATCGCCAAAGATAAAGGATATGACACACACGCCATTGGCATTTTTGACCGTGAGGCCGTAATGAATGCTTTAGAAGTGGATAGCAAGCGTTATGCACCTTTAATGCTGCTCGCTATCGGCAAAGCTGCCACCGCACCAATTCCAAGCGTGCGTTTGCCGTTGGAATATACGGTTTCTTGGAATAATGGAAAAGGGTTTAAAAAATAACGGAATCTATAAAACTTAGGGCTGCTTAAATCACAAATCAGCCCTTTTTTCTTTAATCACTACCAATTTCCTTCGAGTGCCAATCCCACCCCATCTTTTTTAGTTCTCTGATAATCGCTTGAAACCAATTTATTCGCATCATTCCAATATAAAGTTAAAGTCACTTCACCTTCAGCAAAAGAGGCTAAAGCATAAACAGGATAAACAAAATTAATCCCTTCGTTAGTGAAATAGAAGTTATCAACTAAATCAAAGTCGGCTTTTGGGGTAAATGGCTCAGCTTTTTCGTCTTGAGCTTCCATTCTTGTTTTTTTCAAATAACTATTCCATAAAATAGCTTTGGCTTGTTCTTGATGTGCTTTCGACATCAAGCTATCCAACGAGATCACGGTTTTTTTGTTTAAATCTACGTTGAAGTAATTTGTGCCATAAAGACCATGTGCACCGCCCGTGTAGTTATCCCAATACTGAATGAAGGTTGCAATATTGCCACGCTGCCCAACATATGCCATTTGTGAACTATCACGAATCGCAATATCGCCATACTCTTTCAATGCAGCTTTTGAATCCTGATAATTTTTTTCGATTAATTTTAGAGCTTCTTCTTTTTCAGTCCCTGTCACTTGATGATTGATTTTTCCATCATGGTTAAGCAAGGTATGACGAATCAGTAAATTATCCAGCCAATCTAAGCCTGTTTTTGCAATACTTGCAAAATAATAAAGCCCACTTTCTGTTCTTCCAAAATCATTCCCTGCGGGTAATTTTACCTGTTCTGATTTTGAAAATAATGGTTCAATTGTCACGTCAAGTGCTGGCAATTGTGCTTGTAACTTGCGTTGTTCTGCTTGTAAAGCGGTTAAATCTTGCTGGGCTTTTGCAAGATCTTGATTAAGTTGAGTGATGGTTTGTTCGGCTTGTTGTAATTTTTCGTTAAGGGCTTGAGTATCTTTTTCGTTACAGGCTGACAGAAGAAAAGTGGAAGAAATCAGAAATGCGAAGAGAGATTTTTTCATGGGATTATCCTTAAAATAGAGAATAAAAAAATGCTCTGGTATCATAGCACTAGGCTAGGTTATTTTCATTGTTTTTTGTTCAAAACTATCTGAAATTCGCTCATATCTAAACGACTTTACTGGGCAGATTTACCTTGCCTTTTTAGTCTTCAAAATGCGATAATAAAGCCCTCTTTTTACCTGCAAATTTTGGTAAAAAAGAGACCGCTTTGCTCTTGTGAGCAAAAAACTCCTTTAGGGTATAACCCTTTGATTTTGCAGCTATTTTAGACAAACGAAATGGGCGTAAGACAAAAATTATCATTTATTCATAGTTAAAGCGAAGACAGTCGTGAGATTGGCGGAAATGCCAACAATCTGTTGAGTCATTTGAAAATACGCAATAACTCAAGCAACAACAAAAAAGATAAGAGAAACACAATGAAACGTATGTTAATCAATGCAACTCAAAAAGAAGAGTTGCGCGTTGCCCTTGTTGATGGGCAGCGTCTATTCGATCTGGACATTGAGTCGCCAGGGCACGAACAAAAAAAATCAAATATTTACAAAGGGAAAATTACCCGTGTTGAACCAAGCCTTGAAGCCGCATTCGTAGATTACGGTGCTGAGCGTCACGGCTTTTTGCCTTTAAAAGAGATCTCACGCGAATATTTCCCTGAAGGTTATGTATTCAGTGGTCGCCCGAATATCAAAGATATTATTCAAGAAGGGCAAGAGGTAATCGTACAAGTGAGCAAAGAAGAACGTGGTAACAAAGGTGCTGCCTTAACCACGTTCATTTCACTTGCGGGCAGTTACTTAGTGTTAATGCCAAACAATCCACGTGCAGGCGGAATTTCTCGCCGTATTGAAGGCGATGAGCGTTTAGAACTCAAAGAAGCGTTAGATTGCTTAGATGTGCCTGAAGATGTGGGCTTAATCGTGCGTACCGCGGGCGTAGGAAAATCACCAGAAGAGTTGCAATGGGACTTAAAAGTGTTATTGCATCACTGGGAAGCAATTAAAAATGCGGCACAATCTCGCCCTGCACCGTTCTTAATTCACCAAGAAAGCGATGTAATCGTGCGTGCTATTCGCGATTACCTCCGCCGCGACATTGGCGAAATCTTAATCGATAACAAAAAAATCTTCGAAAAAGCAAAAAATCATATTCGCCTAGTGCGTCCAGATTTCATCAATCGTGTGCGTTTATACGAAGGCGAGGTGCCGCTTTTCAGCCATTATCAAATCGAATCGCAAATTGAATCGGCATTCCAACGTGAAGTTCGCTTGCCATCTGGCGGTTCAATTGTCATTGATGTGACCGAAGCCTTAACGGCAATCGACATCAACTCATCACGCTCAACTCGTGGTGGCGACATCGAAGAAACTGCACTCAACACCAACTTAGAAGCGGCAGATGAAATCGCGCGCCAATTACGTTTACGCGACTTAGGTGGTTTAATTGTGATCGACTTCATCGATATGACCCCTGTTCGCCACCAACGCGAAGTGGAAAACCGCATTCGTGAAGCAACTCGCCAAGACCGTGCACGCATCCAATTCAGCCGTATTTCACGCTTTGGCTTGCTTGAAATGAGCCGTCAGCGCTTAAGCCCATCACTAAGCGAAGCGTCAAGCCATATCTGTCCACGCTGCCAAGGTACAGGTAAAGTGCGCGATAACGAATCGATCGCACTCTCTATCTTACGCTTAGTGGAAGAAGAAGCCATTAAAGAGAATTCTTCACAAATTCACGCAATTGTGCCGGTGGAAGTTGCCTCTTACTTATTGAACGAAAAACGCAAAGCAATTTCAGGCATTGAGTCTCGCCAAAATGTGAGCGTGGTGGTTGTACCAAGCGAAAGTATGGAAACACCACACTTTAGCGTTTACCGTTTGCGCGAAAATGAAATCGAGCCGATGTTAAGCTACGACCTAGCAAAACGCTATTTGGCTCGCCAAGATGATGAGCAAAATCCATATCATCACTCACATTCAGACGAAGCTCTCGTGAGCCGTAATGAGCCAGTGATTACCGTGGAATCTGTACTCAACAGCACAGAGCTTAATCTTCAACCAGCACCAACTCCTGTTGAGCTTACAAAACCGTCTCTATTAAGCCGCATTATCGCGAAAATTAAAGCGATTTTCAGCGAAGAGCCGAAGGAAGAAGAGAAACCAAAAGCAAAATCTCGCAACCCTCGCGAACGCCGCAATAGTCGTCAACGCAATAACCGTGCAGATCGTCAAGAACGCCAAGAACAACGTAAAGCACAACAAGACGAACAAAAAGCGAAAGGCGAAAAAGCTGAACGTAAAGAGCGTCAACCGCGTCGTCAAATTGTGGAAGAAACGGCTGGCGTATCAGAAGCGGTCGAAAAATCGAGCCAAGTTGCAGAGCGTCGCCAACGCCGCGATTTACGTAAAAAAGTGCGCATAGAAAACAATGTTGAAGCAGCAGAAAGTAACGAAAACGCAAACGTACAAGCCATTGCTCCAGAGCAAGTCCCTGTTCAAGCTGAAGTGCAAAAAGCACCGAAAATTCAACCGCTTGTTGAAGCTGAAACCACAAACGAAGAGCATGTAGAAAGCAACGAGAACAACCGCGAAAACAGCCGTCAACGTCGCCTGCCTCGCCATTTACGCGTAGGCAACCAACGACGTCGTGATAATCGCCAATACAATGATCGTGTACGTGCGATGCCATTAACTTCTGCTGTTGCTTCACCAGAAGCCGCAAGCGGTAAAATTTTACTGGCAATTAACGTTCGCCCTCAAAAACCAGTACAAGAAAAACAAAACTTCTTGTCAGTGGATGAGATGCTCGAACAGCAAGCGACTTCAACCGAAGTGAAAGTGGAACAAGTGGCAAAAAAAGCAGAACGCAAAGTGGAAAGCACCGTACCATTTGGCGGCTTTGTTACCCAACATACCGATCGCGATTTGGTGAAAGAGCGTCATGAGCGTGTGGCACATCCAGCAACGGCAGAACCAAAACCAGAAGTCACTAAAGTGGCAGAACACATTGCCCCATTTGGTGAAGTGGTAAGCCAACACTCTGATCGTGATTTAGTAAAAGAAAACCAGGAACGTCGTAGCAATCTCAATGCTCAAACTGCGATGGTTCAAGCAACAGCTGCACCTGCAATTGAAGAGACTGAGCAAAAAGCGATTATCGTGCCTGTTTCTACTTACCAAAGCGAATATGTGTTTGAAGGACATTTAGGTACATTCTCTCGCGTGGAACATACCAAAGCAGCGATGACTAAAGCAAAGAACAAAGAGCCAGCAGCACCCGCCTTCCAAATTCGTGTGTGGAATCATTCAAAATATTACTTCCACGGCAAAGGAGCTGCAGGACACGCAGCGGCAGACAGCCACGTGCACTCAGCCCCACGTGTAGCCAACTAATTTGGTAAAGCCTTAAAGAAAATAACCCGCTTGTTGTGATACAAGCGGGTTAATTTTTGCATATAAAATTCATTTAGTAGTAATCACTACTTCTTCGCCTTTTTCGCCACTTTTTTCTTAGATTTCACCGCTTGTTTTTTCTTCTTTGGTTTCTCTTTTTTAAAGCTTTTAACCTCTTTAAAAACAGGCTTGTTGGCATTGGCTTTTTTCGCTTTTTGTTTGGCAGTTTTGCTGAGATTCATTCCTTTGCGGAAGTTGTCTAACAAAGCAAAATCGATTTTTTTCTCGTCCAAATTCACGTTGATGACACGCACTTTCACCTTATCGCCCAAGCGGTAAATGATGCCTGAACCGCCGACTAAACGCTGTCTATCGGCATCGAAATGGTAGTAGTCGTTTTTCAGCGTGGAAATGTGCACCAAGCCATCGATTAACAATCCATCTAATTTCACGAACAAGCCAAATCCCGTGACAGAAGAGACTACGCCTTCAAATTCTTCGCCCAAATGGTCTTGCATAAATTCGCATTTCAGCCAGTCTGCGACTTCGCGGGTTGCATCGTCTGCTCGGCGTTCGGTAGCAGAGCATTTATCTCCGAATTGGTCAATATCATCTAATTTGTAATGGTAACCGCCACCCTCTGTGTAATTTCTGGTATTACCTTTTCCCTTTTCGATTAAATATTTAATTGCACGGTGCAACAGCAAATCAGGGTAACGACGAATTGGAGAGGTAAAGTGAGCGTATTCGGTTAATGCTAAGCCGAAATGCCCCACGTTATCCGCTGCATAGACGGCTTGTTTGAGCGAGCGGAGCAACATCGTTTGGATAAGCTCGCGATCTGGGCGACCTTCAAGCTGTTCAATTAATGATGCGTAATCTTTAGGCGTTGGATCTAAACCGACATTCCACGTTAAGCCACACTCACGAATAAAGGTTTTGAAGCTAGTCAGTTTCTCTTCACTTGGTTTATCGTGAATACGGAATAACGCAGGCTCATTCGCATTTTCCACAAAACGAGCTGCAGCGATATTCGCCAAAATCATGCACTCTTCAATCAGCTTGTGAGCATCATTACGAACAAGTGGTTCAATTCGCTCAATTCTTCCCTGAGGATTGAAAATAAATTGATTTTCGACCGTTTCAAACTCAATCGCACCACGTTTTTGGCGAGCCTCTGCTAAGGCATTGAACAAACGATAAAGCTCTTCAATATGTGGTACAAGCGGAGCATAACGTTCACGTAAGGTTTCATCCCCTTGCAACATTTTCCACACTTTGGTGTAGGTCAGGCGTGCATGAGAATTCATCACCGCTTCATAAAATTCGTAACCCGTGAGTTCGCCTTGTTCGGAAACTATCATTTCTGCTACCAAACATAGGCGATCTACCTGCGGATTGAGCGAGCATAAGCCGTTGGAAAGCACTTCTGGCAACATTGGAATCACGCGATTTGGAAAATAGACCGAATTCCCGCGGTTTGCTGCTTCTAAATCTAGTGCCGTTTTCGGGCGAACATAGTAGCTAACATCCGCAATAGCTACCCACAAACGCCAGCCATTTGGCTCTTTTTGAGCGAAGACGGCATCGTCAAAATCGCGGGCACTTTCGCCATCAATGGTCACAAGCGGTAAATTTCGTAAATCCACTCGCCCTTTTTTCGCTTCTTCGGGGACTTCTTCGTTAAAATGGCGGATCTGTTTTTCAACAGCATCTCCCCAAACATGAGGAATGTCGTGATTACGCAAGGCGATTTCGATTTCCATACCAGGGGCGAGATTGTCGCCTAAAATTTCGGTGATTTTACCGATAGGGCGGTTAAAGCTCGCTTTGCGTTCTTGTAGCTCAACCACCACAACTTGCCCCATTCTTGCCCCTTGGCGGAATTCATCAGGGATTAAAATATCCTGCGTGATACGACTATCATCTGGTACGACAAACCCGATGCCACTTTCAAGGAAAAAACGACCAACGAGCTGTTTTTTACGGGCTTCTAGCACACGTACAATACGTACCTCTTTACGCCCACGACGATCCATCCCGTTCGGTTGAGCCAGCACAAAATCACCGTGCATCACACGTGCCATCTGCACGTTTGGAATAAACCAATCATCATCTTTTTTAGCGTTTTTATCTGCCCCTTCGACTTGCAAAAAGCCGTAGCCATCGCGATGACCAATTACCGTGCCTTTGAGCAAATCCATCTTTTCAGGCAAAGCATAACGTTTACCTTTGGTAAAAACTAACTGCCCATCGTTTTCCATCGCACGTAATCGACGACGCACGCCTTCGGTGCGTTCTTCATCATAAATATGAAAGGCTTCAAGCAGCTCCTCGCGTTTCATGGGAGCATCAAATTCGCGAATGGTTTGTAAAATAAATTCCCGTGAAGGCACGGGGTTTTCGTATTTTTCTAATTCTTGTTGATAATTTGGATCGACTATCATTGGGTTCTCTTTTGATTTGTTGTTATTTTTTATGAAATAAAATGTAGGGGGTATTAAATATGGTTTCACGCACAATCAATAATAGAAAAGCGTGCGTCAGCCAGCTGACACACCCTACGGAAAGGAATTTGGCAAAACTTCGGTAAAATTCTACCGCTTGTGAAATGATGTTGGGCATAGTATCAAGTTTTTACCAATAATCCTAAACAAATTTAGAAAACAGCTTGCCCGACCTATTGTGAACCGATAGAATTTAGCCTTTTGTCAGGGAACTTTTTAGTTGGCACAATTCTCTATAAAATAACCGATAAAACAACACTTCATTTAAGGCTACACGATGAGCGATACGCACCACAAACACATTACCGTCTTACTTCACGAAGCCGTGGACGGCTTGGCAATCAAACCAAACGGCATCTATATTGACGGGACTTTTGGGCGTGGTGGGCATTCTCGCCTTATTCTTTCAAAGCTGGGCGAAAATGGGCGTTTAATCGCAACCGATCGTGACCCTCGTGCGATCGAAGAAGCCAAAACCATTTCCGACACACGTTTTCAAATTTTCCATACCGCTTTTTCAGCTATTCCAGAGGTGTGCGAAGAATTAGGCTTAATTGGTAAAATTGATGGCATTTTACTCGATTTAGGTGTTTCTTCTCCGCAATTGGACGATGCTGATCGCGGGTTTAGCTTTATGCGTGATGGGCCGTTGGATATGAGAATGGACACCACTAAAGGCTTATCAGCAGCAGAATGGCTCGATCAGGTTTCGATTCACGATTTAACGTGGGTCTTAAAAGAATTTGGCGAAGAACGCTTTGCCAAACGCATTGCCACGGCGATTGTGAATTTCAACAAAACAAGCGGTCAAAAAATTACCCATACTTTGCAATTAGCCCAAATTATCAGCGATGCCGTACCGTTTAAAGATAAGCACAAACACCCCGCAACCCGCTCATTCCAAGCGATTCGGATTTTTATCAACAGCGAATTGGACGAGTTGGAAAAAGCGTTAAACTCGGCATTAAGCGTGTTAGCTCCCGAAGCGCGTTTGTCGATCATCAGCTTCCATTCGTTGGAAGACCGAATGGTCAAACAATTCATCAAGAAAAACAGCAAAGGCAAAGAAGTGCCGCGTGGCTTGCCGATTTTGGAAAGCGAATTGAACAAAGATATTCCGCTGAAAGCCGTTGGAAAAGCGATTATGCCAAGTGAGGCAGAAATAGAGGCTAACCCGCGTTCACGCAGTGCGGTGTTACGTTTAGCAGAAAAACGTTAAGGAATAAAAATGGCAGGAAATGAACGTTATCCGTTAGGACAGGAAATTTTTGAAGATTTAATCGGAAAAAATAAAGTCGCATTATTGCTTCTATCGCTGATTATTATCACTGCATTAGCCACCATTTGGGTTACTGCTCAAACACGCCTTCTCACTTCTGAACAAGGAAAATTAATCAAGATAAATCGGAAACTGGAAAGCCAATATGTCCATCTGCAATTAGAAGAAAATAGTGCAAGTCGCCAAAATAAAATTGATGCTTATGCCAATAAAGCTGAGCTACAAGCGATTAAAAAAGAACAAGAAGTCATTTTATTAGAGAAAAAATAGGGTTAGAAATGGCACGAGCAATTAAGCCTAAAAACAATAAAAATCCTAGGTTTAGCCTGTTTAAGCGTAAAAAACACAAAACAGAAAATAATGCAACCTTAGCTGAAAATGAAAACGAAAAAGCCGTTGAGCCAAGTTATATGCCGAGGCGTTTTATTATGCTTTGGGTGGTTGTGATTATTTTAGTTTCTGCATTGGTTTATAAAGTGGTTGCGATTCAAGTGATTGAATCACCTCGCTTAATTAGCGAAGCAAATAACCGCTCATTGAGAACGATTGAGCTGCCTTTTAAACGTGGCAGTATCTTAGATCGAAATGGTAAGTTTTTATCGGTTAGTGCCCCGATGTATTCTATTACCATTGACCCTCGTGAATACTTTGACAGCAAATTGAGCCGTTCTCCAGATACTTGGAAGGCATTAGCGATTGAAACAGGCAGCTCAAGAAGTAAAATCATTAAAAGCGTAAGTCGGTTTTTAGATAAAAAAAATAATTCAAGCGAAAAAGTTGAATTTGATCCTCGTTCTATTTTAAATACACAGGATCCGAAATATTGGACATTATTATCTGAAATGACAGAGGTTTCTGCAGAGCAACTTCAAGTTGTACGTCAAAATCCAAACTCGTATTTCGTTCAGTTAGAAAATGCCGAAGCCAAATTAGAGCGTGATAAATGGCAAGCCTTCGCAAAAAGTGTAAAAGTGCCTTATAACGAAATGATGGATCGCCTATATAAGGCTCATCGTCAACGTTTTATCTATTTAGTACGCCACGAAACAGAAAGTATTGCCCGTTATGCACAAGAGTTAAAATTAGATGCGATAGTCTTACGTGAAGAATCTCGCCGTTTTTACCCGTTAGTGGAAGAGGCTTCGCAGCTCGTTGGCTTTACCGATATTGACGATAAACACGGCTCAGAAGGGCTTGAGCGTAGCTTTGATGCTTTACTCATTGGTAAAAGCGGTAAACAGGTTATTCGTAAAGATGCCCGTGGCAATATTATTGAGAATATTCGTGATGAGAAAGAGTACAACCCACAAGATGTAGTGTTGAGTATTGATCAAGATTTGCAGTCTATGGTTTATCGCGAAATTAAAAATGCGGTAAAAGAGAACAATGCCATTTCAGGCACGGCAGTGTTGGTGGATGTGCAAACGGGCGAGATTTTAGCGATGGCAAATGCACCGTCTTTTAATCCCAATAACCGTTCGGAATTTAAACCAGAATTGATGCGTAACCGTGCGATTACTGATACATTCGAGCCAGGTTCAACGGTAAAACCTTTTACAGTTTTAACCGCTTTACAAAACGGCGTAACCTACCGTGATGAAGTGATTAACACCCATCCATTTGTAGTGAATGGACACACCATCCGCGATGTGGCACCGCGTGATAGCCTCTCAATTACGGGTATCTTGCAGAAATCAAGTAACATCGGGGTAAGCCGTTTAGCGTTGCGTATGCCTTCTACCGCACTGGTTGATACTTATAGCAAAGTTGGTTTTGGTAAAGATACAGGCTTAGGCTTGGGCGAACAGCGCGGCACCAATGGTGACCGCAAACGTTGGTCAGATATTGAACGAGCGACCTTGGCTTATGGCTATGGCTTAAATGTTACCCCACTTCAACTAGCTCGTGCTTATGCAACCCTTGGCAGCTTCGGCATTTACCGCCCGCTTTCAATTACCAAAGTGGATCCGCCTGTGATTGGCGAACGTGTATTGCCTGAGAAAATTACCCGTGATGTGGTACATATGATGGAAAGCGTGGCACAGAAAGGCGAAGGCGGAGCCCGTGCGATGGTTGATGGCTATCGTGTGGCGGTCAAAACAGGGACAGCACGTAAGCTCGAAAAAGGGCAATATGTAGAAAAATACCTCGCTTATACCGCAGGCCTTGCTCCAGCAAGTAACCCGCGTTTTGCATTGGTGGTGTTGGTTAATGAACCAAGCAAAGACAAATATTATGGTGGTGCAGTTTCCGCTCCTGTGTTCTCACAAATTATGGGCTATACGCTAAAAGCGTATAATATTAAACCAGATAACCTAACAGAATAAGCCGAATAATGAAACGATTACTCACCTTTTTCCCTCAATTGCAAGATAACGTGCAAATTTCACCACTTGCAAAAATGACGCTTGATTCCCGCAAAGTCAGTAACGGCGATCTGTTTATTGCCTTAAAAGGGCATAATGTGGATGGCAGAACATTTATTCCCAAAGCGATTGAACAAGGTGCAAGCCTGATTTTGGCGGAAGCGGACGAAGGCGTGCAAGCGGTCAAAATCGCAAAAGAGTTTGTAAATGCCACTGCTTGTGTGTTGAGTGTGCCACATTTGCCGAAACTGCTCTCGCAAATCGCGGGCGAATTTTATGCCAACCCAAGCGAAAAATTAACATTAGCGGGTATTACCGGCACAAATGGCAAAACGACAACAGCTCAGCTGTTAGCGCAATGGCATAATTTACTGGGTGGCAAATCTGCTGTGATGGGCACGATTGGTAATGGCTTATTTGGGCAAGTTCAAGAAGCAGCTAACACCACAGGCTCTGCAGTTGAAATTCAACAAAATCTTGCAAACTTTATTGCGCTTGGTGCTGACTTTTGTGCGATGGAAGTGAGTTCTCACGGTTTAGTGCAGTATCGTGCGGAAGCGTTGCAATTTGATTTGGCAATGTTTACTAATTTGAGTCGAGATCACCTTGATTATCATCACACAATGGAAGAGTACGCTGCGGCAAAATTCCGTTTGTTTAGTGAGCTTAACACCAAGGCTAAAGTATTAAATGCCGATGATGAAACAGGGGCGAATTGGTTAGCCAAATTGCCTGATGCCGTTGCAGTGAGCGTAAATCCTGATTTTCAAACTTCACACCGATATGTTAAAGCGACTCGTGTTTCGTTTACCTTACAAGGTGCGACCATTGAATTTGAATCGAGCTGGGGTAATGGCACTTTACATAGCCAGTTAATTGGGGCATTTAATGTCGCCAATTTACTGCTAGCGTTAGCCGGCTTGTTAGCACTTGGGCATGATTTGCAAAAATTAGTCGAAACTACACCGCTTCTTAAAGGCGTGGCAGGAAGAATGGAGTGTGTGACTGCAGAAAATCGTCCATTGGTGCTGGTTGATTATGCTCACACGCCCGATGCTTTAGAAAAAGCATTACAAGCTGCACGACTTCATACTGAAGGCAAACTCTACTGTATTTTCGGCTGTGGTGGCGATCGTGATGCAGGTAAGCGTCCAATGATGGCAAACATTGCTGAACAGCTTGCAGATCGCGTAATTGCGACAGATGATAATCCGCGTACTGAAGATAATCAGAAAATTATGGCAGATATTCTTAAGGGCTTTGAGAATGTTGGTGTTGTTCAAGTTATTCATGATCGCGAACAAGCGATTAAAACAGCCATTCTGCAAGCGAAACCACAAGATGTGATTTTAATCGCTGGCAAAGGACATGAAGACTATCAAATTATTGGCACGACCAAGCATCATTTTTCAGATCAGGAAGTGGCTAGAAAATATTTGTAGGGCGCTCCCCCCTCTTTAGAAAAGAGGGGTTAGGGGAGATTTGATTACGATGTTTATTTTTCGTATGGACTCCGTTTTTACTTCTGCTAAATCTCCCCCTCCCCTCTTTGCTAAAGAGGGGGCTGATCTCTAAGCATTGAATTTTAATGAAAAAAATAACTGCCCCAGTGGGGCAAATTTATGCGTAACCTAGGGAAATAACTCTAGAAGGAAAACAATGATAAAACAAACAACCCAACAAATCGCCGAAATCCTTCATGCAAGGCTGTTTGGTGATAGTAATGTAACGGTAACGACAGTCAGTACCGATACGCGACAAGCGGTCGAAAATGGCTTATTTTTTGCATTAAAAGGCGAAAAATTTGATGCACATGATTATGCAGAAAAAGCTATTGAGCAAGGCTGTGTAGCACTTGTTGTTGAGCGTGAATTGCCGATTGCTGTACCGCAAATTATTGTGGCGGATACGCGATTAGCTTTAGGTGAATTAGCGAAATGGCTAAAAAGCACATTGAATCCTAAAACGGTTGCCATGACTGGTTCATCGGGTAAAACAACCGTGAAAGAGATGACGGCAAAGATCTTGCAAAAAACAGCCGCTTGTGAAGAAGATGTGCTTTATACTTTCGGCAATCTGAACAATGATTTAGGCGTACCGATGACTTTATTACGCCTAACAGAACAGCATAAATTTGCAGTCATTGAACTTGGTGCAAATCATATCGGTGAAATTGCTTATACTACTGCGATTGCCCAACCCGATGCTTGCTTAGTGAATAATGTCGCCTCTGCTCATTTAGAAGGGTTTGGTTCGATTGAAGGTGTTGCAGCTGCGAAAGGTGAGATTTATCGAGGCCTAAAAGAAAACGGTAAAGCGATTATTAACCAAGCTTTTTATTATCCGCAATGGCGTAAAGAAATTGGTGATCATGAATTGCAATCTTTTAGTTATACCGGTTCAGATCAAGATTCTTATGCGGATTTTTGGGCAGAAAATGTTTCACTTAATTTGAACGGCTCAACTTTCATTTTGCATGCCTTTGAAGAGGAAATTGAAATCAATTTGCCTTATTTAGGGGCACATAATGTTTCCAATGCTTTAGCGGCAACTTCGTTAGCGATGGCAGTTGGCGCAAGTTTAGCAGATGTTAAAGCAGGGCTTGAACAGTGCTCACAAGTGAAAGGGCGTTTATACCCTGTTGAAATTAACGAGCATTGTTTGTTTATTGATGACACCTACAACGCCAATGTTGATTCGATGAAATCCGCGATTTCTGTACTGAAAAATTACCCTGCATTTCGTATTTTTGCGGTAGGTGATATGGCGGAACTTGGCAAAGAGAGTGCGCAATGCCATCAAGAAGTTGCTGATTTTGCGCAACAGGCAGGATTAGATTTAATCGTCTCTTTTGGCAAAGAAAGTGCAGTGATTAGTGCTAATGCACAACATCATTTTGCTGATAAGCAAACCATGAGCAATTTCTTGCTACCGATTATTTCGCAAAAAATTGCAGAAAAACAACCGCTTGTTTTATTGGCGAAAGGCTCTCGTAGCCAAAAAATGGAAACTTTGATTGCGGATTTATGCCGTGCTTTTCATATTCAATTTTAAGGATTTATTATGTTAGTTTGGCTTGCTGAATATCTTGTTCAGTTTAATACGGCGTTTAATGTCGTTTCTTATATTACTTTCCGTTCTATTATGGCGTTATTAACGGCTATGGGCATTGGGCTTTGGATTGGACCAGAAGTGATTCGTCGCTTACAACTATTAAAATTCGGACAAGAAGTACGTAATGATGGTCCAGAAAGCCACTTTAAAAAACGCGGTACACCAACGATGGGCGGTGTGATGATTTTGGCTTCTATTGGTATCAGTACTGTGCTTTGGGCAGACTTACGCAACAGCTATGTTTGGTTTGTGTTGTTTGTTTTATTTGGTTATGGGATCGTCGGTTTTGTGGACGATTATTGGAAAATCAAACGTAAAAATACAGATGGTTTGATCGCACGTTGGAAATACTTCTGGTTGTCTGTGATTGCTTTAATTGCGGTATTTGGCATTTATGCAGTCGGAAAAGATACTGCAGCAACCCAATTAGTTGTGCCGTTCTTTAAAGAGTTTATGCCACAGCTTGGTATTTTCTTTGTTATTCTTTCTTATTTTGTGATTGTGGGAACCAGTAATGCGGTTAATCTCACAGACGGTTTAGATGGTTTGGCAATCGTACCTACTATTATGGTCGCAAGTGCTTTTGCGCTGATTGCGTGGGCAACAGGTAACTACAACTTCGCCCAATACTTGCACATTCCATTTATCCAAAATGCAGGCGAGTTAGTGATTTTATGTACTGCTATTGTCGGCGCAGGTTTGGGTTTCTTATGGTATAACACCTATCCAGCACAAGTGTTTATGGGAGATGTGGGCTCACTCTCACTAGGCGGTGCATTAGGCACGATTGCGGTATTGGTTCGTCAAGAATTATTGCTTGTGATTATGGGCGGTGTGTTTGTGGTGGAAGCATTGTCGGTAATCTTGCAAGTTGGTTCATACAAACTTCGCCAAAAACGCATCTTCCGTATGGCACCAATCCACCACCATTTCGAACTAAAAGGCTGGCCAGAACCGCGTGTTATTGTGCGTTTCTGGATCATTACGCTAATGCTTGTGTTGATTGGTTTAGTAACACTAAAATTACGTTAAGGTCAGTTGGATAGGCTTTCTTCCACCAAATATGATGAAAATCAAAGGTGGGATAAAGCCTATTTTATCAATGAATAAACAGTTAGCCATAGAGATAGTCATTTATACCTCCTAGCTTGCGGATAGTTGGGAAAGTAAGACAACAAAAAGAGAATAAAAAAATGCAAAACCAATACGAAAATAAAACAGTAACGATTATAGGCTTGGGCAAAACAGGCTTATCTTGTGTCGATTTTTTTGCAGATAAAAATGCGAAAGTACAAGTGATTGATACCCGCGAGAAACCAGCTGGCATCGAACAATTATCCAAAGAAATTCCATTACATACAGGCGGCTTAAATCTTGAGTGGCTGCTCAATTCCGATTTAATCGTGATTAGTCCAGGGCTTGCATTGGCAACGCCTGAAATTCAGCAAGCGATTAACGCAGGCGTAGAAGTGGTGGGCGATATTGAGCTGTTTTGCCGTGAGGCAACCGCACCAATTATTGCTATCACAGGTTCAAATGGTAAGAGTACGGTCACAACATTAGTGACTGAGATGGCAAAGCAAGCGGGTATTAAAGTTGGAATGGGCGGCAATATCGGCGTGCCTGCATTAAGCCTGTTAAATGGTGATTATGCACTTTATGTATTAGAGCTTTCAAGCTTCCAACTTGAAACGACCTCTTCGCTCAAAGCGGTTGCTGCAACCGTACTGAATGTGAGTGAAGATCATATGGATAGATATGATTCAATTGCTGATTACCGTGCAGCAAAACTTAAAATTTATAATAATGCAGAAAATGTAATTGTGAATGGCGAAGATCCCCAAACGTATCCTGAACAAGCGGTTAAAAAATTGATTCGTTTTGCAGAACACAATGCAGAATATAGCTTGAGAAATGGCGTACTTTATGCAGAAGAGACGGCGATTATTGGGACAAAACAGATGTTAATTCGTGGGCGTCACAATGAAATGAATGCGTTAGCTGCAATGGCATTAGCTGATGCTGCAAGCATTCCTCGTGAAGGTATTATAAAAGCGCTACAAGTTTATGGTGGGTTGGTTCATCGTTTCCAAGCTGTACCAACGCATGATGGCGTGCGTTGGGTCAATGATTCTAAAGCGACTAATGTGGGCAGCACAGTGGCAGCTCTGAACGGCTTAGAGGTAGCGGGTACTCTCTATTTACTATTAGGCGGAGACGGTAAAGCGGCAGATTTTTCAGAACTGAAACCGTTAATCAACAAACCGAATATTGTTTGCTATTGCTTCGGACAAGATGGCGCTGAATTAGTCAAACTTTCTTCACAAAGTGTGTTGGTAGAGACGATATATGAAGCGATTACCTCTATTCGTCCAAAATTAAAATCGGGTGATATGGTATTGCTTTCTCCAGCTTGTGCAAGTTTAGATCAGTTTAAAAACTTTGAAGAACGTGGCGATATTTTTATGGCATTAGCTCGAGGAGAAAAGGCTTAATGTTACGAGCAATCAAAACGGGGATTGATAATTGGTTTCGTCTCACACCGACGGATTCGCTCTACGATCGCACCTTATTGTGGCTCTATGTTGGCTTGATGATGATAGGTCTTATTGTGGTCGGTTCTGCATCAATTCCAATTAGTATTCGTTTATATAATGAACCATTTCATTTTGCTATTCGCGATGCGGGCTATATTGTGATGGCATTATGCATTTTTGCTTTTTTTATTCAGCAACCGATTCGCAAATGGGAAAAATACAATGTAGCATTATTTTTTATTTCATTGATTTTACTCATTGCGGTATTGTTTGTTGGTAAAGAAATTAACGGTGCGAAGCGTTGGATTCCGTTGGGTATAATGAATTTCCAAGCGTCTGAATTAGCGAAGTTGGCAATTATATGTTATTTCGCCAGTTTTTATGTTCGCCGCTATGAAGTTATTCGAACGGAACATTGGAGCTTTATCCGTCCATTCGCAGTCGTTGCACTTTTTATTATTATTCTAACAGCACAATCGGATTTAGGCAGTATTTTCATCCTTTTCTCCATCACTTTTAGTATGCTCTTTATTATGGGAGCGAAATGGCAGCAGTTTATCGCTTTGGGTGTGGTTGCTGTGGCTGGCTTTGCTGGTTATGTTTACTCTTCAGAGTATCGAATGAAAAGGGTAACTGCTTATCTTGACCCTTTTGCGGATGTTTATGGAGATGGTTTCCAGCTTGCCAATTCCCAAATGGCATTTGGGCAAGGGGAAATTTTAGGTCGAGGCTTAGGAAATTCGGTACAAAAATTAGAGTATTTGCCAGAGGCCCACACCGATTTCATTATGGCTGTAATTGGTGAAGAATTTGGCTTAGTTGGCATTTTATTTATTATCTTTATGCTGACCTGTTTGTTAATTCGAACAATAAAAATTAGCCGAGAGTCTTTACAAATGGAAGAACGTTTCAAAGGCTATTTTGCTTTTGGCATTGCTGTATGGATATTTCTGCAAGGTGTGATTAACTTAGGGGTAGCATCAGGTTTACTACCAACGAAAGGACTTACTTTCCCGTTTGTTAGTTATGGTGGTTCGAGTTTAATTTTATTATCTATCGCAATGGCGATTCTAGTGAGAATAGACCACGAAAATCGATTGGAAAGAATTGGTTACACTCGTGTGAAGAAAAATTAAGTTTAAGCGGTCGATTTTGTGAAAAATTTACAAAATTGACCGCTTTCTTTTTCCGAAAAAGTGTAAATTCTTGTACAATATCCACAATTTTTTCTTTACAACAAAAGTTGTCTAAAAATAAAGTAAACGAGAATACCAATGGCAAAAAAATTATTAGTCATGGCAGGAGGCACAGGTGGGCACGTATTTCCCGCAATTGCCGTTGCACGTGAATTACAGCAACAAGGATGGGAGATTTGTTGGCTAGGAACAAAAGACCGAATGGAAGCAGATCTTGTTCCCAAACACGGTATTCCCATTGAATTTATCCAAATTTCAGGGCTGAAAGGCAAAGGCGTTGGCGCATTGCTAAAAGCCCCTTTTGCCATTCTAAGAGCAGTAATGCAAGCCCGTAAAATTATCAAAAAATTTAAGCCTGATGCGGTGCTCGGTATGGGCGGTTATGTGTCTGGACCAGGTGGGATTGCGGCGAAATTGTGTGGCGTGCCCGTGATTTTACATGAGCAAAATGCAGTGGCTGGGCTAACCAATGTGTGGCTTTCAAAAATTGCTCGCCGTGTGTTGCAGGCTTTTCCTAATGCTTTCCCGAATGCTGAGGTGGTGGGTAATCCTGTTCGCCAAGATTTATTTGAAATTGAAGCACCAGAACAGCGTTTTGCAGAACGTAGCTATCCAATCAATATTTTAGTGATGGGTGGAAGCCAAGGGGCACAAGTAATTAACAAAACCATGCCCGAAGTGGCAAAAGCGTTGGGCAATCAGGTGTTTATTAGCCATCAAGTTGGTAAAGGGAAATTAGCAGGTGTAGAAGAGGTTTACCAAGCGACAGGCAATGGCACAGCAGCAGAATTTATTGATGATATGAAAGCCGCTTACGAATGGGCAGATTTAGTGATTTGCCGCTCAGGCGCATTAACCGTATGCGAAGTTGCCGCTGCAGGCTTGCCTGCCGTTTTCGTACCGTTCCAACATAAAGACAGACAGCAATTTTTGAATGCGGAATATTTGGTGGAGGCGGGGGCAGCTTATGTGATTGAGCAACCCGAATTTACGCCAGAAAAACTGTTAGCAGTGTTAGAGCCGTTGATTGCTGATCGTACTAAATTAACCGGGATGGCAATCAAAGCCAAAGCAAAATCTACGCCAACTGCAGCAAAACGCGTGGCGGAAGTGATTGTGGCAGAAAGTAATGAATGAGAGAAAATAAAATGCAAAATTTCCAAGATAATATTAAAAAACTTGTGCCTGAAATGCGCCGTGTGAGCCAAATTCACTTTATCGGCATTGGCGGTGCGGGGATGAGCGGTATTGCTGAAGTATTACTGAATGAAGGCTACAAAATCAGCGGTTCAGATATTGCCGATGGTGTGGTTACCAAACGCCTAGCTGCTGCAGGGGCACATATTTTTATTGGTCACAGTGCGGAAAATATTTCAGGGGCGAGCGTAGTGGTGGCATCCAGTGCGATTAACGAAGAAAACCCTGAAGTAAAAGCGGCAAAAGAAGCGCGTATTCCTGTGATTCAACGTGCACAAATGTTGGCAGAGATTATGCGTTTCCGCCACGGAATTGCGATTGCGGGCACGCACGGCAAAACCACAACCACTGCAATGATCTCAATGATTTACACCGAAGCTGGCTTAGATCCAACCTTCGTAAACGGCGGTTTGGTAAAATCTGCAGGTAAAAATGCTCACTTAGGTGCAAGCCGTTATTTAGTGGCGGAGGCAGATGAAAGTGATGCGTCATTCTTACATTTACAACCAATGGTTTCTGTTGTCACTAACATTGAGCCAGACCATATGGACACCTACGGTGGCGATTTTGAGAAGATGAAAGAGACTTACGTTAAATTCTTGCGTAACTTGCCTTTCTACGGTTTAGCGGTGATGTGTGCTGATGATGCTACGGTGATGGAAATTGCCCCGAAAGTGGGCCGCCAAGTGATCACTTACGGATTTAGCGAAAATGCGGATTATCGTATCGAAGACTACCAACAAACAGGCTTCCAAGGGCACTACACGGTGATTTGCCCTAATGGAGAACGTGTTGAGGTGCTGTTAAACGTACCTGGTCGTCATAATGCATTGAATGCGACTGCAGCACTTGCGGTTGCTAAAGAAGAAGGCATTGCCAATGAAGCGATTTTAGCCGCACTTGCAGATTTCCAAGGAGCGGGGCGTCGCTTTGACCAATTGGGTTCATTTATTCGTCCGAATGGTAAAGTGATGTTGGTAGACGATTATGGTCATCACCCAACGGAAGTTGATGTGACGATTAAAGCTGCACGTCAAGGCTGGGAAGGCAAACGTGTTGTGATGGTATTCCAGCCGCACCGCTATTCGCGTACCCGTGACCTGTTTGATGATTTCGTGCAAGTGTTATCGCAAGTCGATGCGTTGGTAATGTTAGATGTATATGCGGCAGGCGAAGCTCCGATTGTTGGAGCAGACAGTAAAGCATTATGCCGTTCTATCCGTAACTTGGGTAAGGTTGATCCAATTTTGGTGTCGGATACCAGCCAATTAGGCGAGGTGCTTGATCAAATCATTCAAGATGGTGATTTGATTTTGGCACAAGGTGCGGGCAATGTGAGCAAACTTTCGCGTGATTTAGCAGAGAGTTGGAAAGCATAAACAGTTGTTTTTGCAACATATTTTGCAAATTACACCGCTTGTAGGGGCGTGTTGCACACGTCCTGATATACCAAAGATGTTAAAAGGGCGTATGCAACACGACCCTACGAGAAAATCGAGAATACAATGAACATTAAAAACGAAAAAATCGCAGTGTTATTTGGGGGCGTTTCGATGGAACGCGAGGTATCGTTAAACTCTGGTGCAGCGGTAACCGAAGCCCTTAAAAACCTTGGCTATGATGTGGAAGGTATTGATACCAAAGAGTTCCCAATTGAAAAATTAAAAGAAAAAGGGATTCAACGTGTCTTCAACATTTTACACGGTGGCATTGGTGAGAACGGTGTGTTGCAAGGTGCTTTGGAACAGATGGGCATTCCTTACACAGGCTGTGGCGTGATGGCATCAGCAATCACTTTAGATAAATTTCGCACCAAATTATTATGGCAAGCTGTTGGTTTACCGACTGCAGAAATGGTGGTAGTAAAACGCGGACAAGCGGTCGATTCTGCAGCCATTATTGCAAAATTAGGCTTGCCAGTGTTTGTTAAACCTTCTTGTGAAGGTTCAAGCGTTGGCGTGTTCAAGGTAAAAACTGAAGCGGAATTACAGCCTGCGATTGAAGAAGCGCTAAAATTTGACAGCATTGTGTTAGTTGAAGAATTTTTAGCAGGGGCGGAATATTCTGTGCCGGTGTTAGATGGCGAAGTATTGCCTGCAGTGCAAGTGATTCCAGAAGGCGAATTTTACGATTATCACGCCAAATATATTTCAGACAATACCCAATATGTCGTGCCCGCATTAAGCGATGAACGCCAAGCCGAGGTGGCAAAAATTGTGAAGCAAGCCTTTGATGTGGTGGGCTGTAGGGGTTGGAGCCGTATTGATGTGATGGAAGATGCGAACGGTAATTTCCGTTTAGTCGAAGTAAATACCTGCCCAGGTATGACAAGTCACAGCATCTTCCCGAAATCGGCAGCAACCGTGGGTTATAGCTTTGAACGTTTAGTTGAACGTGTGTTGGAGTTAAGTGCGTAATGGTTGCGTTTGCTCGTAAGAGAAAACCGAATTATCTTCGCCTTGCGAAAGAGTATATGGCAACAAAGTTTCATTTGTTACCTATGAAATGGTTAACTTCATTTAAGCCATTGATTCTGTTATTCTGCTTCATTGTAATGTATGTTTTGTACGCGAATTGGTCGTCTTTGCTAGAAGGTTTAGATAGAACCTCTATTCGTGCTTATGCATTAACAAATAAGACACAATTTACGACTAATGCAGATATTCGTGAAACTTTAGCCAAAGAGCCCGCTCTAAAAGGATATTTTTCTCAAGATATTCAAGAAGTTAAAGATAAGTTAATGCAACTCTCTTGGGTTAAAGATGTAGTTGTACGAAAATCTTATCCTGATCGTTTAAGTATTGGATTGGTTGAGCATAAACCTGTGGCAGTATGGAATAACATTCACTATCTTTCTGATCAAGGAGTGGTATTTAATTTACCCGCAGATCGCTTTGATCGCACAGGCTTGCCTCAGATGTTTGGACCAGACGCAGAAAGCAAAGAGGTTTTAAATGCTTGGGCTAAGATTCAAGCTGAATTAGCTTCTCGTAATTTATCGCTTAAATCTCTTGCGATGGATAATCGAGGCTCTTGGTCTATTACGTTAACGAATAATATTGAATTAAGATTAGGTCGTGGTGAATGGACACCCAAAATTGACCGCTTTATGATGATTTTTCCTGATATAGAAATTCCTGAAGGGCAGCGTTTGGGCTATGTTGATTTACGCTATGAGCATGGTGCAGCCGTAGGTTTCTATCCAATCCCCAAATAGTAAAGTGCAAATAAACGAAAAATAAAATGAGTGATAATACAAATGAGCTAGATACCATCGTTGGGTTAGATATTGGCACTTCTAAGACAGTTGCTGTCATCGGTGAGATGCTACCTGATGGTGTAATTAAAGTGCTAGGCACAGGTGTTGCCCCTTCAAAAGGGGTTGATCGCGGAGGCATCATTGATTTAGATGCCGTTGTGCGTTCTATTCGCAATGCAATTGAAGAGGCGGAATCGGTTTCAAACCTTGAATTTTTTAAGGTTATGTTGGCTATTTCTGGCTCACATATTACGGGCTTAAATGAAATGGGTCAGGTGCCATTAGTTGATCTTGTCCGTAAAGAAGATGTTGAAGATGCTACGCGTAATGCGAGATCAGTACGTTTACCTGATGGTTTGGAAATGTTGCATGTTATTCCACAAGAATTTAAGGTTGATCGCTTACCGGCAACGAAAAATCCTGTCGGTTTATCGGGCAATCGTTTAACTGCCCATGTGCATTTAATTGCGGCTCATCAAGATTGGAAACGTAATTTAGTTAATGCCGTAGAGTATGATAAAAAATCAGAAGTGGCGAGCGTCGTCTTTTCTGGATTAGCTTCCGCTTGTTCGGTTTTAACTGAAGATGATAAAGAACTCGGGGTTTGCTTAATTGACATCGGTGCAGGTACGATGGATGTGATGGTTTATACCGATGGTGCATTACGTTTTAGTAAGGTTTATCCATTTGGTGGCAATGATATTACCGATTTTATTGCTCGTACTTTTACTATGACCCGCAAAGAAGCCGAAAATATTAAAATTAATTACGGCAGTGCGGTTTCACCACCACCAAATAATCCAGATAAGAAATTCTCAATTTCGGGCTTATCTGGAAGTGCACCTCGTATTTATACAAGAGCTCACGTTGCGGAGGTAACCGCACAATGCTATAGCGATTTATTTAAAGTAGTTAATGCTGATTTAATGCAATTACACCAAGAATTATATCAACAAGGTATAAAACAAGAATTAATTGCAGGTTTTGTATTAACTGGTGGTGGTTCGCAAATGGAAGATATTGTAAAATGTGCAAAAAATATCTTTGAAGCACATGTAAGGGTAGGAAATCCGCTCAATATTGCAGGTTTAACAGATTATGTAAATAAGCCTCAATATGCGACAGTATTAGGACTTTTGCAGTATAATTTTCATTATCCAATACAAAAAAATTCAACCTTGATAAATAACCAAAGTGTGTCAGATATAATTGAAGACGTGAAGAAAAAATCACGTAAAATTTTACATTGGGTTAAATCAAATTTTTAAATTAAAATTAAATAAGTTAATATGATGCTTATTTTTAGGGAGTAAAGCATGTTTGAACCAGTTTATGAAATGACGCCTGATGCGATTATTAAAGTCGTTGGTGTTGGTGGCGGTGGCGGTAACGCTTTAAATCATATGGTAAGAAGCTGTCAAGAAGATGATATCGGCAGCGTTGAGTTTTTTTCAGTGAATACAGATGCACAAGTATTACGCTCAAGTTCTGTTCGCAACACTGTTCAAATTGGTGCAAGCATTACCCACGGTTTAGGTGCAGGTGCGGATCCAAATATTGGTTATCAATCTGCTGAAGAAGACCGTGAAGCACTCGGTAATATGATCAACGGTGCAGATATGGTGTTTATCGCAGCGGGTATGGGTGGCGGTACTGGCACAGGTGCAGCACCTGTTATTGCTGAAATTGCAAAAAGCCAAGAAGCATTAACTGTTGCAATCGTGACCAAACCATTCAATTTTGAAGGTAAAAAACGTGCTCATTTTGCGGAACAAGGGATTAAAGAGCTATCTAAGAATGTAGACTCTCTCATTATTATCCAAAATGAAAAATTACTAAAAGTACTTCCTAAAAATATTAAATTTAAAGAAGCTTATGCTTATGCTGATGATGTTTTACGCAATGCCGTATTAGGCATCACAGATATGATTACCAAAGAAGGTTTGGTAAACGTTGACTTTGCAGACGTAAAAAAAGTTATGTCTGAGATGGGACGTGCAATGATGGGAACAGGCGTTGCAGAGGGAGACGGTCGTGCAGAACGTGCGGCAATGGATGCAGTTGCAAGCCCATTATTGGAAGATGTAGATTTATCTGGTGCAAAAGGTGTGTTAATTAACATCTCTGCAGGTGATGATTTAGAATTGAACGAGGTAGATGCCGTTGTAAAATATGTGACAGAAGCCGCAGATCCAGACGCAACTATCATCTTCGGTACGACATTCTACCCTGACATGGAAGGTCAAATCCGCGTAACATTAGTTGCAACAGGTTTAGGCCAAGCAGAAGAGTTAGCAATGCCACGTACAGGTATGTTACAACAGCCACAAATGCCAGTTGAACAAGCGCAACCCGTACAAAAACCTGTAGGTTATGGTACTCAACAGCCTATTCAGCAAAACCCGAATTATGCTCATCAGCCACATCCAACTGGCTTTAACCAAGCACCACAAAATGCTGGAACAACGCAACAGCCAAGAACGATTGATCCAAACCAAATGTTCTCACCAAGTGCTATTCCAGGATTTATGCGAAACGGTCACTAATTTTGACCGCTTGCGAGGAATAAAAAATGATTAAACAAAGAACCCTAAAACAAGCAACCAAAGTTACTGGCATTGGTTTGCACAGTGGCAAAAAAGTAACGCTCACTTTGCGTCCTGCACCTGCCAATACGGGGATTATTTATGCTCGAACCGATTTAGAACCTGCAGTTTACTTCCCTGCAAGTGCGGAATCGATTCGTGATACACAACTTTGTACTTGTATGATCAACGATGACGGTGTGCGTATTTCAACCGTTGAACACTTAAATGCAGCGATGGCAGCATTAGGTTTAGATAATCTTATCGTTGAAGTCGATGCCCCAGAAATTCCAATTATGGATGGTAGTTCAAGTCCGTTTATCTATCTTTTCTTAGATGCAGGTATCGAAGAGCAAAATGCCCCGAAAAAATTCATCCGTATTAAAGAAACCGTACGTGTGGAAGAGGGCGATAAATGGGCAGAAATCAGACCTTATGCAAATGGTTTAAAATTAGATTTCACCATTGATTTTAATCACCCGATGATTAGCAAAGATGTACGCCATTTTGCGATGGATCTTTCAGCAGAAAACTTCATTCAGCAAATTAGCCGTGCAAGAACCTTTACTTTTATGAAAGATGTGGAATATCTCCAATCGATTGGTTTAGCACTAGGCGGCAGCTTAGATAATGCGATCGTGTTAGATGACTACCGCATTCTGAATGAAGATGGTTTACGCTATAAAGATGAGTTAGTGAAACACAAAATGCTTGATTCTATTGGCGATCTCTTTATGTGTGGTTACAACATCTTAGGTGATTTCAGAGCCTATAAATCAGGTCACGGCGTGAACAATAAATTACTCCGTGCGGTGCTCGCGAATGAAAATGCGTGGGAGTTTGTCACTTTCGAAGACAAAGAAGCCGTGCCGCAGGGTTATCGCTTAAAAGAGCTTGTTTTTATTTAGTATAGTAGGGTGTGTGGATTGAAAAATCCACGCACGCTTTTCTATATTGATGTGCGTGAAATGAATTTCACATACCCTACAAGCGATCGAATTTATAGAACAATTTGCAAATATCATACAAACCGCTACAATGCGGTTAATTTTTTATATAAACAAAGGATCATTTTTAATGAAAATTACTAAAAACGTAGTACCAAGCATTGCTTATCAAGTACGTACTCAAGATGGCGTATTAGTGGACGAAGCACCAGCGAACCAACCTTTAGAATACTTACATGGTCACAATAACCTTGTTGAAGGTTTAGAAAAAGCATTAGAGGGTAAAGCAGTTGGCGATACTTTTGAAGTGCGTGTAAGCCCAGAAGAAGGCTACGGCGAATACAACGAAAATATGGTGCAACGTGTACCAAAAGATGTATTTATGGGCGTAGATGAGTTAGAAGTAGGTATGCGTTTTATCGCCGATACGGACTTAGGTCCATTACCTGTTGTGATCACGGAAGTAGATGGTGATGAAGTGGTGGTTGATGGTAACCATATGCTTGCAGGTCAAGAATTACTCTTCTCTGTAGAAGTGGTTGGCACACGTGAAGCAACTTTGGAAGAGATCGCACACGGCCACATTCACTCTGGTCACGAACATGGTTGCGGCTGTGGTGGTCATGACAGCGATGAAGAAGAAGGTCACGGCTGCTGTGGCGGTGGTCATCACCATCATCACGATCACGGACACAGTCATGGCAGCTGTGGTTGCGGTGGACACTAATTAACTAATTGCAATGGGGCGTGCTAAACACGCCCTTTTCGACTATCTAACCCTTTCAATCCCTGCCTTTGGGAAGATCATTAAAACCAATCATATGACACAACAAATCCTATCGAATACGGACTATCTCCGCACTATTCTTAGTTCCAATATTTATGATCTCGCTCAAGTCACGCCATTGCAAAAGATGGATAAGCTCTCTTCACGCTTGAAAAATAATATTTTCATCAAACGTGAAGATCGCCAGCCAGTGCATAGCTTTAAGCTACGCGGAGCATTTGCGATGATTTCTAATCTTTCTAAAGCTCAAAAAGAAGCGGGTGTGATTGCGGCTTCTGCGGGTAACCACGCTCAAGGTGTCGCGCTTTCAGCAAAACATTTAAGCTTACGTGCGTTAATCGTGATGCCTCAAAACACGCCAAGTATTAAAGTGGATGCTGTGCGTGGTTTTGGCGGCGAAGTGCTACTTTATGGTGCGAACTTTGACGAAGCCAAAGCCAAAGCACTTGAGCTTTCAAAAGAGTTGAATATGACCTTTATTCACCCATTTGATGACCCTGCTGTGATTGCAGGACAAGGCACGATCGCGATGGAGCTCATTCAACAACGTTCCGATCTGAACCGCATTTTTGTGCCTGTTGGCGGTGGTGGTTTGATCGCAGGGATCGCAGTCCTTGTGAAACAACTTCTGCCTGAAATTCAAGTGATCGGCGTGGAGTCCAAAGACTCCGCTTGTTTATATCACGCATTAAAAGCGGGTCAGCCTGTCGATTTAGATCACGTAGGTTTATTCGCTGACGGTATTGCGGTAAAACGTATCGGCGATGAAACTTTCCGTATTTGTAAACAATATGTTGATGATGTAGTTTTAGTCGATAACGATGAAATCTGTGCGGCATTGAAAGATATTTTTGAGAATGTGCGTGCGGTGGCGGAGCCTTCGGGCGCAACCTCGCTTGCAGGCTTGAAAAAATATGTGAAAAAGCACGGCATCGAAGGAGAAAATCTCGCTTGCGTGCTCTCAGGTGCAAACCTTAATTTCCATACCTTGCGTTTTGTGTCTGAGCGTTGCGAAATTGGCGAAAAACGTGAAGCTTTATTAGCGGTAACTATTCCAGAGCAAAAAGGCAGCTTCTTAAAATTCTGCCAAATTCTGGGTAGCCGTGCGGTGACAGAATTTAACTACCGCCACGCAGATGATGCCAATGCGTGTATTTTTGTAGGCGTACGCATTTCTGGTAGCCAAGAAAAAGCAGAAATTCTCGAAGAACTTCGCCAAAATGGTTACGATGTGAGCGATTTATCAGATGATGACATCGCAAAAACCCACGTGCGTTATATGATTGGTGGTAGACCAGCTAGCATTCAAAACGAAAAACTCTACCGCTTTGACTTTCCAGAACAGAAAGGGGCATTACTTAAATTCTTACAAGCCTTAACCGATTGGGATATTTCGTTGTTCCACTACCGTGCACACGGGGCAGACTACGGTGATATTTTAGCCGCATTCTCTATGACAGCAGGCTCAGAAGCAGAATTAACCAAACATTTAGAACAATTAGGCTATCGCTACCAAGACGTAAGCGACAGCTTAGCTTATCAATACTTTTTAAAATAAGGAACATTTATGGCTCGCAAATATTTCGGTACAGATGGTGTACGCGGTGAAGTAGGTAAATTCCCGATTACCCCAGAATTTGCGTTAAAACTCGGCTGGGCGGCAGGTAAAGTGCTTGCGACTCAAGGCACGAAAAAAGTGATTATCGGTAAAGATACCCGTATTTCTGGCTATATGTTGGAATCGGCACTTGAAGCGGGCTTAACCGCGGCGGGTTTATCTGCGGTGTTTGTCGGTCCAATGCCAACCCCTGCGATTGCTTATTTAACCCGCACTTTCCGTGCAGAAGCAGGGATCGTAATTTCAGCCTCTCACAATCCATACTACGATAACGGAATCAAATTCTTCTCATCAGTGGGCGAAAAATTACCTGATGAAGTAGAAGAAGCGATCGAAGCGATGTTAGATGAACCGATGGACTGCGTAGACTCGGCTAGCCTTGGTAAAGCAAGCCGTATCAACGATGCGGCGGGTCGTTACATTGAATTTTGTAAAGCTGGTTTCCCATCCGAATTAAGCTTAGACGGCTTAAAAATTGTGGTGGATTGTGCGAACGGTGCAACTTACCACATTGCACCAAACGTAATGCGTGAGTTAGGGGCTGATGTTATCGAAATCGGCACACGTCCGAACGGTTTAAACATCAACGAAAAATGTGGGGCAACTGACATCAAAGCACTTCAAAAAGTGGTGAAAGAGTCTGAAGCAGACATCGGTTTAGCTTACGATGGTGATGGCGACCGCATTATGATGGTAGACCACTTAGGCAACAAAGTAGATGGCGACCAAATTCTGTTTATTTTGGCACGCGAAGCTTTACGTGCGGGTAAATTAAAAGGTGGCGTAGTAGGTACATTAATGAGCAATATGAGCTTAGAACTCTCATTAAAAGAACTTGCGATTCCATTCGTGCGTGCCAATGTAGGTGACCGCTATGTGCTTGAGCAGTTAAAAGAGAAAGGCTGGAAATTAGGCGGTGAAAATTCAGGGCACATCATCGTGTTAGATAAAAACACCACGGGTGATGGTATTGTTGCCTCGCTTGAAGTGTTAGCTGCAATGGTAAAACACAACCTAACCTTAAACGAATTAGCAAAAGCTGTGCCACTCTTCCCGCAAGTGTTAATTAACGTTCGCTTCGCAGGTGGTGAAAACCCACTCAACAGCGAAGAAGTAAAAGCTGTTGCAAAATCAGTAGAAGAACGCTTAGCAGGAAAAGGACGTATCTTGTTACGTAAATCAGGTACAGAACCGCTTATTCGTGTGATGGTAGAGTGTGAAGATGCAACGTTAGCCCAAAGCTGTGCGGAAGAGATTGCGGAAGCAGTGAAACGTAACTAATCTTTTCATAAACAACAAGCGGTGGATTTTGTAAAACAAATTGCAAAATCCACCGCTTACCTTTAATAACTTACAATCATATTTAAGCCTAATTCTTGCCCCTGTTTATTCACATCGAATGTCGTACCGAAAATAACCAAAGTTGTTTCAGAAACTTCTTCCTCGATCCTTGCGATAATGGTATCGATAATGGTATAGATATTGGAAAACTCAAAATCTTCGCCAATTACCATATTAAGCAATATCCCTTTTACCTGATCTAAGGCGATAGGTTTATTAGAGAGTTGGTTTAATACCCTCTCTATAGCTTCTTCGGGGTGTGTTGATTCAATATAAATCACATGCTTTTGTTGACCACATTCAATTAACACACGCCTAATATCTGTAAAATCCGTCATAACATGACCGTATCCGCCAATCATTTTCATCATTGATATAAGCGTTTGGATACATAATTCAGGCGAAGTTTCACAGATAAAACAGCTATCGGCTTGAGGCTCTTGAACTGGTGAAGCACAACCAATCACAAAAATAGTGCTTGAGGTAGCAGAGCGAATTTTTACCCATTCCGTTTCAGTGAGATTATCAGCAATAACAAAAGTTATAACGTTATCAGACAGATCTGTAACCTCTTCTAGCTTTAAGATATTAAAATCCACGTTTCCTATGGGCGAAGCTAAATTATTGACCACTTTATTGCCAAATTCACCTTTAATGATAAGTGAGCAAAAATAATCATTTTGTTCTTCAAAAATCGGCTCAAACATTTTTATTCTCCTATTGATTTAAACTGTGTGCAGTATAATGAAATAAAGCGACAAATTATGTCGTATTCGATAAAAAATTTTCAAATGACTTATGAAAAATTACCGCTTGATTTAGCCTGCTCTTTGGCACACAATGAGACCAATTTTTATCTTTAACGCAATAATAGGAAAACGTAATGAACCAACAAGAAATGAAGAAAATTGCGGCGAAAGCGGCACTGAAATTTGTGACACCAGATACTATCGTTGGCGTGGGTAGTGGTTCAACCGTGAATTGCTTTATTGATGAATTAGCTTCAATGAAAGATGAAATTAAAGGTGCAGTGGCAGCATCGAAAGCCTCAGAAGAGCGTTTACGTGCGTTGGGGATTGAGGTGTTTAGTGCTAATGACGTTGTGGAATTAGATGTGTATATCGATGGTGCAGATGAAATTACCCCACAAGGTGCAATGATCAAAGGCGGCGGGGCAGCATTAACCCGTGAAAAAATTGTGAGCTCTTTGGCGAAAAAATTTATTTGTATCGTGGATAGCTCAAAACAAGTTGATGTGCTTGGTTCAACTTTCCCATTGCCAGTGGAAGTTATTCCGATGGCACGTTCTTATGTGGCTCGTCAGTTAGTTGCACTTGGTGGTTCTCCTGAATGGCGTGAAAGCGTGATAACGGATAACGGTAATGTGATTTTAGACGTACACAACTTCAAAATTTTTGAACCACTTAAAATGGAACACACCATCAACAATATCGCAGGTGTGGTCACCAACGGCATTTTTGCACAGCGTTTCGCAAACGTCACGATTGTTGGTACGCCTGAAGGGGCAAAAATTATTGAATAAGGTCAAGCGGTGAATTTTTGCAAATGTTTTGCGAAATCGCACCGCTTTTTGTTTTTCACTTTAAACACAACATAAGGAATAACTATGGCTAAAGTTTCTCTCGACAAATCAAAAATCAAATTCTTATTACTCGAAGGCGTGCACCAAAACGCACTGGATGTATTAAAAGCGGCAGGTTACACCAACATTGAGTATCACAAAAAAGCCCTAGATGGTGAAGAGCTTATCGAAGCAATTAAAGATGCTCACTTTGTGGGAATTCGCTCGCGTACACACTTAACCAAAGAGATTTTAGAGCACGCACAAAAATTAGTAGCGGTAGGATGTTTCTGTATTGGTACTAACCAAGTAGATTTAGCGGAAGCGAAACGTCGTGGTATTCCTGTGTTTAATGCACCGTTCTCAAATACCCGCTCTGTGGCGGAATTAGTATTGGCAGAAATTATTTTGTTAATGCGTCAAGTGCCCAAAGCGAATATGGAAGTGCATCGTGGCGTGTGGAACAAATCGGCTGCAGGTGCAAATGAAGTGCGTGGTAAAAAATTGGGTATCATCGGCTATGGTCATATCGGCTCACAATTGAGCGTGATTGCCGAAGCAGTAGGGATGCAAGTTTACTTCTACGATATCGAAAATAAATTGCCATTAGGTAACGCTCAGCAAGTGGCAAGCTTAGAAGAGTTGCTTTCAAGCTGTGATGCGATTTCATTACACGTGCCAGAAAATGCCTCGACTAAAAACTTAATGAGTGCAGAACGCATTGCCCAATTAAAAGAGGATGCGATTTTAATCAATGCCGCACGCGGTACTGTCGTGGATTTAGATGCGTTGGCAGCTCGTTTAGAAGCGAATACCTTACGCGGTGCAGCGATTGACGTATTCCCTGTTGAACCTGCGTCTATCAATGATCCGTTTGAGTCGCCATTACGTAAATTTGACAACGTGATTTTAACCCCACACATCGGTGGCTCAACCGCAGAAGCACAAGAGAATATTGGTACAGAAGTAGCAAATAAATTTGTGAAATACTCAGACAACGGCTCAACCTTATCGGCAGTAAACTTCCCAGAAGTATCACTCCCAGCCAACAATAATGCGAAACGTTTATTACACATTCACCAAAACAAACCAGGTATTCTAAATAAAATCAACCAAGTGTTTGTGGATCAAAACGTGAATATTGCTGGTCAATATTTACAAACCGACCCAGAAATTGGCTATGTGGTGATTGATGTTCAGCTTGAAGACAGCTCAGAAGCACTAAAACGCTTGAAAGAGATTGACGGTACAATTAAAGCACGTGTGCTTTACTAATGCTCTAATTTGAATATAACGGTTGAGTACTACTCAGCCGTTTTTTTATTCATTTTTACTTAGTTTTTAAAAAAAATCTTCGTGCTGTTTTTTGAATGTGGCACTTATCTAAAAAACTAAAATCTCAAGTTAATCAGTATAAATATCTACATTAAAAACCTTAATTCGGAATAAAACACTATTCTTTTCATTAATTTTGCGTAAAAATTTTATATTCCTCTTCTTTACTTTCTGATTGCTTAGGCATATTCTTCACGCCATGCGAATTATTCGCAACTTATTTGATTTATCTCAAGCAACTGTTTGCATTTTTAACTTTTTTAGAGGAACTTTTCCGTGTCTAATCAAACTACCCATAAACGAGAAACCTTCTCAGGTCGTCAAGCGTTTATTATGGCAGCCATCGGGTCAGCCGTAGGCTTGGGGAACATCTGGCGTTTCCCTTATACCACTTATGAAAATGGTGGCGGTGCATTTATCATTCCTTACATCGTAGCACTTTTAACCGCAGGAATTCCACTACTTTTCTTGGACTTTGCGATTGGTCACCGCCATCGTGCCGCAGCACCACTCTCATTCCGTCGCTTAAATAAACACTTTGAAGTGTTTGGTTGGTGGCAAGTAATGGTAAACGTCATCATCGGCTTATACTACGCCGTCGTACTCGGCTGGGCAGCGATTTATACTTTCTTTTCATTTAGCAAAACTTGGGGCGATAAACCTGTTGATTTCTTCGTCGGTGAGTTCCTTAGAATGGGCGATATTGCACAAGGCGTAAGCTTTGATTTTGTTGGCTTGGTAACAGGCCCATTGATTGCCGTTTGGGTTGTCGCATTATTAGTATTAGCCCTTGGCGTACAAAAAGGGATTGCGAAAAGCTCAAGCATTTTAATGCCAGTATTGGTGGTGATGTTCGTGGCACTCGTGGTTTACTCATTAACGCTACCAGGGGCAGCGAAAGGCTTAGATGCGTTATTCACGCCAGATTGGTCAAAATTATCAGATCCAAGCGTATGGATTGCAGCTTATGGGCAAATCTTCTTCTCGCTTTCAATCTGTTTCGGGATTATGGTGACCTACTCTTCATACTTGAAAAAAGATTCAGACCTTACCAGCACAGGCTTAGTAGTGGGTTTTGCAAACTCAAGTTTTGAAGTATTAGCAGGTATCGGCGTGTTCGCAGCCCTTGGCTTTATAGCTACTGCCGCAGGTCAAGAAGTAAGTGAGGTGGCAAAAGGTGGTATCGGTTTAGCCTTCTTTGCATTCCCTACTATTATCAACGAAGCGCCAATGGGAAGCGTATTAGGAGTATTATTCTTTGGTTCTCTTACTTTTGCTGCCTTAACTTCCTTCATTTCGGTGATTGAAGTTATTATCGCAGCGATCCAAGATAAACTTAAAATGGGACGTGTGACTGCAACTTTCGCAGTAGGCGTGCCAATGATGATCGTCTCTGTTATCTTATTCGGTACCACTACAGGCTTGCCGATGTTGGATGTTATGGATAAATTCGTGAACTATTTCGGTATTGTAGCGGTCGCTTTTGCTGCCTTAATTGCAATTGTAGCGAATGGCAAACTTAGCACATTAGGTCACCACATTAACAAAACCTCATCATTTAAAGTGGGCACAATTTGGCGTTTATGCATTATTGTTACCACGGGTGTTTTAGCGTTTATGCTATTAAGTGAAGGTGTAAAAGTGTTTACCGAAGGCTATGAGGGTTATCCAAGCTGGTTTGTTAATACTTTCGGTTGGGGAATGGCAATTCTCTTAGTGATTGTGGCGTTTATCCTTTCTCGCTTACCGTGGAAAAACGAATCTGAATTTAACGTGGAGAAATAATATGAGCACATCAGCAATTTTAATGATGGTTGCAGCGTTAGTCATTATCTGGGGTGGTTTAATCCTCTCGATTAAACGCTTGCCAAAAGAGTAAAAAATAAGGCTGATTGGTGAACATCAATCAGCCTTTTACTTTAATTAAATTTTACACATTCACCATGACACGCGAAATTCGCCCTTCGGCAATTTCTTCATCACGAATGGTCATCACTTCACAGCCATCTTTGGTCACCACAATTTGGTGTTCATATTGAGCTGAGTGGCTACGGTCTTTGGTTTTTACCGTCCAACCATCATTCATAGTACGAATCTCTTTTTTGCCCGCATTGACCATCGGTTCAATCGTAAACACCATCCCTTCCTTTAACACTACGCCACTATCGTCACCGTTGTAGTGCAAGACCTGTGGATCGCAGTGGAATTCCGTGCCTACACCGTGTCCGCAATATTCACGCACCACAGAGAAACCTTCTTTTTCCACATATTGTTGAATCGCTGTGCCAATCTCTTTTAAGCGAATGCCTGGTTTTACTTGGCGTAAGCCGATGTAAAGTGATTCTTGTGTTACTTCTAATAAGCGTTTATCGCGAATAGAAGGCTCGCCTACTACATACATTTTTGAGTTATCGCCGAAATAGCCGTCTTTGATCACCGTTACATCAATGTTCACGATATCGCCTTTTTTCAGCTTTTTATCATCACTTGGAATGCCGTGGCAAACCACTTCATTGATAGAGATGCAGGTTGATTTTGGGAAACCATGATAATTTAAGCAGGCTGGAATCACTTTCTGCTCATTAACCATATATTCGTGGCAAATGCGGTCTAATTCGCCCGTGCTCACCCCCTCTTTTACGTAGGGTTCGATCATCACTAACACATCGGAAGCCAGCTTGCAGGCTTCACGAAGTTTCTCAATTTCTTGTTCGTTTCTTAATGGAATATTGCTCATAATGTTCTCTTTATCGTCAAAAAATTGAGGAGATTATACCTTTTTTCGGCGCAATCCCCAATTTTCTTCTACAAAATTTAATCCGTTCAGAAATAATTCTTTTTCTATTACTTCATCATCGCTTTAGCAAAGATTTTCGTTTGCGCATAAACAAAAAGCCTCAGAACGCAAAGTCCTGAGGGCTTTTCTCTATCTAATCGGTGGGCTAATGCTTCGATAAACTCAGCAACAGCCCACCTACAATTAACACAGATTACTCTTCCGATTCCATCTCTGCGTTTAATAACGCTGCGAGGCTTTGGGTTGCGTCGTCAGCGACGAACTCAAATTCTGCTTCAATGTCTGCATCAGTGGCAAAGCTGTTAGTTGGATTTGCAAAAGTTTCTGCAAAATCAACCGCTTGTCCTGCAGCTGCCGCAGCACGTTTTTCTGCACGTGCTTTGTGGTAAGCAAAACCTGTACCAGCTGGGATTAAACGACCTACGATAACGTTCTCTTTTAAGCCACGTAATTCGTCTTGTTTACCTGCAACGGCTGCTTCAGTAAGTACACGGGTAGTTTCTTGGAACGATGCCGCTGAGATAAATGATTCAGTCGCCAATGATGCTTTGGTAATACCAAGCAATTCACGTTCAAATTCTACCAACGGTTTGCCTTCGGCTGCACGTTTGCGGTTCGCAATTTTCACGCGTGCCACTTCGACTTGTTCCCCTTCGAGGAATTCAGAGTCGTAAGCGTTAGTGATAATCGCTTTACGCAACATTTGGCGAACGATCACTTCGATGTGCTTGTCGTTAATTTTTACCCCTTGTAAGCGGTAAACTTCTTGCACTTCGTTTACGATGTAGTTAGTTACCGCGTGTACGCCACGTAAGCGTAAGATGTCATGTGGCGTTTCTGCACCATCAGAGATCACATCACCACGTTGTACCATTTCGCCTTCAAATACGTTGAGCTGACGCCATTTTGGAATCATTTCTTCGTATGCTTCGCCCTCTGCAGGAGTGATTACTAAGCGGCGTTTACCTTTGGTTTCTTTACCGAATGAAACGATACCAGAGATTTCTGCCAAAATTGCTGGCTCTTTCGGTTTACGTGCTTCGAATAAGTCTGCTACGCGTGGAAGACCACCGGTAATATCTTTCGTACCCACAGATTCTTGTGGAATACGTGCTAATGCTTCACCCACTGCAATTTCTGCACCGTCGTCAAGCGTTACGATCGCTTTACCTGGTAAGAAATATTGTGCTGGTATGTCTGTGCCTGGGATTAAGATGTCGTTACCCTGTGCATCCACTAAACGTAATGCTGGACGTAAATCTTTACCTGCAGTTGCACGCTCACCCACATCTTGTACCACGATAGATGATAAACCTGTTAATTCATCAGTTTGACGAGTAACGGTTAAACCATCGACGATGTCGCTGAATTGAATGCGACCCGATACCTCTGAGATAACTGGCATGGTATGCGGATCCCAGTTTGCAACTACTTCTCCTACTGCCACTTCATCACCGTCGTGTTTAGAAAGCACTGCACCATAAGGGACTTTATAGTTCTCTTTGGTACGGCCAAAGGTGTCGATCACGGTTAATTCAGTGTTACGTGAAGTTAATACCAACTTACCATCCTTGTTAGTAACGAATTTCGCGTTTGCTAACTTGATCGTACCGTTGTTTTTCACTTGTACGCTAGACTCTTTGGCTGCTGCAGATGCCGCACCACCGATGTGGAACGTACGCATGGTTAACTGTGTACCTGGTTCACCGATTGATTGTGCTGCGATAACACCCACTGCTTCACCTTGGTTGATTAAGTGACCGCGAGCCAAGTCACGCCCGTAACATTTCGCACACACACCGAAGTCGGTATCACAAGTTACAACAGAACGTACTTTAATGCTATCAACAGAGTTCTCATCAATCACATCACACCATTTCTCATCGATTAAGGTGTTACGCGGAATTAATACTTCTTCTGAACCTGGTTTTAATACATCTTCAGCCGCTACACGACCTAATACTAATTCGCGTAATGGTACTTTTTCATCACCACCTTCAATGTGTGGCGTCATTACGATACCTTCTGAAGTACCACAATCGTCTTCGATGATTACTAAGTCTTGTGCTACATCTACTAAACGACGAGTTAAGTAACCAGAGTTCGCAGTTTTCAACGCCGTATCGGCAAGACCTTTACGCGCACCGTGGGTTGAAATAAAGTATTGAAGAACGTTCAAGCCTTCACGGAAGTTCGCCGTAATTGGGGTTTCGATGATCGAGCCATCTGGACGAGCCATCAAACCACGCATACCTGCTAACTGACGAATCTGAGCTGCAGAACCACGTGCACCAGAGTCTGCCATCATAAAGATGCTGTTGAATGAAGCTTGTTTTTCTGGGTTACCTTCACGGTTAATCACTTCTTCCGTAGAAAGGTTGTCCATCATCGCTTTTGCAACGCGTTCGTTCGCTGCTGCCCAAATATCGATTACTTTGTTATAACGTTCGCCTGCGGTTACTAAACCTGAGTTAAATTGCTCTTGGATCTCAGCAACTTCAGCTTCTGCTGCACGGATGATCTCTTCTTTTTGTGCTGGGATCACCATATCATTGATACCTACAGACGCACCAGAACGTGCCGCATATGCAAAACCTGTATACATTACTTGGTCAGCAAGTAATACAGACTCTTTCAAGCCTAAACGACGGTAGCATTCGTTGATCAGTTTAGAAATCGCTTTTTTACCTAACGTTTGGTTGAACAGTTTGTATGGCATACCTTTCGGTGCGATCATCCATAAAATTGCACGACCAACTGTAGTATCGATCAATGAAGTTTTCGGCTCAAATTCGCCCGCTTCATTCTTCACATATTCTGTAATACGTACTTTAACGCGTGAGTGTAACTCCGCTTGACCTGTGCGATAGGCTTTTTCCGCCTCGCGTGGGTCTAAGAAGTACATTCCTTCGCCTTTACCGTTGACTTTCTCACGAGTCATATAATACAAACCTAATACAACGTCTTGAGATGGAACGATAATTGGATCACCACTTGCTGGTGAAAGTACGTTGTTGGTTGACATCATTAACGCACGCGCTTCTAACTGCGCTTCTAACGTTAATGGTACGTGAACCGCCATTTGGTCACCATCGAAGTCCGCGTTGAACGCCGCACAAACAAGTGGGTGTAACTGGATTGCTTTACCTTCGATAAGGATTGGTTCGAACGCCTGAATACCTAAACGGTGAAGTGTTGGCGCACGATTAAGAAGAATCGGGTGTTCACGAATCACTTCTGCAAGAATATCCCATACGATTGGTTCTTCACGCTCAACCATTTTCTTCGCAGCTTTAATTGTTGAAGCAATGCTACGGTTTTCTAATTTTGAGTAAATAAATGGACGGAATAGTTCCAATGCCATTTTTTTCGGTAAACCACATTGATGAAGGCGTAAGTATGGGCCTACGGTAATTACCGAACGACCTGAATAGTCAACACGTTTACCTAATAAGTTTTGACGGAAACGACCTTGTTTACCTTTGATCATATCTGCCAAAGATTTTAATGGACGTTTGTTTGAACCTGTAATTGCACGACCACGACGACCGTTGTCTAATAACGCATCCACAGACTCTTGTAACATACGTTTTTCGTTACGTACGATGATATCTGGTGCTACTAGGTCTAATAAGCGTTTTAAACGGTTATTACGGTTGATCACACGACGGTATAAATCATTCAGATCTGATGTCGCAAAACGACCACCATCAAGTGGCACTAATGGACGTAAATCTGGTGGAAGCACTGGTAATACAGTCATTATCATCCACTCAGGTTTATTGCCAGATTGTTGGAAAGCTTCTAATAATTTTAAGCGTTTAGTGATTTTTTTACGTTTGGTTTCAGAGTTAGTCTCTTGTAACTCTTCACGCATCATTTCACATTGATGCTCTAAATCCATATCGCGTAATAACGCTTGGATACCTTCTGCACCCATTTTCGCATCGAACTCATCGCCCCAACGCTCTTCTGCATCAAGGAATTGTTCTTCAGTTAATAACTGACCTTTTTCTAAATCAGTCATACCAGGTTCTGTGACCACATAGCTTTCGAAATAAAGCACGCGTTCAATATCACGCAATGGCATATCTAAAATCAAACCGATACGGGACGGTAATGATTTTAAGAACCAGATGTGTGCCACAGGACAAGCTAATTCTATATGACCCATACGATCACGACGAACTTTAGTTTGGGTTACCTCAACGCCACATTTTTCACAAATCACACCACGGTGTTTTAAGCGTTTGTATTTACCACATAAACATTCGTAATCTTTTACTGGTCCGAAGATACGAGCACAGAAAAGACCATCACGCTCTGGTTTAAAGGTACGGTAGTTGATGGTTTCTGGTTTTTTCACTTCACCGAAAGACCAAGAACGGATCTTATCTGGTGAGGCTAAACCAATTTTAATTACATCAAAATCATCGTTTGATTTAGATTGTGCTTTTAAAAACTTAACTAAGTCTTTCACTTTTTGCCCCTAGTTTGAGGTTGTTTGTGTTTGGTGGGCAATGCCCACCTTATGAAATTTTGTCGATTGTAAGCGGTCGATTTTTGCAAAATGTTTGCGAAATTTCACCGCTTGTTGATGCCCCTACTTTTTGATCCCCCTCTTTTGTAAAGAGGGGGTAGGGGAGATTTAGCAGTAACCTAAACGGAGTTCCGAGGGAAAGTTAATATCACTATCAAATCTCCCTCCCAGTCCCTCTTTTCTAAAGAGGGGAGCTTTCTTTCTCCGTCAAAACTCAATTACGCCTCATCCAACTCCATATCAATCGCTAATGCACGGATTTCTTTGGTGATTACGTTGAACGACTCTGGAATACCTGGTTCCATATAGTGCGTGCCGTCCACGATGTTTTTATACATCTTCGTACGACCGTTCACGTCATCCGATTTCACGGTTAACATTTCTTGAAGTGTGTAAGCAGCACCATATGCTTCTAATGCCCAAACCTCCATCTCACCGAAACGCTGACCACCGAATTGTGCTTTACCACCAAGCGGTTGTTGTGTAACAAGACTATAAGAACCTGTTGAACGTGCGTGCATTTTGTCATCAACTAAGTGGTTCAATTTGAGCATATACATATAACCTACAGTTACAGGACGCTCGAATTTCTCCCCTGTGCGACCATCAAATAAGGTAATTTGACCTGATGTTGGTAAGCCGCCAAGCTCTAATAAGCCTTTGATTTCAGTTTCGTGCGCGCCGTCGAACACTGGTGTTGCAAGTGGTAAACCTTTACGGAGGTTTTGAGCTAAACGCATAATCTCTTCATCAGAGAAAGTGCTTAAATCCACTTTTTGTGAACCGTGGCCTAAGTCATACGCTTTTTGCATATATTCACGCAATTTCGCTACAGATTGTTGCTGTTTGATCATTGCGTTGATTTGGTCACCGATACCTTTCGCAGCTAAACCTAAGTGGGTTTCTAAAATCTGACCAATGTTCATACGAGATGGTACGCCCAATGGGTTCAATACGATTTCCACTGGCTGACCGTTTTCATCATACGGCATATCTTCAACTGGGTTAATTTTTGAGATAACCCCTTTGTTACCGTGACGACCCGCCATTTTATCCCCTGGTTGGATTTGGCGTTTCACCGCAAGGTACACTTTCACCACTTTCAACACGCCAGGCGCTAAATCGTCACCTTGGATAATCTTGTTACGTTTTATTTCAAGTTTACGTTCAAACTCTTTGCGTAACTCTTCGTGCTGTTCAGCAAGCTGTTCTAATTGGTTTTGTTTTGCTTCATCTTCTAAAGTTTGCTCTAACCATTTTTCGCGAGCCACTTTGTCTAATTCTGCTTCAGCCACGCCACCTTCAATTAAGAGGCTGCGAACACGGGTGAATAAGCCCGCTTCTAAGATCTCTAACTCTTCGGTTAAGTCTTTTTTCGCTTCACGAAGCTGCATTTCTTCGATTTCTAATGCACGTTTATCTTTTTCTACGCCATCACGAGTGAAGACTTGAACGTCGATAACCGTACCTGAAGTGCCGTTTGGCACGCGTAATGAAGAATCTTTCACGTCAGACGCTTTTTCACCGAAGATCGCACGGAGAAGTTTCTCTTCAGGGGTTAATTGGGTTTCGCCTTTAGGGGTTACTTTACCGACTAAGATGTCGCCACCTTTGACTTCCGCACCCACATAAACGATACCTGATTCATCTAGTTTGCTTAATGCAGATTCACCTACGTTTGGAATATCGGCTGTGATCTCTTCTGCACCTAATTTGGTATCACGTGCCACACAAGATAACTCTTGAATGTGGATTGTCGTAAAGCGGTCTTCTTGAACCACACGCTCAGACACTAACATTGAGTCTTCGAAGTTATAACCATTCCAAGGCATGAATGCCACGCGAATGTTTTGACCTAATGCCAATTCACCTAAATCTGTTGAAGGACCATCAGCAAGAATCTCACCACGAGCTACTGGTTCGCCCAAGTTCACACAAGGAATTTGGTTGATACAGGTGTTTTGGTTTGAACGGGTATATTTAATTAAGTTGTAGATGTCGATACCTGCTTCACCTGGGATAGTTTCATCTTCGTTTACTTTCACCACGATACGTGATGCGTCAACGTATTGTACTAAACCACCACGTTTTGCAACTACCGCGACACCAGAGTCTAGGGCGATTGGTTTTTCCATACCCGTACCGACTAATGGTTTGTCCGCACGTAATGTTGGAACTGCTTGACGTTGCATGTTCGCTCCCATCAACGCACGGTTCGCATCGTCATGCTCAAGGAACGGAATCAATGCTGCCGCAACCGATACCACTTGTTGAGTTGAAATGTCCATATAGTGAACATCTTCAGGTTTATATAAACCAGATTCGCCTTGTTCACGGCAGGTTACATAAGTATCGGTAAAGCAGAACTCTTCGTCTAAGTTTGAGTTCGCCTGTGCAATCACGTATTTACCTTCTTCAATCGCAGATAAATACTCAATATCTTCGGTTACTTGACCATTCACTACTTTACGGAATGGGGTTTCTAAGAAGCCATAGTTATTAGTACGTGCATACACAGAAAGTGAGTTGATCAAACCGATGTTTGGACCCTCTGGGGTTTCGATTGGACATAAACGACCATAGTGGGTTGGGTGTACGTCTCGAACCTCAAAGCCTGCACGTTCACGGGTTAAACCACCTGGGCCAAGTGCAGAGATACGACGTTTATGTGTTACCTCTGAAAGCGGGTTATTTTGGTCCATAAATTGCGAAAGTTGTGATGAACCGAAGAACTCTTTCACTGCCGCAGAAATTGGTTTCGCATTGATTAAATCTTGTGGGGTTACACCGTCTAAATCGCCTAAAGATAAACGCTCACGCACTGCACGTTCTACACGTACTAAACCAATACGGAATTGGTTTTCTGCCATCTCACCCACAGAGCGGATACGACGGTTACCTAAGTGGTCGATATCATCTACTTCGCCACGGCCATTACGGATTTCGATGAGTTTCTTCATCACACCGATGATATCATCGTTGCTTAATACGCCAGAACCTTCGCCTTCTGCAATGCCTAAAGAGCGGTTAAATTTCATACGACCTACAGCTGATAAGTCATAACGATCTGCAGAGAAGAACATATTATCGAATAAGCCTTCTGCCGCTTCTTTTGTTGGTGGCTCGCCAGGACGCATCATACGATAGATTTCCACTAAGGCCGATAAGCGGTCGTAAGTTGGATCTACACGTAACGTTTCAGAAATGTAAGGCCCGTGGTCTAAATCGTTGGTGAATAATACTTCGATCTCTTTATAGCCTGCCTGTGAAAGGTTCGCTAGCATTTCTAAAGAGATTTCCATATTCGCAGGACAGATAATCTCTCCATCTTCTAAATTCACGTAATCTTTCGCAGACACTTTACCCACGATGTATTCCACTGGTACATCAATTTTGGTCACACCTGCTTTCACTAAATCGCGCGTGTGTTTTGCCGTAATACGACGACCTTTTTCTACGTAAACTTTACCGTCTGCTTCAATGTCGAATAACGCCGTTTCACCACGTAAACGCTCTGGCACAAGTTCCATTTGTAACTTGTTATCGCCTGAAACGGTAAATTTCACTTTTTCGAAGAACATCGAAAGGATTTCTTCCGTGGTGTAGCCTAAGGCACGAAGAATAATCGTGGCAGGTAATTTACGACGACGGTCGATACGTGCATATAAGTTATCTTTTGGATCGAACTCAAAGTCTAACCAAGAACCACGGTAAGGAATAATACGTGCGTTATAAAGCACTTTACCTGAAGAGTGGGTTTTACCTTTGTCAGAATCGAAGAACACACCAGGGCTACGGTGTAATTGTGAAACGATAACACGCTCAGTACCATTGATCACGAAAGTACCGTTATCGGTCATCAATGGGATTTCGCCCATATACACATTCTGTTCTTTAATATCTTTTACCGTGCCTGCTGCAGCTTCGCGGTCAAAAGTCACTAAACGTAATTTCACGCGTAATGGCGCGGCATAGGTTGTGCCACGAATTTGGCATTCACGCACATCAAAAACAGGCTCGCCAAGTTCGTAAGAAACGTATTGTAATTCTGTTGCACCGTTGTTGCTCACAATTGGGAATACAGAACGGAATGCCGCTTCTAAACCTTGTTGTCCTTCTGAATCTTGTTGAATAAATTTCTCGTAAGAATCAAGTTGGAGAGTTAATAGATAAGGTACGTTCAAAACTTGTGGACGTTTGCCAAAGCTCTTACGAATACGCTTTTTCTCGGAATATGAGTATGCCATTTGTAGATAGCCTCTGATTTTTATGTATTTGGTTGAGATTTCACAATCCACACGAGAAAACTCGGCAGGAAGTGGCATTGTTAATTGTTAGTACGATGTGTCATTTTCCTTTTTCCTCTCTTGAGTCAAAAATCACTACTGCAAGCGGTTAAAAAGGGGAAGGAATTTGCAAATTCAGTCACTAAAATGACAAAGTTAACCGAATTTTCTAAAAGCACAAAAGGCTGACGATCATTCGTCAGCCGAAAATTATGCAAAAATGGTTGAAGATTATAAAAGCTTTTTGCTTTTTTAGCAATTTTTTTGCGAAAATTTGAGCGATTAAAGTTCTATTTATCAGAAGAATATTTATTTCCTATACCACCGCCCAAAACTCCACCAGTTGCACCAATAACGCCCTTGCCACCTGCAACGCCTAAGCCACCAACAGCTTTAGCACCACCGCCAATTTTAGCTAATGAAGCACTTTTGAGAGCTGCTCCGCTTAACGTATTAATTGCCGTGCCTGTACTTGCCGTGCCTAACACACCGCTTGCACCTAGTGTTGCTGCGATTGTTGGTGCTGCAACGATTGCAGTTGCTACACCTGCTGCTGCAACTGCCACTGTTGTTACAGTCGGATTTTCTTTTGCAAAATCCGAAACAGCATCTGCGACATCACTTACTGTTTCAACTGTTGCTGAAATCCCATCCCCAACAAGATCAACGCTTTTTTCAATGGTGCTGAAAGTAACATCTAATGTTCCCATTGCAACATCGCCTACTGTTGAAACTGCACTTTCTACTGTATCTGACACAAAATCTGCCGCATCTGATACTGTATCAAAAATATCATCAAGCCATCCCATATTTAAACCCTCTAATTAAACGTTAATCAGTATTGTTTTAGTTGTTATGTCAATAACAACTAACGGAAGTATACTTCCTTGCAAAATTCAACCTAAATCCCACCGCTTCCCCCTCAACAATTTTGTGATCTCCCTCCCTAATTCCGTCTTTCTTGCTCGACAAGCGGTCTGATTTCGCCCAAAATTGGCAAATCTTTTCCTATAAACTACAGGACGTGATGATGGAAAAACGCCACGAGCTGATTTTAGATTACCTTAAAGAGTATGAAGAAGCAGGGTCTGCCGAACTTGCCGAGAATTTAGGGGTATCAATTGAAACTATCCGACGCGATTTAAACAAACTCGCTGACCAAAACAAACTCTATCGCACGCACGGGGGAGCAATGAGTTTGCAAAGCCAGAACATCGGGCAATCTTTTTCTACCCGCAAGAAATCCCACAATGACGGTAAAAAACATATTGCTGAGCTGATTCGCAAGCATATTTTTGAAGATGCAGTGATTGTGCTTGATGCCAGCTCAACTGCGTGGTACATAGCCCAACGCTTACCCAACATTCCGTGCAAAATTATCACAAGCTCTATGCGGATAATCCATTCGCTTGCCCATAAACCACATATCGAAACAATTGCCACAGGCGGAATTTATTCCGAAAAATACGATGCCTTTTATGGCCCTTTTTCCGAACATCTTTTCTCACGCTTACATATTGATATCGCAATTTTCTCGTGCACAGGAATTTATGAAGGAGCAATTTGGGAATCTAACCAACTCAATTTACCGTTTAAACGCAAAGTACTTGCAATGAGCAAGCAAAAATTTCTAGTGGCAGATCATTCCAAAATTGAGCGTAAGGATGTGTTTAGACTATGCGATTTACAAGAAGTAGATAAGCTGTTTACAGATAAGCCATTAACATGCGAAATTTTGACAGATTATCAAGCAAGAACGGAGGTGGTTTGGGCGATTTAGCTGTTTAGCCTGAAATAGCACAACATAAACCTAGCCCTTTCAATTGTGATCAACGCTCTTTTACGAGGGAAGACACAGTAAAAGGACTAAGATATTTCTGATTATCATGGTTATGGTCGTGGCGATGACTTTGACGGGTTGTGGCTCGACTAGATGTGAAGACATTCACAGCAATCAAAAAATATCTTGTACCAACCTTGTAATGTTGAATAGATAAATTTTCAACCACTGGAAGAAATTCTAGCGGTTGTTTTTTAGCAATTTGTAAAGATAAACTATGCCCGTTTCCGCCACTTTGGAGCGAAAACGGGTATTCAACTTCCCTCCCAATCTACTAAAAAGCGGTTATTTTTGTGATCTCGTTCACAAAACTGAACATAAAATGGCGTTTTTATTCAAAAATTGGTTTCCCTGTGAATAATAAAAAACAGAAATTTTCTTTATTCAACCAATCAGGAGAAATGCTATGACTGCTTTGAAATCCACTCCCGTGAAAATTGGTATCCGCCCAACCATCGACGGTCGCCGTTTAGGAGTGCGTGAATCACTCGAAGATCAAACAATGAATATGGCGAAAGCTGTGGCGAAATTAATTAGCTCAGAAGTTCGTCATACTAATGGCGATTTCGTGGAATGCGTAATCGCAGACAGCTGCATCGGTGGCGTGGCAGAATCTTCCGCTTGTGCCGAAAAATTTAAACGTGAGAATGTCGGTGCGGTGATTACGGTGACCCCTTGCTGGTGCTATGGTTCTGAAACCATTGATATGGATCCACACACACCAAAAGCAATTTGGGGTTTCAACGGTACAGAACGCCCAGGGGCAGTTTACCTCGCTGCCGCCCTTGCTGGTCATAACCAACTTGGTTTACCTGCCTTCTCTATTTACAGCCATGAAGTGCAAGAAGCTGACGACCAAACTATTCCAGCGGATGTGCGTGAAAAATTATTACGTTTTGCCCGTGCTGGTTTAGCGGTTGCCACTTTACGCGGTAAATCTTACCTCTCTATCGGATCTGTTTCGATGGGTATTGCAGGTTCTATTGTGAACCAACCATTCTTCCAAGAATACTTGGGCATGCGTAACGAATACGTGGATATGTCTGAAATTACCCGCCGTATCGACCGTGGCATTTACGACTACGAAGAGTATGAATTAGCACTTAAATGGGCTAACGAATACTGCATTGACGGTGTTGATGTAAACGCACCAGAAAATCAAATGAATGCGGAAGAAAGAGCGGAGTTACGTAAAACTTTAATCAAAATGACCATCATCGCACGCGATTTAATGGTCGGTAATCCAAAATTGGCTGAACTCAACTTTGGCGAAGAAGCGTTAGGCCACAATGCGATTGCAGCAGGTTTCCAAGGTCAACGTCATTGGACAGACCATCGTCCAAATGGCGACTTTATGGAAGCGATGTTGAACTCAACTTACGACTGGAATGGTGTACGTTCTCCATACATTCTTGCCACTGAAAATGACAGCTTAAATGCCGTAAATATGTTGTTCGGTAACCTTTTAACTGGTCAAGCTCAAATCTTTGCTGACGTACGTACTTACTGGAGTGAAGACTCAGTAGAACGTGTAACTGGCTGGCGCCCAGAAAACGGTTTCATTCACTTAATCAACTCTGGTTCTGCCGCATTAGATGGTACAGGTCAACACCAAGACAAAGATGGCAATCCTGTAGTGAAACCAGCTTGGGAAGTGACTGAGGCAGACGGCAAACGCTGCTTAGAAAATACTCGTTGGTGTCCTGCTGTGTATGAATACTTCCGTGGGGGCGGTTTATCTTCTCAATACCTCACCAAAGGTGGTATGCCATTTACCATGCACCGCATTAACTTTATCAAAGGCGTAGGCCCTGTTCTTCAAATTGCAGAAGGTTGGTCAATTGAGTTACCTGAAAATGTACACGACATCTTAAATAAACGTACCAATGAAACTTGGCCAACGACTTGGTTCGTACCTCGCCTAAATGGTAAAGGTGCATTCAAAGATGTGTATTCTGTGATGGCAAACTGGGGTGCAAACCACTGTGTAGCCACTTACGGACATGTTGGTGCAGACTTAATTACCTTAGCTTCTATGCTTCGTATTCCAGTTAATATGCATAACGTGGAAGAAAAAGATGTCTTCCGTCCAAGTGCATGGAATATGTTTGGTCAAGATAAAGAAGGTCAAGACTACCGTGCTTGTGCGAACTTTGGACCGCTTTATAAATAGGAACAATCCTTAGGGTGTGTGGATTGGTGAAATCCACGCACGTTTTACAAAACCTATAAAAAAATCGACCGCTTGCGTGCGTGAACATTGTTCACACACCCTACAAACAAGGAGATAACCATGGCAATTGCATTTATCTTCGACTGTGGTGCAACCAACCTTCGCACCATTGCTATTGATGATACAGGGAAGATTTTAAGTGCTCACCATCTACCCAATAACACTCAACCTGGGGTAGAAAATCCAGATTATCACATCTGGGCGATTGATGAAATTTGGGGCAAATTGCTCACCTGTGCGAAACAAACCTTAGCAGAATTAAGCCCAGAACAACGTCAGCAAATTGTGGGCATTTCCGTGACCACCTTTGGCGTGGATGGTGCGTTATTTGACAAACAGGGCAACCAACTTTATCCGATTATTTCGTGGAAATGCCCACGTACCTTACCAATTATGACAAGCCTCGCAAATTACATTGATGTAGAAAAACTTTATCAACGTAATGGTGTAGGACATTACAGCTTTAATACCCTATTCAAACTGCTCTGGCTTAAACAGCATCAACCTGAGGTTTATACCAAAGCAAATAGTTTTATGTTTATTTCGTCTATCTTGACCTATCGTTTAACTGGCGTGCAAAGCACAGACCGCACAATGGCAGGGACTTCTATGATGACTTGTATTGAGCAAGATGCTTGGGACGACGAAGTATTGAATTTATTGGGCTTGAGCAAAGAGCATTTCCCACCAATGAAAAGTGCAGGTGAGGTCATTGGCGGATTAAAAGCGGATCTTGCAGTTGAGTTAGGCTTGAGTGCTGATATTCCTGTGATTTCTTGCGGACACGATACTCAATTTGCGATTTTTGGATCAGGAGCAGATTATAACCAACCTGTTTTAAGCTCGGGGACTTGGGAAATTTTGATGGCTCGTACTCAACAAGCAAAACCAGAATGGCAGTTTGCACAACATGGTTTAACCATTGAATTTGATAGTCAAGCGGGCTGCTTCAATCCTGGTGTGCAATGGGTAGCTTCGGGCATTATGGAATGGCTTGGCAAACGCTTCTTTACTGAAGTGGCTGGCACGGATGCTTATTATCGTACGATGATTGATGAAGCTCGTGCCATTCCCGCGGGGGCAAATGGTGTAAAACTTATTGGGAATTTTGATGGTACAACCAATCAAATGGGATCAATCGTTGGGCTTTCAATGCATACCAAACGAGGAGAAATTTACCGTGCAGGTTTGGAATATATGGCTTACCGCCTAAAAGATGGCTTACAGCTCTTGCAAAAAGTAGGCAACTTCAATGCTGAAAGTTTAATTTGCGTAGGTGGTGGTTCGAAAAATGCCCTTTGGAATCAAATCCGTGCCGATGTGCTGAATTGTCCAGTTGATGTGGTGGATTTCCCGGAAACCACGGTTTTAGGTGCGGCGATGTTTACTTTCTTCGGTGCAGGGCAATTTAACTCGCCATTAGCCGCACAACAAGCAATGAAACCAAGTGTGACAAGAGTTGAGCCCTCAGAAAACAGCCAGTATTACAAATAAATAATAAAAGGAGACACCCTATGTTAAAAGGCATCCACCCTGCAATTTCCCCAGAATTACTAAAAACCTTAGCAGAAATGGGACATGGCGATGAATTGGTCCTTTCTGATGCTCACTTTCCAGCACACCAATTACATCACAAAGTAATTCGTGCTGATGGTGTTGACATCCCAACTTTATTGCTTGGCATTACCCCGCTGTTTGAATTCGACCAATACATTGAAGCACCATTAGCAATGATGCAAGCAGTAGAAGGAGATAACCTCGATCCAAGCGTAGAAGCTCGTTATTTAGAAGCTATCAAAAAAATTAACGGCACTGCACCAAAAGTAGAACGCGTCGAACGCTTTGCTTTTTATGAGCGTGCTAAAAAAACTTATGCCGTAGTAATCACAGGCGAAACTGCCAAATATGGCAATGTGATTATTAAGAAAGGCGTTACGCCTGTGGAATAACCCTACAAGCGGTTAAAAATCTTAGAAATTTTACTAATCTTACAATAAAAAGGTGATCAAATGAACCGACTAGAACTTTCCGAAAAAATTATTCATACCTGTTTAGAAATGACTCGTCTTGGTTTAAACCAAGGCACAGCAGGCAATGTGAGCGTACGTTATAAAGACGGTATGCTCATCACGCCGACAGGGAAACCGTACGAACTCACTCGCCCAGAAGATATTGTTTACGTAGATAACAACGGTAAACACGAAGAAGGCAAACTTCCTTCAAGCGAATGGCAATTCCATTTAGCGGTTTACCAAGCACGCCCAGAAGCGAATGCAGTAGTACATAACCACGCGAAAAACTGTGCAGGGCTTTCTATTCTCGAAAAACCGATTCCGCCAATTCACTATATGATTGCAGTTGGTGGGACAGATCATATTCCTTGCGTACCTTATGCTACTTTCGGCACCCATGAATTAGCTGATTATGTCCGCGAAGGGATTAAAGAAAGCAAAGCTATTTTACTTTCACATCACGGTTTAATTGCTTGTGAAGAAAACCTTGATAAAGCCTTATGGTTAGCTCATGAGGTTGAAGTGTTAGCTTCATGGTATTTACAACTTTTAGCAACAGGCTTAGATATTCCGCTTCTTAACAAAGATCAAATGGCAGTTGTGCTTGAAAAATTTAAATCTTACGGATTACGTATTGAAGAATAATCCAAGGCAGTTCATATCTACTTAATATAAGGAAAATCTTATGAGCACCAAAGTTTTAGAAAAAAAATATCTCGTCCCTTTCATTTTAATTACGAGTTTATTTGCTCTATGGGGATTTGCGAATGATATTACCAACCCAATGGTTGCCGTATTCCAAACCGTAATGGAAATTCCAGCATCTGAAGCCGCACTAGTACAATTTGCCTTCTATGGCGGTTACGGCACAATGGCAATCCCTGCCGCACTTTTTGCCAGCCGATATAGCTATAAAGCCGGCATTATGTTGGGGTTAGTACTCTATGCGATTGGTGCCTTCTTATTCTGGCCTGCCGCAAAATATGAAGTGTTCAATTTCTTCTTAATTTCACTTTATATCTTAACTTTCGGCTTGGCTTTCTTAGAAACCACAGCAAACCCTTATATTCTAGCTATGGGCGATCCACAAACTGCAACTCGTCGTTTAAACTTTGCACAATCTTTCAACCCACTAGGCTCAATTACAGGGATGTTCGTTGCCTCTCAATTAGTACTGACTAATTTAGAATCAGACAAACGCGATGCTGCAGGTAACTTAATTTTCCATACGCTTTCAGAAGCAGAAAAAATGGGTATTCGTACTCATGACTTAGCTGAAATTCGTGACCCTTATGTAGCACTAGGTTTTGTGGTAGTTGCCGTGCTTGTCATCATCGGTCTTTATAAAATGCCAGCAGTAAAAGTAGAAGAAGTTGCTCGTATCTCATTTAAAGAATCTTTTGGTCGCCTAATTCAAAAAGCGAAATATCGTGAAGGTGTGATTGCACAAGTATTCTATGTGGGTGTGCAAATCATGTGTTGGACATTCATCGTACAATACGCTGAGCGTTTAGGTTTCACTAAAGCGGAAGGTCAAAACTTTAACATTATTGCGATGGGTATCTTCATTGTGAGCCGTTTTATCAGCACCAGTTTAATGAAATATCTTAAAGCTGAATTTATGTTAATGCTCTTTGCTATCGGCGGATTCTTCAGCATCCTAGGTGTCATTTTCATCGACGGAGTATGGGGTTTATATTGCTTAATCTTAACTTCAGGCTTTATGTCTCTCATGTTCCCAACTATCTACGGTATCGCTTTAGATGGCTTGAAAGAAGAATCAACTTTAGGTGCAGCAGGTTTAGTAATGGCGATTGTAGGCGGTGCGTTAATGCCACCTCTACAAGGTATGATCATTGACCAAGGCGTTGTTATGGGCATCCCAGCTGTAAACTTCTCATTCATCTTACCTCTTATCTGTTTTGTGGTAATTACTATCTACGGTTACAGATGCTGGAAAGTCTTAAAATAAATTTCTGATGGCACAGGATGTGCCATCTTCCCCTCTTCTTTAATTTGTAAAATCATGGAGTCTATTATGGCTAATCGAATCATTCTTAATGAAACCAGTTATCATGGTACAGGCGCGATTGGACATCTTGTTGATGAAGTACGCAGTCGCCAATTTAAAAAAGCTTTTGTCGTAACTGATAAAGAATTAGTGAAATTCAAAGTTGTTGAGAAAGTTACCCGCTTGTTAGATGAAGCAGGCTTACCTTACGAGATCTTTGATGAAGTAAAAGCCAATCCAAGCGTAAAGGTGATTAAGCAAGGCGTAGCAAAATTTAAAGCCAGCGGTGCGGATTACTTAATTGCTATTGGTGGCGGTTCACCAATTGATAGCTCAAAAGCGATTGGGATTATTATCGATAACCCTGAATTTAGTGACGTATTATCACTGGAAGGTGTAGCGCCAACGCGTAATAAATGTGTACCGATTATCGCTATTCCAACTACCGCAGGGACTGCTGCTGAAGTGACAATTAACTACGTTATTACTGATGAAGAGAGAAAACGCAAATTCGTTTGTGTTGACGTGCATGATGTTCCAATTGTTGCATTAGTCGATCCAGAAATGATGAGCAGTATGCCAAGAGGCTTAACCGCAGCAACTGGTATGGACGCCTTAACTCATGCCATTGAAGGTTACACTACCAAAGCTGCTTGGGCATTAACCGATGCATTACACTTAGAAGCAATCCGCTTGATCTCTAGCTCCTTACGCGGTGCGGTAGAAAACACCAAAGAAGGCCGTGAAGGTATGGCTCTCGGTCAATATGTTGCAGGCATGGGCTTCTCAAATGTGGGATTAGGTATTGTACATAGTATGGCTCATCCTCTTTCAGCTTACTACGACACACCACACGGCATTGCAAATGCGGTGTTATTACCTTATGTTTTAGCATTCAATGCACCAGCAACAGGTGAGAAATTCCGTGAAATTGCACGTGCAATGGGCGTTAAAGGCGTTGATGACATGAGCCAAGAAGAGTATCGTCAAGCAGCGATTAACGCGGTAAAACAACTTTCACACGATGTTGGCATTCCTGAAAAATTACATATGATTGGCGTGAAAGAAGAGGACTTAGTTGCCCTTTCTCAAGATGCGTTGAAAGATGTATGTACAGGCGGCAACCCGCGTGATTGTACAGCAGAAGAGATCCTAGAAATCTACAAAACTGCCTTTTAATTAGAACTATAATAAATACACAACTCCGTATTGCCCGATTATTTGTCGTGTTTGAATAATCGGGCTTTTTTGTGACTGCGTTTTATTGACACCCTCTCTCCATCTGCCTATCATTCCTGCATTACTGATATATTTTACGGAATAAAACTATGACCAACAAAACCGCTCAACTTAAACAAGCTCTAGAAAATCGTATTCTCATTTTAGACGGTGCGATGGGGACGATGATCCAAAAATATAAACTGACAGAAGCCGATTTTAGAGGCGAGAAGTTTAAGGAAAGTGCGGTCGATTTACGCGGTAATAATGATTTACTGACATTAACTCAGCCACTGCTAATTTCCGCTATTCATGAGAAATATTTAGCAGCGGGTGCAGATATTATTGAAACCAATACTTTTAGTTCAACTACGATTGCTCAAGCGGATTACGACTTGCAATCTATCGCTTATGAACTCAATTTTGTTGGCGCAAAATTAGCTCGTTTGGCAACAGATAAATATAGCACACCAGAAAAACCTCGCTTTGTCGCGGGCGTGTTAGGGCCAACAAACCGTACAGCCTCCATTTCACCAGACGTAAATGATCCTGGTTTCCGTAATGTGACTTTTATGGAATTGGTGGATGCTTATGCCCAAGCAACAAAAGGCTTAATTGAAGGCGGTGCGGATTTAATTATGATCGAAACCATTTTCGATACGCTTAATGCTAAAGCGGCAGTTTTTGCCATTGAAAGCGTATTCGAAGAATTAGGCGTGGAATTGCCAATCATGATTTCTGGCACCATTACTGATGCTTCAGGACGAACTCTTTCTGGGCAGACTACCGAGGCTTTCTATAACTCCCTCCGTCACGCTAAACCACTGACATTCGGATTGAACTGTGCGCTAGGCCCGAAAGAACTTCGCCAATATGTTGAACAACTATCTAAAATCAGCGAAACCTATGTTTCCGTCCACCCAAATGCTGGCTTACCAAATGCCTTTGGTGGCTACGATTTAGGGGCAGAAGAGATGGCTGCTCACTTAAAAGAGTGGGCTGAAAGTGGCTTTGTAAACATTATCGGTGGTTGTTGTGGTACCACACCGGAACACATTAAAGCCTTTGCCGAGTCGGTAGAAAACATCCCGCCACGCAAGTTGCCACAAATCAAAACAGCAATGCGTTTGTCAGGTTTAGAACCTCTCAATATTGATGATGAAAGCCTATTCGTGAACGTGGGCGAACGTAATAACGTGACAGGTTCGGCGAAATTTAAGCGTTTAATTAAAGAAGATAAATTTGCCGAAGCCATTGAAATTGCTATCGACCAAGTAGAAAACGGAGCGCAAGTGATCGACGTGAATATGGACGAAGCCTTGCTCGATGGCAAAAAATGCATGACCCGTTTCCTCAACATTATGGCGACGGAACCCGATGCGGCCAAAGTGCCAGTGATGATTGACTCGTCTAAATGGGAAGTGATTGAGGCTGGCTTGCAGTCAGTACAAGGTAAACCAATCGTTAACTCTATTTCCTTAAAAGAAGGTGAGGAAAAATTTATCCATCAGGCTAAATTGGTGCGTAAATACGGTGCAGCCGTTGTGGTGATGGCATTTGATGAAGTGGGGCAAGCCGATACCGAAGAGCGTAAAGTGGAAATCTGTACCCGTGCCTATAACATCTTAGTCGAGCAAGTTGGCTTCCCGCCAGAAGACATCATTTTTGACCCAAATATTTTCGCCATCGGCACAGGGATTGAGGAACACAGCAATTACGGCGTGGATTTCATTAACGCCACAGGTCGTATTAAACGTACCCTACCACACGCGAAAATCTCGGGCGGGGTGTCGAATGTGTCTTTCTCATTCCGTGGTAACAATGTGATGCGTGAAGCCATTCATGCCGTCTTCCTCTATCACGCGATCAAACAAGGCATGGATATGGGAATTGTGAATGCAGGACAGCTCGCGATTTACGATGATCTTGATCCGGAATTACGCAATGTGATTGAAGACGCCGTCTTAAACCGCACGCCGGATGGCACAGAGCGTTTATTGGATATTGCGGAAAAATATCGCAACCAAGGCAACGATGAAAGTGCGGTAGATTCCGTCGCTGAATGGCGCACGTGGCCTGTGGAAGAACGCTTAAAACACGCACTCGTGAAAGGGATTACTACGCATATCATCGAAGATACCGAAGAGGCGCGCCAAAAATTGCCAACGCCGTTAGAGGTGATCGAAGGCCCGCTTATGGCTGGCATGGACGTAGTGGGCGATTTATTCGGCGACGGCAAAATGTTCCTCCCACAAGTGGTGAAATCGGCGCGCGTGATGAAACAATCCGTGGCGTACTTAGAGCCGTTTATCAACGCCACCAAACAAAAAGGCTCCAGCAACGGCAAAGTGGTGATCGCCACCGTGAAAGGCGACGTGCATGACATCGGCAAAAACATCGTGAGCGTGGTGTTGCAATGTAATAACTTTGAAGTGATCGACTTAGGCGTGATGGTGCCGGCGGATAAAATCATTCAAACCGCCATTGATGAAAAAGCGGATATTATCGGCTTGAGCGGTTTGATTACGCCATCTTTAGACGAAATGGAATACTTCCTTGGCGAAATGACGCGTTTAGGGTTGAACTTGCCGGTGTTGATCGGCGGTGCAACCACATCTAAAGAACATACTGCGATTAAACTTTATCCAAAATACAAGCAACATGGTGTGTTCTATACCTCTAATGCATCAAGAGCGGTAACGGTTTGCGCAACTTTGATGAACCCGGAAGGCCGTGCGGCATTATGGGAACAATTCAAGAAAGATTACGAAAAAATCCAACAATCTTTTGCCAATCGCAAACCTCTGCGTAAACAACTCAGTATTGAAGAAGCACGCGCCAACCGTTTTGACGGCTTTAGTGGCGAATGGGCGGATTATGTGCCACCAACACCAAAACAAACGGGCATTGTCGAATTTAAAAACGTACCAATTGCCGAACTGCGCAAATTTATCGACTGGTCACCATTCTTCCGTATTTGGGGCTTGATGGGCGGCTACCCTGATGCCTTTGATTATCCGGAAGGCGGTGAAGAAGCACGAAGAGTGTGGAATGATGCACAAGTGGTATTGGATGAATTAGAACAAAACCACAAACTCAACCCAAGCGGTATTTTAGGCATCTTCCCTGCGGAACGTGTGGGCGACGATGTGGTGCTATTTTCTGATGAAGAACGTACGCAAACCATTGGTACGGCTTACGGCTTACGCCAACAAACGGAACGTGGTAAAAACAGCAAAAGCCCGTTTAACTTTGCCCTAAGTGACTTTATTGCCGATCGCGAAAGCGGCAAAAAAGACTGGATGGGGATGTTCGCCGTCTGTGCGGGTATTGAAGAAATGGCATTAGTGGAAGGCTATAAAGCAGCGGGCGATGACTACAATGCTATCTTGCTACAGGCTGTGGGCGACCGCCTCGCCGAAGCAATGGCGGAATATCTGCACTTTGAGCTACGCACCCGCATTTGGGGCTACACGCAAGAAGAATTCGACAATCAAGGTTTAATCAATGAAAACTATGTCGGCATCCGCCCTGCACCTGGTTACCCAAGCTGTCCAGAACATACGGAAAAAGCCTTGATTTGGGATTTATTAGAAGTGGAACAACGCATCGGCATGAAACTCACCGAAAGCTACGCCATGTGGCCTGCCGCTTCCGTCTGCGGCTGGTACTTCACCCACCCTGCAAGTAACTATTTCACTTTAGGTCGCATCGATGAAGACCAAGCTCAAGATTATGCCAAACGTAAAGGCTGGGATGAGAGAGAGATGTTGAAATGGTTGGGTGTGGCGATGAAGTAGGGAATAATAAAACCTCAGGTAACAAATAGGAATTTAAACTATAGATGCCACGTTTTACGTTAAATATAATACTATTTTACGAACTTTATACATAGAACTAAGGAAATAAATATGACTAAAATCAGACTTGAAATAGCGGTTTTGAATATTGCAATGCACAATCATGACAAAGGTGAGCTATCTTATGAAAATTTATTTCATACATTAAATAACGATGATGTTGAAGCTCAGTTAGACGAAACTCATGCGGCTTGTATAGGTGAATTAAATGTAAGCAAGCAATATGGAGAACAACGTTACTTTCTTGGTCAAATATATAAGTATGCCAAAATAGATCCCGAACGAGATTGTTTGAATACTAGAACTAAGAAAGCTGCAACTGATGAAGAGAAAAAATCATTAATTGTGCCAAAGCATTTAAGACCACATTTTGTCAAAATTCCATTTGTTTTTATTCCAAAAGGTCATAGATTGTACATTCAAACAAAGCATAAGCAGAACCTATTTGGAATTACGAAAGCTAAAAAATTATTTGAGTTATTAATTCAAAGTAAAGAAATTTCTCAAAAATTTGGGGATATAGAAGTTACTATTGAACCTGATTCAGCAGAGGTAGAAAGACTAATTAATAGAAACGATATTGATAAGTTAATTGTAGATATTGTTCGACCTAATCCTGATGATATTGGTTGTGTAGAACAAACTTTATTAGAAAAAATGAAGAAACGTAACCTTAAAAAAACAAAGAACTGAATATATATCAACTAAAGAGGAAAATTTAGTTCTCGATGAGGATTTAAAAGCAGAAATTAAAATTGCAGCCTCTAATGGGAAAGTTGTTGCCGAAGGAGTAAATGTTGAGAATGAAAAATGGAAAATTTCTACAGAAGAAACTAATCTAGTTATTAAAACTTCGTATGAGGCTGATAGAAATGAAGAAAATAGAGGAGAAGATCCTGCAGAAAAACGCTTAATAGAAACAGCATTTGATACTCACAATGAGATAATTAAATAGGATTTATAATATGGCTAAAAGGTTAAAAGCTAGCTATAAAGATAGCTATGAAATATTCCAATATTATTGGAATACTTATGGTGGTTGGAGAGCATTATTAAGTTCGCCTTATCTACATGTAGCTTTCTTTTTACTTTTTCTAACTCACCATCAATGGATGTCAAGAGATTGGTGGAATCAAAGCTTATCAATACTTCCAAATCTCCTAGGATTTTCATTAGGTGGCTTTGCTATCTTTCTTGGCTTAGGTGACGAACAATTTAGAGCAATTTTAGCTGAAAAAGATGATCGGGAGAGAAACTCAGCCTATACTTTAGTATCAGCTACATTTGTTCATTTTATATTAATTCAAGCGTTGGGAATTATTTTTGCCTTATTAGCAAAATCACTGGCATATCAACCAAATTGGTTACCTGATAGCTATATGATCTATTTTTCTGTAATTACACCTATATTTTGGGGGCTTGGTTATTTATTTTTACTTTATTCAATAACATCTATGATGGCAGTAGTTATGGCAATATTTAGATGTACTAAATGGTATGAAAAATATCAAGAAATCCATAGTAAAGATAAGTAACTCTACCGATGCCATTTCTCTCTGATGGCGCAAGCGTCCTCGATTGTGCCTATCAACTAAAAGTGCGGTCAAAAAATCCAAAGGATTTTGAATATTGTTTTTACCAACAGCTTATGGGTAAAATTCACAATGTTTTTATTAAATAGCACCAGCGTGGACGCTGGCTCTATCTTTCTTTATTAGCACAATCTGTTACGCACGCTTCCCAGCGTGTGCCTAATTCCAACAAAAACACTTCAAAAATCAACCGCACTTTAATTTAATTTCCAAGGCAAACGCTAGGAAACGCGCAGCGACATAAGCATTAAACACAAAAAGTGCGGTGAAAATTTTCAGTATTTTTAGATTTATTGCAACAACCAATCCACCACATAAATCACTTCAATCCCATCAATCTCTTTTTGTTCGTAATATTTCCCGGTAATTAAGATCTTTTTATAGTTATCTTTAATATACAAAAGATTATCGGTTTCGTGGGTATTTTCAGGGATTTCAACATATAAAATCTCATCGGCTTTTCGGGCGATAACATCAATTTCTTTACTGTCGAGTTTACCGACATCTACGGTATAACCTTACCCTACTTTTTACATTATAATTACGCTATCATACCCACCTTTAATTTTTCTCGTAAAGTATTATGTTCAACAAATTCAAACTAGCCTTAATCGGCATTACATTAGCGACGCTTTTTGGCTGTACAACAACGCCTAACAAGCAACAGCAAAAAAAATCTGCTCAAGCACTATATCTGAAAGAAGAGATTACACAGTCGGAATTAAATAACCCGAAAGATTACAAACGCTATTACTATGTTTGTAAACATGCTGTGACAGGAGAACGATCATCACTAACCACCTATTTTCCCCTTTCACGCGAGAGCCGAAAAAAAGAGAATTTTGGTATCTATTTTCAGCTAAATGGTGGGAAAGCTGTGCCGTTCGATCATATTCACAATAGAGAATTAAATGCTCGCGGAACGCGTTTCGAGGTTATTTATCGTTCATATTACCCAATTCAAGGAAGCACCATTGAGCTTGTAGCACGCCAACATGGTTCAACTTACTACAAAATTTATCAAGGTCAGCGAATAGATTGGTTGAATTGTAAAGGTGGCTAACATTAGTCAATAAAAAAGCGGTGAAATTTGCAGAATGTTTTGCAAATCTCACCGCTTATCTTTATGACCTAGATTATTTACCTAAATTACTAAAGAAATTCTTCACGCTATTTAGAAACCCTTCTTGCTGAGGGCGATGTTGGCTTTTGCCTTCTAAGCTCTCTTCTAATTTGCGGAGTAACTCTTTTTGCTCTTCGTTGAGGGAAACCGGCGTTTCGACAATCACGCGACAGATTAAATCGCCCGCGTAACCACCTCTTGCACTCATCACACCTTTACCACGCACTCGGAACAGTTTGCCTGTTTGGGTTTCTGCTGGGATTTTGAGTTTTAATTTACCGTCTAAGGTTGGCACTTCAATTTCGCCACCTAAAGCCGCAAGAGTAAAGCTAATAGGCACTTCACAGTAGAGGTTTGAGCCGTCGCGTTCAAAAATTTCGTGTTCACGAACGTGAATCACCACATATAAATCGCCTGCTGGTGCACCATTCTCGCCTGCAGCCCCCTCGCCTGATAAGCGGAGTTGGTTACCAGTGTCTACGCCTGCTGGAATGGTGACGGATAAGTTTTTCGTTTTTTGAATGCGTCCGTCACCGTGGCAAGAGTGGCACGGTTTTTCGATTTTTTTACCTGTACCGTGACAAGTCGGACAGAGACTTTCGGTCATAAAGAAGCCTTGCTGACGGCGTACTCGACCTGAACCGTGGCAGTGCGGACAAGTTTCCACTTTAGAATCTTTTTCTGCACCACTACCGTGGCAGGTATCACACTCAGCTAATGTAGAAAGACGAATATCCTTTTTACAGCCTTTTACTGCTTCTTCTAAAGTAATTTCGATATCGTAACGTAAGTCATCGCCACGCACAACACGTTGACGACGACCCCCGCCAGCACCGAAACCACCGCCGAACATTTCGCTGAAGATGTCTTCAAAGCCACCGAAACCGCCACCACCAAAGCCTTCGAATCCGCCAAAACCGCCTGCACCGCCACCGCCTTGTTCAAAGGCCGCATGACCATATTGGTCGTAAGCTGCACGTTTTTCAGCATCGCCTAGTACTTCATAAGCTTCGTTGATCTCTTTAAATTTTTCTTCTGCATCTTTGCTGCCTTGGTTTTTATCCGGGTGGTGTTTAGACGCTAAACGTTTATAAGCACGTTTGATATCGTTCTCACTTGCCCCTTTTTGTAAGCCAAGGACTTCGTAATAATCTTTTTTTGCCATAATATTTCTATTTGTAAATATGTATTGTAATTTGACCGCTTGAATTCGCTATTTTTAGCAATGTGGGCGAATTGAAATGTAAATATCCACTTTGCCATTTGGATAATATTTCTCAAAATCCACTTTATAAGCACGTTTTAATAAGCCTTGCTTTTCCTTATTCCAAATATGTTGCCACGTTTGAACTACTGATTCATAAGTCGTAGGGAAGATTTCATACCAAGTCAGATCTTCAATTTCAATGGTTGAGAAACTGCCTTCTGGTTTACTTTCTTGGGCAACAGCAACATCATAATAGCCCGTAAAATCCGATTCGTAATTCAGATAAACACTATAATAAGGCTCATTTTGAGGCAATTTTGCAAAATTATTCTGCCAAAGCTGTCCTATCTTTTCCGCGGTATTTTCCTTTATGTTATGCGTACGAATTGTAGCAAATGGATAAAGTGTAAGTGGCATACCTATTCCTTAAATTTACAAAATTCTGGGTAAATTTGACCGCTTGTAACATACTCCCCTCTTTAGCAAAGAGGGGCGGGGGAGATTTGGCAGAAGTAAATTTAGCTGATAAGAAAATTTAATATCGCTATCAAATCTCCCCTAACCCCTCTTTTCTAAAGAGGGGGATCATTTATATACACCAAAAGGGCGTGTTTCCACGCCCTTTATTTATGCTCGAAGAGCTGTGAAATTATTTGTTGTCTTTCACTTCTTCAAATTCAGCATCTACCACGCCATCATCTTTTGCTGATGATTGTTGTGGTTGTTCGCCACCAGCTTGTGCTTTTGCTTGCGCTGCTTGCATTAACGGTTCAGACGCTTTGATTACTGCTTCAATTTTCGCTTCAATCTCTGCTTTGTCTTCACCTTTTGCTGCAGTTTCAAGTTCGCTTACTGCTGCTTCAATTTTCTCTTTGTCTGAAGCTGCTAGCGCATCGCCTGCTTCGGTAATTTGTTTGCGAGTTGCGTGTGCGATACCGTCTGCTTGGTTACGCGCTTGAACTAACTCTTCAAATTTACGGTCTGCATCTGCGTTTGCTTCTGCATCACGCACCATTTGTTGAATTTCTTCATCAGATAAACCTGAAGATGCTTGAATGCGGATTTGTTGCTCTTTACCTGTGTTTTTATCTTTCGCAGATACATTGATTACGCCGTTCGCATCGATGTCGAAAGTGACTTCAATTTGTGGCATACCACGTGGTGCAGGGTTGATACCTTCTAGGTTGAATTGACCTAAAGATTTATTGTCTGCCGCACGTTTACGCTCACCTTGTAACACGTGGATAGTTACCGCTGCTTGGTTATCTTCCGCAGTTGAGAACACTTGCGATTTTTTAGTTGGAATCGTGGTGTTTTTCTCAATTAAGGTAGTCATCACTCCACCCATAGTTTCGATACCAAGCGATAATGGGGTTACGTCTAATAATAGAACGTCTTTCACATCACCTTTTAATACGCCACCTTGAACCGCTGCACCAATTGCCACCGCTTCGTCTGGGTTTACGTCTTTACGTGCTTCTTTACCGAAGAATTCAGCCACTTTTTGTTGCACTAATGGCATACGAGTTTGACCACCCACAAGAATGATATCGTGGATTTCGTTTACACTCTTACCTGCATCTTTTAATACTGCTTTTAATGAGTCAATTGAGCTTGCTACTAAATCTTCAACTAAAGCTTCTAATTTCGCACGTGTTACGCTAATTGCTAAGTGTTTAGGGCCCGTTGCATCTGCTGTGATATACGGAAGATTCACTTCTGTAGATTGCGCTGATGAAAGCTCGATTTTCGCTTTTTCAGCTGCTTCTTTCACACGTTGTAATGCCATTGGGTCGTTACGTAAATCAACACCTTGCTCTTTTTTAAACTCATCAATGATATAGTCGATTACGCGGTTATCGAAGTCTTCACCACCTAAGTGAGTGTTACCACCTGTTGCTAATACTTCGAAAGTTTGTTCTCCGTCGAAGTTATCAATTTCGATAATTGAAATATCGAATGTACCACCACCTAAGTCGTAAACTGCAATTACTTGGTTCTCTTTGCTTGAACCTAAACCGAATGCCAACGCAGCCGCTGTTGGTTCATTGATGATACGTTTTACATCTAAGCCTGCAATTTTACCTGCATCAATAGTTGCTTGACGTTGTGCATCGTTGAAGTATGCAGGCACAGTAATTACAGCTTCAGTTACCGCTTCACCCAAGAAATCTTCTGCAGTTTTTTTCATTTTTTTCAACACTTCTGCTGAAATTTGCGGTGGAGCTAATTTGTCGCCTTTCACGTTTACCCACGCATCGCCATTGTCGGCACGGGTAATTTCAAAAGGCATAATTTTAATATCACGTTGTACTTCTTCGCTTTCAAAACGACGACCGATTAAACGTTTGATCGCGAATAAGGTGTTTTTCGGGTTAGTTATCGCCTGACGTTTTGCCGGCTGACCAACTAAAGTTTCGTTATCTGTATAAGCAATGATTGACGGAGTAGTACGTGCCCCTTCTGCATTTTCAATCACGCGCGCTTTGTCGCCGTCCATTACTGCTACACAAGAGTTTGTTGTACCTAAGTCAATACCAATGATTTTTCCCATAATAATTTTCCTTCTAAAAATTCGTTACTTAATTGAGTACCCACAAGATAAGGATGCTTTTTGTTATTTCAAGGCATAATTTAAAATCTTGTAAGTTTAGTATAAAAAGAATGGAGCGAATTTTTACTTCGCTCATTCAGACGCAACCATAAATAAGGACAAAAAAGCCCCCTTCAAGGGCAAAAACAAAAAAATTTGCAAAATTTTGAGAAAATTTGACCGCTTGTGGCTAGTTTTTAGAATAAAAATTTCGTAAATTGGCATTGTTTTTACTTTCTATTTTTCAAAGGTTCGATGATGAAAAAATCAAAATTAGCTATTGGCGTGGTTGTTGCACTTGGCGTAGTTTGGGCAGGCGTAGCTTGGTTTACAGGTCAAAAAGCAGAAACCGAATATAAACGTCAAATTGAATACGCAAATCAACAATTTAAAGCGCTGGGCATTTCTAATACATTCAATATTGAATATAAAAATAAATCCTTTGAGCGCAATTGGTTTAGTTCTCAAGTAGAAGATGAACTTATTGTTGCAATTCCTCGCGAGTCAAAAGAGTGGAAAATTCCGTTTTCAACGAAACTCTATCACGGTCCGTTGCCTTTAAATCATTTAGCTAAATTTAATCTGATTCCTGCCCTCTTTTCAGCAGAAGGTTTCATTGGTAAAAACGAATCGACACAACTGTTATTTGATTTAACTAAATCAGAAAAACCATTGCAATATCAAGCCTCAACCAGCTATGGCTTAAGTACAAAAGGTTCGCTAACACTTGCTAAGGGAGAAGCAACAAATTCGAAATTTACTGCTCAATGGTCTGATGTTGAACTAAATTTTGATGCCAATAAAGATTTCAAAGGTGCTTATAGTTTAGAAACCAATGAATACAGGCTCAATTCATCTGAAGACCCAAGCACATTCTCTTGGAAAGGCTTGAAGTATGAAATAACATTTGAGCCAACAAAATGGCAATATCTCTACACAGGAAAAGGCACATCAACGACAGAGCAATTTGAAGTGACTGTAGTTGATAATGCGGGTAATCCGATGTCTTATGCAGAAAAAGGTGCAAAATCTACTACAGAAATTTCTGTTAACGGGGATGTGATCGACTTCAAAGACAAAAATATTGTTGATGAAGTGCTATTCGATGGAAAAAACTTAGGCAAATTAACTTACAACAATGAGTTAAACCATATTGATGCCAATGCCTTGAACGCACTGATTGAAGGCTTTGTTGAAGTAGTTAAAGCATCTAACCACGAAAATGCAGATTTAATGACGAAAATCATTATGCAAGACTGGGTTAAAACTCACGGTATGGCAATATTAAACAACCAGCCACAAATCAAAATTAACCCAATTTCTCTTTCTGATGAAAAAGGCAAGCTTGAATTAGATGTAAACATAGCATTAGCCAAAAATCCAACATTTGATTTAATGCGTGGCAATTTTTATAAACAATTTACTGATTTTGCAATTGACGTTCAGCTAAACAAAGCAACGGTTGAAAATATCATTGATAAATTGGTGCCTGAAGCAGAAAAAGCCAATGCAAAAGCAAAAATTGCCGCAAGCTTTGCTGAAGCGGAACAAAATGGCATTGCTGTGAATGGTGAAAAATCCGTTACCATAAAACTTGTGCTAAAAAATGGCGAGTTAAAATTAAACGGCACAGCTATTCCAGAACAGCAAGTCCAAAATGCCATCTTTATGCTATTGATGAGCGGCGCACTTCCTCATTAATTGCTAAAAAACCAGAGAGGATTTATGGCACTACACCGTTGCCCTGAATGTCGCAAAAAAATCAGCGAAAGCGTGCAAGCCTGCCCACATTGTGGCTTCTCGTTTAAAGAGGCAGATTTAGAAATCTACCGTCAAAAACTTGAACAACGCCGAAAGATTAACAAAGAAATCAACCGCCAAAGCAATAAACTTCAACTGGTTTGGCTGTTGATCTTCGCCGTGGTGTTAGGTGTGGCAAGTTGGTGGGTAAATAGATAATCTAAGTTGGTAAATCTTTAAGTAAAAAAGACCGCTTGGAAAAATAATTTACAAGCGGTCTTTTTATCCAATAATCTTAACATAACCCTCTTTCAACCATTTTCATTTTTCTCTCGCCAAATCCAACATTTCCTGAGCATTCGCTAATACCGCATCGGTAATTTTGCTTCCGCCTAACAAACGGGCTAGGGCATTGATGCGTTCTTGTTCAGAAAGCAAGCTCATTTGTGTTTCGGTTTGGTTGTCTTTCACATATTTTTGCACGTTGAAATGTTGGTGTCCGTGGCTTGCTACTTGTGGCAAGTGGGTCACGCAAAGCACTTGGCATTTGTTGCCTAATTGGCGTAATAATTTGCCTACGGTTGTGGCGGCAATACCACTAATTCCCACGTCAACCTCATCAAAAATAATAGTCGGGGTAGAAAGTTTGTTAGCTGTTAAAACTTGTACAGCAAGAGAAATGCGCGAAAGCTCACCGCCCGATGCGATTTTAGCCAGAGGTTGAGCATTTTGCCCCAAGTTACTGCGTAAATTAAACTCAACAAAATCAGCCCCGTTTGGTGTGAGTTTTTTCACATCGTGCTGAATATCAATGTAAAATTCGCCATTTTCCATCGAAAGTGCTTTGATTTGAGCAGTTACTTGCTCTGCTAATTTTTGAGCAGCGGATACACGCTCTTGGTAAATTTGTTCTGCTAACGCCACACATTCACGATATGCCTTTTTCTCATCAGCAATCAGTTGCTCTTCGTTATCTTCAAAATCAACGAGCTTTTGCAGTTCATCTTGTAATACGTTGTGATGTTGCCAGAGCTCATTTGGCGAAACATAGTGTTTTTTCGCAAGCGACATTGCACGGGCAATGCGTTCGTCAAGTTCTGCCAATAATTCATGATCTTGTTCAATGCCACCTGCCAGTGCGCGCACTTCTGAACTTGCCTCTTGCACTTGGATCAAAGCTTCATTGAGCATATCGAGCGAAGATTGGTAGTTTGCATCTACCTCCACCAAATCTTCCAAATAACGAATGGCGTTATAAATCAGCGAATCCGCATTTGAGTTATCATCGCTCAATAAATCCAACACCGATTGCGACATTTCGGTAAGTTCTTCGGAATTAGATAGACGAGTGTGTGTCTCTTCCATTTCCTCAAATTCGCCCTCTTTAATATCGAACTCATCCAGTTCATCTACCTGATATTGCAACAGCTGTTTGCGAGCTTCATTCTCTTTGCATTGTTGGTGGAAATTTTTTACTTGCTGATGTAATTTTCTCCATTTGCTGTACTGTTCTTGCATCTTGCCAAGCAAGCTGTGGATGCCTGCATAACTATCCACAAGCTCAAGTTGATATTCACTCTTTAACAGCAATTGCGGGGCGTGCTGACCGTTCAAGTGAATCAAATATTGTCCTAATTCACGCAATTGAGAAATTGGCAATGGGCGATTATTCACAAAGGCTTTCGAACGCCCTTCAAGGTTAATCATTCGGCGTAAAATGCACTCGTGCGGATTATCTTCATCTAACAATTCGTGATCTTTCAACCACAAATAGGCCGGGCTATTTGGCTGCATTTGGAAAGTCGCGGTAATATCGGCTTTATCCGAACCATTGCGGATCATACTACTCTCAGAACGATAGCCCAAGCAAAGCCCAAGGGCATCAATTGCAATGGATTTCCCTGCGCCCGTTTCACCCGTAATGACCGACATTCCTTCAGAAAGCTCAAGATTAAGATGGCGGACAATCGCAAAATTGTTGATAGTCAGTTGAGTAAGCATAATAAACACCTGTACAAATAGTAACTTGTATTATATTACACTTGATTTAATATACAGTAAAGTGTTTTTATACAATAAAAAAGGCTAAATTTCTCGAATCAGATCCAAACTTAGCCTTTAATATCTTAATAAAAGTATCTTAATAAAACTTCACTTTAAATTCCTTCTGAAGCACTTCAACATTCTCCACTTTTTCAAATCCTTGTGGTGAAATCGCATCAGCGGCTTTTACTTTCGTGCCCAATGCTTGGCTGATGAATACCAAACCTTGTTGCTCAATCACCGCATTTTGATAGAATGCCAAAATGTCATTTTTCGTCAAATTTTTCACCGCCTGAACAAGCTGCTGTTTACGATCAAATTGTTGATTGCCACGCGCATAATCAAAGGCAAAGCTTTCAAATTCTTGTGAGATCGATTCAGGCTTTCTTTCTAATTTATTTAATAGACTCTCTTTAAATTGCTGGAATTCTTGCTCAGTTAAAGCGGTTAATTTTTGCAAACTTTCTGCAAAAAAGTGTTCATTATGTTGCATAATCCCTTTCGGGCTCGTATTTGGACTTTGCACCATAAAACGAATACCGGATGTTTTGCCTACTTTTGCTTGAGTTGCATACACCACATAGCCTAATTGTTTATTAGTGCGTAAATCATCAAAATACCAGCGAGAAATAATATCTTTCAGCAACATTGCTCGCACTTCGCCTGCCAACTCATCATAGCCTTTTGCCATATAAGCAATCGAGAGAGCATTATCTTCATTTGGTACAAATTTAATTGCATTTAATTTTCTTGTGCTTTGGTTAATATCTAAATAGCGATATTTAGCTAATTCACTATTATTATTTTTAGCTGTTTTTTCTAGCTCAGAAATAATATTCTTAACTTGATTATCAGTAAAATTACCTACAGATAAAGCTCGCACACTCGTAGCTTTCGACAATAATTTCTCTCGAATAGATTGAATATCTTTTAACGTAATTTTGTCAATCATCTCACGCTGTTTATCCTCTTCAAAATAAGGATAACTAGAGAAATTCACAAAGATTTCATTTGCTTGATTTAAACTATTCGCTTTACGTTTTCCATCTAAGGCTTCAATTAAACGCTGTTTCGCTTGCACTAAATATTTTTCATTTAATTCAAATTGGCTAAATTGTTGCATTTTATCTTGCATTAACTGAGCCAAATGCTGTGTATAACCTTCTGCCCGCAATGAAAAACCATTTTCGATTAACGATAACCCAGCCCCCATTCCTACTACAGAAGATTGGAAATCTACTTTAGCTTGAGCTAATTCATTCATATAACTCAAAATTGTCGCACTGATGCTTTCTTTTAAGCTATCTGTTCTTGGCGTAATCGAGAAATTAACAGCAATACGAGCTTTTGGATCATTAGCAAAATATTGGCTTGGCATCGCATAAAGTTGTGTCCCTTTTTCTTCTTCAATCAATTTCGGCGAAGTTCTTTTATCTTCTTTAATTAAAGAAAAATCAGTAGTGAAATAAGGATTTAATTCAGGTAATTTGATTTCAGGGTTTTTACTAAAATCTAGCCATACTTTTTTCTGTTCATCACTTATCTTTTTAATAGAGAAACCTGCTTCAAAATAAGGCGATTTCTTATCAGTTTTTACATCATCACTAACCAATAAAATACGTGCATTATTGATATTCATTTCAGATAATTTTTCTTCAATTGCTTTTTTATCCATATTTTTAACCAGATAATCCGCATCTAAAATATGTTCTAAAGGATAAAATAGCATTTGTTCTGCGAGGGCTTCAATATAACTCCCATTTTTTTCAACTTGTAAATGAGTAAATTCTTGTTTTAGGCTCTCACGTACTTCATTAAAATAATTTTCTTGAATACCTTGTTTTTTTACTTGATCTATTTGTTGGAAAATAAGCGAAATAATATTTTCTTTTTCTTTTAATCCTTTTTCAGTTAATGCAACATAAAAGGTAAAACTCCCACGATTACGACTTACATTTGCTGTTGCTTGAACAGAGATTCCACTATCTGATAAACCTTGCTTAATTAAATAATCTGATAAAGTGCCATCAGTATTATTATTGAAAAGATAAGCTAAATATTCTCCTGTTTTATTCGCAAATTTGTCTTCATCATTTTGCATATCAAATGAAATAGCTAACATTTTCATTGGTTGAATAGGCTTATAGGAGATTATTACTCCCTTGTCTTCTTCTCTAAAAAGCGGAATATCTATTTTGGGTTCAATTAAATGTTTATTTTCTACTTTACCTAAAGTTTTCTCGGCTAATTTTGCTAATTTCTCAATCGGTTGATTAGAATATAAGACTACTTTCATCAAATTTGCAGAATAATATTTCTGATAAAAATTTTCTAATTCAGTTTGTAATAAACTATTTGGTTTATCTGAAAGCGTTTCTTTATTCCCTACTGTGAATTTTGTAATTGGGTGCGCAGGGTTAGAAGTAGCTAAATTAACGCTATTTAATAAATGCCCATCACTTGATTTTGCACGCACCATTTCAGCATTCACCGCATTTACCTCTTTTTCCGCATTTTCCTTAGAAAGCAGTGGAAATGCGAGCGTATCAGCAAAGCGAGTAACTGCTTCATCGAATGCATCGTTATTTACTTCCAAATAATAAGCAGTACGATAAGCTGTAGTTGAAGCATTATTGTAGCCCCCGTTTTTGTTTAAAAAGTTATCTAAGCTGTTGGTTTCTGGGAAGTTTTTTGATCCCATCAAGATCATATGTTCTAAATAATGTGCTAAACCTGGTTGAGAAATCGGATCTTCCATCGAACCGATGGGAATTGCCATCGATATTAAGGACTTATTCGCCTTTTCATCAGAAATCAATAATACTGTCATCCCATTATCTAATTTAATGCCTTGATAAATAGCTTTATCATTCGGACTTTTATTGATTTGGGTTTTAATCAATTCAAAGCCTAAATTAGTGTAAGCCTGTTCTTGAATAATAGCGGTCTGATTTTGATTATTTTCTGCAAATGCAGTAGGTGTCACATTCAGTGCCAAAAATGTAGAAAGAATCGCATAACGAATAGCGTGATTTAATTGTGTTTTCTTCATACTTATTTTTATTATCCTTTATTTTTAGATTCTTGCATTAAATCAAACCAATCTAATGTTGTTTGGTGAATATGAGCATAATCTAATTTTTCACTTTGATTAAGAATACGTTGTAGATAGATATTCTCATCATTATAACTTTTTGCAATTTCAATCAGTTTATTTTCACAATCTTTTTCGATATTTTCAGAAATATTGTCAAAATAATTATCTAAACTTGAGGTAATTGCCAACTCAAACGTAACAAAGCTGCGTAAATAGGCAGAAACATAAATTTCAAGCTGTTGCTTCGCTTGTTCTTTTTCTATTTTATTAAAACTGAGTTTAGCTAACGCTTCGTTATTTAGATAATAGAAAATAGGTGAGTTTTCTTTTCCTGATAAAATTGAGGCAAGATAATAAATCCAAAGTTTAATCACATCTTTATCTCGCAAACTACCCGTTCGCCATAACACAATACCATTACCAAATTGGTGCGGAATATTGCCGACAAGTTCGGTTTGATCGAGCGTTAAATGGATTTCAAGCACTTGACTATCTTGATTTAAATAACCAGCCAATTCTGAACGCATATTCTCAATGCGAGAATTTAATTCTTCTTGTTTTAATTTACCAAAATTCAGCACTAACGAATTTCCTTTCAAGTACTCTTTTGCAAAGAAATTCTCTAGCTCTTCATTTTTGATATTCAATAACTCATCTAATAGACTATATTCATCTAAACGAGAAAGTGAAAAATGTTCATTTTCTTCAATACTCTCCTCATTTGAACTAAAGTTCACGCCTAATCGACGAGTGAAAAAATAACTAGCAGGGGCTTGAATAAAGCTAATCAAATCATCTAATTCAATATATTTTGGTAATTCTATTTCATTAACAATTTTTTCTGAAATAAATTCTTTAACTTCAGTATTATTTTGAGCCAAGGGCAACCACTCTTTATCATAAGAAAGATAGTTTTCTTTGAAATTATTTGGACTAAATACCGTAATAGGATGGTTTTGAATAAGTTGTGCTTTTTCTTCTAAATCAGAATACTCAATTAAATAATCCATCAATTGCGAAACTAATATCGATGGAAAATACTCTTTATTATTGACTAATGATAGCCCAATATAACTAATATAAAAAATCTCTTGAGCAGAGAGCAATGCTTCCAAAAACAAATAACGGTCATCATCTCGTCTTGCTCGGTCACCTTTTTGTGGATGATATTGCATTAAATCAAAGTTATTGATTTGTTGCTGTCTTGGAAAATCTGCTTCATTCATTCCTAATAAACAAACTACTTTAAATGGAATTGCTCGCATTGGTAATAATGTGCAGAAATTCACTTTTCCTGCTAAAAATTGTAAATGACTTTGTTGATAATTTAATTTCTCTTTAAAAATTGAGCTAATAATATCAATCGAAATAGGCTGATTATATTTTGTTTGTTCAATTAATGAATAGCATTTTTCAATTTCTTCGGAAATCAATAATAATGCGTTAGTCGTCGTTTCATTTTCTTGATAGAAATGATTGACTATATATTCCAGCATTTCTTTCCATTTATCAGCAGTATGATTTTCCTGTAAAAAGTTCGCCCAATCTGTTAATTTCTCAATAAAACCTGCTAAATAACCTACCTGTTCTGAAATTAAGCCGTAGCTTTCATTAAAAGCAATAGTGTTCTGCCAAATACCGCTCTCTTCTTTTAAGCTTGTACCAAGCAGTAAGCGATTTAAACCATTTTCCCAAGAATTATAATTATCCCATTGTTCATCTTTCTGAATTGTGAGTTCTGCACGAATACCGCTTTCTTTAACCCAATTTCTTAATAAAACAATATCGTTTTCACATAAATTAAATTTCTCACCAATCGCTTTAACTTCTAATAAATCTAATATTTCTTCTGCACTAAATCTGCTTTCTTTCATTGAAAGCAGATAAATAAAGCTAGAAAGAATAGGATCAACTTCACTGATTTTTTGGTCTGAAATCGCAAATGGAATATAACGTTTATCTTTTACGCCTTTTTCATCTTTTTTATCATAACGAGAAAATACAGCTTGAATATAAGGGGCATATTGCTCAATATTTGGCGACATTACAATAATATCTTTTGCCGAGAGTGTTTTATTTTCTTCGAAAATATGTAGCAATTGATTATGTAAAATTTCAACTTCTCGTAAAATACTATGTGCTGAATGAATTTGAATCGAATGATCTTGTTTAAAATCTAAATCAAGCTCGTTATGATATTCTAAAATCGCTTGTTTAACTTGGCTTAGATTATGACCTTCAAAAGGTGGAATAAAGCCTTCAATAACATCGTGTTCTTCTTCCACTAATTGTGCTAAGAAATCTCGCCCTTGTTTGCCCCAAATCGCAAGTAATTGATTGCCTTGTTGTGATAATAAATTCTTAATATCTTCTTGAGAGAGTTGTTGTTTTAACGCGAGTTTTTCTAATACACTATATTCAATACTATCTCCCCAATATTTTTCACTTGGGTTTAAAAAGAATAAATGAATATCGCAATGCTCACTTAACTTGCGTAATACGGCAAGCTGTGAAGGTGGGAGTGAAGAAATACCAAAAACAAAAATGCGTTTTGGCAATTTTTGTTGTTCTTCTTCAGTTAAATTATCTAATTTTTCAAAATATAAATTTTGTAAATAGGCACGGTGTGAGGTAGTAAATAAAAGTTCATCGTAATCTTTTTTGGTATCCTCAATCAATAAATTCCATAAAATACTTTGCCAAAGTACATTTTCGGCAATATATTCTTCATTTTTAATTTTATTGGAAAAATGATGTTTAATTTCATCAATGATTAACTGTTGATTATTCTTTTCCCAAGAAACTAACCAATGTGGACGATAAACTAAATATTGGTCAAAAAGATCGGCAATTTTATTCGCTAATTGATAAAGGCGTAAATCCGAGCCCTCTTTTTCAGATTTAAGATAAGCTCGTAAGGCACTAAAGCCTTCTTGCTCAAGTACGTTCGGAATAATTCGCATCAAGCGCCATGCCATCACGGCACGCTCAAAAATATTCTCTTTCGGCAGGAAGGGGAAGACAAGGCGATATTGCTGCCAAATAAAGCTAGTTGGGAATGGGAAGCTGTAATTTCCCGCAATGCCTGTTTGCTCAGCAATTTCCATTTGTAGCCATTGAGCCATTCCGATACTTTGTACCAAAATGGTTTCTTCGGCAAAAGGATCAGGATTTGGAGAAATTTTTTGGTGCTGAATAAGCATTGACGCTAAGGCATTGAGATCATTCGAATAATAAATGGTGAACATACTAAAATCCTCATAGAGCGAATCATTTTGCTTGAATTGGCTAGAATATTCAACGCTTTTAGCCGATTACTTCACTTTAATTTCAACATGCCCCATCGGATAACTGACCTTTATTAACTCCCCGCTACATTGGATGATAAATTTCACATCATTTTCGACCGCTTGCGGCTCGCAACTTAGCCCAGCCATTCTTAACGCAATCTGGTTTTCCGCAATTTGTAGTGCCTGCTGTTGCTGGTAATTTCTTGCACCACGTTCAAGCTGAGTTTTCTGCCAAGCGGTGAAATTTAACGCAAAAATTGCAAATAGCGTTAATGCGACCAACAATGAAACCAAGCTTTCCGCTCTTAATTGTTTAACCATACTATTTATTATTTAAGATATTTTTTGAATTCGGCACCAGATGCCATTTTGAATATTTCTTTTCTAAATTATCAACTACGGCTCTTCTAAACGTTAAATTACGCTCTTCTCGCTCATTATCAAATGTAGAATAAAGTACGCCATATACTCTTTTGGAGCCTGTAATATCAAAATGGTAGTCGGTAATAATAATGCCGTAAAAATGTTCGTCTAATCTCTCTTCAATCGCCTTTTTTGCCACAACAATTTTAGGATCATCTTCACTATTTTTAGGTAATTCAGATAATGAATTAATATAAATAATTTGAGAAGCGTAATTGTTTAAGTCTAGCCAATTTTCAATATTATCTACTGCAATATATTTATCTTTTGTCGGTTTTGGTTTAATAAATAAACTGCTCATTTCACATTGGTAAGAATAAATAATTTCACCTATTTTTTCTTCAATCATCTCTTTTTTATTTGTTGCACATTGATCTTGATTTACTGTCTTCAACAGCGCTAATTTGGATGATAAATATTGTTGGTAATAGACATTTACCACACTTTCTTGCCTTAACCAATTTTCTTTAGTTAAAAATAGTAACGTGAGAATAGTTGCTAAAATCAGTAATGAACTTAATAAACTACTCGCATCTAATTTCTTCATTGCGTGAGTCCATTTAACAAATAAATATAAACCGTTAAGTGATAATTTATTTTTTTATCTTTAATTGAAGAAAGTGTTAATTCAATTTGCATCAATTCATTCTGTTTTTTCCAATTAAATTGGAATTTATCGACCAAATACTCCTCTTTAGAGGTAAATTTTGTCCATTTATTTTCGCAGCTATCTAATAGTGTTTTACATTGTTCGCTAAAACAATTTTCAAAACGGTTATCAGCATAAAGGTGGATCTCTTTTTCTTCTAATTTAAAGCCAAAAACTTCCTTTGCTAAATCTTTGGTATTATTTAATTGCCCATTTCTGCATAATGCTTTTTTCGTAGCACGCTTGCCTAAGCAACCATCGCCATTTAAATCATAAAAGAAAATTAAACATTGGTTATTTAATGCAAAACGTTGGTTATCTTTTTCAAACAGTTCAAAATTATTCTCTTCTTTATTATTGCCTTGATAACCTAAATGCTGAATATGTTGTTGCAAATAATGTGCTAATTGATGGGCTTCTTTTTGTAAGAAAAATTGCTCTTTTTGTTTTTGCCAAGTTACATAATAATTTGAATAAAAGTAAGTAAAAGAGAGCAACAAAATAGAACCTAAACCAAGAGAAATGAGTATTTCTACCAAGCTAAAGGCCTTCAAATGGCTAATCTTTACAGGTACTCCGTTTATTTTTCGGGCTAACATAAATTCTTCCCCACTGATCGAATTGTAGAATTTCACTGGTATTATTTAGGCTAATATTGATACATTTAGACTCTAGCCGTCCTGCATTGCCATCAATACTAATAAAAGATTTTGGAAAGAGGCTTTTGTTGCGTAATACAATGTTTTTATGTTGGTTTTCATAAATATGATATTCATCTTTCAGCACACAACTTTTTATATTTAAGCAATTACAGATTGCTTGTTTACTACTCTCTTTTTGAATAGCAATAATGCACCATTTCTTTTCTGCATCATTTTGTGCAATGGTAAGTGAATAATTCTTTTTTTGAAAACGAGCTTTAGTTTGAATTTGATAAATAAAAGAAGAGAGATTTTCTATTTCACTTTCTAACGCCCATTTATCTTGCAAAGAAAAAAGAATAGGAGAAATAAATAAAATAGAAATAGTAAGAAGCGTTAAGGTAATTAAAATTTCAATTAAAGTAAAAGCTCGCCACATAATCTATCCTCAAAAGAGAGAACACTATGGGCGAGTTTGCTAGAAATGTAAATTTGGAATGTTTAAATTTTCGAGCGTGATCGAAAAATTAGCACACTAGAATGAAGAAGTATCTTGGAATAAGCCGACTTTCAGATCTGTTGCGGTGTAAATTACACGACCATCCACTTCCACTTCGCCATCCGCTAATCCCATCACGAGCTTGCGGTTGATCACCCGTTTCATATGAATGCGATATGTCACTTTTTTAGCAGTCGGTAAGATTTGGCCTGTAAATTTCACTTCGCCTACACCTAAAGCACGGCCTTTGCCTTTTCCACCAACCCATCCTAAGAAAAAGCCAACTAATTGCCACATTGCGTCTAAACCTAAACAACCTGGCATCACAGGGTCATTGATGAAATGGCAATCGAAGAAAAATAAATCTGGGCGAATATCTAATTCCGCTTCAATGTAGCCTTTATCGAACAAGCCACCATTTTCGGTCATCAAGTTTACGCGATCCATCATTAACATGGGAGGTGCAGGCAATTGAGGGCCTTCACTGCCGAATAATTCACCACGTCCTGATGCTAATAAATCTTCATAAGTATAGCTTGACTTGATATTTGGTGTACAACTGTTCATTTTTTTAATCCTGTATTACTAAAAAGAAAGCCTGTATTTTCTTGCTTTCCTAATTTTGTTTGTGAAATCAGATAGTACAGGCTTTTATTTTAGCTAACAACTGTTAGCTGACTTGTCGGATCAGTGAGATTTCCACCAAGGGAAGATTTTATGCCACAATTTATGTTCTACATCGTGATTTGGGCTTTGCTCAATGCCTTGATGAATAAGGTCAAACAAGGCAGGTTTGTCGGATTTTTCTCGATGATCTTCCGCATAAAATGCATTTTTTAGCAAGATTTCGACCGCTTCAAACACACTTTCCACTGCCCAAATCTGGAATTGCCCTGCTTTAACGGCCTCGATGACTTCAGATTTCAGGCTTAAATGAGAAATGCAGCTCGTAGGAATTACAACCCCTTGCTTGCCTGTTAAACCTCGTGCGGCACACAGATTAAAGAACCCCTCAATTTTGTAATTCACACCGCCTACGCTTAGCACATTGCCAAATTGGTCTATAGAGCCTGTTACCGCGATAGATTGTGGAAGAGCCACTTTCGCCAAGCGACTAACAAGCACACAGAAAATCGCAAGTGATGAACTATCACCATCCACTTCGCCGTAAGATTGCTCAAAGGCAAGTGATGCGGAGAACGGCAATTGGGTTGGTAACTCTAACAAATTCGCTAAGCAAGATTGGGCGATTAAAATCCCTTTCGAGTGAATGTTGCCGCCGAGTTCCACTTTACGTTCAATGTCGGTAATTTCGCCATCACCATATTGCACGTTGCAACTGATGCGAAGCGGTTCGCCAAAAGCATAAGGCACGCCTTCAAATTCGATGACTGATAACCCGTTGATCTGCCCAATTTCTTCATCTTCCGTTTCAATGTAAACTTGGTTGTTCAAAATATCCTGCAACGCGTATTGATTGAGTGTGGACGCCTGTAATTCTAAGGCTTCCAAATAAGTATTCACTTCATCGAAAGCGGTCGAATTTGGATAAAATTTTGCAAAGCCGAGCAACTGATTTTTGAGCTTGGTTGGCGAGATAGAAATCATCGTTTGGCTTTCACTTTCTCGCATATAATGTTGAAGCAATTGGTTCAACGCTTTAAGCGTAAAACGGCGTTGTACAAATTTCTGAGCATAGGCTTGCACATAATCGCCCCATTGGTTCAGACTCTCTTCGTCCACATTCAGGAATGAATCGATTTCGGTATATTGTGCGAATTGGTACAAATCGCCATCATAGGCAGCAAGCATTGAGATATCTTCACGGCTGCCAACTAACAGCAATTTAAACGGGCTTTGAATCGCAGGCAGCGCTTCGGGCACGTGGTTTACCGCATTCTGTTCATAAAAGCCGAACAACAAGGCTTGTTTGAGTTTATCCCACTGCTTTAAATCGTGTAATAGCGTGTTTAAACGTAGCACCAAAATGCCATTTTGTGCTTGTTGAATTGCCCCTTTAATGGTTTCGATACGGTTCTCTTTTTCTAAAAAGAGTGTGTAACCGAACAAATGCGAGGCTTTAAATTCGGTTCTCACAATCACAGGCTGTGAATTATCTTGTGAAAGTTGGACACTAAGCTCATCTAAAAACTCAGGCAATACTTCACTTTTCATCACCAATAACGAGCCCATTTCTTGCGATTTGAATAAGTTTAAGGCTTGCTGAGCTTTTGGTTGAAAATCGAAAAAATTGACCGATTGATCAGATAATTTGAAAGAGTGATGCAGAAAAAGCGACTGCCACGAAAGAGAAGATAAATGCACGAATACGCCTCATAATAGAAATTTGGTTTATTATACAAAATTCCGTTATACTTGCCTAAAATTTGCGAATAAATCAAGAGAAACAATGAGATATCAAAAGCTAGAAGCCCAAGAAGCGAATTGGAAGTGGAAATATCTACTCAAGAAACATCGCGAGGGAGAAAATATTACCAAATATACCGAAAATAGTATGATTGAGCTGAAAATTCAGCTGCTGACTACGCTACAAAATTCGCCCGATGAAATTGAAAAATGGGTGAAAACAGAAATGACTGCGGAACAACGTAAAAAGATGCGCCAGTCTATTCGTGCTCGCCGTAAACGTTTTTTCAATGCCGAAAAAATCACAACCAAAAAGAAATCGATTGATTTGGAATACGCAAGTTGGCTACAGCTTTCTAAGTATGCGAATGCTCAAGGCGTTACACTCTCGCAAGCCGTATTACAGCTGATTGATGAATTAGAAAATAAAGAGCTGTATTTGGAACAGGTTGAGAAGATGAAAGTGAGTTTAAAATCGCTTTTAAATGTGTAAGAAGAAACTTTAGGCAAAAAAATAAGGCGGTTTAAAACCGCCTTACTTGTAGAATTATGCGTTAGCTTTTGTCACGTAGTCAATCGCTGATTGAACTGTTGTGATTTTTTCAGCCTCTTCATCAGGAATTTCGATATCGAATTCTTCTTCTAAAGCCATTACTAATTCAACGGTGTCTAAAGAGTCAGCACCTAAATCTTCGATGAATGAAGCTTCAGGTTTAACTTGTGCAGCGTCTGCACCTAATTGATCAACGATAATTTTTTTTACGCGTTCTTCAATGCTCATTTTTGGTTTCCTATATAAAATCGCAAATGCGAGAGTTAAGTAGTGTAATCGAAATTTTGTTTAATGCAACCTAAAAGAGATAGGTCGAACCAGACGCCATTAAGACACACAAGAATTAAAAAAGTTTGCCTACATTTTATGTATGCGAGGATTGATGTATTCTACCATTATGAATAGAAATTATCCACACACGCATAAAAATTTCTGTTCGATTTATTTTGCTATTTTCCCTCTAGGGCTTTTCGCATTTGATTGATAACCGCTTGGTAATCTGGCTGGTCAAAAATCGCAGAGCCTGCCACAAAGGTATCTGCCCCTGCTTCTGCAATGTCTGGAATGTTATCTACTTTCACACCGCCATCTACCTCAAGGCGAATATTTAAACCGCTTGCATCAATACGTTTACGCACTTCACGCAGTTTTTCCAATGTTGAAGGGATAAATTTCTGCCCGCCAAAACCGGGGTTCACGCCCATTAACAAAATCATATCCACTTTATCCATCACATAATCAAGATAATGCAGTGGCGTTGCTGGGTTGAATACCAAGCCAGATTTACAACCTAAATCACGAATAAGCTGTAAATTGCGGTCTATATGGTCGGTTGCTTCAGGATGGAAGGTAATGTAATTCGCCCCTGCTTTGGCGAAATCAGGAATTAAACGCTCAACAGGTTTTACCATTAAATGCACATCAATCGGTGCAGTAATGCCATAATCACGTAGTGCTTGGCAAATAGCCGGTCCGAAAGTTAAGTTTGGAACAAAGTGGTTATCCATCACATCAAAATGGATGATGTCTGCACCCGCTTCAAGCACTGCTTTCACATCATCGCCAAGACGTGCGAGATCAGCAGAAAGAATGGAGGGTGCAATTAAAAAAGGTTGCTGTGCCATAGATTTTTCTCCAAGGTAGCTAGAAAATTTCAGGCATAGCCTACCACAAAAAGCGGTCGAATTTTGGGTTTCTTTTGCAAAATTTTGATTGTTAAAAAATAGTTGCGCAAAACCATAAAAAATTTATTGAAATAAATAAAAATTGCTGTATGATGCATTCCCATAATTTAAAAATGGATATTAACCATTTTGAAACAGGTCAAAATACAAAAGGAGACAACTCAAATGAAAAAAGGGATTCATCCGACAAACTATCGTGAAGTACTTTTCTATGATGCTTCCGTACAACAAGGCTGGGTTATTCGCTCTTGTGCTGCAACAACAAAAACCATGAAATGGACAGACGGCAAAGAATATCCACTCTATACGCTAGATACTTCTTCTGCTTCACACCCTGTTTATACGGGCAAACGCCGTGAAGCGAACAGTGAAGGCCGCGCAAGCCGCTTTAGCGATAAATTTAAAGGTATGGCAAGTTTAGTGGCGAAAAAATAAGGAATATCGAATGCAAATCCTCAACTCATTAAAAAGTGCGAAAAGTCGCCATCCAGATTGCAAAATTGTACGTCGTAAAGGCAAACTTTACGTTATCTGTAAGAGTAACCCAAGATTTAAAGCCCGCCAACGTTAATGGCAAATAGAACGGAGAATCTATGAAAAAACTACTTCTTGCTACCGTAATTTGTGCAGTTTCTTTTTCAGCTCAGGCTCACCGCGTTTGGGTGCAAAGTGAACCTGTAAAAGCAGGCGAAATTTTGAAAGCAGACATTGGCTATGGTGAATTTCCAACGCTCGAGCCGATTGCAGAAAAGCGCCTTCATTTCTTTGATAAAGGAATGGTGCTGGTGAATACCGAAGGGAAACAAAATCTTGTGCAAAAAGGCGAGAATTACCACTATGAAAGTGCAAAACCTGTGAAAGCAGGAAGTTACGTATTAGCCGCAGAATATAAACCAACATTCTGGTCGCAAAATGCTGAAGGTTGGAAGCAAGCGGATATGCTGAACACGCCAAATGCAACCTATTGTGAAAGCACAGCGATGTATGGAAAAAATATTGTGAATATTGGCAAGGCAGCCGAAAAAAATGATGTGGCAGAAGTAGTTGGACATGAATTGGAAATCGTGCCAATGGTCAATCCTGCCACTATCAAAGTGGGTGAGCGTTTCAAAGTCGTGGTACTTTACCAAGGCGAGCCGCTTCCGAATGCAACATTAACAGCAACGTTCAAAGGGTTTGATAATTCAGATAACCAGCATACCCACAAAGTGGAAGCACAAGCTTTCTCTGACACCACAGCTGCAGATGGTACGGTCGATATTATCCCACTTCGTGATGGTTTCTGGAAAGCATCTGTAGTATATGAAACGCCATTTGAGAAACCTGCACAATGTCAGAAACATAAACATTATGCGACGTTAACGTTTGATATTGCCAAATAGTTTCGTAGATTGCTTGATATGATTATTCTCCAATAAAGCCCGCTTTATTGGAGATTTTTTTATGGGAAAATTGTGAAATTTGTGAACTAGCTCACAGTTTATTAAACTTTTTAACATTATTATTACATTCATAGCGATAACCGCCCCTTATTTAAACAAAAGGAGACTCTATGAAAACATATCAAATGTATATTGATGGTCAATTTGTTACATCTACAAGCGGTCAATTTTTTGACGTAATTAACCCTGCCACTGAAGAAGTGATTGCGTCTGTTACCAAAGGGACTGTAGAAGAAACCCGAGCCGCAATTGATGCTGCAGACAAAGCTCAAAATGCGTGGGAGCAACTGCCTGCGATTGAACGTGCTGGCTATTTAAGAAAAATTGCACATGGCATTCGTGAAAGAACAGAAGAAATTGCAAGGGTAATTTCGTCAGAAATGGGAAAAACTCTACCACTTGCACGAGTGGAAGTGAATTTTACCGCCGATTACATTGATTACATGGCAGAATGGGCAAGACGCTACGAAGGGGAGATTCTCCAAAGTGATCGCTCAAATGAGCATATTTTCATTTATAAAAAAGCAATTGGGGTCACCACAGGCATTCTGCCATGGAATTTCCCTTTCTTTTTAATCGCACGCAAAATGGCACCAGCGTTAGTAACAGGCAATACCATAGTTGTGAAACCAAGCGTAGATTCACCAATTAATGCCATATTATTTGCGGAAATTGTACATGCATCAGGTTTACCAAAGGGCGTATTTAACCTAGTACACGGTGCAGGTGGTGAAATCGGTCAAGAATTAGCAGGCAATCCAAAGGTCGGTTTAGTATCTTTAACAGGTAGCGAACCTGCTGGTCGTAAAGTGATGGAGGCGGCAAGTCGCAATATCACTAAAGTGAATTTGGAATTAGGCGGTAAAGCACCTGCAATTGTATTGGCAGATGCAAATTTAGATTTAGCTGCCAAAGCTATCGTAGCTTCACGTATTATCAATAGTGGACAAGTTTGTAACTGTGCAGAGCGTATTTATGTTCAGTCCGAAGTTAAAGAAGTTTTCACTCAAAAATTAGTGGAACTCATGAAAAAAGTCCGCTTAGGAAACCCGCTTGAAGATGAAACCCTAGATATGGGACCGATGGTAAACAAACAAGGACAATTGCATGCACAGGCGATGGTAGATGAAGCTATCAAAGCAGGAGGGCGTTGCTTACTTGGTGGTCATTCGGTAAAAGGTAAAGGCTATTATTTCGAACCGACAATCATTGATAATGTAACTAATGATATGGCGATTTTACGTCAAGAAATCTTTGCCCCTGTCATTCCGATTGCCACTTTCGAGACCATTGATGAGGTAATTGAGCTCGCCAATGATTGCGAATACGGTTTAACATCTTCGATTTATACTCAAAATATTAATAAAGCAATGAAATTGGTTTCACGCTTGAAATTTGGCGAAACTTACGTGAACCGTGAAAACTTTGAGGCAATGCAAGGTTTCCATGCAGGTTGGCGTAAATCAGGCATTGGCGGTGCAGATGGTAAACACGGTTTAGAAGAATATCTCCAAACTCATGTAGTCTATTTGCAATACGATCAAAATATTTAACCGCTTGCAGCAGCTTTTCGAAGAATATCTCGGGTTTAGATTGTCAATATCGGCGATTTTTTGTATAATTCTACCCCTTTATACTGAATTATCGTGAATACACAAATCGTTGGAGTAACAAATGGCTCGTGTAACCGTTCAAGAAGCTGCTGAAATTATCGGCAACCGTTTTGATTTAATTTTAATTGCGGCACGTCGTGCAAGACAAATCCAGCTTCACACTCGTGAGGCATTAGTGCCAGAAGAAAATGATAAGCCAACTGTGATTGCTTTAAGAGAAATCGAAGAAGGTTTAATCAATGGCGAAATTATGGATCAGTTTGATAACCAACAAGCTGTTAAACAAGACATCGCAGAAAAAGAAGCAATTTCATTCTTAGCAGACGTTCAAGCAAACGCTTAATTAAAATTGATAAATTCCTGAAATGGATAATGGACAATA
>NZ_MUXX01000003.1:181709-225569 GCF_002015045.1 Haemophilus paraphrohaemolyticus
TATTGTCCATTATCCATTTTTAGTGTTGGGGGTATCGTGTATCTTTTTGAACCATTAGATCGCATAATTCGTCAGTATTTGCCAGCCGATAAAATTGAGCTGGTCAAACGTGCCTTTATTGTTGCCAGAGACGCCCATGAGGGGCAGACTCGCTCAAGCGGTGAACCCTACATTACGCACCCTGTTGCCGTTGCAGGCATTATTGCGGAAATGAAACTCGACCACGAAGCCGTGATGGCGGCGCTTTTACATGATGTAATTGAAGATACGCCTTATACCGAAGAACAACTTGCAGCTGAATTTGGCAAGAACGTTGCCGAAATTGTGCAGGGGGTTTCTAAACTCGATAAATTAAAATTCCGCACTCGCCAAGAAGCACAAGTAGAAAACTTCCGCAAGATGATTTTGGCAATGACCAAAGACATCCGCGTGGTGTTAATCAAACTTGCCGACCGTACTCATAATATGCGAACGCTTGGCTCATTACGTCCAGATAAACGTGTCCGCATTGCGAAAGAAACGCTCGAAATTTACAGCCCTCTCGCCCATCGTTTAGGCATTACACATCTGAAAAATGAGCTGGAAGATCTTTGCTTCAAAGCGATGTACCCGCACCGTTATAACGTGCTGAAAATGGCGATTGAAATGGCACGCGGTACGCGTCAAGACTTGCTTGCAACTATTTCTCACGAGTTAGAAAGTCGTCTCAAAGAAGTGGGGATTCCTGCTCGCATTTACGGTCGAGAAAAGCATCTTTACACCCTTTATCACAAACTTCGCCAACGCGATCAACGTTTCCGTTCGATTTTGGATATCTATGCTTTCCGCGTCGTGGTAGACAATGTAGACAATTGCTACCGAGCATTGGGGCAGGTACACGCTTTGTATAAACCGCGCCCGTATCAAGTGAGAGACTACATCGCCGTACCGAAAAGTAACGGTTATCAATCGATCCACACATCAATGATTGGGCATAAAGGCTTGCCGATTGAAGTGCAAATCCGCACCGAAGAGATGGATCAGATGGCAGAACTTGGTGTTGCTGCATTCTGGCAATATAACGATGAGCAAACTCACGCCACCAGCGTGCAACAAAAAGCGCAAAAATGGCTACAAAGCATCATCGAATTGCAACAAAGTGCAGGCAATGCGGAAGAGTTTATCGAAAGCGTAAAATCAGAGTTGTTCTCAAACGATATTTACGTATTCACACCGAAAGGCAGAATTGTAGAATTGCCAGCAAAATCGACCGCTATTGACTTCGCGTATGCGGTGCATTCAGATATTGGTGATCACTGCGTGGGTGCGATAGTAGATCGCCAGCCATATCCAATTTCACAGCCGTTGCAATCGGGGCAAACAATTGAAATTGTGACCGAAGAAGGGCGTTATCCGCATCCAAGTTGGTTGAATTTTGCAGTAAGTGCGAAAGCTCGTTCGAAAATCAAACAAGCCTTAAAACAACTGGATGCCTTAGACGAAGCCTTAGAAACTGAAGAACCTGAGGAAATTCACGTAGAATTAGTGTTAGAAATTAAAGACCAACCTGGTGTGTTAGCAAGCCTCACCAATACGATTGCATCACTTAATAGCAATATCGGCTCGGTGCAAAGCTACCCAATCGAAAACGGCAATTACCAAGTGAAATTACAAATTTCAGTTACTGACAACGCTCATCTTTATGTCGTTATTCAACGATTAACCAAGTTGAGTGGCGTAGTGAAAGTCGATAAGCGTTAATCCAATTTTCAAGCGGTTAAATTTGCATAATAATTTACAAAAATGTTGGCAAATTTAACCGCTTTTTATTTCACTAGCGACAAAAACCGCTATAATGGCACGAATTTTTGACATAAAAAGGAACGTTATCAATGTTATATCCAAGCGAAGAATTTTTATACGCACCTATTGAATGGGTTGACCACAGCGAAGGTTACACCGACATTCGTTATCACAAATCAACCGACGGTATTGCAAAAATCACCATCAACCGCCCGGAAGTGCGTAACGCTTTCCGTCCACAAACGGTAAAAGAGATGATTCACGCATTCGCAGATGCTCGTTTTGATGAAAAAATTGGCGTAATCGTGCTTACAGGCGAAGGCGAATATGCTTTCTGTGCAGGCGGAGACCAAAAAATTCGTGGCGACTACGGCGGCTATAAAGATGACAGCGGCGTGCACCACTTAAACGTTTTACAATTCCAACGTGACATCCGTACTTGCCCGAAACCAGTGGTGGCAATGGTAGCAGGTTATGCCGTAGGTGGTGGTCACGTGTTACATATGATGTGTGATTTAACCATCGCTGCAGATAACGCGAAATTCGGTCAAACTGGCCCGAAAGTGGGTTCATTCGATGGTGGTTGGGGTGCAAGCTATATGGCTCGCATTGTAGGTCAGAAAAAGGCCCGCGAAATCTGGTTCTTATGCCGTATGTACGATGCGCAACAAGCACTAGATATGGGCTTAGTGAACACCGTTGTGCCTTATGCTGATTTAGAAAAAGAAACCGTGCGTTGGTGTCGTGAAATGTTACAAAATAGCCCAATCGCGCTGCGTTGCTTGAAAGCGGCATTAAATGCAGACTGTGATGGTCAGGCTGGTCTTCAAGAATTGGCAGGCAATGCGACAATGTTGTTCTATATGACAGAGGAAGGTCAAGAAGGCCGCAACGCGTTCAACGAAAAACGTGAACCTGATTTCAGTAAATTTAAACGTAATCCGTAATCTCTATTACTTCCTTACAAGCGGTGGCATTTCGTAAATTTCTTGCAAAATCTCACCGCTTTTTCCTTTTGGTTTGAACTATGTCAACGCGTGAAAAAAAGCAAAAAAACAGTCGCTCTCTTTGTTCTCGATTGCTGACCACAGGGCTCAAATTAGGCGTGGTTGGGGCGAGCTTTATAGCAGTTTATGCCATTTATTTGGACGGAAAAATCCGTACCAAAATGAACGGACAAGTCTGGCAATTGCCTGCTGAGGTTTATGCTCGCATCGAAAGTATCACTCTTGAAGAAAATCTCACGCTTGAGCAAACCAAAACCGCCTTGCTAGACAACGGCTATCGTCAGGTATCGCAAATTGTTGCCCCTGGCGATTTCAAAATCGAAGGCAATAATATTGTGGTGCTACGTCGCGCCTTTCCGTTTCCTGAAAATCCTGAAGCACAGCGTGTCTTACGTTTGCGCTTCCAAGATGACAAGTTGACTTACATCGAAGACTTGGGTGCTCAACGTTTGGTGGAAGAGTTTAGGCTTGACCCAAAACTAATAGCGATGTTGCACTCAGAAAGCGATGAAGAACGCCAAGCGTTGAAATTGCAGCAATATCCGTATTTTCTGATTCAAGCCCTACTTTTAACCGAAGATAAACGCTTTTACCAGCACGACGGTATCAGCCCGATGGGAATTGCTCGTGCGTTAGTAGCGAACTATCAAGCGGGCAAAACGGTGCAGGGGGCAAGTACACTCACTCAACAGTTGGTAAAAAATCTCTTTTTGAGCAGCGAAAAATCACTAAGCCGTAAAATTAACGAAGCCTTGATGTCGCTGATTTTAGACGCACGCTACGACAAAAACCGTATTCTTGAAACCTATTTAAACGAAATTTATTTAGGGCAGAACGGTAGTTATCAAGTACACGGCTTTGCATTGGCAAGTCAGTTCTATTTTGGGCGACCAATCCAAGAAATCACCCCCTCACAAATGGCATTATTGGTGGGAATGGTAAAAGGTCCTTCCCTTTATAACCCATGGCGACATCCTGAAGCGGCACTTGAACGACGCAATGTGGTGCTCAAACTGCTTCAAGAAAATCATGCGATTAGCCAAAGCGACTACGAATTTCTAGTCAAACAACCGCTGGGCGTAAAAGAAAAAGGCACGATTTATCGCCAACAACCTGCCTTTATGCAAGCGTTGAATATGGACTTGAAAAATGAGTTTGGAGAGAACCGCTCTGCTTTACTTTCTGGTGCGAAAATCTTTACCACGCTTGACCGCAAACAACAGCGTTCTGCTGAGCAAGCAGTGATTAACGGCTTGGAAGAGTTGGAAAATTCAGATAAGAAAATCAAGGACTTGCAAGCCGCTATTGTGGTATCGGAATATCGCACGGGTAAAGTGCGCGCGATTGTGGGCGACCGTTTAACTCAATACGCGGGCTTTAACCGTGCGATCCAAACCAAACGCCAAATCGGCTCATTGGTGAAGCCTTCTATTTATGCAATTGCGTTGTCTGATCCGAAAAATTTCCGCTTGAATACGCCGATTGATAACAAACCGATCACCATTACTATTAAAGGCTCACCACCGTGGTCACCCAAAAACTACGACAAACGCTTTAGTGGCTCAGTGATGTTAATGGATGCGCTCGTTCGCTCGCTTAACATTCCAACTGTAAATATTGGAATGAAATTCGGCTTGCGAAAAGTGATTGCGAAGCAAAAAGAGATGGGATGGGACAAAGTGGATATCCCTGCTTACCCATCAATGTTGCTTGGTTCTTACTCAATTTCACCGTATGACGTAACCAAATCTTACCAAGTGCTTGCAAATAATGGCTTGAGAGTGCCATTAACAACTATAGAATCTATCACAGGCTTTAACGGCAAACCGCTTTACCAGCGCAATATTGAAGATGTGAGCAAGCAGGTGCTCCCTGAAGAAGCAACAACACAAACACTTTATGCAATGCAACAAGTGGTTGAACGAGGCACAGCTCGTAGCCTGCAAAGTGAGTTTGCCGACTTACGCTTGGCAGGTAAAACAGGGACAACCAACAACGCGCGCGATACTTGGTTTGTGGGGATTGATGGCGAAAACGTGGCAACGGTATGGCTAGGTAAAGATAACAATGCCGATACGTATTTAACGGGTTCAAGCGGGGCATTGTATGTTTATAAAGAGTATATCCGCCGTGCCTTACCGCTGAAATTTAACTTGCCGAAAATGAAAGATATTCAATGGGTAGGAATTAACAGCTACGGCAGTATTGCTTGTGAAAGCGGGCGACAAATTCCAATGTGGCGTGACCGTGGGCAAATTTATTGCTCCTCTGGTGGCTCAATTGTGGAAGCCCAAAAACCAACAGTGTTAGATGCTCTCTCACTTGGAAAATCTAAAACAGAGAATACCAAGGCGGAAGTTTCCGAAGAACAACAAAGCATTCCATCGGAAGAAATTGCGCCAGTAACCGAATAGATTGAAGCCCAAAGCGGTTGATTTTCGTAAGAGATTCGCAAATTCTCTCTTAAAATCAACCGCTTTTTATTTGGCAAAAATACTATCTGCCTACTAGCGTCCTAGTAATGAAAAAGCCCGCATTACTGCGGGCTTCTCGTTATTCTAAGAAACTAACAAATTACATTGTTACTTCTTTTGAACCTTGTACTTGAACTTCAACACGACGATCTGGTGCTAAGCAAGCGATTAACGCTTTACGACCTTTAACTGCATCACAAGTGTTGCCAGTTACTGGGTTAGCTGAACCGTAACCTACTGCAGTTACGTTCGCTGCATTTTGACCTTTAGAAACTAAGTAGTTAGCTACTGTTTCTGCACGACGTTGTGAAAGTTTTAAGTTAGCTGCTTGTTTACCAATACGGTCTGCGTGACCATTTACTTGGATTGCTGGGTTAGCTAAACCTAAAGCGTTGATTTCGTTGTTAGCTGCATCTAAAGCTTGTGCTGCTTCTGGTTTTAAGTTTGCTTTACCGAAAGCGAATAAAACATCAGAGCTGAATGAGAAGTTTTTAGATACTACTTCTGGAGCTGCTGGAGCAACTGGTGTTGCACCTTGACCGAAACGGTAGCTTAAACCTGCAGATACTGAGTGTAAGTCTGGGCTATATTGAGTATTTTGCCACGCCTTATTAGTTGTTTTAGAGATAGCTTTGTCTAAGTTACCTACTTTATTCACGTATTGGTATTCGATACGTGCTGCTAATTCTGGAAGAATTGCGTACTCAACACCCGCACCTAAAGTTAAAGATGGTTTTAAGTTGTGAGCTTTAACACGTGAATCGTGAGCAACTGTTGGTTGAACATAGTAGTCGTTACGGATTAATGCAACACCTACTTTACCGTAAACGTCTAAGTTAGGTAATACTTCGTAGCTTGGTTTTAAGCTTAAGTGAGCACCGTGTGCTGCATGTTTTGCAGCACGTTTTTCTTGGTTGTTGTCACCAGGGAATGTTGTATTACCACGTGCACGACCAAAATAATCGTAACCTAATTCAGCTGCTAAACCAAAGTTATCTTGGTTTAAGATTTGGTAACCACCAAATACGCCATAAGTTACAGTATTTTTATTAACACCATAACCACCGTTAAATTTAGCATTTGGTTGGCTTGACTCAAATTGTGTGAAACCATCACGGAAGTTTGCCCAACCAGCTTTAGCACCTGCATAGAAAGTGTTAGCTTGTGGAGCTGCTGTTGCTGCTGCTGATGCAGCTAATACTGCTAATGCAACTAATGATTTTTTCATTTTATGACCCTCTATAATTTGTCATTCCATGTAATAAAATTTTCCAACATAATAAAAATGTTGAATCTTAACCACGCCTTTCATCTTCTTTTGATAGAAAGACTAAAGAAGTGAAATGCCGAATATTTTTACTTTATAACATAAAGAAAAATAGCCTTCACTCATTCTTGTCCTTAAGAAGATGGGCAAGAATGCGTGTTATTATCTAAAGAAGTTCGCTTAAGATCAATAATTTTCTGTATAAATAGCATACAAAACCCCATCGAATGGTTATTTTGCAATCAATCTGATATTTATATCAACAATGCTATTTTAATAGGAAAAATATCAAGAACTTAGCTAAACTGCATTTATTATGGGGATGATATAAAATAAAATCAACTTTCTTGACGTAATTTTACATAACAGAAAATTAACGCCAATAAATAATAAATGGAATGGAGTTTTTATTTATTGATTTCACTTCATTTAAAAATATCTTCGTTCCCATTCCCCCCATTTCTTGCTAAGATGCAAACGATTTTATCTTTATATAAAGGAACAAAAAATGATTCCTAGACTTGCAAACACTCCAGACCAAAATCCTTTAGTTCAGCAATATCTTAACGAACTTACCGAACAGCATTTTTCAGGCGATATTGCCTCAAGCTATGCCGACCGACTTTCAATGGCAACCGACAACAGCGTATATCAACGCATGCCACAAGCGGTACTTTTTCCGAAATCGGTTACCGATGTAGTGATTCTGACTAAAGTCGCCCAAAAAGAAGCCTATCAAAGCCTCACTTTCACACCCCGCGGCGGTGGCACAGGTACAAATGGGCAGTCGCTCAATAACAATATTATTGTCGATCTCTCCCGCCATATGACCCAAATTTTAGAGCTAAATGTGAAAGAATGCTGGGTTCGCGTGCAAGCAGGCGTGGTCAAAGATCAGCTTAATCAATTCCTCAAACCACACGGTTTATTCTTCTCACCCGAACTTTCTACCAGTAACCGAGCTACGCTAGGCGGGATGATCAACACCGATGCATCAGGGCAAGGCTCGTTGCAATATGGCAAAACGTCCGACCATATTTTGGCAATCAAATCGGTGTTAGTAAATGGCGAAATTCTAGAAACGCAAGCGGTTAAAACCAAGAACTTTTCTACAAACCTTGAGCAACTACCACTTTCTAGTTTAGGCAAAAAATTACATAACGAGGTCTTTGAACGTTGTAAAACGCTACGTCCGACTGTTCTCAAAGAGTTGCCACAACTGAACCGCTTTATCACGGGTTACGACTTAAAAAATGTCTTCAATAATGATGAAAGCGAATTTAACCTTACCCGTATTCTGACAGGCTCAGAAGGTTCGCTTGCCTTTATTTGCGAAGCGAAACTCAACCTTCTGCCGATTCCGAAATATCGCACGCTGATTAACATCAAATACAACTCGTTCGATGCCGCACTCCGCTCTGCACCAATGATGTTGCAAGCGAAAGCCTTATCCGTCGAAACGGTCGATTCCAAAGTGTTGAATTTGGCGAAACAAGACATCATCTGGCACTCGGTGTCGGATTTAATCACCGAAGATCCAAACAACCCGATTTTGGGGATTAACATTGTTGAATATGCCTCCAGCGATCTCGAACAAATCGAAACGCAAGTTCAAGCCTTGTGTACTAGCCTTGATGAAAAAATCGCACAAGGGGAAAGCGGTCTAATTGGCTACCAAATTTGCAAAGAGTTAGACGGCATCGAAAAAATCTACGCAATGCGGAAAAAAGCGGTGGGCTTGCTTGGCAATGCAAAAGGCTGGGCAAAACCGATTCCCTTTGTGGAAGATACTGCTGTGCCGCCTGAAAACCTTGCCGATTACATTACCGAATTTCGTGCTTTATTAGATAGCCACAACCTTGCCTACGGTATGTTCGGGCACGTGGATGCTGGCGTGCTACACGTTCGCCCTGCCCTCGATTTATGCGATTTAGAACAGGTCAAAACCTTCAAAGCGATTTCCAACCAAGTAGTGGAACTCACCTATAAATATGGTGGTTTAATTTGGGGCGAACATGGCAAAGGGATGCGCTCCTACTATGGCGAACGCTTTTTCGGCGAAACGCTTTGGAAAGAACTGCGCTACATCAAGCAACTGTTCGATCCGCAAAATCGTCTCAACCCAGGCAAAATCTGTACGCCATTAGATTCTGACGCGGAGCTCTACAAAATCGATGCAACAATGCGAGCCGATTTCGATCGCCGTATTCCAATTGCAGTGCGTGAAGAATTTAAAGGGGCGATGAATTGTAACGGCAACGGCTTATGCTTTAATTTTGACGTGCACAGCACGATGTGCCCGTCGATGAAAATTTCGGGCAACCGCCTTTATTCCCCGAAAGGACGAGCAACGCTCATCCGCGAATGGCTGCGTTTGCTTGCCGATCAGCAAGTTAACCCTAATGATTTGATTTTTGAAAAACGCTCAAAAGCAGTGAAATTAACCGATTTTGTGGCAAAAGTACGTCATTCATTCAAGAAAACGCAGGAATATGATTTCTCACACGAAGTAAAAGCAGCGATGGATACCTGCCTTGCTTGTAAAGCCTGTGCCAGCCAATGTCCAATTAAAATTGATGTGCCGACTTTCCGCTCACAATTTAATGAGCTTTACCACCAACGCTACCTTCGCCCTGCGAAAGATTACGTGGTGTCAAACTTGGAGTTTATCGCCCCTTTAATGGCAAAAGTCCCGAAATTTTTTAATTTCTTCAGCACCAGTCATTTGGCAGAAATCGCCGCCAATAAAACAATTGGAATGACTTACTTGCCTGCCCTTTCCGCGCCAAACTTGCAAAAGCAATTGGTAGAAATTGGCTATCAAGGCGAAACACTTGAAAATCTTGAAGCTCAACAGGCAAGCGGTCAATTTTCCGCAGAAAATTGCCAAACTGTACTCGTAGTGCAAGATCCATTTACCACCTTCTACGATGCAAAAGTGGTGGCAGATTTCGTTGCCTTTATTCAAAAACTCGGCTTCAAACCCGTGGTCTTGCCATATAAACCAACAGGTAAGGCACAACACATCAAAGGCTTTTTGACTAAATTCGCCAAAACTGCCAAAAATCAAGCGGATTTCTTAAACCGCATCGCCAAACTCGGCTTACCGATGGTGGCAATCGATCCTGCATTAACGCTTCTTTATCGCGATGAATACCGCGATATTTTGAAAGCGGAACGCGGCGATTTCAAAGTGCTACTCGCCCACGAATGGTTGATTGAGCAAATCAAATCAGGCGTATTAGACAATTGCAAAAAAGCAAAAGAAACCGACCGCTTGCCGTGGCATCTATTCGCCCACTGCACCGAAACCACCGAACTTCCTACCTCAAGCAAAGAGTGGCAACAGATCTTCGCCCATTTTGGCGAAACGTTGGTAAGCGAGAAAGTAGGTTGCTGCGGAATGGCAGGCACATTTGGGCACGAAACCGCCCACGTGGAGATGTCAAAAGCGATTTACCAACAATCTTGGCAACAAAAACTGAAAAACGCACCGCTTGAACGATGCTTAGCGACAGGCTACTCTTGCCGTTCGCAAGTGAAACGAATGGAGCATCAACAGATTAAGCATCCAATACAGGCTCTATTATCCATTATCTAATCGTAGGGTGTGTGAACGCAGTTCACGCAGGCTTTATTTTGCGGGCGTGGATTTTTCAAATCCATACACCCTACTTTTCAATAAACTCCGAGGAACCCATGACCACCATCTGGAAACAAACTGCCACCCCTGAACAATTAAATCAACTCTGCCAAGGTAATGCTGTTGGGCATTTAGGCATTCAATTCACCCAAATTGGTGAAGATTGGCTGGAAGCAGAACTCACCGTAAACGAAAAAACCATGCAGCCGTTCGGCGTATTACACGGCGGCATTTCTGCTACGCTTGCTGAAACGGTAGCAAATGCAGGCTCGCTTTTAGTGTGCGAGCCGCATCAGATCGCTGTTGGAATGGAATTGAACATCAGCCACTTAAAATCGGTTAAAGCAGGTAAAAAAGCGATTGCCCGAGCTTACCCGCTTAAATTAGGGCGTGAAGTGCACGTGTGGAATATTGAAACTAAAGACGAAGAAGGAAATTTGTGTGCGGTAGCACGCTTGTCTACTAAAGTTTTAGATAAGCCAGCAGCATAAAAATCCAAGAAAAGCCGTAAAAGTGAGTTGGATCTACCCGCAACCTATTATAAAATGCTCTTCTTTTATCCATTCACTTTCATTAACAAGAGAAATTCCCTATGAATTCAAATCGTAGTTTACTGGTGATGGGATTGTTATTAGTGTCGTTCCTATTGTTTACACAATGGCAACAAGATTTCAACCCTGAAATTCAAGCACAAAAACAAGCTCAGATCCAAGCTCAACAACAATCTCACGATGTACCTGCATCAAGCACTTCACAGCCCGCTGATGTGGCAAGCGTTAAAGGTAAAACCATCACGGTTGAAAGCGATGTATTACGCTTAACCATTGATACGCTTGGTGGTGATGTGGTGGACTCTGATTTGCTTAAACACAATGCAGAACTTCACTCAAACACACCTTTTGAATTATTACAAGATAACGCTAACCGCGTTTATATTGCTCAAAGTGGCTTAGTGGGTAAAAACGGAATCGATACGGTTTCTGGTCGTCCACAATACCAAACAACTGCAGAAAGCTTCAAATTAGCAGAGGGTCAAGATGCGGTAAGCGTGCCTTTAACTTTTGAAAAAGATGGCGTGGTTTACACCAAAACTTTCACGCTTAAACGTGGTAGTTACAATGTTGATGTGAATTTCAACATTAAAAACGGTACAGCAGAAGCCATTGAAGTACAACCTTACGGTCAGTTAAAACACACCATCGTGGAAAACTCTGGCAACTTAACGATGCCAACTTACACAGGCGGTGCGTACTCTTCTTCAGAAACCAACTATAAAAAATATAGCTTCCAAGATATGGAAAAAGCGGGTTTATCTGTTGAAACCAACACAGGTTGGATTGCAGTATTGCAACACTATTTCGTGTCTGCGTGGATTCCTGCTCAAGACCAAGCGATGACCTTATTCACTCGCGTATCTGATGACAAACGTTTTGCCACTATCGGCTATCGTGGTGCGGTAACAACCGTTGCCCCGAATACAGAAGCGAGCATAAACACTCATTTATGGACGGGTCCGAAAGATCAAAAAGAGATGGCTGAAACCGCAAACCACTTAGATTTAACCGCAGATTACGGCTGGGCGTGGTTCATTGCGAAGCCATTATTCTGGTTATTAACCACTATCCAAAAAGCTGTGTCTAACTGGGGTATTGCGATTATCTTAGTGACCATCGTGGTGAAATCAATTCTTTACCCATTAACCAAAGCACAATACACCTCAATGGCAAAAATGCGTATGTTACAGCCGAAAATCCAAGAGATGCGTGAGCGTTTCGGGGATGATCGCCAACGTATGAGCCAAGAGATGATGAAGCTTTACAAAGAAGAGAAAGTAAACCCAATGGGCGGTTGTTTACCAATCTTAATCCAGATGCCAATTTTTATCGCATTATATTGGACATTTATGGAAGCAGTGGAATTACGCCACGCACCATTCTTTGGCTGGATTCAAGACTTGTCGGCACAAGACCCATACTACATTTTCCCAATTTTAATGGGTGCTTCAATGTTCTTGTTGCAAAAAATGTCACCAACACCAGTGGCAGACCCAATGCAACAAAAAGTGATGACCTTTATGCCAGTGATCTTCACGGTATTCTTCCTGTTCTTCCCAGCAGGTTTAGTACTTTACTGGCTAACCTCGAACTGTATTACCCTGTTCCAACAATGGTGGATTTATCGCCAATTAGAGAAAAAAGGGTTACATTCACGTAAGAAAAAATAATTGATAAAAAGCACGCACAAGCGTGCTTTTTTATTGTGAGGGAAATGCTGATATAATCAGGCATCTGCAATGCGATACCTCCCTTACCCCTTGTGAGAGAGAGTAAATTATTAGAATATCATTCTTCTACGACTAAGCGGTCAAATTCGCAAAACCTTTTACCAATCGACCACTTTCAACCAAAGGAACAACAATGAAAGAAACAATTGTCGCCCAAGCCACCCCAATTGGTCGCGGGGGCGTGGGAATTTTACGCGTCTCTGGGCCTCTTGCAAATACTGTTGCCCAAGAAGTGCTTGGCAAAGAACTCAAACCTCGCCTAGCAAATTACTTGCCATTCAAAGATAGTGATGGCACGGTATTAGACCAAGGCATCGCCCTCTTCTTCAAAGCCCCAAATTCCTTCACGGGCGAAGATGTGCTTGAACTGCAAGGGCACGGCGGTCAAGTCATTTTAGATATTTTGCTCAAACGCATTCTGGAAATCAAAGGCGTACGCATTGCCCGTGCGGGTGAGTTCTCTGAGCAGGCATTTTTAAACGACAAACTCGATCTTGCTCAAGCTGAAGCGATTGCCGATCTCATTGACGCCACCAGCGAACAAGCTGCTCGCTCAGCACTGAAATCACTACAAGGCGAATTTTCAACTAAAATCAACCGCTTGGTGGATAGCGTAATTTACCTCCGCACCTACGTGGAAGCGGCAATCGACTTCCCTGATGAAGAAATCGACTTCCTTGCAGATGGCAAAATTGAAGGGCATTTGAACGACATTATTTCACAGCTCAGCCAAGTTCGCCAAGAAGCAAAACAAGGGGCGATTTTACGAGAGGGGATGAAAGTGGTGATTGCAGGTCGCCCAAATGCGGGAAAATCTAGCTTACTCAATGCCTTGGCAGGACGCGAAGCCGCTATCGTGACCGACATTGCAGGCACAACCCGTGATGTGTTGCGTGAGCATATCCATATCGATGGAATGCCTCTGCATATTATCGATACTGCGGGCTTGCGCGATGCAAGCGATGAAGTGGAACGCATCGGGATTCAACGTGCGTGGAACGAAATCGAGCAAGCTGACCACGTCTTATTGATGATCGATAGCACCGAGCAAAAAGCGGACGATTTCAAAACCGAATGGGCAGATTTCTTGGCAAAATTACCGCAAAATATGCCGATTACCGTCATTCGTAACAAGGTCGATTTATCAGGCGAAATGGAGGGCTTAGAAGAAAAAAATGGAGAAAAAGATGGAGAAAAAGATGGCTTCACACTTATTCGTTTATCGGCTCAAACCAAAGTGGGCGTAGATTTATTACGGGATCATCTGAAAAAATCAATGGGCTACCAAAGCACCACTGAAGGCGGTTTCCTTGCCCGCCGCCGTCACTTGCAAGCACTTGAGTCTGCCGCAGAACATCTGGAAATGGGGCACGTGCAACTCACCCAATTCCATGCAGGCGAATTGCTCGCCGAAGAGTTACGTATGGTGCAAAACGCGTTAAGCGAAATCACAGGGCAATTTACCTCAGATGATTTACTTGGCAATATTTTTAGCTCGTTTTGTATTGGAAAATAATTCAATTGTAGGGGCAAATTACATTTGCCCCAAATTGTTGGTATATTAGGGCAAATATAATTTGCCCCTACATTTTCATATGCGTTCTTATTTACAAACCCAGCTCATCCAGCATCTTCCCGCCCAACAAAACTTCCTCATCGCCCTCAGCGGTGGAGTGGATTCTGTGGTGTTGCTAGATCTTTTTTCCACACTGAACTTAAACCTTCGTGCCGTTCACATCCACCACGGATTAAGCCCCAATGCCGATCAATGGGCAAGCTTCTGCGAACAGCTTTGCAAGCGGTGGAATATTCCCTTTATTTTGCAAAAAGTAACGGTAAGCGGGAAAAAAGGCGTTGAGGCTTCCGCTCGCGAAGCTCGCTATCAAGCCATTCGAGAAGTGTTGCAACCAAATGAAGTGGTCGTTACTGCACATCATTTGGACGATCAAGCGGAAACCTTTTTCCTTGCACTCAAGCGTGGTGCAGGTTTAAAAGGACTCTCTGCAATGCACACGGTCAGTTTTTCGCAAAGCTTTGCAATTTTCCGACCGCTATTAAACATCAGTAAAGTAGAGATTTTAGCGTATGCCAATGCACATCAATTGGCGTGGGTGGAGGATGAAAGTAATCAATCAAACGCTTACGACCGCAATTTCCTGCGAAATACATTATTGCCTCAAATGGAACAACAATGGGCGGGGTTTTCTCGTAACGTTGCTCGAGCTTGCCAGCATTTAGCCAGCGAACGGCGCTTGCTGAATGAATTATTAGCCGAGAGTTTAGCTCACTATATTGATACTGAAGCAAAAACACTCGCCATTCACGACTTTCCCCAATTTTCACACGAAAAACAAGCCGCTCTTCTTCGCCTTTGGTTGGAAAAATCAGGCTTGTTAATGCCAACATCAGCCCAATTACAACAGCTCATGGAGCATGTAGTTTTGGCACTAGAAGATAAAAATCCGCAATTAAAATTGGGAAAATGGATTATTCGTCGTTATCAACAAAAGCTTTTTGTTACTGAAAAATTGAGCAAGATCGCTCCCTTTTCACAACAAATTAAGCAAAATGAATACATTACACTGCCTTATCAATTAGGCGAGATTCAACATCTTGGTCATGAACTGATTTACCAAAAAACAGGAAAAATTAACCGCTTACCGATTCCATTCAATCATCAAAATTCACCTCTAACCATTCAAATAGGATTTTCAGGCAAAGTGCAGGAATATGGCAAAAACCATCACGAAGAGATAAAAAAAATCTGGCAAAAGCACCAGATTCCTATGTGGTTGAGGGATAGGGTGCCTCTTGTATTTAACAAAAATATTCTATTAGGCTTACTCTATCCCCGAGGATGATATTTTTCATGCAATGATTTCAAACGAGCTTTTGCCACGTGAGTATAAATTTGGGTAGTGGATAAATCACTGTGTCCGAGTAACATTTGCACCACGCGGAGATCGGCTCCGTGATTAACCAGATGGGTAGCGAAGGCATGGCGAAGCACATGCGGAGAAAGTTTTTCGCTTTCAATACCAGCCAATTGAGCGTAATGCTTAATGCGATGCCAGAATGTTTGACGTGTCATTTGTGTTCCACGTTTACTTGGAAACACTACATTTGATTGCTGCTGATTCAGCAAAATCGGTCGAGCTTGTTGAAAATACTCTTGAATCCAATAAATGGCTTCTTCCCCCATCGGCACTAATCGCTCTTTATCGCCTTTACCGATAATCCGTACCACGCCTTGTCGCAAACTCATATTTTCAGTAGTAAGCGAAACCAATTCCGTAACACGAAGCCCAGTTGCATAAAGCAGCTCCAACATCGCCTTATCTCGCAGTTCAATTGGGTCAAGTGTATTCGGCACATTGAGCAAATCCATTACTTGTTCTTCATTTAATGATTTTGGCAGCCGAGTTGGCTTACGAAATGATTCTAATGTAGCTGTTGGATCATCCTTGCGGTAATTCTCAAGATATAAAAAGCGGAAAAATTTACGCAAGCAACTCAGCATTCGAAGAGAACTGCTCGCTTTATAACCTTGGTCAATACGAAAACTGAGAAAATCTTGGAGTTTACTATGATCTACCGTTAAAAATTCGCGAGGTGAATCAAGCCAATCGGTAAATTGAGCAAGATCCAAGCTGTAAGATTCTATTGTATTTTGCGATAACCCGTATTCTTGCCAGAGTTGATCGAGGAATTGTTCAATAATGCTGTCGAGGGGTTTCATAGGATCATTTTCTCAATATAGCAAAAAGGCGTACCTTTCGATACGCCTTCTCTTGTGAAGCTTTGACTAAGCCATCAATTATTTGATGATTTTAGCAACAACGCCCGCACCTACTGTACGACCACCTTCACGGATCGCGAAACGTAAACCTTCGTCCATCGCGATTGGGTGAATTAATGATACTGTCATTTTGATGTTATCGCCTGGCATTACCATTTCTACGCCTTCTGGTAACTCGATAGTACCAGTTACGTCAGTTGTACGGAAGTAGAATTGTGGACGGTAACCTTTGAAGAATGGAGTGTGACGGCCACCTTCTTCTTTTGATAATACGTATACTTCTGATTCGAAGTCTGTGTGTGGTGTAATTGTACCTGGTTTCGCTAATACTTGACCACGTTCAATTTCTTCACGTTTTGTACCACGTAATAATGCACCAACGTTTTCACCCGCACGACCTTCATCTAATAATTTACGGAACATTTCCACGCCAGTTACTGTTGTTTTCGTAGTGTCTTTGATACCTACGATTTCAACTTCTTCACCCGCTTTGATGATACCACGCTCTACACGGCCTGTTACTACTGTACCACGACCTGAGATTGAGAATACGTCTTCGATTGGTAATAAGAATGGTTTATCAATCGCACGCTCTGGTTCTGGGATGTATGTATCTAAGTGGTTTGCTAATTCAAGAATTTTTTCTTCCCACTCTGCTACGCCGTTTAACGCTTGTAACGCTGAACCACGTACTACTGGAGTGTCATCACCTGGGAAGTCGTATTGTGAAAGAAGTTCACGCACTTCCATCTCAACTAATTCTAATAATTCTTCATCGTCAACCATATCGCATTTGTTTAAGAATACGATGATGTATGGAACACCTACTTGGCGACCTAATAAGATGTGCTCACGAGTTTGTGGCATAGGACCGTCTGTTGCTGCCACTACTAAGATAGCACCATCCATTTGTGCCGCACCAGTAATCATGTTTTTAACGTAGTCCGCGTGTCCTGGGCAGTCAACGTGTGCGTAGTGACGAGTTGCTGTATCATACTCAACGTGTGAAGTGTTGATGGTGATACCACGTGCTTTTTCTTCTGGCGCATTATCGATTTGGTCGAATGCACGAGCTGCACCACCGAAGTGTTTCGCTAATACAGTTGTGATTGCAGCTGTTAAAGTTGTTTTACCATGGTCAACGTGGCCGATTGTACCCACGTTAACGTGCGGTTTTGTACGTTCAAATTTTTCTTTAGACATTTTTAAAGCCTCTTAAACAAACACGGTTACAATGGCGTATAACCACATTAACCACATGTAGAAATTGTTACAAAATTAAGAACACTTTGAAAAGATGAAGTTTAGAAGAGAGTGGTGCTGATAGGCGGATTTGAACCGCCGACCTCACCCTTACCAAGGGTGCGCTCTACCAACTGAGCTATATCAGCGCTTGGAGCGGGCAGCGGGAATCGAACCCGCATCATTAGCTTGGAAGGCTAAGGTAATAGCCATTATACGATGCCCGCTGTTCTAAATTCGTCTGTCCCAATGTGCGATTCAATAAGAGATGGTGGAGGGAGAAGGATTCGAACCTTCGAAGGCTGAGCCAACAGATTTACAGTCTGCCCCCTTTGGCCGCTCGGGAATCCCTCCACGATAATTGAATACTTGATTAAACATTGCAGGAATGGTGCCGACTACCGGAATCGAACTGGTGACCTACTGATTACAAGTCAGTTGCTCTACCTACTGAGCTAAGTCGGCGTTGCGTTGTCGTAAGCAAGTGAGGTGCATTATAGAGATTTTTGGAAACCGTGCAAGCGTTTTTTCTAAAAAATTTTAAAAAACCGTTTCTTTGCTTATTTTGCGATCTAAATGTTGATTTTTTGTAACTTTTTAGCGTTTTTCTCTGAATAAATCCCCAAAAAATCCCGTTTATATTGTATAGTTCGCATCATTCTTTTGCTAAAAAAGCAAAATTTAGATTAAGAAAATAGAGATTTTGGCAATGAGCCTTGAAAAAAACAGCAAAATTACCCCTTTTTTAACTTTTGATCGAACCCAATGGGCAGCACTGCGTAAATCTGTGCCGTTAAAATTGACCGAGCAAGATCTCAAACCCCTGCTTGGCTTTAACGAAGATCTCTCATTAGAGGAAGTTCGCACTATTTATCTACCGCTTGCCCGTTTAATCAACTATTACATCGAAGAAAATCTCAAACGCCAAGCCGTATTGCACCGCTTTTTAGATGTCGAACCACCAAAAGTGCCTTACATTATTAGTATTGCAGGGAGCGTTTCGGTCGGCAAAAGCACCTCCGCACGTATTCTACAAGCTTTGCTTTCCAACTATCCAGGGCCAAGAAAAGTGGATTTAATCACCACCGACGGCTTTCTCTACCCGCTAAAAACCTTGGAAGAGAAAAACCTACTCAAACGCAAAGGCTTCCCTGAGTCGTACGATATTTACCGCTTAATCGAATTTGTTTCCGACCTCAAATCGGGCAAACCATCGGTGAAAGCCCCGATTTATTCACATTTGACCTACGACATCATCCCCGACCAGTTTAACGTCGTTGAGCAGCCAGACATCGTAATTTTAGAAGGTTTAAACGTGCTCCAAAGCGGAATGAATTACCCTACCAGCCCGCACAATGCTTTTGTCTCCGATTTCGTAGATTTTTCTATTTATGTCGATGCTGATGAAACCTTATTAAAACAGTGGTATATTTACCGTTTCCTGAAATTCCGCCGCAGTGCATTTTCAGACCCAAATTCCTACTTCCATCATTACTCAGCATTATCGGAAGAAGAGGCAATCCAAACCGCCTCCACTATTTGGGAAGAAATCAACGGCTTAAATCTCAAGAAAAACATACTTCCAAGCCGAGACCGTGCGGATTTAATCCTCACCAAAGGCGAAAACCACGAAATCCAGACGGTGAAATTAAGAAAATAACTCTAGCCCCAAAGAGGCTAATTTATACGTGACCTAGGGCGAAAGCACTAGGCAATAGAGAAATAATTATGAACAAAAAACTCTTTCTTCCTTTAGTTATATTTATCACGCTTTGCATCGCTTTAATGGTTCAACTCTTTCGCAATGGCAACGGCGATGACCCGAAAAAACTCGAATCGGCACTTATCGGCAAGCCTGTGCCCACATTCAAACTAGAATCGGTGCAAGACGAAACCAAAATGCTAGATGAAAAAATCATTAAAACAGGTACGCCTCGCCTTCTTACTGTTTGGGCAACGTGGTGTCCAACTTGCTATGCGGAGCACGCTTATTTAACTGAGCTTGCTAAACAAGGCATAGAGATTGTTGGCATCGATTATAAAGATGAACGTGCCAAAGCAATGAAATTTCTCATGAATTACGGTAATCCATTTAAAGCAATCATCTACGACCCGAAAGGCTCACTTGGCTTAGACTTAGGCGTATATGGTGCACCAGAAACCTTTGTGATTGATAGCAACGGTAAAATTCTCTACCGCCATGCAGGGGATGTAAATGAACACGTGTGGAATGAAACGTTGAAGCCGATTTATGAGAAGTTGAAATAACAATAAGGAGTTTATATGGGAAAAGGTAAACATGAACTAAAAAAACTAAGAGCCGACGAGTTAAACAAAAATGGAAAAAGAAAATAATAAAAAAGTGCATTTCCAAACTTCAAGCAAGATTACAAAAACAGAGTCTCATGATTTAGAATCAAAAGGCCAAGTACTTCCTAAAGATGGAAACTATACAAAAGCATACAACATAACTTATATATCCACTACAGCTTTTATGCTTTTAGGAGCATTTTCTGGAGCTATTGTGCTGTACATTTATTTAAATAGCATAAACAGTACTTCTTTATTCTATAAAAGCATTTCAGGAACAAACTTAATTTCATTCATAGCTGCATATTTAGTGTTAAACTCTTTTACCTTCTTTATTACTACATCACCAAGCTATTTAGTTTATAAAAATAAAATGAAAACAGGTGTTTGCGCCTATTCTTTACCGACATTGGTTTCATTTATATTTATATGTTGTTACTATGCGTTCTCCTTTATTAACAGAGAAAACTGGTATATAGAAAACACACCAATTATCTTATGCATTATAACATTAATATTATTAATACTTTATTTTTTTCTTCTTAAAAGTAGCCCTCATGAAAGCAAAAAAGAAAACCTAACAACTACAATCACAAAAACACACAAAATAATTACAATAAAAAAGAAATATTTTCAACGAATATACGCATATAAAAAGATAATTATTTATTTTATAGGAAATTTTTTTACTAAAAATTTTATAAACAACTTCGAAAGGACAACTTATTTTATTTTATCTGCTGGATATAGCATACTTTTTATTTTAGGTGTTACACATGGAGAACATGATTTTTTCTATATTATTTACTCGATTTTAATTCCTACATTGGTATGGATTAATAATACAATTATTTCAGATATTAATAAAAATACACATACTAAGAAATCACTTTTTCAATTTGTTTTTTTCTCATTTACTACATCAACTATTTTGATGCCTATTTTTATATATTCTATAGTACAACCAATAAAACTTACATTTTTACCTAATCTTGAAACAAAATACTCTGATAGAATTATGCAAATACTTGGCTACCAAGACAAAGATAATAAAATCTATTACATAGAAGAAAGCTTTATAAAAACAGTTCTTGAACCAAGACAACTACTTATAAAAGTAGAAAAATATAAAACTGAAAACGACGTTTCAAAAGACGATCTTTCAAGATACAATGAATATAGTGCACATTGTGGTAAAATTTATTGGAATACGGGAGATACTGTTGTATTCAAAAGAGAACATAGCAACAAATTCATACAAATTCCATCGAATAAAATCTTTGAATATCAAGGAAATAACCATATAAGCTGTGAATCAACCAAACAATATAGAAATTTAGACTATTTGGAATATAAAATAGAATGAAAAAACAACTATTACTTTTACTCTTCGCAAGCAACATCGCCACCGCTGCCCCCATCGAATTCAACCAATTTGATAGCCCGCAGCAGGAGGCAGATTATCAGTCGCTTATCCAGACCTTGCGTTGCCCGCAATGTCAGAATAACAATATTGCGGATTCTAATGCAACTATCGCCACCGATATGCGGGCGAAAACATTAGAATTGCTCAAACGGGGCAAAAATAAGGACGAGGTGGTGGAATATATGGTTGAACGCTATGGCAATTTTGTCACCTACGATCCACCTCTTACCCCTGCTACTATTTTCTTGTGGATATTGCCTGTGTTACTCATTTTATCGGGTTTAGGCTTGATTTTGATACGTAAGAAAAAAGGCTCACAAGCGGTTGAAAAATCGCAAGATCTTGCAAAATCAGCACAAGATAAAGCACGTTTGGCAAAAATTCTTAATAATAAGGAATAATCTATGACCTTTTGGCTCATTACTTTGGCAATCACGCTGGTGATTTGCTTCATCGGTTTTTACCCGCTTTTAAAAAGCAAACAGCAATTGAACGGTACGCAACGTTCCACGCTCAACAAGCACTTTTACTTCCAACGTTTAAAAGAAGTGGAGCAAGAGGCGAACGAGGGTGTGATTGAAGATGCGGAGCAGACCAAACAAGAGTTGCAACAGAGCTTGTTAGACGATATTCCCGAAGAAGCCGAGCAACAAGCCAGCATACAAGCGGTCAAAAAAGGCTGGTTTGTTGCAATTCTTGTTGCGGTTGGAGCGATTAGCACGGCAGCTTATATCTCCGTCGGCTCGTGGCAAGCGGCAGATATGGTCAATATGACACATAAAAAGCTGGAATATTTTTACGATCGTATTAAAAACGAAGACACGAACCCGTTGTCTGAAGCTGAGCTAAACCAATTCGCAGTAGCATTGCGTGCCGATTTACAAGAGCATCCAAACAATGCACAAGGCTGGTTTATGCTTGGACAAGTGGGGATGGCAAAAGATGATGGTCAGCTTGCCTATGAAAGCTACGGCAAAGCAACACAACTTGAGCCGAAAAATATGCAATATAAATCAAGCTATGCACAATTATTGATGCTCTCTCAAGATAAAGCAGATAAAGAGAAAGGCAAAGCCTTACTGTCTGAACTGTTGCGGGAAGATCACACCAACCTTGATGCGTTAAGTATGCTAGCATTTAGTGCTTTCGAAGAGGAAGATTACAAAATGGCAGCGATGACGTGGGGAATGATGTTGAAGCTGATTCCTGAAGATAATCCGCGTCGTAAAACGGTAGAAAAAAGTATTGATATGGCAATGCAAATGCAAAAAATGCAAGAGCAAAAAGCGGCTGAAGCGGTGAAAGAAAATCAAAAGTAAGATAACCAAATAAACCAATTTCTTCGGAAACAAGACTGCCAAATCTCCCCTCCCCCTCTTTACTAAAGAGGGGGTTATTCCTTAGTAAATTATGCTCAACAGTTTTAAACATACTAATGTTGAAGTAGAACACTAAAAGCCAATTTTAGTATGATTTAACCCCTCTTTAGTAAAGAGGGGGAGGGGAGATTTGGCAGTAGTCATTTACGGAGAAATTAGTACAAAAAGAGAATATAAAATGCTAAACAAACACAAACTCAAAGTCGGATTAGTTTCCGTTTCCGACCGTGCCTCACAGGGCGTTTATGAAGACCAAGGCATTCCCTCACTCCAAGCGTGGTTGGAAAAAACCTTAATTGATGAATTTGATATCGAAATCCGTTTAATTCCTGATGAGCAACCGCTTATCGAGCAAACCTTAGTGGATTTGGTAGATAACCAATACTGCCATTTAGTACTGACTACTGGCGGCACAGGTCCTGCGAAACGTGATGTAACCCCTGATGCTACGCTTGCCGTCGCAGATCGTGAAATGCCAGGCTTTGGTGAACAAATGCGTCAAGTCAGCCTACAATTTGTACCGACCGCGATTCTCTCTCGCCAAGTGGGTGTCATTCGAGGTGAGAGCTTAATTCTTAACTTACCAGGGCAGCCGAAAGCAATCCAAGAAACGTTGGAAGGCGTAAAAGACGAAAACGGCAAAACAATGGTAAAAGGCATTTTCTCCGCCGTGCCTTATTGCTTGCAATTACTCAGCGAGATTTATATCGACACCCACGCAAGCGTGTGCGAAAGTTTCCGCCCGAAATCAGCGAGAAGATAAATCCGCCAAATGAGTAAAACCACGATGAAATTACGACATTATTTAACCGCTTTGCTGGGTTTGATGATTGCGCTTCCAAACGTTGCAAGCGAACCTGAAAAGAAAACTACAAGTGAAACTTCGCAAAAAACCGAAGAAAAACGACCGCTTTTCAAAGATGGTAAGGATTTCTTTTCCTATATCAAACCGATTAAAGTCGATGTGCCAAAGGACAAAATTTTAATCCAATATTTCTATCAATATGGCTGTAAAAACTGCCTGATTGGGTTGGATTCCCTTAATCTCTATGTAAAAAATCACGCAGATAAATTGGTGTTGCAAACCTCACCGAGCTTTGCCAAAGAGGATAATTTCACCAGTGCGATGAATGCAACTTTTAAGGAATACGGCAAGGCAGATTTAAGCCCACTCTATCTGTTCGACAGCCTTGATCGCAAAGAAGAGAAAAGTTTGCTAAAAAGCAATGATGAGATCCGAGCGTGGCTTAAGCGTAACGGAATTGATGATAAGAGATTCCATCAGCTTTTCCACTCTGAACTAGTGAAAAAACAGATTGAAACCGATGTGAATTTGTTTAAGCAATACGGTTCGCCGAAGTATGTGCCGATGGCAGTGTTAAACGGAAAATATATTTTGTTGCAAAACACGCTTTACAACGATGATTACACCTTCGGGGTGCTAGATTTTTTAGTTGAGAAACTACAACAAGAACAAGGAGATAACGATGGCAAATAAAATTGCAATTATTGGTGCGATGCCACAAGAAGTAGAAATTTTATGCGGTTTAATGCTTGAACCGAAAACAACAGAAATAGCCAACTGCAAAATTTTTGAAGGTAAAATTAACAACCGCCCTGTTGCAGTATTGCAATCAGGCATTGGTAAAGTAGCCGCTGCAATGGGCACAACAATACTCATTCAGCAATTCAAACCCGATATGATTATTAACACGGGATCTGCTGGCGGGTTAGATCCAAACTTAAACGTCGGCGATGTGATTATTTCAACGGATGTACGTCACCACGATGTGGATGTTACAGCTTTCGGCTATGAGAAAGGACAACTTCCCGCCAATCCAGCGGCATTTTTACCAAATGAACAATTAGTAGAAGTAGCGAAAAAACAGGCGGAAAAATTAGGCTTAAATGCTGTTTCTGGCTTAATTTGTAGCGGTGATGCCTTTATCAACGGGGCAGATAAAATCGCTCAAATTCGTGCAGACTTCCCACAAGTCGCAGCCGTTGAAATGGAAGCTGCTGCGATTGCTCAAGTTTGCCACGCAATGCAAATTCCATTTGTAGTGGTGCGTGCGATTTCAGACGTTGCCGATAAAGAATCGCATCTCTCTTTCGATGAATTTTTACCGCTTGCCGCAGAGAAATCATCAGAGATGGTTTTGGCGATGTTGAATAATTTGGGTTAACGTAACATCTATAGCCCTATTTTACATTTAGGGCGTATTCCCTTGGAGTCCAGAAAAAATAGAGGCTATGAGCAAAAAACTTCTAAAATCAGGCATATTAGTTAGTGGGCTAACCCTCGTTTCCCGCGTGTTGGGCTTAATTCGCGATATGATCGTGGCAAGTGTACTCGGCGCGGGGGCGATGTCAGATGTCTTTCTTTTCGCCAATCGTATTCCCAATTTTCTGCGTCGTTTATTCGCTGAAGGGGCTTTTTCTAAGGCATTTGTGCCCGTTTTAGCGGAATATAATTCTGATAACGACTTAAACAAAACCCGCGAATTTGTGGCGAAAGTGTCGGGGTCGTTGGGGTTGGTAGTGTCGGCTGTGACATTATTAGCAATGATCGGCTCGCCTATTGTAGCAGCACTTTTCGGTACAGGCTGGTTTATAGATTGGCTTAATGGTGGGGCTGATGCGGAAAAATTTACACAGGCTTCACTATTGTTGAAAATCACCTTTCCTTACCTCTGGTTTATCACTTTTGTTGCCCTTTCTGGGGCAGTGCTTAACACGCTTGGCAAATTCGGTGTGATGGCATTTTCGCCTGTGTTGCTTAATGTGGCGATTATTGCGATGGCAATCTTCGGTGCAGATTATTTTGAGCGACCAGACATTGCCCTTGCGTGGGGGATTTTCTTAGGTGGATTACTGCAATTCCTGTTCCAAATTCCATTTATGAAGCAAGCGGGTTTGTTAGTAAAACCGAAATGGGCATGGAATGATGAAGGCGTAAAAAAAGTGCGTACACTGATGTTACCTGCGTTATTCGGCGTATCAGTGACTCAAATCAACTTATTATTAAACCAAGTGATTGCCAGCTTTTTGGTTACAGGCTCAATCACGTGGCTTTATTATTCCGACCGTTTGATCGAATTCCCACTCGGTATTTTCGGTATTGCGATTTCGACTGTAGTACTTCCAACCCTGTCTAAAATTGCCAAGCAGAAAGAGCTAAATGAAACTGAGCGTAAAACCCAATTCCAAACTACAATGGACTGGGGCGTGCGCATGGTATTACTGCTTGGGATTCCTGCCATGATCGGCATTGCTACCCTTGCTCAGCCAATGATTATGACGCTCTTTATGCGCGGTAAATTTGGGCTTTCAGATGTAATTGCCTCTAGCCATTCGCTCTGGATTATGTGTTTAGGACTAAATAGCTATATGCTCATTAGTATTTTAGCGAACGGTTTTTATGCTAACCAGAACACCAAAACCCCCGTAAAAATTGGCTTAATTGCGACCGCTTGTAATATGTGTTTTGGCTTGCTTGCGATTCCATTTGGCTACTTAGGTTTAGCAATGGCGTCAGTGTTATCCGCTGCGGTAAATGCCTCTTTGCTTTATCGCCAGCTGTCGAAACAGGGCATTTATCACATCTCTCGCAAAACGATTTTCTTTATCTTAAAAATAGTGATTGCAGCCCTAGTAATGGGCGAGCTAGTCCATTATTTCTCACCACACTTAAAAGCGTGGTTTGAAATGAGTACGCTGGTGAAAGTCTATTGGCTTGGTTGGTTGATTGTGCTTGCTGCAATCAGTTATTTTGCGATGCTCTTTATTTTAGGTATTCGTAAGCAAGATTTTAGAAGTTAAATTGCAAAATTGATCAGAAAATTATCCTTTTTTATAGGAAAATCGGCAAAAAGCTGATAAAATCTCGCTCTATCGTTTTCTTAAACAGAAAAACGGTGTTATTTTCAAGCACGTGTCTCGTTGAAAATGAATTAAAAACTATCGATAGCAGCATAAACCCGTTTATGCTTATTTATTTAACACAGATATCTTAGGAGTTTGACCTTGGCTAATATCAAGTCAGCAAAAAAACGTGCGGTTCAATCTGAAAAACGCCGCCAACACAACGCAAGCCAACGCTCAATGATGCGTACATTCATCAAAAAAGTATACGCAGCAGTAGCAGCAGGTGATAAAGCAGCCGCTCAAGCAGCTTTCGTTGAAATGCAAAAAGTAGTGGATCGTATGGCATCTAAAGGCTTAATCCACGCGAACAAAGCAGCAAACCACAAAGCGAAATTATCTGCACGTATCAAAGCGTTAGCATAATTTGCAAAATAAAAAAGAAAACCGACCGTTTGGTCGGTTTTTTTGTATGCTTTTTTGCATATAAAATCACATTTCTTTATTCTTTCCGTGTATTTTGCACAAAAAATCGCTATTATAAGAACAACTATTCTCAAAAGAAGGAACGCCCTATGAACATTCCATTCTGCTTACCTGAAAACATCACACCACAAGACTTTTTGCAAAATTATTGGCAAAAACGACCGCTTTTAATCCGTAACGGTTTGCCGCAAATTGTCGATTTGTTCGAACCAAACGATATTTTGGAATTGGCTTTGGAAGAAGAGATTACCGCTCGCCTAATTCAATGCCAAAACGAGCAATGGTCGGTGAAAAACAGTCCGTTTGAAGAGAGCGATTTGGAAAACTTGCCAGAGCAATGGTCGGTAATGGTGCAAAATTTAGAGCAATGGTCGCCAGAATTGGGCGAATTATGGCAAGCCTTTGGCTATATTCCGCAATGGCAGCGTGATGATATTATGGTTTCTTGCTCACCAAAAAATGGCACTGTAGGCAAACATTATGATGAATATGATGTATTCCTTGTACAAGGCTATGGCGAACGCCGTTGGCAAGTAGGCAAATGGTGCGATCCTTCTACTGAATTTAAGCCAAACCAGCCAATTCGCATTTTTGATGATATGGGCGATTTGGTGATTGATGAAGTGATGCAACCTGGCGACGTGCTTTATGTACCTTCGCGTATGGCACATTATGGTGTGTCAGAAACCGATAGTTTGACTTTCTCGTTCGGTTTACGTTATCCAAATGCGGCAGATTTGCTCTGCAAATTCACGGAGACTTTAGATAAAGAGCACGATTTATTGCCAACATCCGAATTTAATATTCCGTTCCGTTTGTCACCAAATGAGCAGCCGAATGCGTTGTTAGATCCGAAAATGGTCGCAAATTTCAAACGCCAGTTAATCAACTTATTGCAAGATTCTGAGCAGTTTGATGCTATTTTTACCCACGCAGTGGCTTCTGCGGTGAGTTCAAGACGCTATGAGCAACTTACCGAAGAAGGCGAAAATTATCCAGACGAAGTGCAAGAAGTGCTCGAAGCGGGCGGTTGGTTGCAACAAGATGCAAATGTGAAAATGCTTTACACCGAAAATCCGCAACGTATTTATGTGAACGGCGAGTGGATTGATGAGCTAAACGAAGCTGAAACCAACTTGTTAATTCGCATTGCAAATGGCGATTCAATTTCGTGGAATAAACTAGCTTCTCGAGTGAAAGATCAGGCAGAATTAGAATTGTTGCTTGATACGATTTGCGATTGGTTAGATATGGGCTGGTTGATTTTAAATGAAGCTGAATAAGGCTCTAAGCAAAGACCGCTTGTAACAACAAGCGGTCTTTTTCTATAAGCAATTTGCTAAATCCCATCCCCAAACATTCCTTGAGTGTCCTCAAAATATTGGTTCATATCAAAGGCAGGTTTTTGGTCGGAAGATTTACTGATAATTTTGGCAGGCACGCCAGCAGCGGTCGCGTGATCGGGCACAGGCTGAAGCACCACCGAATTTGCTCCAATTTTCGCATATTGTCCAATTTCGATATTGCCGAGAATTTTCGCACCTGCACCAATCATCACGCCCTCGCGAATTTTAGGGTGACGATCTCCGTGTTCTTTACCCGTACCACCAAGTGTCACGCCTTGCAGAATAGAAACATCATTTTCAATCACCGCTGTTTCGCCCACCACAATGCCCGTCGCGTGGTCGAACATAATGCCACAGCCTACGCGTGCTGCAGGGTGAATATCTACATCAAATGCGACCGAAATCTCATTTTGTAGATAAACGGCCAACGCTTTTCGTCCTTGCTTCCATAAATAATGAGTCACGCGGTAGCTTTGTAAGGCGTGAAAACCCTTGAGATAGAGCAACGGTGTAGTCCATTTATCCACCGCAGGATCGCGGGTGCGAACCGCTTCAATATCACAAGCCGCACTCGTAATAATTTGAGGCTCTGCACGATAAGCCTCTTCAATAATTTCTTTCAATGCAATCGCAGGCATAATCGGGTTTTCGAGTTTATTCGCCAGAATATAGCTAAGCGAGCTGCCTAAATTTGCATGTTTTAAAATGGTTGCATGAAAAAAACTAGCAAGCATCGGTTCGCTTTCAACCAATGCTTGTGCCTCTTGACGGAGCTCTTGCCAAATGATGTCCTGTTGTTGTGCGTTTATCATATTTTCCCTTTTTACTCTCCTTTCCGCTCACGCCCTAACAAAGCCTTGGCAACATCCACCGCACTTTTTCCTTCAAACAACATTTGGTAGATTTGCTCCACAATTGGCATTTCAACACCTTGTTTTTGGGCGAGTAAATAAGCCTCTTTAGTGTTGTAGAAACCTTCCACCACTTGCCCAATTTCTTCAATAATATCGTCTGCTTTTTTGCCTTGCCCTAACGCTAAACCAAAGCGGCGGTTACGAGATTGATTGTCGGTACAAGTGAGCACCAAGTCGCCCAAACCTGCCATTCCCATAAAGGTTTTCGGATCGGCTCCAAGCGAAGCCCCTAAGCGGCTGATTTCAACTAATCCACGGGTAATCAATGCCGTGCGAGCATTTGCCCCGAAGCCCATTCCATCCGAAACACCAGCACCAATTGCAATCACGTTTTTAATTGCACCGCCCAATTGCACGCCAACCATATCATTGTTGATATACACACGGAAAGTTTTCGAGCAGTGAATGCGTTGCTGCATTTCATCCGCAAACTGCGGATCGTTTGAAGCAAGAGCAATGGCGGTTGGTAAGCCAGCAGCGAGTTCTTTTGCAAAAGTTGGGCCAGATAAGACCGCTAGTGAATGCGATTTACCTAAAATCTCTTCCGCTACTGTTTGCAATAATCGCCCTGTGTTACGCTCTAAACCTTTAGTCGCCCACATAATGCGATGCTCAGGGCTAATAAACGGCTTGATATTTTGTAGCACTTCGGCAAACACGTGGCTTGGTACAACAATCAGCAAATCGCGTGCTTTGCTTAATGCTTGTGCCAAATCGCTTTCAATTTCAAGTGCCTCAGGGAAAAGAATATCAGGCAAAAAGGTTTGGTTCATTCGTTCAGACGACAATTTTGCCATGGCTTCAGGCTGGTGCCCCCAAAGGTAGGTTTTGTGTCCATTGCGAGCAAGTGCAATCGCTAATGCTGTGCCGTAAGAACCAGCACCGAGCACGGTTACAGGCGCGGAGTAGGTTGCAGTCATAGTTCATCCTTTGTCTTGTAAACTCTTCCCACAAGGTAAAGAGGAAAATAAGATTTTCGCATTATATCGCATCTAAAAAAATAGGTATGTTTTCACATACCTATTCTTTAAAAAAAACAAAATTAGTTTGCTTTTTCTTTGCTTTTCTCTTCGTCTTCTTCCTCAGATGCTGCTTCTAAACGCTCAAGGTAATCCGCAAATAGTGCATTAAAGTTTACTGGAGAAAGATTTAATGCAGGGAATGTACCGCGGTTTACTAAGCTTGCGATTAACTCACGAGCATAAGGGTAAAGGATTTCTGGGCATTGTGCAGATAAGCAGTGAGCCAATTGAATGCCTTCTAAACCTTTGATGGTAAATACGCCTGCTTGTTTTACTTCACAGATGAATGCTGTGTCGCCACTGCCTTCTAATGTGGTTGAAACATTGATGTGTAATACCACTTCATAAAGATCTTCGCCTAATTCACGCGTTTCAGTATCGAGTTCAAAACCTAATTTAGGCGCCCATTCTTGGTTAAAAATGGTTGGTAGGTTTGGTGCTTCGAAAGAAACATCTTTGACATAGATACGTTGAATTTGGAATTCGAACTGTTGTGCTTCTTGTTCTGCTGTTTCAGCAATTTTGTTTTCTTCAGCCATACTATTTCCTTATTTTTTCACTGTTGGCAGATTTGCTGCTTTCCAGCCCATCATACCTTCTTTAAGTGCATAAACTTTCTCAAAGCCGTGTTTGACAAGCTCTTCTGCGATTTTAGCTGCACCAAAACCATTGCCATCTACCACGATTACTGGACGGACTTTGAATTTGTCGATTGAAGTGGTTTTACCATCTTTAATATTGCTTGGGTGAATTAAGTGGCTTTCCACAATGTGCCCTTTACGAAATTCATCATCAGTACGCACATCTAAGAATACGCCTTCTTCGTTATTCACTAGCTGCACCGCTTGAGCATTTTCAATCACTTCGAATTTGCTGGTTGCTCCTTTGAATAAGGTATAAAGGGTAATCACAAATACTGCCACCCACGCTGCAATCAGCAAAGGATGATTTCCAATAAATTGTTGAAGTTGTTGAGTAAACGTTAAGTCCATAAATCCTCTCTTTGGTTGCAAATAATGCAAATCAAGCGGTCAGATTTTGCAAAAGTTTTGCGAAAACAAACCGCTTGTACACGAAAACCGCTCACAGCGGAGCGGCTTTAAAGATTAGGCTTGAACTTGTGATTGCATTAACTCGTCAAATGACATCGCTTTCTCAGTCACTTTCGCTTTTGCTAATACTGCATCAACCGCTTGTTCTTCTAATACCACGTTGCGGATATTCTCAGTTAATTGACGGTTTTTCGCGTAGTATTCCACCACTTCAGCTGGTTGCTCGTAAGCTGATGCGATATCTGCGATCATTGCTTCAACACGTGCTTCATCCACTTTTAATTCGTTAGAACCGATTACGGTTGAAAGTAATAAACCTACTTGAACACGACGTTTTGCTTCTGCTTCGAATAATTCAGCTGGTAATTGTGCTGCCATTTCTGGTTTACCACCAAAACGTTGAACCGCTTGTTGACGTAATACTTCCACTTCTTCCGCTACTGCTGCTGCAGGCACTTCGATATCGTTTTGTGCAATTAAACCATTGATTACTTGGTTTTTCACACGTGCAGTGACTGCGTTGTTTAATTCACGTTGCATATTTTTCTTGATTTCTGCACGTAAATCTTCAACTGATTTTGCGTTACCGAATTTTTTAACGAACTCTTCCGTTAATTCAGGTAATACGATATTTTCTACCTTTTTCAAGGTAATCGCGAATTTCGCCGCTTTACCTTTTAAGTTTTCAGCGTGGTATTCTGCTGGGAAAGTCACATCGATGTCGAATTGCTCGCCCGCTTTGTGGCCTACGATACCTTCTTCAAAACCAGGGATCATACGGCCTTGACCCATTGCAAGCACGAAATCAGTTGCTTTACCGCCTTCGAATTCTTCGCCATCAACAGAACCTACGAAGTCGATTACAACGCGATCTTCTGCTTTCGCAGCTTCTTGACTTTCTGCCCAAGTTGCTTGTTGTTTGCGTAAAACATCAACCATTTTGTCTAAATCCGCATCAGTGATTTCCACAACTGGTTTTTCAACTTCAATGTTTTCTAAGCCTTTTAATTCTACTTCTGGGAACACTTCAAAAGTGACAGAGAAAGAGAACTCTTGACCTGGTTGGTAGTTGTTTGGTGTGAAAGTCGGACGACCTGCAAGATTAATTTTTTCTGCGATAACAGCATCAAAGAATGCACGTTGCATTTCATCAGATAACACATCTTGACGAGCTGCCACGCCAAAACGTTGTTCAATAATTGAGTGAGGTACTTTACCTTTACGGAAACCATCTACGCGAGCGTTTTTCGCATAGCCTTTTAATTGTTCTTTGTAAGCTGCTTCGATTTTATCTGCTGCTACGATAATTGTTACACGGCGTTGTAAGCCTTCTAAAGTTTCGATAGAAATTGACATTCTTAAACCTCAATGGTGAGTATATAAAAGATAGATAAATAGACAGGCATTGTAACGTTCAAAGCCATATCTTGCAAGTACTAACAATGCAAGGGATTTAATACATAAAATAAAAAAACGGAGAGGGATAAAATTTTCTCCGTTTTTCTATATTAAATGAAATTATAAACCTTTTGGAATACGGATTTTTTGACCTGGGAAGATCTTATCCGCATCTTTAATCACTTCACGGTTTGCTTCAAAAATAGCTGTATATTTTGCTCCGTTGCCATAAGCTTTTTCTGCAATTTTCCATAAGCTATCGCCTTTTTGGATCACATAAAATTCGTCATCCGCACCGATTTTTTCACCGCTTGCAAGCTGCACATTATCAATATTGACAGAAGTAATCCCTGCTACATTACCTGCCATTAACACCGCTTTCTCAATCGCTGCGGCTGTCGTTGCTGCGCCAGATAAAGTCGCTACGCCATTCTCAACTGTGACTTGCACATTTTCTACACCGGGGTTGTCTTGTGCTAAATGTTCTGTTACGGCTTGTGAAGCCTCTTCTTCTTTATTAAATAATTTGCGACCAATATCGCCTACAAAATCAAATAAACCCATAATAATATCCTTGTTTATCAATATAAAAAGAGAAATGATCTTAACACTATTTTTATCGAAATAGTGTCAGTGTTGTGTTAGAGTATTGTAAATTTTTTTAGTTCAAGGATAACTTATGAAATTAGCCGAAGCTTTAATTGAACGTGCCGATTTGCAACGCCGTTTAGAGCAACTAAAACAACGCTTAAACCAAAATGCCCAATATCAAGAGGGCGAAAAACCTGCAGAAGATCCAAATACCCTACTCACCGAGTATCGCCAAACCGCAACAGAGCTTGAACAACTTATCATAAAAATCAACCTTGCGAATAATCGCATTTCACTTGAAAACGGGCAGTTGATGGTTGAAGCACTTGCAAAACGTGACCGCTTAAAAGCAGAACATAGCACCTTAATTAACCTTGCAGATAGTGCAACCCAGACCTTTGATCGTTATAGCCGTAGCGAGATCAAAACCCTTGCGGCAATTGATGTGAAAGCTATTCGCAAACAGATTGATGAGCTTGCCAAACAGCATCGCCAATTGGATACACAAATTCAACAGGCGAATTGGCTAAGCGAAATTTAATCGAAATTAGGCGTTCCAATTTAAGGCGAATACAACCTCGCTTAAGGCATAGCAATTAAAATTTAAAGCAGAAACCACGGGCAGTTTCACCTCATACTGTGTAGCCCCATACAAGTGACTCTGTATTGTGATTGCGTATTTTGTATTACCACGTATTGATTGAATTGGAAAGGGGGGGTTAGGGGATTTAAAGTAGGAAAAAGTAGTGAAACAAGCTCAATTTTACGTTTTAAACAAAGATAATATTCACGAACAAGCGTGTGATTTAGCAGCAAAAGCGTGGCGACTTGGCAAGCGCGTATTGATCGCGTGCGAAACTGATCAACAAGCTTTTGAAATTGATGAACTACTTTGGGCAAGAGAGCCGGATTCTTTTGTGCCACATAATCTTTCGGGCGAAACGACGCAATATCCAACGCCGATTGAAATTAGCTGGAAAGGCAAACGCAACGCCCAACGCCGAGATCTATTGATCAGTTTGCAAACGCAAATTCCTGAATTTGTGACAAGTTTTAATCAAGTGATTGAGTTTGTACCTGTAAATGAAACCGAAAAAGCCCAAGCCCGTGAGCGTTATAAACAATATCGTCAGCAAGGTTGGCAGCTTTCAACGGAACAAGTAGCATAACGATAAAAAACAAGCGGTAAGATTCTTTTAAAACCTTACCACTTATCTTTGCTAATTCAAGATTAGCAATAACCGTAGCTCATCAAACGTTGATAACGGCGATGTAACAACGCTTCTTTATCCAGATTATCCAATTCGTGTAAATCAGTCAGAATACGTTGTTTGAGGTTTTCTGCCATTTCAGCGTAATCACGGTGAGCACCGCCGATAGGTTCTGCTACGATTTCATCGATCAGTTTCAACTCTTTTAAACGTTGTGCGGTTAAGCCCATTACTTCCGCAGCGGTTGAGGCTTTTTCGGCACTTTTCCATAGAATAGAGGCACAGCCTTCTGGCGAAATTACCGAATAAGTGGAATATTGCAACATATTCACTTTATCGCCCACACCGATGGCTAATGCACCACCTGAGCCGCCTTCGCCGATTACGGTACAAATCACAGGCACTTTAAGTTGTGACATTTCACGCAAGTTGCGGGCAATCGCTTCTGCCTGACCGCGCTCTTCTGCACCAATACCAGGGTATGCTCCTGGGGTGTCGATAAAGGTAATGATCGGTAGGTTAAAACGTTCTGCCATTTCCATTAAACGCAATGCCTTGCGGTAGCCTTCTGGCGCTGGCATCCCGAAGTTACGCATCACTTTTTCTTTTGTGCTTCTGCCTTTTTGATGACCGATAACCATCACCGGGCGCCCCTCTAAGCGCGCGATTCCGCCAACTATCGCTTTATCGTCAGCAAAAGCACGGTCGCCCGCAAGCTCATCAAATTCGGTGAAAATATGATCAATATAATCCAAAGTATAAGGACGGTTCGGGTGACGCGCCATTTTGGATGTTTGCCACGCATCTAAATTCGCAAAGGTTTTTTTGGTAAGCTCTTGCGCTTTTTTCTCTAAACGTTTGATTTCATCATCAAGATTGATTTTGTCATCTTGTTCTGCCACTGCCTTTAGCGACTCAATTTTCGCCTCAAGTTCGGCAATTGGTAGTTCAAAATCTAAATATTCCATACGTTATCCTATTTTATAGAAAATCGGGTTATTAACAGGTTTTGTAGGGCGGACTTCAGTCCGTCATTTTATAACTTTTTGATTTTATTGTTGGCGAACTGAAGTTGCTCTACCCAATATAGTAATGTGAAAAATCGGCTTATTTTACCTGATAGACAGCAAATTGTGCTAAAAAGCGGCCATTTTTATGCAATTTTTTGTAAATTTCTATACAGATCCGACCGCTTGCATTTTACGCTTCAGTTTACGACTCAACCGTAAATTGCCCCATTGCACCGCGATCTCGCAACATTAAATCCGACACGCCAAAATTAAATGGCAGCTCATTGCTGGCTTCGTGTTCAAATTTAACTAACAGCGTAACTTCCTGATCTTTCGACAACCAAACAGTATCTTTCCACGCTAAATATTTATTTTGCAAACGTTGGCGGTTGCGGGTTTCAATCACAAACTTCGCCCCTTGTAAGGTAAAGCCAATATCGCTGTTGCTCGTGAGATACCAACGCTCTACGCTCCCTTTTTTCACGCTAAAATCAATCCGTTTTGGGTCGAAGCGTTGTTGGTTAATCAGATAATCCAGCGGACGAAGATTAAATTTTCGCTCATTGACGATGTTCATTTTGAAATCCTCTAGCTTAAACGGCACCGTTTCTGGCATCTGCGTGAATACTGCTGCCAAGCCTTGTGGCTGTAAAGTTAAAATGACATTATCCGCCAGCTCATTGCCATCACTAAACAGCAATTTTGCCTTATCCAGCAAGCTGCGTGGTTCGCCAGTAATCAGCGACACAGGCGTATCTTCTTCCACTTTGACCAACATCTCCACCCGTTCACTCGGGGCGAGCATCACCATCGCCTGGGCAATCGGCTTTTCAAACATCCCTAACCCAGTAGCAATCAATTGCAACGGCTGCCCATTGTCCAAGCGTAGCTCATACGTGCGAGAGAGTGAGGCATTGACAATTCGTAAGCGAATCCAGCCCGCTTGTACCTTCAAATAAGGCGATTCTTGCCCATTCACAAACAGGCGTGAACCGAAAAATTGCGGTTGGTTCGGGTCGAGTACCTGCTTGCCCTCTTTATTGATTTGTTGGTCTTGCAAAATGAGTGGAATATCATTTACACCATATTGGTTCGGCAGATTGGTCTTTTTGCTTTCAGCATCTTCAATAATCCACAGACCCGCCAAGCCACGATAAACCTGAAATGCTGAATTGAGCAAAGTATCGGCGTGATACCAACAAGTGCAAGCGGGTTGGTTTACGCTCACAATTGGCGACCAACTGGCTTTGGGCTCAAGCTTACGATGTGAAGAACCGAGCATCTCGCTGGGTGTAAGCAAGCCTTGAATATTCATTGAAATTGCTTGCGGGAGGTTGTTTAAGTAAGTGAGTTTCACAAAATCTTGCGATCGCACACGAACAGTTGGGGCGAGATATTGCCCATTTACGCCCCACACATCAACCAACTTCCCCGTATTAAATTGCGTTTGAGCAGGGCGAAGATCAATACGCACAGGACGCCCACGCCCCACATCGACAAGCGGTGGAATTTTTAATGCAGGTTGCGAATTTGCCCACACAGGCGAGGGCAGTGCAACCATCGCTGAAGCCAAGCCCGAGCGTTGTAAAAGTTGGCGACGGGTTAAGTGAAGAGGTTTATTCATTGGGTATATGATAAAGTGTTTGTTGTAACAACAATGTTGCTCTTAGCGTAGGGACGGGGGTTATCTCCGCCCATTTTCATATGCAATTTTCGGGCGGGAATAAAACCCGCCCCTACGATAGGCAATTACAATTATAATTTATTTATCCAACTGCTCAATCTCCGCATCAAGCTCCGCAATTCTCTTTTGCATGACTTGATGGCAATGTTCGATAAGCTCTTTCAAATTATCACGGTTGTAACCGCTGGTATCAATCGGCTCCAGCTCTTCGCAAATCACCGTGCCATTATCCCAGCGGTTTAAATCTACTTTGTTATGAAGCGTTGAGCAAACAATCGGGATAATCGGCACGCCTGCAGAAATAGCGGTATGGAACGCCCCTGTTTTGAATGGTAATAGACCACGTCCACGACTACGCGTGCCTTCGGGGAACATCCAAATTGAAATCTGGCGTTGTTGGATAATCTCGCCCACTTTTGTCATTGTGCTGATAGCACTGCTGCGTTTCTCACGGTTGATGAAAATATTACCCGTTGCCCAATAAACTAAGCCGAAAAATGGAATCCAAATCAGACTACGTTTACCGATGGTTACCGTTTTTTTAGGCATCATCGAAGAGATGGTCACCATATCATAGTTATTCTGATGGTTGGCGATATAAATCGCTGGTTGGCGTTCGCCAGTATACGGACTGCGAATTAACTTAATGCCAAGCAGTTTATGCATTTTGCTATACCAATAAGCAATCTCACCTACACAATCTGGATTGCGTAAACGGACTAACGCATAAAAAACACCAGCCACAGAGATAAAAATCGAGCAACATAGCACTAACAAAATTCGAATAAGTTTTAACATAAAATTTCCTCAAAAGTCAGGCAAAGAGTATAGCAAAAAATAAACTATTAGAGAAAAAGGTTTATTTTGGCTTGTGTTGAAAAGCAGATTGGGTATAGTAACCTTGTTTTTTCCAAACAAAAAAGAGGATTTTATGGCAGTAACATTAGCAGGCAACCCAATTGAGGTTGGCGGACACTTCCCACAAGCGGGCGAAACGGTGGAAAACTTTACGTTAGTTGGCAACGATTTAGCCGATGTTTCATTAAATGATTTTGCAGGCAAACGCAAAGTGTTAAACATCTTCCCAAGCATCGACACTGGGGTATGTGCGACTTCTGTGCGTAAATTTAACCAACGAGCGGCAGATTTAAACAATACCGTTGTGCTTTGCATTTCAGCTGATTTACCGTTCGCACAGGCTCGTTTCTGCGGTGCAGAAGGGATTGAAAACGCAAAAACCGTTTCAACTTTCCGTAACCACGCAGTGCACGCACAATTAGGTGTATCCATCCAAACTGGACCGCTTGCAGGTTTGACTTCACGAGCGGTTATCGTTTTAGATGATCAAAATAAAGTATTATACAGCCAATTGGTTTCAGAAATTAAAGAAGAACCAAATTACGATGCTGCATTAGCGGTGCTGGCTTAATCATGTAAATAAAACCGCTTGTATCTCCTACAAGCGGTTTTATTTTATGGTTAATTTGAAAACTCCATCAACCCACTCACTTTACCTTCATCATCTAAAGCAATGAGCGAGTGAATATGTAGCTGTTTCATCATCTCTTCCGCTTTGCCCAAGAATGTGCTGTCAGCAATGGTTTTCGGGTTGCGACTCATAATCTGCTCAGCAGTTTTATTCAGGCTTTCTGCCCCGAATTTGGCGAGTGTACGACGAATATCGCCATCGGTAATAATTCCACATAATTCGCCCGCTTGCATAATCACCGCTACGCCCATTCTGCCTTCGTTCATCACAGAGAGGCATTCACTGAATGTTGCCGTTGGTTCTGCTACTGGTACATTCGCATTCATCACATCACGCACGCGACAGAGCAATTTACGACCTAGACTGCCGCCGGGGTGGAAGCGTGCAAAATCTTCAGCACGGAAATCACGGGCGGTAATCAAGGCAATCGCCAAAGCATCGCCCAATGCCATCGTCACTAATGTGGATGTGGTCGGGGCAAGATTATTTGGGCAAGCTTCACGCTCTACGTGGATGTTCAGCACCACATCGGCATATTTACCCAACGTGGAATGCGGATTCCCCGTGATGGCGATAATCTTATTGCCAAAGTTTTTCAGGCTTGGAATGAGTTTATTCACATCATCGGTTTCGCCACTATTAGAGATTAAAATCACTACATCAATCGGTTTGAGCATACCCAAATCACCGTGGAATGCTTCGGTCGGATGTAAGAAAAAGCTTGGTGTACCCGTAGAAGCGAAGGTAGCCACCATTTTTTTGCCCACTAAGCCTGACTTGCCAATTCCTGCCACTACCACACGCCCTTCGCAGTGGAGCATTAGCTCAACCGCTTGGTTAAATTCATCTGATAAACGCTGATTCAAGCGGTCAATTTCTTGGGTGTAAAGGTCAAGGGTTTCTTTGGCGGTTTGTAAGTAGTTCATAGGATCCTTAAAAAAGGCTATTGTATCAACCAATTATTTGTAAATCTCTGGCACAATTCTACCGCTTATCGTGTCAGAAACCTACCCCCTCACCAAATAATCCCCCTCACACACCCATTTGTAAGTGGTGAGTGCTTCTAATCCCATTGGTCCGCGGGCGTGCAATTTTTGTGTACTCACTGCCACTTCTGCTCCTAATCCAAACTGGGCACCATCGGTAAAACGTGTGCTAGCGTTAATGTAAACCGCTGCGGCATCCACTTGGGCAACGAATTGGCGAGCACGTTTGTAATCACTGGTTAAAATGCTTTCCGAGTGTTGCGAGCCATATTCACGAATGTGGGCAACAGCCGCATCCAAGCCATCAACTACAACCACGCTTAAATCAAGCGAAAGCCACTCTTGGCGTAATTTTTCTTGATCAAGCGGTTCAATTCCGTCTGAGTTTTGTAAATCGTCGCTGTGAAGTGTTACGCCTACTGCTTTCATTTTAGCAACTAATTTCGGTAAAAATTCCTCTGCAACCGCACGATCAACAAGCAAGGTTTCCAAGGTGTTACAAGTGCTTGGGCGTTGCGTTTTCGCATTCACGATAACGTCCAACGCCTTCTCTTGGTCGGCTGTTTTTTCCACAAATAAATGGCAAACACCAATCCCGCCTACAATTACTGGAATGGTCGAATTCTCTTTGCAAAACTGATGCAAACCCGCTCCACCACGTGGGATAACCATATCGATGTAGCGATCGAGTTTGAGCAACTCAAGCAACAAGGCTCGGTCGGGATTGCTAATCGCTTGCACAGCTAATTTAGGCAAGCCTGCTTTTTCCAACGCATTTTGCACCACTTCAACCAATACCGAGTTGGTAAATTTGGTCTCTTTACCACCACGTAAAATCACCGCATTGCCTGTTTTTAAGCAAAGTGAAGCCACATCAATGGTGACATTCGGGCGAGCTTCGTAGATGGTTAAAATCACGCCCAAAGGCACACGTTGGCGTTCGATTTTCAAACCGCTTGTAAGCACGCCACCGTCAATCACTTGCCCAACTGGATCAGCGAGGCTTGCCACATTGCGGACATCATCGGCAATCGCTTTTAAGCGGCTTTCGGTAAGCAACAAGCGGTCGATAATGGCAGCTGAAATTCCTTGTGTTTTTGCAAATTCAATGTCTTTTTCGTTCGCTTGTAAGATGTCTGCCGAACGGCTTTCAAGGCTGTCGGCAATGGTAAGTAGTGCCTGATTTTTGGCGGTTTGACCGAATGGGGAAAGTTCTACACTCGCCTGTTTTGCTTGTTGAGCAATTTGTAAAATGTTGGTCATCATTTATCCTTTTTTGAAAACGTCGTTAGCGGTCAAATTATGCTAAAATCTGGCAAAATGCAACAAATAATAAAATTGAAAAGATGCATATTGAGACGATTCCTGAGCTTGTCGAAGGATTAGGCTAAATATGCGTGATTTCATTTTTAATTATGCTTAAAACACTTGCTGCGACTAATCCTTCAACAAGTTCAGGAACCGTCGCACAGAATGAGTTGAACATTTATTACTCGACAACTGAAAATGACAGAACAACATACTACAAAACACCTCATCAATATTCTTCCGCCTCAACTTGCTAACCAAATCGCGGCGGGCGAGGTGGTAGAACGCCCTGCCTCTGTCGTCAAAGAATTGGTTGAAAACAGCCTTGATGCAGGAGCAACGCAGATTGAAATTGAGATTGAAAAGGGTGGTTCGCAACTGATTAAAATCCGCGACAACGGCTGTGGCATTGCCAAACAAGATTTAGTACTCGCCTTAGCACGCCACGCCACCAGTAAAATCAGCTCGTTGGAAGATTTAGAGGCAATTTTAAGCCTTGGCTTTCGTGGGGAGGCATTGGCAAGTATCAGCTCGGTCTCGCGTCTACTTTTAACCTCTCGCCCTGAAGGGCAAGCGGAAGCGTGGCAGGCTTATGCTCAAGGGCGAGAAATGGTAGTTGACATTCAACCCGCTTCGCATCCTGTCGGCACAACCATTGAGGTGAATAATCTCTTTTTTAATACTCCTGCACGTCGTAAATTTTTACGCACCGACAAAACCGAATTTCAGCATATAGATGAAGTGGTTCGCCGCATTGCACTTGCCAAACCACACGTGAGTTTTACCCTTTCGCACAATGACAAAATTGTTCGCCAATACCGCAAAACTGTAGACAATTCGATTGAACAAAAACAGAAACGTGTAGCAGCAATCTGTGGCGAACAGTTTATTCAGCACGCAAATTATTTGGACTGGCAGCACGGGGATTTACATCTACACGGTTGGATTGGCTCACCTGAACTGGATCGACCGCAAAACGATCTCTGTTATAGCTACGTAAACGGGCGTATGATGCGGGATAAAACCATTAACCACGCCATTCGCCAAGCCTACGGAGAGCATATTGCACAGGGCGACTATCCAGCATTTGTGCTGTTTTTAGATTTAGACCCAACTCACGTAGATGTCAATGTACACCCAGCCAAACACGAGGTGCGTTTCCATCAAGGACGCTTGGTGCACGATTTTATCTTACAAGGTGTGTTGCAAGCGTTGCAACCGCAAGCAAATTTAATCACAGCAAATCCAACACCTGTAGATAAAGTTCACGAGAGTTTCCCTACTTATGTGCAAGATAGCAACCGTCAAGCCGCAGGTTCGAATATATTTGTACCTTCGTTTACAGAGAGTGAATCTCGCCCACAAGTGGTACAATTTTCAGATCATTCTATGCAACATCGAGCACATTCACCTCAATATACGCCACGTTTGAACATTTCAAGCAAATCGGCTCAGCGTTGGTATAACGAACTCGTCAAAACCGAAAGCAATACGGATTTGCAAACAGAATCGGATTTTGCACCGCTTGCAGGATTAAAACCACATCAAGCAAGCCCGATTTTTGCAAAGCCAGAAGTGATTCAAACACAAGCGGTCGAAAAGACCGAATATGTTGCAAAAACAGCAATTTCAACACGTTCCAGCGTGCTTGCAGTAGTGAAAAATAAAGCATTATTGCTCAAAGAAAATGACGATTTCTATTTAGTTTCGCTCAATCAATTGCAACGTTTGAAATTTATTGAGCAGCTCAAAAAAGCCGAACCACAAACTTTGCTGATTCCACTTAGCTTAACGCTAGACGAAACACAACAACAGCATTGGGAAAAAGTGAGAAATGGACTGGAAAATCTTGGTTTTCAAATCAGCGAAAAACATTGGCAGTCACAAACTCGCTTGATGATTTCAGCCGTGCCAAAATGCTTGCGAGAGCAAAATTTCCAACAGCTGATTTTTCAACTACTCAATGAAAAAGCGGTCGATTTAGCCGAGTTTTTTGCAAAATATTTTCAAAATCCAACCGCTTGGACGTTAAGTGATGGGGTTAGCCTACTAGCAGAAGCCGAACAGCATTCGGCCAAGGTATTAGAGGCGTTAAAAGTGGAAGTGGAGTTTTCTATTTATTTATAGGTAATATTATCCTTTTATTTATGTAATGTACTACAATTTTGTTCGACCACATCGCTATAATCAAGTATTACCATCGATTTTCAATAAAACAACTTATCGGAGACTGTGGTTTTAGTTGACCACTACACCCTCAAAGTGGTTTAACGAGAAGCATAAGATATTGTTTATACAGGATTTTTTAAATAAAAAGGCTGGTAAAGATTATCAAATTTAATACTTACCAACTATTTTGTCCTATATGCCATATTTATTTCTAGACAGGTTTCACTGATTTTTAGAAACAATCTTCTAAAGATAGTAAAATGATAAGAGTGTATAAAATAAAAAAACCTACTAAATTCTTTTAGTAGGTTTTTTTATTATAAATTAATGGCAGGGGCGGAGAGGCTCGAACTCCCAACACCCGGTTTTGGAGACCGGTGCTCTACCAATTGAACTACGCCCCTAAAGTTAAAGCGAGCATCTTACTCGCTTTTAATATAAGTGGCGGAACGGACGGGACTCGAACCCGCGACCCCCTGCGTGACAGGCAGGTATTCTAACCAGCTGAACTACCGCTCCGCAAATTTTGAAGATTGATAATGCCCTACTCTCACATGGGGAAACCCCACACTACCATCGGCGTTACAGCTTTTTACTTCTGAGTTCGGAATGGGATCAGGTAGAGCCACTGCACTCTGGTTATCAATCAAATTCTTTATTTCCTTAATGCTCTTTCTTTAAGAAAACTAAGGAAATAAAATCTGGCGATGCCCTACT
>NZ_MUXX01000004.1 GCF_002015045.1 Haemophilus paraphrohaemolyticus
TAACCCCGTATCGTAAGGTGCGGGGTTTTTGCTTTTGTGGATTTTTATGTTTGTTTCTCAAGTTGGAAAACAACGACCTTTGTTAATTGCATTTTAAATGGAAATAGTATAAATTTTGCTTGTAAAAATGAAATGGAATAGAATTCTACTGCTTTTAGAATTTGGAATAATGGCGAGCTAGGTAATTCTCTCATAAAAAGTAACATTTATCCGCTTCAAGGACGTTCACCATGAGCCATCAAAAACAAGAAAGACTAGATCTAATTGATAAATTTAAGAGACTTGAACCTTTTTATCAGCAATATATGAAAGAGGATAGTGCATTTAGAAATTATCAAAATAATCTCGCAAACAGAGAACATAATCGCCAAATTATTAATAATTTACAGCAATATATTGAGAATGAAAATTTAGAACAAAAAGCCAAATTAGTTAAAAGTATTCGTGGAAATGGCTGGAAACGCTCTAAATATGTATTATTTAGATCTATTGTATTGTTTTTTATATTTTATAGTTTTTGGGGATTTTTGGGGTATGAACTGTTGAGTTTTTTACCACAGGATTTTGTTTATACCGAAACAATAAACTATAGAAATGAAAATTATACTTCGAGTACTTTATATCTGAAAGAATCTGTATCTTTTTATGGCTTTATTATTTGGGTATTTTTATCTATGTTATTGTCTATATATCTACCTATCTCTTATTATAATAGACATAACCTTGGCAAAGGTACATATTCGAATAAAAATATAAAAGGTTTTATTATATTGTTTATATTGTTAAGTGTAGTTATATCATTAGCCTATATTTACAAGTACAATTTCTCATTAGATACGCTGCTGTATTATCCGCTGGCTTATCTACAGTGGATGATATTGAATCCATATTTAATCGCTGCAGTTGTAGTGCAGGTTATTTATCTAAGTTATTTAGCTAAAAAAGTAGAGTCAAATTCTTATTATTCAAATAAACCGTATGATGGTTCTTTAGGTAGTTCTATAGAACAAGACTATCATTCTTCAATTAACAGACTTCAAGAAGCAAAAAAATGGTTTAATATCTACGATGATTATTGTAAAAAATATGAAGAGAGAAATGGAACTTCAATTTATGAAAACATATTGAACCATCCTATGTATAAAGAAATAAAGGATTCAATTCCTGAGTATTATTTACATCATAGTGCTTATGGAGATACTATTAAAGTTTCATCATCGTGGTTATCTGAGATCCTTTTTATATTACAGACTGGAAGAGCAGATACATTAAAAGAGGCGATCAATGTAAAAATAAGTGATGATAATAGAGATGAAATGCTAGGTAAGATTAAAGCGGCTGAAAGTGCTGCTAGTAGTGCTCAACGTCGAGCTATTCAAGCTGAATTAGATGCTGCTCGTGCAAGAAATGAGGCCCGTAATGCTCAAAATGCGGCGGATGCTGCTAATAGAAGAGCAAGTGATGCTGAGTGGAAAGCAAATCAATCCTATTACAGACAATAATAAACCTTACTCCAATGCTCGATATTTTCTTATTATCGAGCATTATTTATAATTAACGCCCATTATTTTATATACTTCAAATGAGAAACGAGTGAAAAAATTTATGTTTTAAAGTAGTTTTACCCCTTCAATCCTTCAATCTCTCTTACATTTTCTACCGCTTGATCAGCTTCAATGCGTTGCATAAAAGGTGAAAGTTGCGTTAAATGGTTGAAATCAATCCCTACTACACGACACCAATTCAGCATAATGTAAAGATACGCATCCGCAACCGAAATTGCTTCGCCAAAATAGATATGGCTTTCTAAATGCTCATTAGCAACCGCAAGTTGATCTAAAATCTGCTCTACTGCTTGTTGGCGAATGGTTTTGGTTAATTCCTCATTATCTTTTGCATAACTTGGTAAACGAAATAATGGTACGAATGATTTATGAATATCTGAATTGAAAAACGCTAACCAGCGAGCGGCTTTGGCTTTATCGCGGACGGTTTTACTACCAAACAGTTTTGCATTTGGATAAAGCTCATCCAAATAGTGCAAAATTGCCTGATTTTGTGAAAGCACTAAATCGCCATCGACCAATACTGGCACAGCCCCCCTCGGATTTAATGCTAAAAATTCAGGCGATTTAATTAATTCACGTGTTACCGCTTCAAATTCATAATCTGCATTTTCACGTGCTTTTAACCATTCTAATGCTACGTGCGGTACAAACGAGCATGCACCTGGTAAACCATATAATTTCATAAACACTCCTTCTGTTTACTCTAATAAATTGTCCAAATTATACTGCTTTGTACAGAGAATGGCTAATCTGATAAAATAGCTCTATTCTATCATTTCAATTACGCAAACTATGACCGTAACTCAAGACCTCTCTAACCACACGCCGATGATGGTGCAATATCTGCAGCTTAAAGCCCAAAATCCTGATATTTTACTCTTCTATCGAATGGGCGACTTTTATGAGCTTTTTTATGATGATGCGAAGAAAGCTGCAGCATTATTGGATATTTCACTGACCAAGCGTGGGCAATCAGCGGGCGAACCGATCCCTATGGCTGGTGTGCCGTATAATGCGGTAGAAGGTTATTTGGCAAAATTGGTCGCATTGGGGGAGAGCGTGGCAATTTGCGAACAGATTGGCGATCCCGCAGCATCGAAAGGTCCTGTGGAACGTAAAGTAGTTCGTATCGTCACACCAGGTACGGTGAGCGATGAGGCGTTACTGCCTGAGCGACAAGACAACCTCGTTGCGGCAATTTATGAGCACAAAGGCACTTTTGCGATTGCCACGCTCGATATGGCATCGGGGCGTTTTTTGATTAGTGAATTGCCAAGCCAAGAGGCGTTAAGTGCGGAATTGCAACGCTTGCAGCCTGCAGAAATTTTGTATGCGGAAGATTTTGCCTACGCAGGTATTCTCAATAATTACAAAGGCTTACGCCGTCGTCCAGTGTGGGAGTTTGAACTGACTACGGCAATTCAGTTGCTCAATCGTCAATTTGGGACGCAAAGTTTAGCAGGTTTTGGTGTGGAAAAAGCCACCACAGCGCTGTGTGCCGCAGGTTGTTTATTGCATTACGCCCAAGAAACGCAACGCACCGCCTTGCCGCATATCAACAGTATTCATCTTTCGCAAAATAGCGAAACAGTCTTGCTTGATGCCGCAACCCGTCGCAACTTAGAACTCACTCAAAACCTTGCAGGCGGTACGGAAAATACCCTTGCTTCTGTCTTAGATAAATGCGTGACCCCAATGGGCAGCCGTTTGTTAAAACGCTGGATTCATCAACCAATTCGTGATGTAAAAAAGCTCAAAGAGCGGCAGGATATTATTGAAAGTTTGCAAAAAAGCGAGCAAATTGCACCGCTTCAACAGGCGTTACAAAACGTAGGCGATATGGAGCGAATTTTGGCACGTGTGGCGTTGCGTTCGGCACGTCCACGTGATTTCACACGCTTGCGTTCAGCCTTGCAACAAATCCCTGAAATTAAACAACTTTCGCAACAATTAGCTCCAAATTTAGATCATTTATTAGCACAATTAGCCGATTTTGATGAACTAGCTGACTTACTCAAGCGGTCGATTATTGATAATCCTCCGCAACTGATCCGTGACGGTGGCGTAATTGCTGAAGGCTATAGTGCAGAGTTAGACGAATGGCGTTCGCTTTCCGCTGGGGCAACACAATATTTGGAAGATTTGGAAATCCGCGAGCGGGAAGCAACGGGCATTGATACGCTGAAAATCGGCTTTAATGCGGTACACGGCTATTACATTCAAATCAGCCAAGGGCAAGCACATAAAGCGCCGATTCACTATGTGCGTCGCCAAACGCTTAAAAATGCCGAGCGTTATATTATCCCTGAGTTGAAGACCTACGAAGACAAAGTGTTGAAAGCGAAAGGAGCATCATTGGCGTTGGAGAAGCAACTTTATGATGAGTTGTTTGACTTGTTAATGCCTCGCTTGGGCGAATTGCAATTAGCCGCGATGGTGCTTGCTGAATTGGATGTGTTGGTAAACCTTGCCGAACGTGCGGAGAATCTTGGGTATGTCCGTCCAACCTTTAGACCGCAACGCATTATCAATATCAAAGAGGGTCGCCATCCTGTAGTGGAACGGGTGATTAAAGATCCGTTTATTGCTAATCCTGTTTATCTGAACGCTCAACGTCATTTGTTGGTGGTAACTGGTCCGAATATGGGGGGAAAAAGTACCTATATGCGTCAAATTGCGTTAATCTCGTTGATGGCATATATTGGCAGTTTTGTACCAGCAGAGAGTGCGGAAATTGGGGTGATTGACCGTATTTTCACCCGCATTGGGGCAAGTGATGATTTGGCTTCGGGACGTTCGACCTTTATGGTGGAGATGACCGAAATGGCGAACATTCTCCATCAAGCCACAGAAAACAGCCTGGTACTGATTGATGAAATTGGGCGTGGCACGTCCACCTACGACGGGCTTTCGCTAGCGTGGGCGTGTGCAGAATGGTTGGCGAAGAAAACCCAATCATTGACCCTGTTTGCGACCCATTATTTTGAGCTAACCAGCTTGCCGAATCAGCTTAAAGGTGTCGCGAACGTGCATTTAGATGCCCGTGAACATAATGACACCATTGCCTTTATGCACTGCGTGCAAGAGGGGGCAGCAAGCAAAAGTTACGGCTTGGCAGTCGCGGCATTGGCAGGTGTGCCTAAGCCTGTTATTGCCTTGGCAAAACAGCGTTTGGCACATTTGGAAATTCTTTCCGAACAACAAAAAGTAGGCGAAGAAAACCCGCAGGCGGATTTACTCTTTTCGCAAGATGTTGTTGAAAATCCACCGTTTGTCGCACGAGAAAGTGCCGTAGAATTGGCATTGAGTGAGATTGACCCAGATGAGCTTACGCCCCGTCGAGCATTAGACGAATTGTATAAATTGAAGAGGTTGTTAAAAGGAGAGTTTCTTCGTTAATCACTTAACACTACCCATCATTTTACTCGTAAGCGGTCGAATTATGTAAAAGTTTTGCAAAATTCGACCGCTGATTTTTTTATCCCTTTTTAATCTATGGTAGAATTCCAAACTTTTACAGAATAATAATGGAAAAACAATGGAACGAAACTTAGTCGAATTTTTAACTAAAACTTTAGATGATTTAAAAGCGCAAGATATTTTGGCAATTGATGTGAAGGGTAAATCAAGCATTACCGATGCGATGATTATTGCTACAGGAACCTCGGTGCGTCACGTGGCTTCAACTGCAGATCGTTTAGCTCAAGAGGCAAAACAAGCGGGCTTTGAAGTGTTTGGTGATGAAGGTAAAGCGGTTGCCGATTGGATTGTAGTGGATTTCGGTCAGGCAATTGTACATTTATTGCAAGCAGATGCGCGTGAAATGTATCAACTTGAGAAACTCTGGGCGTAAGCGATGAAAATTCAGCTAATTGCTGTGGGCACAAAAATGCCCGATTGGGTGAAAACGGGCTTTGAGGAATATCAGCGTCGTTTTCCGAAAGATATGCCGTTTGAGCTGATTGAAATTCCTGCGGGCAAGCGGGGCAAAAATGCCGACATTAAACGTATTTTAGAACAAGAAGGCAAGGCGATGTTGGCAGCCGCAGGCAAAGGGAAAGTGATTACGCTAGATATTCCTGGAAAACCGTGGACAACCGAGCAATTAGCCAGCCAATTAGAAAGCTGGAAAAACGATGGGCGTGATGTGTGCTTGTTGATTGGTGGGCCTGAAGGTTTGTCGCTAGAGTGTAAACAAGTCGCAGAACAGAGCTGGTCGCTTTCACCGCTGACCTTACCTCACCCTATGGTGCGTGTGATTGTGGCGGAAAGTCTGTATCGTGCGTGGTCTCTGACGACGAATCATCCGTATCATCGAGAGTAAATCTTGCTCCCTCCGTAAATGGAGGGAGGGAATATAACAAGCGGTTAAAATCTTAGGAAATTCTGCAACCTGAGCAAAATATGTTTGGAAAACTAGTAAAATTAATGTCGCCAAAACCGAATGAAAAGGTGCGAAATGGGCAAGCGGAGAGCAATTTGTTTATCCGCCGTGCGGTGATTGCGTTCATTGGTGTGTTGGCATTAACGGGCGTGTTGCTTGCGAACCTCTATCACCTGCAAATCAGCAGTTATGAGGACTACCAAACACGCTCGAACGGTAATCGTATTAAGTTGTTGCCTGTGCCACCGACGAGGGGGCTTATTTATGACCGAAATGGGAAGGTGCTTGCCGAAAATATTACCTATTTTGGGCTGTTTATTGTACCTGAAAAAACGCAGGATTTAGAACAGACGTTAGTTGAGCTCAAAAGTATAGTGGGATTAACGGATGATGATATTGAAAACTTCCATAAAGAGAAAAAACTTGCTTCGCGCTATACCCCGATTTTGCTTAAAGCGGATATGAATGAAGAGCAGATAGCACGTTTTGCGGTGAACCAATATCGCTTCCCAAGTTTAGATGTGCAGGCGTATTACAAACGGAATTATCCCTATGGTGAAACGCTGACCCATATTTTGGGATATGTCGCGAAAATTAACGAAAAAGATAAGAAAAAGCTACAAGAAGACGGAAAATTCGGTAATTATGCGGGTTCGCACGATATGGGGAAACTCGGCATTGAGAAATATTACGAAGACCAATTGCACGGGCAAACCGGTTTTGAAGAGGTAGAGATTAACAATCGCGGTAAGGTGATCCGCAAGCTGCGAGACCAAGAGGGCGTAGCGGGCAGTTCCTTACGTTTAACCATTGATATTGAGTTACAACAATACGTTCAAGATTTATTGAAAGGGCAGAAAGGCTCGGTGGTGGTGTTGGATGCTCGTGACAGCAGCGTATTAGCGATGGTGACCAGCCCAAGCTACGACAACAATTTATTCGTGGGCGGTATTTCGGGCAAAGATTACAAAGCTTTGTTAGAAGATCCTGCTCGCCCGCTTTATAGCCGTGCGACACAAGGAACTTACCCACCTGCTTCTACCGTTAAGCCGTTCTATGCGGTAATGGGCTTGGCAGAGGGCAAAATTACGCCAAATACGACAGTGTTTGACCCTGGTTTCTGGATTTTACCGGGCACAACTCAGCGTTATCGTGACTGGAAGAAATCAGGGCACGGTTCAACCAATGTGAATAAGGCGATTACTGAGTCTTCTGATACGTTCTTCTACCAGCTTGCTTACGATACAGGAATCGACAAAATGGCGGAGTGGATGACCAAATTCGGCTTTGGGCAGAAAACGGGCATTGATTTGTTTGAGGAGTCAGCAGGCGTTTATCCAACCCGCGACTGGAAGCGAGCTCGCTACAAAAAACTATGGGTACAAGGCGATACTATCCCTGTTGGGATTGGGCAAGGTTACTGGATTGCTACGCCATTACAAGTGGCGAAAGCTTTGGCTGTATTGGTCAATAATGGGCGAGTGAATACACCGCATTTAATGAAAGAGATTATTCATGCGAACTCGGTTGAGCTGTATAAAGATCCGCTGCTTTACGAAGATATTACGAGCGTGCCAGAGCGTTTTTGGAACGTGGCGAAACTGGGCATGTATAACGTCATTAATGCAGGTAATGGTACGGGTAAAAAGGCGGGAGGCTCGTTCTACCGTGCGGCAGGGAAATCGGGGACAGCACAAGTGTTCAACTTGAAAGGTGGAAAATATGATAAAAACGCCTTGAAGAAAGAGTTGCACGATCACGCGTGGTTTATTGCTTACGCACCTTATGATAATCCGAAAGTTGTGGTTGCGACCATTTTAGAAAACGCAGGCGGTGGCGGAGCGAATGCAGCACCTGTGGTGCGCCAAGTGATGGATTTTGCTTTAACGCATACACTGAAAAATGAGGGTAATTTGCAATCTTCACCACAAAATTCACCGATTGTGTCTCCTGTACCTGCGTCCTCTGTGCCAGAAACGACTAAGGAAAATGTGAATGAGTAACCGATTTAGAAAGGTCTTTTGGAAAGTTTTTTCGCTCGATTTATGGCTCTTGTTGGGGTTGTTTGCGATTACGGGCTATGGCTTGTTGGTGTTGTATAGTGCCAGTGGTGGTAGCGAAAAAATGTTCACTAACCGTGTAATGCAGGTGTCTTTAGGCTTGGGAGTGATGTTTGTGATGGCGATGATCCCGCCTCGCACCTATAAGCAAATTTCGCCCTATTTGTATGCGGTCACTATCGTTATGTTGGTAATGGTGGATGTGTTCGGGGAAACCAGTAAAGGGGCTCAGCGTTGGCTGAATTTGGGCTTTGTCCGCTTTCAGCCGTCGGAGATTGCAAAATTGGCTGTGCCGCTGATGGTGGCGACTTTCTTGAGTAATCGACCGCTTCCACCGAATTTCCGCGACACAGCTATTGCGTTGGCGATTATTGTTTTTCCAACCTTACTTGTGGCAGCACAACCTGATTTGGGAACCTCAATTTTGGTTTGTGCCGCAGGAATTTTTGTGCTTTTCTTGGCAGGATTAAGCTGGAAATTGATTTCTGCAGGTGTGGTCTTTTTGGCGGGATTTATTCCGATAATGTGGTTTTTTTTGATGCACGATTATCAAAAAACGCGGGTAATGACCTTGATTGACCCTGAGAAAGATCCACTTGGTGCGGGCTACCATATTATTCAATCGAAAATTGCGATTGGTTCGGGAGGCTTGCACGGCAAGGGCTGGATGGAAGGCACTCAATCACAGCTGGAATTTCTGCCAGAACCGCATACCGACTTTATTTTTGCGGTGTTAAGCGAAGAGCTTGGAATGATAGGGGTGCTGATTCTGCTCGGCATTTATCTCTTTATCATTGCACGTGGTTTAATGCTAGGGGCGAAGTCAGATAATGCGTTTGGGCGCATTCTTTCGGGCGGCACGGCATTACTCTTTTTTGTGTATGTTTTTGTAAATATTGGGATGGTGAGTGGCATTTTGCCCGTAGTTGGTGTACCCTTACCGCTGTTTAGCTATGGTGGAACGTCTTATGTGACGTTGATGGCGGCGTTTGGATTGATGATGTCAAGCTATGTACATCGTAAAAAAACACACAGCGACAACCCCTATAATAAGCTAAAATAGTAAGAAAAACAAAGGCTTGGCTTACGTTGCCTTGAAGCTCGGCTTTTGTTTTTTGAATAAATTTAATCAAACATTAAACTTTTGCTTTTTTGCGGTATCAAAAAGCATAGACAAGGTCAGTTATCGATTAGATTAACAGTCACTATTTTCTCTATCAGTGATAACTTGTTGAGAAAATGGGCAATACAAACATCGTTACAAGCGAAACGATATCAAAATGAGGAATACATACTTATGCGATTAAGTAAAATTGTAACCCTGTTGTTAGCTGGATTCTTCACATTCGGAACATTGAATTCTGTTGCAGCAACTAAACACGCAAAAACGGCGATTGTGTCAAAACAGACAAAGGCACAAACTCCAAAGAAGACGCTAAAAGACGCTTCGAAAGCGACAAAACAAGCGGTGAAATCCGCAAAGAAAAATGTAAAGAAAACCCTTTCTTTAGCAGACAAGCATAAAGATACGCCACGTTCTCATTATCAATCTGGTATGGCAAGTTATTATGCGGATGAATTTAACGGTCGTCGCACAGCAAATGGTGAGCGTTTTGATAATACAGCGATGACAGCTGCTCATCCGTCTTTACCTTTTGGCACATTGATTGAAGTGACCAATATGCGTAACGGTAAGAAAGTTGTTGTTCGTGTGAATGATCGTGGTCCTTATACTCACGCTCGAGTGTTAGATTTATCGAGAAATGCAGCACGCCAATTAGGTATGCATAACACCGGCACAGCCAAAGTGAAAGTGGCTGTGTTAGACAAAAACAAACGCCTAGAATTAGCAGAAAAGAGTTAATTTTACGTAATTTGTTTTAATTCATCATAAAAGGGGTTGTTGAGCATTCAACAAGCCCTTGATTAGTTTATAGAGATTTTCAACCCAACGTTATCGGACACTTTATATGAAAAAAAGATTATTAAAACTTGCCGGCCTTTCTGCCTTAATCCTTTCTTCAACCGCTTTGGCAGATGCCACTACGGATTTTGGCATTGCCGCACCGCAATTGAATGCGCAAACTTATATTTTAATGGATTACAACTCTGGTGCGGTATTAGCGAGTCTTAATCCCGATCAACGTCAATATCCTGCCTCATTAACGAAAATGATGACCGCTTATGTTGTGGGTGAAGCAATAAAACAAGGAAAAGTACACAATAGTGATGTTTACACCGTGAATGAAAATTCATGGGCACAAAAATTCCCAGGTTCATCACTGATGTTCTTAGACTTGAATAAACAGGTGACTGTGGGCGAGTTAATGAGAGGCTTAATCATCGTTTCAGGTAACGATGCGGCAGTGGCTTTAGCAGAGCATACTTCAGGATCGCAAGCTTCTTTCATTGATGAAATGAATAAGCATGCTCAACGTTTCGGCTTACAAAACACGCACTTTACCACCGTGCACGGTTTGGATGACCCAAACCAATACTCTTCAGCACGAGATATGGCGATTATCGGCACTCATGTGATCCGCGATCAGCCAGAGGAGTACAAAATTTATTCAGAAAAAGAGTTCCAATATAACGTGAAAAAACCACAGCCAAACCGTAACGGTTTATTGTGGGATAAAACCATGAACGTGGATGGAATGAAAACAGGGCATACCGATAAAGCTGGCTATAACTTGGTGGCGTCAGCGACCAATTCAAATATGCGTTTGATTTCTGTGGTAATGGGCGTGCCGACTTATAAAGGTCGTGAAGTGGAAAGCAAAAAATTACTTCAATGGGGTTTTGCGAACTTTGAAACGGTGAAATCTCTACCAGCAGGTAAGGCGGTAAAAGAAGAGAGCGTGTACTACGGTGACGTAAACAAGGTACAATTAGGTTCTGTGCAAGATAGTTTTATCACGATTCCAAAAGGCAAAGCGGGCGAGCTTAAAGCACGTTATGAATTAGACAATAAAGGCTTAGAAGCCCCACTTACGCAAGGTCAAGTCGTTGGCAAAGTGATTTACCAATTAGATGGCAAAGATATTGCTTCAACACCACTTCAAACCTTACAAGCCGTAGGCGAAGCGGGTATTTTTGGTCGTGCGTGGGACTGGGTCGTACTCACTGTGAAAAGCTTGTTTAACTAATCAGCTCTTGCAACAGAAAATTTAGACCTTATATAGGCACGCAACAAGCGGTAGGATTTTTGCAAAAGTTTGCTAAAATCTTACCGCTTCATATATTAAAGAGAGGAAAGAATATGACAAATAAAACTGTAAACTTACAAGATTTACCCCAAGCAAAATTAAAAGATTTACTCGAATTCCCATGTGATTTTACCTTCAAAGTGGTAGGCACACATCGCGATGGTTTAGTGGATGATGTAGTCGCTGTGACTCAAATTCACGTAAAAGGCGATTATACTCCTCGCGAACAACGTAGTAGCAAAGGCACTTATAATTCGGTTTCGATTGATATTGTGGCTGAACACATCGGTCAAGTGGAAACCCTTTATGAAGAACTTGCGAAAATTGAAGGCGTAAGAATGGTGCTTTAATAAATTTCTTTTATTGCGGAGAATAAATCTCGTGAGATTTCCCTCTTCCATAAGGGGAATTAATATTTTCATCTCAAAATCCCCACTATGAACACAAAACTGATTATTCGCCAATTGGGCGTGCAACCTTATGAAAAAATCTGGCATAAAATGCAGGATTTCACCGACAACCGCACCGAAGAAACTCAAGATGAAATCTGGCTAGTGCAACACCCCAGCGTTTTTACACAAGGTTCAGCAGGCAAGCCAGAACACCTCATTCATCAAACTAATATTCCAGTCGTGCAATCGGATCGAGGCGGGCAGATTACCTATCACGGAATTGGTCAGCAGGTGATGTATGTGCTGATCGACATCAAGCGCTTAAAAGCCCAGGGGCACGACGTTTCTGTACGTGATTTAGTTACCGCACTTGAACAATGTGTGGTGAAAACCTTGGCGGATTATGGTGTGGAAAGCTACCCAAAACCAGATGCACCAGGGGTTTATGTGGAGGGGCGAAAAATTTGCTCATTAGGACTTCGTATTCGTAAAGGTTGTTCGTTCCATGGGCTAGCACTTAATATCAATATGGATTTATCACCGTTTCACAACATTAACCCGTGCGGTTATGCAGGGCTTGAAATGTGCCAATTAAGCGAATTGAATAATCAGAGTAATTTAACCTGTGAGGATGTCTCCCCAAAATTGGTCGCCCACTTTGCCGCGATTTTAGGCTATAATGTGCAACAATTTATTAACAACGAGGAAAACGAATTCTAATGACAACGGCAACGAATACGCCAGCGAAACTCGCACCGTTCAAAATGGAACGAGGCGTGAAATATCGTGATGCAGCGAAAACCTCTGTTATCCAAGTTCGCAATATCGACCCAGATCAAGAGTTACTCAAAAAACCGAGCTGGATGAAAATTAAACTACCAGCAAGTTCGGCAAAAATCGACAGTATTAAAAACGGGATGCGTCGCCACGGCTTACACTCAGTGTGTGAAGAAGCTTCTTGCCCTAACTTGCACGAATGCTTCAACCACGGCACGGCAACCTTTATGATTATGGGGGCAATTTGTACCCGCCGCTGCCCGTTCTGTGATGTAGCACACGGCAAACCGCTTCCGCTTGACCCAGATGAACCGCGTAAAGTGGCAGAAACTGTGCAAGATATGAGGCTTAAATATGTGGTAATTACTTCGGTAGACCGAGACGACTTGCCAGACCGCGGTGCAGCCCACTTTGCGGCAACCGTGCGAGAAATCAAGGCGTTAAATCCAGAGTGTAAAGTGGAAATTCTCGTGCCAGACTTCCGTGGACGTGTCGAACAAGCGGTCGCAATTTTAAAACAAAATCCACCTGATGTGTTCAACCACAATTTGGAAAATGTGCCACGCTTATACCGTGAGGTTCGCCCTGGAGCGGATTATCATTGGTCGCTCGAATTGCTTAAAATCTTTAAAGAAGAGTTCCCAGATATTCCAACTAAATCGGGCTTAATGGTCGGTTTAGGCGAAACTAACGAAGAGATTTTGGAAGTGATGCGTGACTTACGTGCTCAAGGCGTAACGATGCTCACCGTTGGCCAGTATCTCCAACCAAGCCGCCACCATTTAAAAGTTGAACGCTACGTGCCGCCTGAAGAGTTTGATATGTTCCGTGCTGAAGCCGAAAAAATGGGCTTCGAACACGCAGCCTGCGGACCATTCGTGCGTTCATCTTACCACGCCGATCTGCAAGCGAAAGGTGAGATTGTTAAATAGATAGGTGTGTAAACCTTTCACCAGCGGTCGAGATTTGCAAAAGTTTTGCAGATTTCGACCGCTTTGTTTTTGGATATGACCAGCGGAAATTACCCCATTAAGCGGTCGAATTTATGCTAAAATTCGCAAAATTTTATTTACTAAGATTTACTCTCTCCCACAAGGGGTGAGGAAAAATAATCAGGAACCCCTATGTTAAAACAAGTCTCAGAAAGCCTACTTGCCCCAACTGGCGTGGAGCTTTCACACCTTTCTCAAGTATTAGATCACTTCTCTAGCCGTCAAATTGACTATGCGGATCTCTATTTCCAACTCAGTCAAGATGAAAGTTGGGCGTTGGAAGATTCCATCATCAAAGAAGGTGGCTTTTATATCGACCGCGGTTTTGGCGTGCGTGCTGTTTCAGGCAAGAAAACGGGCTTTGCCTATGCTGACCAAATCGGTTTGAGTCAGCTCAATCAATGTGCTGAAGCGGCACGTTCTATCAGCAACGAAAGCGGTCAATTATTGGTAAAAAATTTCAAAGAAACGACCGCTTGTCAGCGTTATGCAGCGATCAATCCGCTTGAAACTTTAAGCCGTGAGCAGAAAGTGGACTTACTGTATTTAGTTGATAAAGTGGCTCGAGCCGAAGATCCTCGAGTGGTGCAAGTGAATGCGAATGTATCGGCGATTTATGAAGAGATGTTAGTCGCTGCAACCGATGGCACGTTAGCAGCAGATATTCGCCCGCTGGTGCGTTTGTCGGTGTCGGTATTGGTAGAGGAAAATGGCAAGCGTGAACGCGGTTCATCAGGAATGGGCGGTCGCTACGGCTTAAATTTCTTCTTAGAACCCCACATCATTAACGGCGAAATGGTTGGCTACAACCGTGCTGAATACTTGGCGAAAGAAGCGGTGCGAATGGCGTTGGTGAACTTGGGTGCAATGCCTGCTCCTGCGGGAACAATGCCAATTGTACTAGGTGCTGGTTGGCCAGGCATTTTACTCCACGAAGCGGTTGGACACGGGCTGGAAGGCGATTTCAACCGTAAAGAATCCTCGTTGTTTACAGGCAAAATTGGTGAGTTAGTGACTTCACCGCTTTGTACTATTGTCGATGACGGTACAATCCAGAATGCCCGCGGTTCAATGACGGTTGATGATGAAGGCGTGCCTTCTCAACGTAATGTGTTGATCGAAAACGGCATCTTGAAAGGCTACTTGCAAGATAAGCTCAACGCCCGCTTAATGGGCGTGGCTCCAACAGGCAACGGCAGACGTGAATCTTATGCCCACTTGCCAATGCCACGAATGACGAATACTTACCTTACCGAAGGTAACCATGAATTTGACGAGATGATCGAATCGGTCGAATACGGTATCTACGCCCCGCATTTTAGCGGCGGACAAGTGGACATTACCTCGGGCAAATTTGTGTTCTCCACCGCAGAAGCCTACTTAATTGAGAAAGGTAAAATCACTAAACCTGTAACGGGTGCAACTTTAATCGGTAGCGGGATTGATGCAATGCAACAAGTTTCAATGGTCGGCAAAAAAATGGAAATCGACCCAGGCATCGGTACTTGCGGCAAAGAAGGGCAAAGCGTGCCAGTGGGTGTCGGACAACCAACGGTGAAATTGGATAAAATTACCGTGGGGGGAAGGGGGTAGAATGTTTGTATGCCTAGGGCTTTCGCCCTAGGTTATGCAACAAACACCTGCTGCACTAACACCATATAAAACAGCGTGCCGACTGAAATGGAAATAAACATATTCTTTTTCCAAAAATGCAATGCCAACACTAATGCTCCTGCGATAAAGTCGGGCAAGCCACGGTGTCCTGCGAAAATATCGATATTTTTGTAGCAGTAAATCACCAACATTCCAAACATTGCAGCGGGTAGCACTTTGCCAAGGTAGCGGATATATTCGGGAATCGGGCGGTTGGCGGGGAAGAGCCAAAACGGCACCAAGCGGGTGATTTGCACCGCTAAAACACAAAGCCCGATGGTAATGATGTGTTCGGTAACGGTCATTTGCTTTCCTCCAATTTAACGGTCTCAAGTTTTCTTGCCTGCTGTGGGCGGCGTAGGGTTAAAATTACCCAAATACCAATCAATGTTGGGATTAAGAAATGCTCTCTCCCGACCACAATTAGCGATATAAACGCAATGCCTAAGCCGAGTAACGAGCTTTCGTGCGATTTTTCTTTCAGCCAATTTTCCGCAAAAATGACCAAGAAAAGGGCAGTCATCGCAAATTCTACGCCTGCTAAATTCACAGGCAACATACCTCCGAAGAGGTTGCCCAGTGTTGCACCAATCACCCAATATAAATGCAAGTAGAAAGTCACGAAGAACATATACCAGCCTTTGTCGATGCCTGCAGGGATTTGTGCCATATAGTTGAGTGAGAAGGATTCATCGACCAGCCCGCTAATCAAATACCACCGTTTTTTGCCAAGGTGTGCACCGTATTTTTCCAGCATTGAAATGGCGTAGAAAATCTGGCGACCGCTTACCATCAAAGCAATTAGAAATACGCTTAACGGTGAAAAGGGTGCGACTAACGCACCTGCGGCGATAAATTCGACCGAGCCTGCGTAGATGAGGAGTGCCATCAGCATAGGATATAACACACCAAAGCCGATTGCTTTCATATAAACCCCGTAGGCGATACCTAAAAAGAGAAAACCTGCGATCATCGGTGCACTATAAGGCAATGCTGCTTTCGCGGCAGTTTTGATGCGTTCGCCACGAGAAAGTTCAAGAGTTGTAGATTGCATAAGATTTTTTGGAGTGAAAATGAAGTGAAATATGATACACGAAAATGGTTTTGGGGGTAATGTGTTCGTATCGTTTAGGCAGAAAGTCCATTATAATATTGCAAAATTATCCGAAATTCTTAACAAAGGAACACAAAATGGCGTGGGTACAAATTCGTTTAAATAGTACAGATAAACAGGCTGAGCAAATCAGCGATTTTTTAACGGAAATTGGGGCGGTGTCGGTCACTTTCATGGATAGCCAAGACACCCCAATTTTTGAACCGCTTCCAGGCGAAACACGCTTGTGGGGGAATACGGATGTAGTCGGTTTATTCGATGCGGAAACTGATATGAGCGTGATTGTCGAGGCGTTGACTATCAGCCGTTTGGTCGCACCAGATTTTGCACATAAAATCGAGCAAATTGAAGATAAAGATTGGGAGCGTGAATGGATGGATAACTTCCACCCAATGCAGTTCGGCAAACGCCTGTGGATCTGCCCAAGCTGGCGTGAAGTGCCAGATCCGAATGCGGTGAACGTGATGTTAGACCCAGGCTTGGCGTTCGGCACAGGTACGCACCCAACCACAGCACTCTGCTTGCAATGGCTAGATAGCTTAGATTTAACGGGTAAAACGGTGATTGATTTCGGCTGCGGTTCGGGTATTCTCGCCATTGCTGCACTGAAACTGGGGGCGAAACGTGCGATTGGTATCGACATCGACCCGCAAGCGATTTTGGCTTCGACCAATAATGCTGAAGCGAATGGTGTGGCGGATCGCCTAGAGTTGTTCTTAGCTAAAGATCAGCCAGCAGATTTACAAGCCGATGTGGTGGTAGCGAACATTTTAGCGGGGCCGCTGAAGGAGTTAGCACCGAATATCATTACACTTGTAAAACTGCAAGGAGATTTAGGTTTGTCAGGTATTTTAGCCACGCAAGCCGAATCGGTCTGCGAAGCGTATGCTCATGATTTTAACCTCGATCCTGTGGTGGAAAAAGAAGAGTGGTGCCGCATTACGGGTGTGAAGAAATAATAAAATTAGCGGTGAAATTTGCATTTTATTTTGCTAATTTCACCGCTTGCTGTTTTAAAACACTGCTTCTAAACGCATAAACCCGTTGAAATAGTGCCCTCGATTATTATCTTTATCGTTATAAAGACTAATTTCAGGCTGAATAAAGAGCCATTTTCTTAAAATTGGTTGACGATAGGTAACAAAGGGCCCCCAAGTATTAAATTTTGAGCGGTCTTTATCGAATCGCCCCCCAGTAAATATGCCATAACTTAGGGTTTTAAAACCAGAAAAAGTATGTTGACGGTAAAGGCTATTGCCCCAGCCCGTTTCTTCTTCCTTATTATGTGTATATTGCAAGAAAGTATGGTTCATAATAAAAGTGCTGTCGCTATCAATATAGCGGTTTTCTAAGTTAGTTCGTAAATAGTGGCGACTACGTGAGCCATAACGGTAAATTTGTTCGAGACGCGTGCTGAAATTTTCTGTCCATTCCTGTTTTTTGCTGATTCGCAAACGTCCAAATATATCTCCCATTGAGCGTAAACCCACATCAAAATCTGTTTTCACACCAAATTCTTTTGCGGCATTTGACCAACGCAAAGCCATTGATGCGTTGTCATTTCTGGTTTGGCGAGCATCATAGTTGCGATTCCGTTCTAAATTTTCGTAGTTTTTCCCAACACGGTTTTTATCGCGGGATTGGTTCTCAATATCCTCGTCCCCGAAGACGACGCTCAAATGTTTTTTCAATACAGGTAATTTAATTTTACCGCGCACACGAGGTTTGTAAGTAAAGCGGCTGTAGCGGTTCCATTCCATATCCATCATTACGCGTAAGCTTGCTGAGGCGGGTTTGCTCTGGTCAGTTTCTCCTAACCAATCGTTAATATTATTTGACCAACTGTGAAGCGATTGTTTAACTGTTTTATGTTGTTGATCTGCCCAAGTGTTTTCGGGCTCTTCTACATTACTTTGTTCGGCATAGGCGGAAAGACTTGTTGCCGCAATAAGGGTTGGAATAAGGTAGTTGAGTTTGTTCATTGTGAATACTCTTTATTGAATATGATAGTCGAAATAATAATCCAAAATAGAGCAAGGTTCAAAAGGATTGAAACAAAAAGCGGTCTGATATGTAAAAAGTTTTGCAAAATCGACCGCTTGCGTAGGCTTTGCCCACACACCCTACAATGTTATGCATTTAATGCCGCATCAATCATCGCATACACATCCTCTGCGGTTTTGCAGGCGAGGAATTTATCGAGGTTCACGCCTGTTTCGCTCTCTTCGTCGTCAAGCACTTGGGTAATTTCTATTAAGCCTTCCATATGGCGGTCAGAATCGCTACCTGCAAGGGTGATGAAGACGCTCACGGGTTCGTCTTCGCCTTCAAAGGTCACAGGGTCTTTTAAGGTGACCAATGCAAAAGAGGTTTTAATCACGCCTTCTTCTGGACGAGCGTGTGGCATTGCTAAGCCTGGGGCTAGAATGATGTAAGGCCCCATTTTTTCGATATTGCTGATGATGTGGTCGTAGTAGCTAGGTTCGATAGTGCCCGCTTTAACGAGTAAGTCTGTGCCGATTTTGATGGCTTCTTTCCAAGAAGTAGCGGTTTGGTTGAGGGCGATGGAGTGATTTTCAATGAGGGATTCTTTTAACATAGAGTGTCCTTTTTGTTTAATCCCTAGGGCTTCCTCCCTAGGTTACGTATAAATGCGTCCCTAAAGGACGCCATAGGATTTATTGATATTTTTTAATCAACGTCAAGAGTTCTTCGCCGAAGGTATTCGGGTTCAGCATATTTTGTACGCCTAGCACAGAGACGCTACCTCCTTGAACGATTTCATCTTGTAAGTGTTTTGAGCAAACGATGATGTCCACGCCTGATACTTTACCTTTATGGTCGGTCACTGCGCAAGAGTCCATTACGTTTGGAATGCCTCGTTTATCAAGGTATTGTTTAATTTTCATTTTCATCATCATTGATGAGCCTTGACCTGAACCGCACACTGCAAGAATGTGCACAGGTTTTGCATAAACATTTGCAGAAGTTTCCGCTTTTTCGACCGCTTGTTCTGTCCCTGCTTGTGCTTGATCTAAGCCGTAGCCATCTAATTGTTCAAGGGTTAAGTCTTTGGCTTTCGCTTCTGCTTCTTCAGTACGTAATTGGCGAGATGCGAAGAACATATAAACTAATGCAAGGGCAACAATCACGAAGAAGAAGCCTGGTACGCTGATGATACCTTGTAGGATTGGTGGGAAGAATAACGCCCAGTCAGCCATACCCATCCAGCCGTTGAAAGTGGTACCTTGGCTGGCAAGCATTTGGATTACCCACGCAGAGCCGAACACTTCAATCATACCCATCACGAAACAGATTTTCATCACTGCTTTCCAGCCACCGAATTGGTTTGCGAACACGCCGATGGTAGCGTTTGAGAAGAACATCGGAATAAAGCCAGGGATAATTAAGATTGGTGAGCTAAAGCCGAGTAAGATACCCACAGCCACGAATTGACCGATTGCACCCCACATAAAGCCGAATACCATTGCATTTGGTGAGAAGGCATAAATTGCCGCACAGTCAATCGCAAGCACTGAGTTTGGTATTAAGTGTTCAGAGATACCTTTGAAGGCTTCGGACAATTCCGCCACGAACATACGCACACCCGTTACGATGATTTGAATCGCTACTGCGAATTTCAAGCCCATTTCAAGAATGTACATAGACCAGTGAGTTTTACCCGCCATTTGTTGCAGGTTGTCTAAACCGAATGAGAGAAGAATGATACCGAAGAAGATAGTCATGATGAGTGCGGTTGCAGAGATGCTGTCGTGGAAAATGTGTAACCATTTCGGTAATTTCATATGATCCACAGAGTCGTTTTTGTCGCCGAGTTTTGGTGCAAGTTTAGTTGCAATCCAAGAGGCAATTTGTTGTTGGTGACCGATAGAGAAACCTGCTCCGCCAGTAACAGCTTGCGTAGCTTTATACATAATGTTAGAAGAGATACCCCAATAGAGAGCCATTAGTACCGAGGTATAAATCACCGTTTCCCACATTGATGCACCAATGATCATGTAGAACACTGCCACCAAACCTGTTTGTTGGAACATAATATGTCCTGTCAGCATAATGGTACGAATACCAGTGAATTTTCTGAACACCACTAATAAGATATTAAGCAACAATGCACCGATTACTGCATACCCTACCCAAGCGTAGTTATCTGCCATGGTTTGAATAGTCGCTTGCATACTGGTGTATGGGTCAATCACCGCGCCAGTTAAGTGATGGAATTTGGATAAACCTTCAATCACCGGTTTGAAGTTGGTAACCAAGAAGCCTGAACCTGCTTGCACAAGCATAAAACCTACAATGGTTTTGATGGTGCCTTTAATAATGGTGGTGGAATCTTTTTTTAGCAGAATGTAGCCCAAGCAGGCAACAATACCAAGTAAGAAAGGTGCTTTATTTAACACCTGATCTTTTAAAAAGACCAGAATATCACTGAGCATTTCCATAAGAGAACCTGTTATTTTAAAATCAAATTACGTCAAAAAGACGCTGTTGATTGAGAGTATCATTCAGCAAATGTAATGGCTGCATGACAACTACCTTATTTTGATAAATAAAGATTATTTTTGATTATTTTTAGAATTGGACACATTTTATTTTTCAAGCGGTAGGATATAAACGATTTTTTGCAAATGAAGAAAATAAAAAGTCACAATATTCAATAAACTATGGCTTTTATAATAAGATAATTATTAAGTCAATCTGAGGCTCGAGCTTGATAAACATATCTAAAAGTGGGGCAAGCTCTACCACCTTTTCATTTCTCAATATATAACGAACCCTCCTTTTTTTCAAGTCCAAGCAGATAGAATCTTGTTTTGTCTGAATACATTAAAAATGAGAACTAGATCACAAAATCAATAAAAAGTATTTTACAAAATTTTGTGATTATTTATGATTCAAAATGATTGAATTTTTCTGTAATTGAATACAGAGATGAGCACACTATGGCTAACGTTAATGAAATCACTTATGAAAGTTGGATTCTTTCAATCCTATTTGCTAAATACGGTAAAATCACCCACGTGGTTCCAATGATAGCTTCTAACAAGCACTAAATATTCAGTTTAAATCAATATTGTAAAAACATTTCTTACCTCAATTCATTCCTTCTGTAAATGGAGGAAAGTATAGGCAAAAGTAAAGTTACAGTTCATTGATTAAACACCACAACAAAAGGATTACCAATGAACGAAACCTATAGACACAAACAATTACTTTCGTTACTGGAAGAAAAAAAGATACTTTCCACCAACGAAATTATCGATTTATTAGGCGTATCGCCCGCTACTGCTCGCCGCGATATTAGCAAACTACACGAGCAAGGCAAACTACGCAAAGTGCGTAATGGGGCGGAAGCGATTGAAACAGACTTTACCCAATTTTTCTCAAATAAAATCAACAACGTCAGCGAGAAACAACGGATTGCCGAAGCGGCAAGTAAATACTGTTTTGATGGTGCAAGTGTAATTTTAACTGCAGGTTCGACGATGCAACTACTCGGCAATCATCTGTGCGGTAAACATTTGCAAATCATCACCAATTTTCTACCGCTTACGAATTATCTGATTGAACATAATCACGAAAATATTGTGATTATAGGTGGGCAATATAATAAGAATAAACGCGTGACGCTCTCGTTAAACAATCAGCACGAAAACAACTATTTTGCGGATGTGATGTTCACCAGCGGAAAAGGTTTTACCCCTGAAGGCTTATATAAAACTGATATGATTTTAGCCAACTCCGAACAAGTCCTTGCCCGTAAGGCACACAAGTTTATCGCGTTAGTCGATAGTACTAAGCTCGGCAAACAGGTCGGGATGCTGTTTAGCGATTTGAGTGAAATTGACTTGCTAATTACAGGCAGAGAGGCGGATCCAGCGATAATTCAAGCCTTAAGAGAGAACGGGCTGGAAGTGGTGTTGGTGTAAGCGGTTGGATTTTAATTTTCTTTTGCAAAGAATTTGCCCCTACATCATTTCACTCAAGAGGCATTCATGAGAAAACACAACCTCAGTATCTACGAAAAAGCCTTGCCAAAAAATATTTCTTGGCAAGGCAGACTTTCCATCGCCAAAGCCTGTGGCCTTGATTATCGATTCAACCAAGCCATATAAGCCGCCGTGCCTTCCGCTACAGACTTAAATTCGCCTTTATAGCCAGCTGAACGCAAAGCGGTTAAGTCTGCTTGGGTGAAGGTTTGGTAGCGAGATTTCAAATGGTCTGGGAATGGAATGGTCTCAATTTCGCCTTTACCGTGGAATTTAATCACCGCTTCGGCAACCGCTTTGAACGATTCCGCTTTGCCTGTGCCAAGGTTGTAAATACCGGAAATGCCATTTTGCCACGCCCAGATATTTACTTTTGCGACATCTTCTACATACACGAAGTCGCGTAAAAACTCTTCTGAACCTTCAAAAAGTTTTGGGTTTTCGCCTTTCAACATTTGGTTGTTGAGGTGGAATGCTACGCTTGCCATTGAGCCTTTATGCTGTTCGCGCGGGCCGTAAACGTTGAAGTATTTGAAACCACATACAGGAGAATCCGCTTCAGGCAAGATTCTGCGCACATATTCATCAAATAAGAACTTTGAGTAGCCATACGCATTGAGCGGACCTTCAAATTCGCGTTTTTCGATAAAGTTATCTGAACGACCGCCATAGGTCGCCGCACTTGAAGCATAGAAGAACGGAATTTGGCGATCTAAGCAGAAATGCAACAACTCTTTGGAGTATTCGTAGTTGTTGTGCATTAGGTATTTGCCGTCCCATTCGGTAGTAGCTGAACAAGCCCCTTCGTGGAATACCGCATCAATGTCGCCAAAATCGTCGCCCGCGATAATTGAGGCGATGAAATCTTCTTTATCGCAATAATCTGCAATGTCTAAATCTACTAAATTGATGAATTTTTCCCCATTTTTGAGGTTGTCCACTACTAAAATATCTTTGCGACCCATCTCATTTAAGGCTTTGACAATATTGCTGCCGATCATACCAAAGCCGCCAGTTACGATAATCATAGGTTTTCCTTATGCTGATTAAAATTGCGGATATTATCGGTGGAACAAGGCGGATTTGCAAATTTTTGCCGAAAATTGACCGCTTGAAACGGAAAAAAGGTAAAATGAAAACTTATTTTTACTCTTATTTTATGGCTAAAGATCCTTTTGAAGAATATATCCGACACGTTGATGCCAGAAAAAAGAGAAGAGTGTCTATAGCAGAGCTCAATTGGTTTTTGCAAGATGTTGATGGATTAAAGCCTTCGAAATTTTACGTAATTTATTATTAGGCGAATAGCCTGAGCCAAGCAATCAGCGTTTGCATATTTGCAGTGCAGATTATCTTTAGAAGGAAAAGAAATCTTAACTTTTAAGCACCGAAAAAACCACCTAAATGGTGGTTTTTATTTACGATTAAACTTTAAACAGCAGAAGCGGTTAAAGTTTGTTGCTGATTTGCTTTCCATTTTCGGCTTATCATTCGACAAGCTTAGGAATCGTCTCAAAAAACTTACTTCGCTCTCGCAATTTGTTTTTTCAGCTTTTGCATTTTTTCTTTAATGCGTTGGCGTTTGAGGGCGGAAATGTGATCCACAAACAGCACACCGTTGAGGTGATCGATTTCGTGTTGAATGCAAATTGCAAACAAGCCATCGGCATCGTAAATCACCTCTTCACCTTGGCGGTTTAATGCTTTTACCTTCACTTTTTCTTTGCGTGGCACTAACGCACGATGCCCTGGAATAGACAAACAGCCTTCCTCGATACCCGTTTCGCCTTCGCTTTCCAAAATTTCTGGGTTGATTAACACCACTTGGTTTTTTTTATCGCCCTCAATGTCGATAGTAATTACACGACTTAACACACCCACTTGCGGTGCGGCAAGCCCAATGCCTTCATGTTCGTACATTGTCTCAAGCATATCGTCGATAAATTGGTTTAATTCTGCATCGACTTTTGCCACGGGTTCGCACACCGTCGCAAGTCGCTCATCTGGGTATAACACTACCTCTAATACTGCCATTTTTGTGATCTCGCTCGAAAATTTTAAAAGATTTAGTTGGCTATTTTAGCCTTTTTCTTATGATTAGGGAAATTTTCTTTTTTTTCTAGGCTTTATTTCGGAATGCGTCCAGTTTCTCTGCTCAAATTATTGCAAGTGCCACAAATCGGTGCTCAAAAAATCGCTCGCCTGTTGGCGGAAATCGACTTCGACCAATTTTGCCAATTCGACAAACAGCAACTTCGCCAAATTGGTTGGAACGAAAAGCAAATCCAGCGTTGGTTTCAGCCAGATATGGCGTGGATTAACACTGCTTTGGCGTGGGCGGAACAAGAAGGCAACCGCATTCTGACTTTATTTGATGTGGATTATCCTTTTCTGCTTCGCCAAATTAGCACCGCACCGCCTGTGTTGTTCGTACGAGGTTCGGTGGAAAGCTTGAGCTTGCCGCAGATTGCGATTGTCGGAAGCCGTGATTTTTCCCATTATGGCGAATACTGGGCAGGCTATTTTGCCTCGGAATTAGTTAAAAATGGCTTTGCGGTCACAAGCGGGTTGGCGATTGGTGTTGACGGCTTTTGTCATCAGCGGGTGGTGGCAGAAAAGGGCACCACAATTGCTGTACTTGGCTCTGGCTTGGCACAGGTTTACCCAGCACGACACAAAAAATTAGCAGAGCAGATAATTGAGACTGGCGGGGCATTAGTGTCGGAATTTTTCCCTAATCAGCCTCCAATTGCCGAGAATTTCCCGCGACGAAATCGCATTATCAGTGGACTTTCGTTAGGCACATTAGTGGTGGAAGCAACGATTAACAGCGGATCGCTCATTACTGCCCGTTATGCTTTGGAACAAGGTCGGGAGGTGTTTGCTCTACCAAATGCAGTGCAAAATCCTTATTCTGCGGGTTGCCATAAGCTGATTAAAGAAGGGGCGTTATTGACGGAAAGCATTGAAGACATTTTGCAAGCAGTACAATATCAGTTGCAAAAAGAGCCTATGCAAGCAGAGCTGTTTGACGGTGAAACGCAAGCGGTGGATTCTGTGCCACGTTTTGCAAAATCAGCAGTCATCTCTGCTGTAAAGACTTTACCAGAAATGACCGCTTGCCAGCAGCAGATTTTCGAACAGATTAGCTTTGAGCCGATAGCGATTGATGATATTGCCAAAGCGGTGGAGATGGATGTGTCGATGTTGTTGGTTGAACTTCTAAACTTGGAATTGTTAGGTGTAGTGAAATCGGTAAATGGCGGGTATGTTCTTGCTTAACCTTTTTCAGAGAGTGTATATATTTTTTACAAAAGATCGTGTTAAAAACTAAGAAAAATGCTACAATCTCTCGCTTTAAAAAATTAGACGTCTATTTTATACACAAATTTTAGGGTTTATATGGCTACTGAAAAAAAAGAAAAAGCGCCTGAACAGCTTGAAAAACCAGGCGTAAAAAGTAAAGGGTTAAATGCGACATTATGGGTTGTGGCGATTGTGCTTTTAGCAGTAGCGGCAATTGGTAATGCTTATTTCGCAGCTCACTTTGCACTGGTTGTGCGAGTGTTATTGTTAGTGGTATTGGTTGTTGGTGCAGTGGCAGTGGCAGCAATAACTAACCAAGGCCAAAAAGCGATTGGTTTTGCGAAAGAGTCACGCACTGAGTTACGCAAAATTATTTGGCCAACTCGCCCAGAAGCAACGCAAACTACGTTCATCGTGATCGCAATGTGTATCGTAGTTTCACTTGTATTATGGGGCTTTGATACTATTATCGTTGCGTTAATTAATTTCATTACTAATCTATAAGGCTAAGCATCAAAATGAGTGAAGTAGAAACAACAGAAGTAAGTAAAAAGCGTTGGTATGTACTCCAAGCATTTTCAGGTTTTGAAAATCGTGTTGCGGTAACCTTACGTGAATACATCAAATTACATAAAATGGAAGATCAGTTTGGTGAAGTGTTAGTGCCAACTGAAGAAATTATCGAAAACGTAGGCGGTAAACGTCGTAAAACAGAACGTAAATTCTTCCCAGGTTATGTATTAGTTGAAATGGAAATGAACGATTACACTTGGCAGCTTGTACGTAGCGTGCCACGTGTAATGGGCTTTATTGGCGGAACAGCGGATAAACCAGCACCAATTTCAAGAAAAGAAGCAGATCGAATTCTTAACCGTGTTCAAGAAACGGCAGAAAAACCACGTCATCGTAACGAATACTTCCCTGGCGAAAGTGTGCGTGTTACGGAAGGTCCATTTGCAGACTTTAGCGGTACGGTGGAAGAAGTGGATTACGAAAAAGGACGCATTAAGGTGTCTGTATCAATCTTCGGACGTGCAACGCCTGTTGAGCTTGAATTTAACCAAGTTGAGAAACAGCACGGGTAATAGATTATTTAGCGGTGGAAATTTATTAGAAATTTGTAAAAAGCGAAAACCGCTTGAAAAACGATCACAATTTCGATAAAATTCTCCATCAATTACGAGCCATTTTATATGGCTCGTATTTTTGTGTAGCACATCGTGCTTTTTATCATAGGGGAGCAAGTCTTACTTGCGTTATCACCCACTTAGAGGAAACTTAAAAATGGCAAAAAAAGTCCAAGCATACGTTAAGTTGCAAGTTGCAGCTGGTATGGCTAACCCATCACCACCAGTTGGTCCTGCATTAGGTCAACAAGGTGTGAACATTATGGAATTCTGTAAAGCATTCAACGCTCGTACTGAGAGCTTAGAAAAAGGTTTACCAATTCCAGTAGTTATCACTGTATATGCAGACCGTTCATTCACTTTCGTCACTAAAACTCCACCAGCAGCCGTATTATTGAAAAAAGCTGCAGGCATTAAATCTGGTTCAGGCAAACCGAACAAAGATAAAGTGGGTAAAGTAACTTTAGATCAAATCCGTCAAATCGCTGAAACTAAAGCAGCAGATATGACTGGTGCAACTATCGAAACGAAAATGAAATCAATCGCTGGTACTGCTCGTTCAATGGGCTTAGTGGTGGAGGAATAATACGATGGCTAAATTGACTAAAAAAATGAAAGCAATCAAAGCTGGCGTAGATTCTACTAAAGCATATGAAATCAACGAAGCAATCGCAGTATTAAAACAATTCGCGACAGCAAAATTCGTTGAAAGCGTTGACGTTGCAGTAAACCTAGGTATCGACCCTCGTAAATCAGATCAAAACGTACGTGGTGCAACTGTGTTACCACACGGCACAGGTCGTACAGCGCGCGTTGCTGTGTTCACACAAGGTGCGAACGCAGAAGCAGCGAAAGCAGCAGGTGCAGATTTAGTAGGTATGGAAGACCTTGCAGAGCAAGTGAAAAAAGGCGAAATGAACTTTGACGTTGTTATCGCTTCTCCAGATGCAATGCGTGTTGTAGGTCAATTAGGTCAAGTATTAGGTCCACGTGGCTTAATGCCAAACCCGAAAGTAGGTACTGTAACGCCAAACGTTGCTGAAGCAGTTAAAAATGCGAAATCTGGTCAGATTCGTTACCGCAATGATAAAAACGGTATCATCCACACTACAATCGGTAAAGCGAACTTCTCTGAAGAGCAATTAAAAGAAAACCTTCAAGCATTATTGGCTGCTTTAACTAAAGCAAAACCAACGACAGCAAAAGGTGTGTTCATCAAGAAAGTAAGCATCTCTACTACAATGGGTGCTGGTGTTGTTGTTGATCAAGCTTCATTATAATTGCTAGTTTAAATCACTAGTTTGATTTTAGAAAACCGTATGGGAGAAATCCTGTACGGTTTTTTTGTTTTTGACTTCTTCAAGCGGTTAAAAAATTCTCAAAATTGGTAAGAAATTTGATCCTAAATAAATAGTTTGAGTTTGATCACAAATTTTATGAGAAGTTTATGCTAAACTTGCTCCGTTTTTATTTGTAACTAGATGGAGGTATCTATGGATTTTCTAATGAACTTAGGGGAAGGGACGCAGTTTGCAATTCAGCTTGTGATTGTGTTGATCTGTTTGTTCTATGGAGCGAAAAAGGGAGGCATTGCACTTGGAATGCTTGGTGGGATTGGCTTAATCGTGTTGGTGTTTGGTTTTGGTATTGAACCAGGTAAACCAGCGATTGATGTAATGCTCACTATTCTTGCTGTGGTGGTAACTTCTGCAACCTTACAAGCCAGCGGTGGTTTGGATGTGATGTTGCAAATTGCGGAAAAATTACTGCGTAAAAACCCAAAATACGTGAGTATTTTTGCCCCGTTTGTGACTTGTACATTAACCATTCTTTGCGGTACAGGGCACGTGGTTTATACTATGTTGCCAATTATTTATGACATCGCGATTAAAAACGATATTCGTCCAGAGCGTCCGATGGCGGCCAGTTCAATTGCATCTCAATTGGGGATTATTGCTTCGCCTGTATCGGTTGCGGTGGTAACTTTAACTGCATTCTTAGTGAACTCAAAAACACCGCTTGCCGGTTTTGATGGTTACTTAGATTTATTAAAAATCACTGTGCCTTCAACTTTATGTGGGGTGTTAGCGATTGGTATTTTCAGCTGGTTCCGTGGTAAAGATTTAGACAAAGACCCAGAATTCCAAGCGAAAATTAAAGATCCAGAATTCAAAAAATATGTATATGGCGACAGTGCTTCACTTTTAGATAAAAAATTACCGCAATCTAGCTGGAATGCGATGTGGATTTTCTTCGGGGCGATTTTTGTGGTGGCACTTTTAGGTTACTTCAAAGATTTACGTCCGTCATTCGAAAAAAGCTCACCTGCTCAAATTGTGGAAGTAATGGTGGATAATAAAGCGGTGCAAACCATTAACGTGAAAGAGGGAAAAATTGTTGCTCAAGCTAAAGATGGTACGGTATTGCTTGACGTGAAAGATAACAAAGCCAGCACAAAAACCACTTTTGATAACGTTCAGATTTTGGATGCTAAAGGCAATGTGACGCAAACTGTAGTGTCTGAAGAGGGCAAAGTGGTGATTACTGCAGGCGAGAAAGTGGAATCTATCGATAATGCGACGATTGTGTTGAAAGATACAATGAAGAAAAAAACACCACTTGGTATGGTTCACGTGATTCAAATCTTTATGTTGCTTGCAGGTGCGTTGATTGTGATTTTCACAAAAACTGATGCCGGTAAAATCAGTAAAAATGAGATTTTCCGTTCAGGTATGATTGCCCTTGTTGCGGTGTTTGGTATCTCTTGGATGGCGGAAACAATGTTTACTGTTCACACTCCAATGATGAAAGCCGCTCTTGGTGATATTGTGCGTGCACACCCTTGGACTTATGCGGTAATGTTGTTATTGATTTCTAAATTTGTAAACTCTCAAGCAGCCGCACTTGTTGCCTTCGTGCCACTTGCGTTAAATATCGGAGTTGAACCAGGTATTATTCTTGCGTTTGCAAGTGCTTGTTATGGTTACTATATTTTACCTACTTACCCAAGTGACTTGGCGGCAATTCAATTCGACCGTTCAGGCACAACGCATATTGGTAAATTTGTGATTAACCACAGCTTTATCTTACCAGGTTTAATCGGTGTGTTTACTGCTTGCTTATTTGGTTACCTTTTTGCAGGTATTTACGGCTATCTATAACTATAAACTATAAATAGATAAGCATTTCCATACGCCACGGAAATCCAGCGTGGCGTTTTTTGATGTTCTTGTGATCATTTTTTAGATTATTACTTTACAAATAAACAAGGGCAGTCTATAATTCTGCTCTCATTTTGCACGGAAAACGTGTGAAAACTGATGGTGCTTGCCTCATCAAGCCCCATCGAAGACTGTAGGAGTGCTTGGCACTTAATTATCCTACATAGATGGTGAACAGACAGAATTTCTCTGCTTCTGGACACCTTAGGCTCAAGAAGATGCCGTGCAAGCGGTAAAATTTTTGAGGTTTTTTGTAATTCTGACTATGAAAATAGCAGAGTGTATCAGGAGCTAAAACCAATGGCATTAAATCTTCAAGACAAACAAGCAATTGTTGCTGAAGTAAATGAAGCTGCCAAAGGTGCCCTTTCAGCTGTTGTTGCGGATTCTCGTGGCGTAACAGTTGAGAAAATGACTGAGTTACGTAAAAATGCACGTGAAGCAGGTGTAACTATGCGCGTAGTACGTAATACTTTATTACGTCGTGCGGTAGAAGGCACTGAATTCGAATGCTTAAAAGATGCGTTTACTGGTCCAACTCTTATTGCTTTCTCTAACGAACACCCAGGTGCAGCAGCACGTTTGTTCACTGAGTTTGCAAAAGCAAACAAAGAGTTCGAAATTAAAGGTGCAGCCTTTGAAGGTAAAACACAAGATGTTGAATTCTTAGCAACATTACCAACTTACGAAGAAGCAATTGCACGTTTAATGGGCACAATGAAAGAAGCTGCGGCAGGCAAACTTGCTCGCACTCTTGCGGCATTACGCGACAAATTACAAGCAGAAGCGGCTTAATTTTCCGCTGTTTTCTCAAATCGTTTAACTTATTTACTTTAGGAATTGATTGTTATGTCATTAACTAACGAACAAATCATTGAAGCTATCGCTTCTAAATCAGTATCAGAAATCGTTGAATTAATCGCAGCGATGGAAGAAAAATTTGGTGTTTCAGCAGCGGCAGCAGTAGCAGCAGCTCCAGCAGCAGGCGCGGCAGCAGCAGAAGAAAAAACTGAATTCGACGTAGTTCTTGCTAACGCAGGTGCAAACAAAGTTGCTGTAATCAAAGCAGTACGTGGTGCAACTGGTTTAGGCTTAAAAGAAGCTAAAGACTTAGTAGAATCTGCTCCAGCTAACTTAAAAGAAGGCATCTCTAAAGCAGAAGCTGAAGCTCTTAAAAAAGAATTAGAAGAAGCTGGTGCACAAGTAGAAATCAAATAATTTTGATTTTAGCTTATAACCTATCTTCAGGTTCAAGAGAAAGCCAATGGTTATACCGTTGGCTTTTTCCTTTCATATGTTATAAAGCTAGCGTGATCAAATTTTCAACGCTTTATTTTCTTTCAATGAGTAAATAAAGTTGTGTTAGCTATATAAAATATGTATAATTGGCAAGCTATCTTTTTGGAAAGATAGTGTCGTCCCGAAAGGGTGTTTTTTTTATTTAACGGAGCACTAATATGATCCAAGAACAGACTATGCTGGATGTTGCTGATAACTCAGGGGCTCGTAGCGTAATGTGTATCAAGGTTCTAGGTGGATCGCACCGTCGTTACGCTGCTATTGGCGATATCATCAAAGTTACTGTAAAAGAAGCAATTCCACGCGGTAAAGTGAAAAAAGGTGATGTGTTAAAAGCAGTTGTTGTGCGCACCAAGAAGGGTGTTCGTCGCCCAGATGGCTCAGTTATTCGTTTCGATGGCAATGCTTGTGTAATTTTAAACAATAACACTGAGCAACCAATCGGTACTCGTATTTTTGGACCTGTGACTCGTGAACTTCGTTCTGAGAAATTCATGAAGATCATTTCTTTAGCTCCAGAAGTACTGTAAGGGGAATGTAATGGCTGCTAAAATCCGTCAAAATGATGAAGTAATTGTTCTTGCTGGTAAAGACAAGGGCAAACGTGGTAAGGTAACTCAAGTGTTACCAAACGGTAAAGTTGTTGTTGAAGGTATCAACATCATCACTAAACACGAAAAACCAGTTCCTGCTTTAGGTAAAGCTGGTGGCTTAGTGAAAAAAGAAGCTGCAATCGATGGTTCAAACATTGCAATCTTCAACCCGAAAACAAACAAAGCTGACCGTGTAGGTTTTAGATTCGAAGACGGTAAAAAAGTACGTTTCTTCAAATCTAATAATGAAATTATTTAATTAAAACTGGAGTAATGCGATGGCGAAACTGCATGATTACTACAGAGATACAGTAGTGAATGAATTAAAAGCAAAATTCAACTACTCATCTGTCATGCAAGTCCCACGAATCGAAAAGATTACCCTGAATATGGGTGTGGGTGAAGCATTGACCGACAAAAAACTTTTAGATAACGCAGTAGCAGATCTAACAGCAATCAGTGGTCAAAAACCTTTAATTACTAAAGCTCGTAAATCAGTTGCTGGCTTTAAAATCCGTCAGGGATATCCAATCGGATGTAAAGTAACTCTTCGCGGCGAACGCATGTGGGAGTTCTTTGAAAGATTGATTTCTATCGCTGTTCCACGTATCCGTGACTTCCGAGGTTTAAGTGCGAAGTCTTTCGACGGTCGTGGTAATTACAGTATGGGTGTTCGTGAACAAATCATTTTCCCAGAAATCGACTACGATAAAGTAGATCGTGTACGTGGTTTAGATATTACAATCACTACAACTGCGAAAAATGACGAAGAAGGTCAAGCTTTATTAGCGGCTTTCAATTTCCCATTCCGTAAATAAGGTAGGTTATCGTGGCAAAACAATCAATGATTGCACGTGATGTTAAACGTGCGAAATTAGCTGATAAATTCTACGCTAAACGTGAAGAATTAAAGAAAATCATCTCTGATGTAAATTCTTCAGACGAAGATCGTTGGGCAGCAGTGTTAAAATTACAAACTCTTCCACGCGATTCTAGTCCAATCCGTCAGCGTAACCGTTGCCGCCAAACTGGTCGTCCACACGGTGTACTTCGTAAGTTTGGTTTAAGCCGTATTAAGGTGCGTGAAGCTGCTATGCGCGGTGAAATTCCTGGCCTTAAGAAAGCAAGCTGGTAATAACCTCTTTTAATTTGGAATCATGGGAGTAAATACATGAGCATGCAAGATCCAATCGCAGATATGCTGACCCGTATTCGTAACGGTCAAGCTGCGAATAAAGTTGCAATCAGTATGCCTTCATCTAAGTTAAAAGTTGCTATTGCAAGCGTTTTAGCTGAAGAAGGTTATGTTGAGAGCTTCAAAGTTGTTGAAGGTTCAAAACCTGAGTTGGAAATCACTTTAAAATATTTCCAAAACAAACCAGTAGTAGAAAGTATCCAACGCGTAAGCCGTCCTGGTCTTCGTATTTACAAACGTAAAGACGAATTACCAAAAGTAATGGGTGGTTTAGGTATCGCAGTTGTTTCTACATCGAAAGGTGTTATGACCGACCGTGCTGCACGTCAAGCAGGTCTCGGCGGTGAAATCATCTGTTACGTAGCATAATAGAGAGGTAGGAAAAATGTCTCGTGTTGCAAAAGCACCTGTTAATGTTCCTGCCGGTGTTCAAGTTGCTTTGAACGGTCAGCTATTAACAGTTAAAGGTAAAAACGGCGAGTTATCTCGCGAAATTCATAATGCAGTTGAAGTAAAATACGAAGCTGATACATTAACTTTCGCACCACGCGAAGGTATTGCAAACGCAGATGCGCAAGCAGGTACTGCACGTGCATTAGTTAATGCGATGGTTATCGGTGTTACTGAAGGCTTTACGAAGAAATTGCAATTAGTTGGTGTTGGTTACAGAGCACAAATGAAAGGTAACGTGGTTGCTTTAAGTTTAGGTTTCTCACACCCAATTGAACATGCGTTGCCAGCAGGTGTAACTGGTGAATGTCCATCACAAACGGAGATCGTTCTCAAAAGTGCGGATAAACAGTTAATTGGCCAAGTGGCAGCAGACATTCGTGCATATCGCCGTCCAGAGCCTTATAAAGGCAAAGGTGTACGTTACGCTGATGAAGTTGTACGTACTAAAGAAGCGAAGAAAAAGTAAAGTAAGGTAACACTATGGATAAGAAAGTAGCTCGTATCCGTCGTGCAACCCGTGCACGTCATTTAATGAGAGAGCAAGGTGCAACACGTTTAGTTGTGCATCGCACACCTCGCCATATTTATGCGCAGGTAATTGCACCTAATGGCTCAGAAGTTTTAGCAGCAGCTTCAACTGTTGAAAAAGAAATTAAAGAGCAAGTTAAATACACTGGTAATAAAGACGCAGCTGCAGTAGTTGGTAAATTAGTTGCAGAACGTGCTTTAGCTAAAGGTGTTCAAGCGGTTGCATTTGATCGTTCAGGTTTCAAATACCACGGTCGTGTGCAAGCATTAGCAGACGCTGCTCGTGAAGCTGGTCTACAGTTCTAATAGAGGAATTTGAGATGTCAAACATCGAAAAACAAGCTGGTGAACTGCAAGAGAAGCTAATCGCGGTTAACCGTGTATCAAAAACCGTTAAAGGTGGTCGTATCATGAGTTTCACTGCTTTAACAGTAGTGGGCGATGGTAATGGTCGTGTAGGTTTTGGTTACGGTAAAGCACGTGAAGTTCCAGCAGCGATCCAAAAGGCGATGGAAAAAGCTCGTCGCAATATGATCAATGTAGCTTTAAACGAAGGTACATTACAACACCCTGTTAAAGGTTCACACACAGGTTCACGTGTATTCATGCAACCAGCAAGCGAAGGTACTGGTATCATCGCTGGTGGTGCAATGCGTGCAGTGTTAGAAGTGGCAGGTGTTCGTAACGTTCTTTCTAAAGCGTATGGTTCAACTAACCCAATTAACGTTGTTCGTGCAACAATTGATGCACTTGAGAACATGAAATCACCTGAAATGGTTGCTGCAAAACGTGGCAAAACAGTTGAAGAAATTTTGGGGTAATTGAATATGGCAAAAATTAAAGTAACTCAAACTCGTAGCTCTATCGCTCGTTTACCGAAACATAAAGCAACGTTAAAAGGCTTAGGTCTTCGTCATATTCGTCACACCGTAGAACTTGAAGATACTCCAGCAGTACGCGGTATGATCAATCAAGTTTACTATATGGTTAAAGTGGAGGAGTAATAGAATGCGTTTAAATACTCTTTCTCCAGCTGAAGGCGCTAAGCACAGTGCTAAACGTTTAGGTCGTGGTATTGGTTCTGGTTTAGGTAAAACTGGTGGTCGTGGTCATAAAGGTCAAAAATCTCGTACAGGTGGCGGTGTTCGTCGTGGTTTCGAGGGTGGTCAAATGCCTTTATACCGTCGTTTACCAAAATTTGGTTTTACTTCATTAAAATCATTCCGCGTTGCTGAAGTTCGTTTAAACGACTTAGCGAAAGTAGATGGCGAAGTTGTCACTTTAGAATCGTTAAAAGCGGCTAACGTAATCACTAAAGATATTTTATCTGCAAAAGTAATCTTGGCAGGTAAAATTGAAAAAGCGGTTAAAGTTAAAGGTTTAGGCGTAACTAAAGGTGCTAAAGCTGCTATCGAAGCTGCTGGTGGTTCTATCGAGGAATAATAAATGGCAAAGCAACCAGGGTACCAAGGTAGTACACAAAAAGGAACTGGCGAGCTTAAATCAAGATTATTATTTGTTTTAGGTGCGTTAATCGTATTCCGCATCGGTTCTTTTATACCTGTTCCTGGCATTGATGCTTCTGTTTTATCCGAGTTAGTTCGACAACAACAAGGCACCATCATTGATATGTTTAATATGTTCTCTGGTGGTGCATTAAGCAGAGCTTCTATATTTGCATTAGGTATTATGCCTTACATCTCTGCGTCAATTATTATCCAATTATTGACAGCAATTCACCCTCCTTTAGCTGAATTGAAAAAAGAAGGCGAAGCTGGGCGTCGTAAAATTAGCAAATATACACGCTATGCAACTTTGTTATTAGCATTTATTCAGTCTATTGGTATTTCAATTGCCCTTCCTAATATGTTGTCAGGATTAGTACCTAATCCGAACATGTTATTCTATATCACAGCCGTAATTAGTTTAGTAACAGGAACAATGTTCTTAATGTGGCTAGGTGAGCAAATTACAGAGCGTGGTATCGGTAATGGTATTTCTTTAATTATCTTTGCAGGTATCGTTGCAGGTCTTCCAGCAACAATCGGTCAAACAATTGAAGAAGCGAGACAAGGTGAGATTTCATTCCTTGTTTTACTACTAATAGCAATTATCGCATTTGCAGTAACATATTTCGTTGTCTTTGTTGAACGTGGACAAAGAAGAATTGTGGTAAACTATGCAAGTCGCCAACAAGGTAGAATGATGGCACCTGCAAGATCATCTCATTTACCATTAAAAGTAAATATGGCAGGTGTAATTCCTGCAATCTTTGCCTCTAGTATCATTTTATTCCCTGCAAGCATTACGCAGTGGTTTGGTCAAAGTAGCGAAGGTTTTGAATGGTTATTTGATTTATCTCAATTACTACAGCCAGGACAGCCGTTATACATCGTATTATTTACGATGGCTGTGATTTTCTTTGCTTTCTTTTATACAGGAATGCAGTATAATCCACGAGATACAGCGGATAATCTTAAGAAATCAGGTGCGTTTGTACCAGGTTATAGACCAGGCGAACAAACATCGCGTTATATTGATAGAGTAATGACACGTTTAACCTTAATCGGTGCGTTGTATATTACCTTTGTTTGTTTGGTTCCTTATATCATTACATCATTATGGAAAGTACCATTCCAGTTAGGCGGTACTTCATTATTAATTGTAGTGGTAGTTATTATGGATTTCATCGCACAGGTTCAAAGTCATATGATGTCTTTACAATATGACTCTGTGTTGAAGAAAGCCAATTTGAAAGGCTTAGGGCAATAGCCCTTAAAAAAGGATAAGCAATGAAAGTTCGTGCTTCAGTTAAAAGAATGTGCCGTAACTGTAAAGTTGTTAAGCGTGAAGGTGTTGTTCGCGTAATTTGTAGCGATCCTAAACACAAACAACGTCAAGGTTAATCGTATATTTCTTGCAAAGAACCCGCTGAGCAGGTATACTGCTCAGCTCATTCGTCCTGATATGCTGTTTGAGTATCCTGAAACGGGCTTTTCAAGATCAGCATATCAATAAACTTTAAATAATAGGAGTGCATAGTGGCCCGTATTGCAGGCATTAACATTCCTGATCAAAAACACACTGTAATCGCATTAACTGCAATTTACGGTATCGGTAAAACTCGTGCTAAAGCTATCTGTGCTGCGGCGGGTATTGCTGAAGATGTAAAGATCAGAGAATTGTCTGAAGAGCAGATTGAAAAACTGCGTGAAGAAGTTGGTAAATTTACTGTCGAAGGTGATTTACGTCGTGAAGTAACTTTAAGCATCAAACGTCTTTTAGACCTAGGTTGCTACCGTGGTTTACGTCATCGTCGTAGTTTACCAGTGCGTGGTCAACGTACTAAGACTAATGCGCGTACTCGTAAGGGTCCACGCAAACCGATCAAAAAATAATCGGAGTAGATAATAATGGCTAAAACACCAGTTCGCGCACGTAAGCGCGTTAAAAAACAGATTGCAGATGGCGTAGCTCATATCCACGCATCTTTCAATAACACAATCGTAACCATTACTGACCGTCAGGGTAACGCATTAGCATGGGCTACTGCAGGTGGTTCAGGTTTCCGCGGTTCTCGTAAATCAACTCCATTCGCTGCTCAAGTTGCTGCAGAGCGTTGTGCAGAAATGGTTAAAGAGTTTGGTTTAAAGAATTTGGAAGTTATGGTTAAAGGTCCGGGTCCAGGTCGTGAATCAACAATCCGTGCATTAAATGCAGCAGGTTTCCGTATCACGAATATTACAGATGTGACTCCGATTCCTCATAACGGTTGTCGTCCACCGAAAAAACGTCGCGTATAATTGACGTTAGAATAATTGGAGAAAGAAAATGGCAAGATATTTGGGTCCTAAGCTCAAGCTAAGCCGTCGTGAAGGTACTGATTTATTCTTAAAATCAGGCGTTCGTGCGATTGAATCAAAATGTAGAAATAGACTTGATGTAGCACCAGGTCAACACGGTGCTCGTAAGCCACGTTTATCTGACTATGGTAGTCAGTTACGTGAAAAACAAAAAGTTCGCCGCATCTATGGTATCTTAGAGCGTCAATTCCGCAACTATTACAAAGAAGCTAACCGCTTAAAAGGTAATACGGGTGAGAACTTATTAGTATTATTAGAAGGTCGTTTAGACAACGTAGTTTATCGTATGGGTTTTGCAGCTACTCGTGCTGAAGCACGTCAATTAGTAAGCCACAAATCTATCGTAGTAAACGGTCGTGTAGTAAATATTCCTTCATTCCAAGTTTCTGTTGATGATGTAGTTGCTGTTCGTGAAAAATCTAAAAAACAAGCACGTATTAAAGCGTCATTAGAATTAGCTACTCAACGTGAAAAACCAACTTGGTTGGAAGTTGATGCAACTAAAATGGAAGGTGTATTTAAACGTACCCCTGAACGCTCTGATTTATCAGCAGACATCAATGAACATCTGATCGTTGAGCTTTACTCTAAATAATAGTTAATTTATTTAACATATATTATTTAATTATTAGTAAGCTTATAAACAAAGAGAGGATAAAATGCAGGGTTCTGTGACAGAATTTTTAAAGCCGCACTTAGTGAATATTGAACAAATTAGTTTAACTCACGCAAAAGTGACCCTAGAGCCGTTAGAACGTGGTTTTGGCCATACATTAGGTAACGCACTCCGTCGCATTTTACTTTCGTCAATGCCAGGTTGTGCCGTCACTGAAGTTGAAATTGATGGTGTATTGCATGAATACAGCAGCAAGGAAGGCGTACAAGAAGATATTCTTGAAGTATTGTTAAACCTTAAAGGTCTAGCGGTAAAAGTGCAAAACAAAGATGATATTGTTTTGACACTGACTAAATCTGGAATTGGCCCTGTGACTGCAGGCGACATTACACACGATGGTGATGTTGAAATTGTAAATCCTAACCACGTTATCTGTCATTTGACAGATAAAAATGCGACCATCAATATGCGTATTCGCGTACAACGTGGTCGTGGTTATGTACCAGCATCAGCTCGTGTACACACTCAAGACGATGATCGTCCTATCGGTCGTTTACTTGTAGATGCACGTTTCAGCCCAATTGATCGCATTGCTTACAATGTAGAAGCTGCTCGTGTTGAACAACGTACAGACTTAGATAAACTCGTTATTGAGATGGAAACAAATGGCACAATCGATCCAGAAGAAGCCATCCGTCGTGCTGCAACGATTTTAGCTGAACAGTTAGACGCATTTGTTGATTTACGTGATGTTCGTCAACCAGAAGTGAAAGAAGAGAAACCAGAGTTTGATCCGATTTTACTCCGTCCAGTTGATGATCTTGAATTAACAGTTCGTTCTGCTAACTGTTTGAAAGCAGAGACAATTCACTATATCGGTGATTTAGTACAACGTACAGAAGTTGAGTTATTAAAAACGCCTAATCTTGGTAAGAAATCACTTACAGAGATTAAAGATGTTCTCGCTTCTCGTGGCTTATCACTGGGTATGCGCCTTGAAAATTGGCCACCAGCAAGCATTGCTGAAGACTAATTTCGGGTCAATAGATTTTCTAAGAAGGAATAGGTTATGCGCCATCGTAAGAGTGGACGTCAATTAAACCGTAACAGCAGCCATCGCCAAGCGATGTTCCGTAATATGGCAAGTTCTTTAGTTGAACACGAAATCATCAAAACAACATTGCCTAAAGCTAAAGAGTTACGTCGTGTAGTTGAACCATTAATTACTTTAGCAAAAGAAGACAGCGTTGCAAACCGTCGTTTAGCTTTTGCTCGTACACGCAACATTGAAACAGTTGCTAAATTATTCAATGAATTAGGTCCACGTTTTGCACAACGTGCGGGTGGTTATACTCGTATCTTAAAATGTGGTTTCCGTGCAGGCGACAACGCTCCAATGGCATACATTGAGCTTGTAGATCGTCCTGAAGTTTCAGCTGAAGCTGCAGAATAATTTAAACTCAGATTGAGTTAGCTTTTAGAGGTTGATTTTGGTATTCCAGAATCAACCTTTTTTATGCTTTTTATTGATATAGGGATGCATAATAAGACTTGAGCTTGCTTTTTTGATGTAGCCTATTTTGCCGTAATCGAGAGGAGTATCGTAGTTAGATAATGCTAATAGACAAAATTGTTGGTAAGAAAATGCTAGAGTTTTATAGTAAAAGAACCTAAGCCTATTTTTGCAATGTGAATAAAAAAAATTCCCTTATCGCTTAAATACAGAAATTTAAAAGAATGGTAGGAAACATCATCTTCAACGATATTTCTGTATCACCCATCATAAAATGTTTTTCTTTAGGCAATAATTAGATTTAATAAGAACTTAGATTAGTTGCACTTCTGGAAATACGCTTATCAATCACTTCCATAAATCTTAATGTTTAATCTAGGCGATACAGATATATTGGCAAAGTCTTTTTAAATAGCATTGACGCTTATCATTAATATTGCGTTTTTTATCTGTTATTTTTGTGTTTTAGTAATGCTTTGTTCTATTAGGGATGTCTACTACAAACCTATCTATATTCAATAACAAGCAATGGTAAAAATGAATAGATACATATGGAGCAATTTTATATAGATGCTGTGGGATTGGAAATTAAAAAACCACCGCTTGTTTCACAACAAGCGGTGGTTTTCTTAGGATGTTTTACTAATTAGATTAGCCAGCTACAGCAATACGTTTCATATCTGTCATATAACCGCGTAATTCCTGACCGATTAACTCAACAGGGTGGTTGCGGATTGCATCGTTGATGTCGCGTAAGTACACGTTATCAATTTCAACCGCTGGCGTTGGTTCGCCTAAGTCACCTTTTTGTAAGGTTGGAATTAATTGCTCTGCAAGAATTGGGGTTGCTACGTTTGCAAATAAGTAGTTACCGTATTCCGCAGTGTCTGAAATTACCACGTTCATTTCATATAAACGTTTACGTGCGATAGTATTTGCGATTAACGGTAATTCGTGTAATGACTCATAGTATGCAGATTCTTCGTAGATGCCACTTGCTACCATTGCATCGAACGCCATTTCTACGCCCGCTTTCACCATTGCAACCATCACTACACCGTTATCGAAGTATTCTTGTTCAGAAATTTTGATACCGTCTGCTTTTGGTGCGTTTTCGAATGCAGTTTTGCCTGTGGCTTCACGCCATGCGAATAAATCTTTGTCGCCGTTCGCCCAGTCTGCCATCATTGTTGCAGAGAAGTGGCCGCTGATGATGTCATCCATATGTTTTAAGTATAAGAAGTTTAATTGCTCTTTGATTTGCTCTGCTAATTCAAAGGCACGGATTTTCGCACTATTTGATAAGCGATCCATCATGAGTGTGATGCCGCCTTGTTTTAACGCTTCAGTGATGGTTTCCCAACCGTATTGGATTAATTTGCCTGCGTATGCAGGGTCTTTACCGTCTGCCACTAATTTGTCGTAGCACACGATTGAACCTGCTTGTAACATACCGCAAAGAATAGTTTGCTCACCCATTAAGTCAGATTTTACTTCTGCCACAAATGAAGACTCTAACACGCCTGCACGATCACCGCCAGTTGCTGATGCCCACGCTTTTGCAATCGCTAAGCCTTCACCTTGCGGATCGTTTTCAGGGTGAACCGCGATTAATGTTGGCACACCGAAACCACGTTTGTATTCTTCACGCACTTCAGTACCTGGGCATTTTGGTGCTACCATTACCACAGTAATGTCTTTACGGATCTCTTCGCCCACTTCAACAATGTTGAAACCGTGTGAATAACCGAATGCCGCACCTTGTTTCATTAAAGGAATCACATCTGCAACAACTTTAGAGTGTTGTTTGTCTGGGGTTAAGTTAATCACTAAATCTGCAGTTGGAATTAACTCTTCGTAAGTACCAACTTTGAAACCGTTTTCGGTTGCACGTTGGAATGATGCACGTTTTTCTGCAATCGCTTCAGCACGTAATGCGTAAGCGATATTTAAGCCAGAATCACGCATATTTAAACCTTGGTTTAAACCTTGAGCACCGCAACCCACGATCACGATTTTTTTATCTTTTAATACTTCGCAACCCTCTGCGAATTCGCTGCGATCCATAAAACGGCAGCGACCCAATTGGTCTAATTTTTGACGTAAATTTAATGTGTTGAAATAGTTATTAGCCATGTTTGCATTCCTTCTTTGAAATGGGTTTGTTTAAGTTGGAGGCAGTATAGTCCAATCATCTGGTTGCGTAAATTGATATTATTGCGATTTTATATTGCATTTTTTGCAATATTGGTTTTCGTTACAAAGCTGAAGGTTGGTTAGAAATAACCGCACTTTTTGTTATCACTATTTCACTTCAGGAAACAACATCTTAATCACATTCTTGGTCAGCCTTCTTGATTTGCCTTGATAGGGGAAGATGTGCATCATCATCATTGGGTTGAAGTTGGCTTCAATCACGCCCCACGAGCTAAGCGATGCTTCTGCTGGCTTGGTTAAATCAGGAATAATCAAATCCACACCGCACACTTTCGCACCCATGGCGTGGGCGATGCCGACGGCAAGTTGTTTGTAGCTGTCATGCATTTGGTCGGTCATATCAATAGAATCACCCCCCGTGCTGATATTGGAATTGGCACGCAGTTGCACAATTTGACCGCTTGTAGGCACGCTCTCTAGCGTTAAACCTTGTTCTTTGAGCTGCAACAATTCAATGTCTCCCAAGGCAATTTTTTTCAGTGGTGAACGGGAGCCGTCGCCACGCAGTGGATCGGTATTTTTCGCTGCCACTAATTCACGCACTGTTTGCACTCCGTCGCCTACGACATTTGCAGGCACGCGGAGTAATACTGCCAATGTTTCATCACCTAGCACGAAGAAACGATATTCTGTGCCAACCAAATAATCTTCCACCATCACTTCTTTATCTTCGCGGAAAGCAATTTCAATCGCTTTAGCGAAGTCTTCGCGGTTGGTTACGCCTTGTTGGAAAATCGTAATACCTAAGCCGTAGTTGGTTGATTTCGGCTTAATCACCACCGATCTGCCTTCAAACAACGGATAATGCGCCACCGCTTGTTCAGCGCTGGTAAATTCCACGCTTTTCGGCACGTTAAAGCCCGCTTTCGCCAACACTTTTTTAGTCACCACTTTGTTTTCCATAATCAGCGGCGAGATGTATTGATCGTGGCTGGTCATATTACCGTTTTTGACGTATTCGAGATGATCGCCAAATTTAAGAGCAAGAAACTGATCGTTTTCGTCCAGAATTTCGGTGCTGATGCCTTGTTGAATCAAATCGAATAGCAACGCTTGGGTGGAAAGCTCCATATTGTCGAATGCAGAAAGTGCATAAAAACGCTCAAAGGCTTGGGCCTTGTACTGCTTCGCAAGGCTTGCACCAAGGGCTTTGTAACTGCCTGCTTGCTCAATTGCTTTCAGCAGTTTGCCGTTCACAGTTTGGCTTGGGTTGGCAAGCTGTGCCAATTTTTCTTCCGCAGTTTTTACCACACTTTTGTCCGCATTGATGGTTTTCAACATCTCAATAATTTGGCGTAACACCGCTTCGCCTTCCGCCTGGAACGCTGTTGGCTCACGCGGATCTTCAAGGGCAACTTGATACAAACGCTGTTTGCCAAGTTCTACCTCTTTTTGACCGCTTGTTTCATCCAGCCAAAGCATTCCCAGCAAGAAGCCGTGGATAAATTTCGCATCTGCCAAGCTAATTCCATACGGCTCAAGCGGGTTTAAGTCAAATAGGCGGAATTCGGCATATTGCACGCCTTTTTCCAGTAATTCGCGTGCCTTTTTCGCCCCACGCAAGCGCACGTTGGAATAGAACTCTTTTTCCGCAATCAGGCGACCTGCTTTCACTTGTTCTTCTAAGGTTTCCACATAGCTTTCAAGGCTGTCGTGGTTCACCACTACATCAGGCGAATTGACATAACCATAAGGGCTAGAACGTAAACTCCGCACCAGTTGCCCTTCTGCAAGCGGTGAATTTTCAACACCATTTCGCGAAAAATAATTTGCTTCCACCATTGGCGTTGCTGCCAGCAGATAGACCAAAATCCATTGATAACGGAGGAAATTATTCGCCAATTTCATATATAAGGCGTTTTGGAAATCTTTGAGTTCCGTATACTCATTTTGTAAGCTGAATACTGCTTTCACAAATTCAGGCGAGAGCTGGAAGTTGTAATGAATGCCACTCACCATCTGTTTATATTTGCCGTAGTTGGTGGAAAGATGTTCGCGATATTTCACATCTTCGATGTTGTCGAGCTGGGCTTCTTGGATCGCATTTTCAGGCGGCAAACCTGCTGGCATACTGAACGGGAAAATGTATTCCTGTTCAGGCAGAGAACGCAACACCACTTCGTGAATGGCAGAAAGCCAACGCAGGCTGTCTTCAAGTTTGCCATTTGGTGGGGTAATCAGCTCAAGCTGGCTTTCTGCAAAATCGGTTTGAATGTAGGGGTGGTAGGAACGATTACCAAACACCGTAGGGTGAGGTGTAGTGACGATATTGCCGTTTTCATCAATACGTTGGCTCTCTTTTTCCAAGCCAAAACTGCCTTGTTGAAACAGTAATCCCAACTGATTTTGCTTAATCCATTGCTGTAATTTCATTGTGTGTCCTTTTAAGAGGAAAATTATTGTCCACATCATAGCACAATTAAAGGTAGAGTAAATTGCTCGGGTTTATAAGCAAATGGAACGGAATAGAATTTTGGGTTATATCAAGGTTTGCTTTTTATATTTGAGAATAATTTGCATTGAAATAGTTGAGTAAAAGTGTCAGAATTAGTGCGTCTAATTCAAAACACAAAAGGAGACTTGTTATGAAAAAAGTGTTATTAGCCTCATTACTTAGCTTTGGTATTGCCTCTATTGCACAAGCAGATATTGGTGTAGTAAAAGATGGCTTCGGTAAAATTATGCAAACGGAACAGTTTACCGTGGTGAAAAAAGCCTTGAAGAAAGGAGAGCAACTAAAACGTCATAACCACGAAGGCGATAGTGTGATTTTTACCGTACTAAGCGGAAAAATGAATGTGGTATTGAATGACAATGAAAAACATGAAATCAACGTAGGGCAAGTGCTTAACTTTGATGGAAAATATTTTATTCAAGGCGAAGCTGCAGAGGACTCAGTTATTATGGTGACTTTAGTTGAGGTAGATAATGCCCCACATGAGCATCATCACGATCACAAACACTAATTAAAGCAAAAGCGGTTCAAAATGGTAAAACTTTTACCAAATTGAACCGCTTGTTGTTTTAAGCGTTTAGACCTATTTTTTCTCTTCCGCTTTAATCATATCCGCAGGAATAAAGGATTTTTGTACTTTTTCCATATGTGGAAGATTGTGAGCAATCCCTTTGTGGCAGTCGATACAGGTTTTGTTTTGCTCTTGTGCCAAAGCGTGCATTTGCTGTGCTACGGTTTTTTGTTGGGTGAAGTCCATATCATCAAAGTTGTGGCAGTTACGACATTCTTTGGAATTGTTGGCTTTCATACGTGCCCATTCGCGTTCTGCCATTTCTAAGCGGTGTGCTTCGAATTTCTCTTTGGTATCTACTTTACCTGTAAAGTGAGCATAAACTTCAGTTGATGCCTGCATTTTACGAATCATTTTTGGTACAAATTCGTGTGGTACGTGGCAGTCTGAACAAATTGCTTTCACACCTGAACGGTTACTAAAGTGGATTGACGCTTGGTACTCAGGTACAACGTCATTAGTATGACAGTCTGAGCAGAATTGCTCTGTATTGGTTGTTGCCATTCCTGCATTAAACAGGTTAGTTCCAACGATAGTACCAATGATAGTTAATAAAATAACCCCACCAATTGCCATTTTGCTCGGAGAGCGTAACCAACGGCAAACTTTCTGAATGCTTGATTTAATCATGGTCTTGCTCCTTATTTACCTTGTGCCTGACGAATAGCGTCAAATTTGTTTTGAATAATTGGGTTTACGTTTGCTTGTTGCACGTGGCATTGTAAGCAGAAGTAACGGCGCGGTGATGTACCTTCCGTTTTTTGTCCATCACGTGTTAAAAAGTGGCTTTCTGGCACACGTGGTGCACCTGTAGTTGGGGCAACATCAGGTGAGTGGCAACCCAAACATTGGTTGGCGTTTTTCGTTACTTGTAAACCACGAACACTATGTGGCACAAGTGGCGGTTGATGTGGGAAGGTAATCGGAATATTGCCCACATCTTTAGGAGGGGAGGTAAAGGCTGGGGCGATGCTTTCTGTCGCACCTTCAATATTATTTGCCACTTTTGGGGCATCTGCTAAAGCCACACCCGAAAGTGCGACAAGCATTACAGCAAGGAATTTTTTCATAAATCACTCCATTACAATTTTACAAATTTTTAATGTTAATCTGCTTCTCAAACCGAGAACCAAATGCAAAAACATTTTCAGCGCAAACGTCAATACAACGTCCGCAAGTAATACAATCTTTTGCCAACACAATCGGGCTATCTTCAGGCTTGCCGTGCAAGGGAATGCGTAGCACTTGGGGTTCTGGGCAAACGTTGTAGCAGTCCATACAACGGTCGCAACGAGCACGATCCACCACATTCACTTTCACTAAACTTTTCGCCCCGATCAGTCCATACATTGCCCCAATCGGGCAGAGATGACCGCACCAGCCGTGTTCAGCAACCAATAAATCGAACAGGAAAATTACCGTAACTAGCCAGAGGGTTGCCCCTAAACCGTAAACGAAAATCCGTCCTAATGCAGCAACAGGGTTAATCCACTCCCACAATAGCGAGCCTGTAAAGGCACTGCCTACTAAAATCACACCTAGAATCACATAGCGTAATTCACGGGAAATTTTAAGCGATTGGCGAATCCCAAGTTTTCGGCGAAGCCACGCTGCTGCATCTGTAACCAGATTCATTGGGCAAACCCAACTACAAAAGGTTTTGCTAGCCACCACCGCATAAAACAGCACGATAATGAATGCCCCGATGAGCGTTGTCATTTCAGGCAAATAGCCTGTGGCTAAACTTTCTGCGGTAATCAGTGGATCAGTAAGTGGTACAGTGTCGAATAACATACTCGAGCTGTAATTACCTTTTAAGATCCAGAAATTCCACATTGGTCCGCTTAAAAACATCAAAATGATGCTGAGTTGGGTGATTCTGCGTAAAATCAAAAAGCGGTAAGCATGCCACCAACCGAGTTTTTGACGGGCTTCTAAGCCTGCATCTTTCGGTTTGTTTGGGGTATATTTTGGTGCAATTGCCATTATTTAACCCCCTTAATGTTTAAGTCCAAATTTGGGAAGTGCTCTGCTTCAGGCACCGTAGTTGAATTTGGTACATAATCCATCGTTGCACGGCTTGGGGTTGCCACTTTCTGATTTGGTTTCACCTGCATTGGTTTGTAGCTATCTTCGTGTAATCCTTCAGGCATTCTCGCTTCAAATTGAGGACGCAATCCATCAGGGTGTTTTTCCTCAATTAAAGATTTACCCGCATTCTGTTTCTCTTTCCAGCCGAGGCGGTAATGACGACCGAGCAAGCCTTTGGCTAAATCCATCGGTAGCACTTTAATTGCTGCCTCTTCCAACACACAAGCCTGCTCGCATTTGCCACAGCCTGTGCAGGCATCAGAATGCACGGTTGGAATCAGTTTGGCGTGAATGCCTGTGCGATCGTTATGGACATTCTCAAGCGTAATCGCCTTGTCAATCAGCGGACAAACTCGGTAGCACACGTCGCAACGCAAACCTTGCCAGTTGAGGCAGGTTTCGTGGTCAAGTAACACCGCCAAGCCCATACGGGCATCGTTGATATTTTTAAGCTCTTCGCTTAATGCACCACTCGGACAAGCATTCATACAAGGAATATCAGGACACATTTCGCAAGGCTTATCGCGTGCAATGAAATATGGCGTCCCAGCTTCCATCGGAGAAATCAGTGAAGCCAAGTGCAACATATCGTAAGGACACGCTTGCACGCACTGCCCACAACGGGTACAAGCCGCTAAGAACTCATTTTCAGGCAACGCTCCAGGAGGGCGAAGTGCCACGCCTTCTTTCGCTTTGGCTTGCTGCTGTTGTAGCCCTAAAATCACGCCAGCCCCACATACCCCAGCCGCAGTTCGTGTCACATTTTTCAAAAATTGACGGCGGTTTGGATCTAGTTTCATAGCGTTTCCTTTTTTCGTGGTTTTCAAGCGGTCGGATTTTGCAAAAGATTTGCAAATTTTGACCGCTTGGTCATAGATTCCCCTCTTTTCTAAAGAGGGGGTATATTTATGCCTTAACCACTTTCACCGCACATTTTTTGTAGTCGGTTTCGCCTGAAATCGGGTCAGTTGCGTCTAAGGTTAATTTATTGGCTAACTGACCTGCATCGAAGAAGGTGGTAAAAATCAAACCTTCTGGACATTTGTTACGACCGCGAGTGTCTAAGTGCGAAATCATTTCACCGCGACGGGTAATGAGTTTCACTTTATCACCGTGACGTAAGCCACGTTTTCTCGCATCCGCTGGGTGCATCCACACTAAGTTATTCGGGAAGGCACGGTGCAATTCAGGAACACGACGAGTCATTGTGCCTGTGTGCCAGTGTTCTAACACACGACCTGTACAGAGCCATAAATCGTACTCTTCGTCTGGGCTTTCCGCAGGACCTTCATAAGGTACACCTAAAATGATCGCCTTTTTGTCTGGATAACCATAGAACGCAACGTCTTCGCCTGCTTTTACATACGGGTCGAAGCCTTCGCGATAACGCCATAAGGTTTCTTTGAACTCGCCTGTTTTTTCATCTTTCACTACTGGCCAGCGTAAACCGCGCACTTGATGGTAAGTGTCGAATGAGGCTAAGTCGTGACCGTGACCGCGACCGAATGAAGCATATTCTTCAAACAAGCCTTTTTGTAAGTAGTAGCCGAAGTGTTCTGCTTCATCATTGATGTATCCTGGAACATCTGTTGGTACTTTAAATTTGTTTACTTCACCATTTTCGTAAAGCACTTCATAAAGCGTTTTGCCACGATATTCAGGCATTTGTGCTAATAATTCTTCGCCCCATACTTCGTCAGTTTTGAAGTATTTAGAGAATTCCACAATCTGCCATAAGTCTGAACGTGATTCACCTGGACCTTTCACCTGTTGACGCCATAATTGAGTACGGCGTTCCGCGTTACCGTAGCCCCCTTCTTTTTCTACCCACATACAGGTTGGCAGGATTAAGTCTGCTGCCACTGCTGAAACTGATGGGTAAGGGTCTGAAACCACGATGAAGTTTTCAGGATTACGCCAGCCTGGGAAGATCTCATCGTTAATATTCGGGCCGCCTTGCATGTTGTTGGTACACATTTGCCATAAGAAGTTTAATTTGCCATCTTTTAATGCACGGCTTTGTTGTACTGCTGGATAGCCAGGTACAGTTGGAATAGTGCCTTTTGGTAATTTCCATTTTTTCTCAGCAATTTCAACGTGTTTCGGATTGGTTACTACCATATCTGCAGGTAAACGGTGAACGAATGTTCCTACTTCACGAGCCGTACCACAAGCTGATGGCTGACCTGTTAGCGAGAACGGTCCACAACCAGGTTTAGAAATTTTACCGGTTAATAAGTGTACGTTATAGATCATTTGGTTAACCCATACACCACGAGTGTGTTGGTTAAAGCCCATTGTCCAGAAAGATACCATCGTTTGATCAGGGTCTGCATACATTTTCGCTAAAGTTTCAAGCTGATCTTTTGGCACTCCAGAAATTTCGTGTGCTTTTTCAAGCGTATAAGGTGCAACGATTTTCTTGAACTCTTCAAAGTCAGAATCGTACATTTTACCCGCGGTTTTCACGTTTTTCGCTGCTTTTTGAAGCGGGTGTTCTGGACGTAAACCATAACCGATGTCAGTCTCACCACGTTTAAATTTGGTGTGTTTGTTAACGAAATCCCAGTTTACTTTATCGTTTTGGATAATGTAGTTAGCGATATAGTTAAGAATTGCAAGGTCTGAATGCGGATTGAAGATAATTGGTGTATCTGCAAGTTCAAATGAGCGGTGTTCGAAAGTAGACATTACCACAACACGCACTTTGTCATTAGAAAGACGACGATCAGAAATACGGCTCCATAAAATAGGGTGCATTTCTGCCATGTTCGAACCCCAAAGCACAAACGCATCAGTTTTTTCGATGTCACTATAGCAGCCCATAGGTTCATCCATACCAAATGTACGCATAAACGCAACCGCTGCAGACGCCATACAGTGACGAGCATTAGGGTCGATAGTGTTAGAACGGAAACCAGCTTTCCAAAGTTTTACTTTTGCGTAACCTTCGTAGATGGTTGTTTGACCTGAAGAGAACATACCAACTGAATTTGGTTCTTTTTTCTTCAAGATATCTTTAATTTTTTCCGCCATGATAGTGAAAGCTTGATCCCAAGAAACAGGTGTAAAGTCACCTTCTTTATGGAATTTACCATCTTTCATACGTAATAACGGAGTTTGTACACGGTCTGCACCGTACATAATTTTTGAAAGGAAGTAGCCTTTGATACAGTTTAAACCACGGTTTACTTCTGCATCTGGGTCGCCTTGGGTTGCTACCACACGACCATCTTTGGTGCCCACCAATACGCTACAACCTGTTCCGCAGAAACGGCACGGGGCTTTGTCCCACTTAATGCCTATATCTTCCGCATAGACGTTTTTGACAGGAATTGTCATTCCTGCCGCTGCCGCTGCTGCCATCGCCGCATTGGCTTTCATAAAATCTCTACGATTGAGTTCCATCGTTTTTCCCCACGCTATTATTTTTCATCTAAATAATTTGAAATTAACGACACCACAATTACGCCTGAAATGTCTTTAATTTCATCCATTAAATCGGCAAGTGCTAATTGGTGATTGCTCTCAAGAGTGACTACCAACTTCCCTTCTTCGGGTTTTTCGCCGTGAATTTCCGCCGTTGGGATGGCTAAAATCTCGGCTTTCACTTGTTCTAATTTCTCTGGTCTGGCTTGCACCACAATGCTACACACATACCAATTTTCGTTTTCGCTAAATTGACTCATCAGAAATCACTAAAATTAAATACCACTAAGGCTAATCGCCTTGGTTGGACAAACGCTTAAACACGCCCCACAGCCGTTACAAGCGGTTAAATCTAAAGATAACGTTGCAATTCCGCCTAAACTTGGACGGAACCGAATCGCTCGCTCAGGGCAGTAATCACCACAGGAACGGCACTCAATTTTTTGTTGCAACAAACATTGCTCAGAAATTTCCACCTTATGCAACCAAGCCGCTTCGCTAGTTGGTAAGAAAACTGGTTCAGGACACGCCTGCACGCATTTTTCGCAGAAGGTGCACTCTTTGTCGCCAAGGGTAAAATCTATCTCGGGAAAACCACCCGTGCCTTGCTTAATAATCTTGGTTTCACAAGCTAATACACATTGCCCACAAGCGGTGCATTTTTCCAAGAAATTTGCTAAATCTGCCCAAGGTGGTCGGATTGCTTGATAACCTTGTAGTGCAACTTGTTCTGTTTTTAGCGTATTTAAAAATTGCCCACGCAGAAATGCACGGCGAGGCAAAGATTGATTGGTTAAATCACTCAAAACAGATTTTTCTCTTACAAAATATTAGATGGATATTATCCAATCTTTCCAATCTTTACCTTATTACCTAAAAGGGGTATTTGCAATGCTATTCCCACTTTTCTTGATACGTATCAAAGAACGATAGAGAAAATTTCGTTAAGAAGTTAAAATGTTGTTAATTATTCTTTAACGAAGGAACTATGATGATACTCTTTTTTATCAGCTGCCTAATACTCGGCTTATTCATCGGCTTTCTTGCAGGTTTATTTGGTATTGGTGGCGGGCTAATTATTGTGCCCGCGTTGGTTTATCTTTTCCCGATGGTGGGCGTGCCGCCTGAACATTTGATGTCGGCGGCACTTGGCACTTCCTTTGCAACCATCGTCATTACCGCTTTTTCTTCCGCACAACGCCATCATAAATTGGGCAACGTGGATTTGCGTGTGGCGAAAGTGTTGCTGCCTTCTATTATGATTTCCGTCTTTCTTTGTGGGCTATTTATCAGTGGTTTAGATGCCCAACTAGCAAAGAAACTCTTTGCGATGATGGTGGTCTATATGGCGGGCAGAATGATTTTCTCCTTGAAAAAATCAGGTAAAATTCGACCGCTTACCCAGAAAAGTATGGTAATTGCAGGTGGTGTGATTGGTGCACTCTCAAGCATTGCGGGCATTGGCGGTGGAGGTTTTATCGTGCCGTTTTTAAATGGCCGCGGTGTGGAGATGAAAACCGCAATCGGTACTTCCTCTTTCTGCGGGGCGTTTTTAGGCTTGGCGGGAATGTTTAGTTTTATCGCCAGCGGTTGGAATGTACCTGATTTGCCTGAATTTTCACTTGGTTATGTCTATTTACCCGCACTGGTTGGCATTACGTTAACGTCGTTTTTTACCTCAAAACTTGGAGCCAATGCGGCAAATAGCCTGCCTGTACCTATCCTCAAAAAAGGTTTTGCTTGCTTATTACTTGCGATGGCAGTGAAGATATTTTTGAGTTAGTTATTTACTGGGTTTCCTAAGAAATCCCGTCTTTACATACGGGTAGGTTGGCTTCTGCCAAATCTCCCCCCCCTCTTTACTAAAGAGGGGAAATATTTGAGAATTTTTATTACACGAAAATTCAAAAAGGAACTCTATGAACTCACAATTTTTAACTTTCCCACAAATCGATCCGATTATTTTCAGCATTGGCCCAATTTCATTGCGTTGGTACGGCTTGATGTACCTTATCGGCTTTGGTTTTGCCTATTGGCTTGGTATGCGTCGGGCAAAAAATTCGCACGGCGTTTGGACAAGCGAAAATGTCGATCAACTGCTTTACACAGGCTTTTGGGGCGTAGTATTGGGTGGCCGTATTGGCGATGTATTCTTTTACAGCTTCGATCACTTTTTACAAGATCCGCTCTATCTTTTCCGCATTTGGGAAGGTGGGATGTCATTCCACGGAGGCTTAATTGGCGTGATTGTTGCTATGCTCTGGGTTTCCCGCCGCCAAGATCGCTCATTCTGGCAAACGGCTGATTTTGTTGCACCCCTTATTCCGTTTGGATTAGGGGCTGGGCGAATTGGGAACTTTATCAACGACGAACTTTGGGGCAGAGTAACAGACGTACCTTGGGCTGTGATGTTCCCAAGCGGGGGTTATTTACCACGCCACCCTTCACAGCTTTATGAATTTTTCCTAGAAGGCGTAGTATTGTTTGTGATGCTTAATCTGTTTATCCGCAAACCACGCCCAGTGGGTTCGGTTGCAGGCTTGTTCTTGATTGGCTATGGCGTGTTCCGTTTCTTGGTGGAATATGTGCGCGATTTCGATCCAACGGTAAACACCGCAGCTGACTTAATCACCCGCGGTCAGTTGTTATCACTCCCGATGATTATTGGTGGGATTGTGATTATGCTTTGGGCGTATAAACGCAAAACAGCATAAATACAAATAATATCAGCAGGCGGGTTAATTCTCGCCTGCAAAATTGATTAAAAAACAACCTCTCCGCATCCTTATTTTTCCCCATCTTTTATTCACTACATAAGATCTTGTTTTCATTGGTCTTTTTGATACGCTTGCAAAGTTAATCTAAGTTATTCACTCACTTTCTGAATTTTTATCACATTTTTATCCACAACTGATGGGGATAATTTTTCTGCTTGTATGAATAAAGCCGAAAATTATGTTTTGAAAACAAAGATAAATGGATAGTTATCCAGATGCTTTCTATTTTCTGTTCAAAAATGAAGATCCATACAGTGATAAAAATAAACCAGAAGATCGATATTTTCTCTATTTCTAAAGTCAATGAAATAGCGGATTTACCTCATTTATCATCTGTTTTTTCACAAGGATCTTAAAAGTTATCCACAGCTTTATCCCCAATTTGTTTTAGGCTTGTCTAAATGGGCTATTTATGAAACAATCTCTCCATTTTTTAATAAGAAATAGGGAATGAAGTGATCGATTCCGATGGTTATCGCCCGAATGTGGGTATCGTCATCTGTAATAAGTACGGGCAGGTTCTCTGGGCAAAACGGTTTGGGCAAAATTCGTGGCAGTTTCCGCAAGGAGGCATTAACGAAGGCGAAAACATCGAAACAGCGATGTACCGTGAGCTTTTTGAAGAAGTCGGCTTAACCAGAAAAGATGTGCGATTGATTTGGGCATCAAAATATTGGCTGAAATATAAACTGCCAAGACGCTTAGTGCGTGAAAATTCGGGCAATCAGCCCGTCTGCATTGGGCAAAAGCAACGTTGGTTTTTGTTGCAATTTATTGGCGATGAGGCGAGCATCAATCTCAAAACCACCAAATCGCCTGAATTTGATGGCTGGCGCTGGGTGAGCTTTTGGTATCCTGTCCGTCAAGTTGTTTCGTTTAAGCGCGATGTTTATCGCAAAGCGATGAAAGAGTTTGCCAGCATTTTGCTAAACGAACCTTTTATGAAGCCGAAAGAAGAGAAACCACGAGAAGAGAAGCCAAAAGAAAAAGCCCATTTGCAAGAAAATACAAAAAAAGCACCGCTTGTAGTCTATAAGCCAAAGTCTGACAAGCCCGCTCATTTCAAATATAAAAAACGCAAAGGTGCTCGACCTAAAGGGTATCGGAAATAACTTATCAAATGGCATAAAAAAATCGGGGCGAATATTCGCCTCGATTTTTTATTACTTTAGAAACAAACTAACAGGTTCCCCACAGATCGTATTCATCTGCGTTGGTAATGGTCACAGAAATAATCTGCCCCACTTGAACAGGTTGGTTTGAAAGATTATCGACATATACTACGCCATCAATTTCTGGTGCGTCAGCCATTGAGCGGCCGATAATGCCTTCTTCGTCAATTTCATCGACAATGACTGCAAGGGTTTTGCCAATTTTTTGTTGTAATCGACCGCTTGAAATTTCTTGCTGTAACTGCATAAAGCGGTGGAAACGCTCTTCTTTTACCTCTTCTGGCACTTGGTCTGCCATATCGGTTGCAGGAGCGCCTTCCACAGGGCTAAATTTAAAGCAGCCTACACGGTCGAGCTGTGCTTCTTTTAAGAAATCTAACAACATTTGGAAATCTTCTTCCGTTTCACTAGGGAAGCCGACGATAAAGGTTGAACGAAGCGTCAATTCTGGGCAGGTTTCACGCCATTTTTTGATGCGTTCAAGCGTGCGTTCAATCGAGCCCGGGCGTTTCATCGCTTTTAAGATTTTCGGGCTGGCGTGTTGGAGTGGAATATCCAAATACGGCAGAATTTTGCCCTGTGCCATTAACGGAATTAAATTATCCACGTGCGGATAAGGGTAAACGTAGTGCAAACGCACCCAAACGCCTAATGAACCAAGTTGTTCACACAGGCTCATTAAATCATTTTTAATCGGCATTCCGTTCCAGAAAACCGTTTTTGTGCCCTCTTCTTTTTTCTTGTCTAAGGCATAAGCCGAAGTATCTTGCGAAACGACTAAAATCTCTTTCACACCCGCATCGACAAGGCGTTTGGCTTCGTCTAAAACTTGCACGATAGAACGGCTGTCTAAATCGCCACGCATTGAAGGGATAATGCAGAAGGTACAACGATGATCGCAACCTTCGGAGATTTTCAGATAAGCGTAATGCTTTGGTGTGAGTTTTACGCCTTGTTTTGGCACTAAACTCACGTAGGGGTTATATTCTGGTTTCGGCACATATTTGTGCACGTGTTTCATTACCGCTTCATAGCTGTGTGGGCCTGTAATTTCCAACACTTTCGGATGCACTTCACGGATCTGATTTTCTTTCGCACCAAGACAGCCTGTGACGATCACTTTGCCGTTTGCTTCTAAGGCTTCGCCAATGCTTTCAAGTGATTCTTGCACGGCACTATCAATAAAACCACAGGTGTTTACAATCACTAAATCCGCACCTTCATAGCTAGAAATAATGTTATAACCGTCTGAACGAAGTTCAGTCAAAATACGCTCGGAGTCCACTAAGTTTTTCGGGCAGCCAAGACTAATAAAGCCAATATTTGGGGTTGAGTTCATCATAAATAATAGGTTAATCAATTAAAAAAAGACCACTGCAAAAGCAGTGGCAAGAAATAGGCAAATATTATACAAAACAAGCGGTCAAATTTCATAAAAATTTTGCAAATTCGTTTGAATTCTCTGTTTAAAACTGTGCAAACGTTTGCTGTGGATTATCTGTCAAATTTTTGTGGCTATTTTATTAGTTTTGTATAAAAATGCGACTTTGCCAGTGTGAAATGTTGCCATTTTAAAATGTCAACTTTGTCAAGTTTTGTAGTAAATGCTCGTAAAATAGCTGTCTTTTGTATGGAAAGTGTAAATTCCTGGCGAGCTGTTTGATTTCCATCAAATTTCATTTGGAATAGATGTGAATTTGGGGCATAATTCTTTGGATTATCTTGTGGATAACTTAAATTTAGGGGCTGTACTAGATAACGACTAAAAATCCCATTTAGGTTAGAATAAACCAATGAGAAAAAGTCGCTTAAGTCAGCATAAACAAAATAAACTCATTGAACTGTTTGTCGCAGGTGTCACAGCAAGAACAGCCAGTGAATTGTTAATGTAAACAAAAATACAGCCGCTTATTACTTTCATCGATTACGCTTGCTCATCTATCAAACAAGCCCACATTTGGAAATGTTTGAAGGTGAAATTGAAGCCGATGAAAGCTATTTCGGCGGTACTCGAAAAGGCAAACGTGGGCGCGGTGCCATGGGAAAAGTCGCGGTATTCGGGCTTCTCAAACGAAATAGCAAGGTTTATACCGTCGTTGTCCCTAATGCGCAATCAGCGACATTATTACCAATTATCCGAGAGAAAGTTAAGCCTGATAGCATTGTGTACACGGATACTTTTCGTAGTTATGATGTGCTTGATGTCAGTGAATTTAGCCATTTTCGCATCAATCACAGCACGCATTTTGTTGAAAATCACAACCACATAAACGGAATTGAGAATTTTTGGAATCAAGCAAAACGCCATTTACGTAAGTTTAATGGCATTCCCAAAGAGCATTTTGAGCTATATTTAAAGGAATGTGAATGGCGTTTTAACAATAGTGAAATAAAATCTCAAATTTCCATTTTAAAACAATTAGTTAAGGGGAGTTTGGTCTAGTTATCTAGTACAGCCCCTAAATTTAATATTTAACAAACTAATTTAACATTTCGATGGAAAAGTAGTTCTTTTCTTCTCAAAGGATTTATATGAATAAAATTTTCCGAGTAGTGTGGAACCAAGCAACTCAATCTTGGGTGGCGGTATCCGAATTAACCAAAGCGCATAAAAAACAAAGCAGCAGCAACTCACTCAAAGCAGTAGTGGGAACAGCCGCTGTATTGTTGAGCATTAATACGGCACAGGCAGCAGTGGCGATTGGTCAGACAAATGCTGACACCTTTACTCAAAGTTCGGCTCAGGCAACGGGCACCGATGCGGTAGCTATCGGTCAAGGCACTAAGTCAACGGCTAACCAAGCCGTTGCTATCGGTCAAGGCTCTCAGGCAAAAGCTAATGAAACCATTGCCATTGGTAAAGGCGCAAATGCCGTAACGACCCGTGATATAGCATTAGGTAACAATGCAAGTACAATGAAAGGGGAAAGAAATATTGCCATTGGTGATGGTGCAACTGCCGGAACTAACAGAACTGGAGGTAATCTTGGCGGAGCTTATGGTGGTATTGCGATAGGTACGCTGGCATCCACCGGCTACAACAAGGGAAATACGCCAAATAATGGTGCGACTGCCATCGGTGCGGGTGCACGTAGTGGTTTCAGCGGTAATTATAAAAACAACGGATTTGTCCCTAATAATGAAGAAACCGATGCAGATAGTAGCGATATTGTAGTAGCAAAAGCTTTCGGAACAACCACCAGTACTTTAGAAAGTTACAAATATAACAGCGTGGACATTAATGAAGGCACGGCATTGGGCCGTCAAGCACGCGCCATCGGTGACCAAGCGATTGCAATTGGTGGACAGGTTATTGCCGGTATGGCTTCTATTGCATTGGGTGGTAACGATATTACACAAATTGCAAATAAAAAATATTTTAAATCTACAAAAGATAATTTCAAGGTAACTGAGACCACAGACTACGATCAAGCGGCGACTGAATCGTCTAGAACTATTAGCGAAACTTATAACGATCTTGTTGGCACTAAATTGGATACCGCCTATAAATCGACTTATGCACAAGACGGCTCTGTCGTATTGGGGATGCAGTCTCACTCGGGTACGCCATTAGGTACGGCTATCGGTACGAATGCTTTGGTGCGTAAAGGTGCCTTTGGTGCAACGGCAATTGGTGCGGGTTCACAAGTTCAAGCTAATGCCGAAGCGGCGGTAGCCATCGGTATGGGATCTTTTGCTGATGGTAAGTATGCAGTAGCAGCAGGTACGGCTTCTTTGGCAAAAGAAGGCGATGTGGCAATTGGTTATAAAGCGAATGCAACCGGTAAAGAAGGTGCGTTGGCAATCGGTTTGGGCACTAATGCTCAAGGTGATTCCTCCATTATGATTGGTGGGGCGGATATTAAATCGGCATCTGCTCAGACTATTAAATATCAAGAGTCAACAGGGGGAATAACAAGTAGAAACGTTACTGAAACAATTAACGGTAAGGATGTTACCCGCAATTATAGTTTTTCGGAGACAAAAGAGGTAAGTGGTACGATTGCTAAGGCTTATAAGGAGTTGACTGGCCTTGACATGGAAACGGATTCCATTAATTTTGCTGATGCCAAGAATAAAAACGGCCACGCTTCAACATCTTTAGGTGTGCATGCTTTATCAAAAGGTGATTTAGGTACAGCGATTGGTGCAAGTTCTCGTGCAGATGCGATTGGTTCTGTGGCGTTAGGTGTTGGCGCACATGCGACTAAACAAAATGCGGTAGCAATCGGTACAGGCTCCACAACCGCGTTGGTGGGTACTCGCCAATTAAGCGTGAACTACGACAGCGACGGTAATATTGTTTCCGATAACGACAAAGACAAGATTGCTTACACATTTAAATGGGCGGGCGGCACCAATACCGCTGAAGGCGACGTTGTGTCTTTCGGTAGCTCCGGTGCAGAACGTCAATTGAAAAACGTGGCAGCCGGTCGCGTGGCGGAAGACTCTACAGATGCTATCAACGGCTCCCAGTTAAACTCTATCACCAAAAAAATTGCAGCTGGTTTTAACACAAGCGGTAATGTGGTAGATGGATCTTCAGGCGAATTCACATCTAAAAAAGCAAATACAGATTCTGCGAAAAAAGATTATGAAACTGCAATCCGTTCGCAAGACAAAATCCAACTTCAAGTCGGCAACAACTTGAAATTAGATCGTAATGAAACTGTATCTGAAATTGATGTTCAGGATGATTTTGATAAAACTAAAACAGTTAAACAGAAAGTCAAAAAAGCCGATTTTGCCTACAGCCTGAACCCTGTATTAACCAACCTGACCAGCGCAGAGTTTAAAGGCTCAGATCCAAATGCGCCGACAACCAAGCTGACTAATGAAGGTGTAACTATTACTCCGGTAGGTAAGAGCCCAGTTTCATTAACCCAAAACGGTTTAGACAACGGCGGTAATCCGATTACCAATGTAGCCGGCAATCTTGACGGTGCGAAAGCAAATACAACTGTGCCGACAACTAAAGCAGACAAACCATCTAATGTAGATGGCATCAAAAACAACGCTGCAACCGTAGGCGATGTATTGAATGCCGGCTGGAACTTGCAAGAAAAAGGTACGGCAAAAGATTTTGTTACCGCCTATGACACCGTTAATTTTGTTGACGGCAACGGCACAACTGTATCTGTTGAAAATACAGACAACAAAATCAGCACAATCAAATACAGTGTCAATACCGGTAATGGTCTACAAAAAGATACGACAGGAAATACTATCTCTGTTAAACCGGCAGATAAGTCTTTAGAAGTAACAAATGAAGGCGTTAAAGTAAAAGCTGCCGACAACACCCTTACAACCGATGACAAGGGTTTAAAAGTTAATACCGGCAACATCACTGCTTCATCTGTACCAACCGTAGCCGATGCCGATAAAGACAAAATCGCTACCGTAGGCAACGTGGTAGATGCCATTAAAGCGGCTGCTTGGAATGCAACTTCTGCCGCAACGGCAAACGGCGAAAATATCGGTAAGACAGTACAGCCAGTTAAGGCAGGCGATACGGTAACCTTTGAAGCCGATAAAAACATCAAGATTGCTCAAACTGACGGTAAATTTACATTCTCGACAAAAGATAATGTTGAGTTTACAACTGTAAAAGTGGGTGATACCGCAAATGGTAAAAAACCGGTTGAGCTGAAAAATGGTGATGTGATTACTGCAAATAATAATCCGGAACAGCCAACAACAGCATTGAACGTGTCTTCAGACGGCAAGCCGACCCAGATTACGGGTGTGGGTTCCGTATTGAATACAGACTCAGTGCCGACAACTCCTGCCGGTACGGCGACAGATGCCGCCCAACAACCAAAATTGGTTAATTTAGGTACAGCTCACGGTCAAACAGCATTAGACAATAACGTACTAAATGCTGCGGCAACTGTGCGTGATTTAGCAAACATGGGTTGGGTAGTTTCATCTGATAAAACTACCGATGCAACAACAGGCGAATATAAAGATGTGGTGAAAAACGCTAACGAAGTGAAATTCGTCGGCAAAAACGCAGCAAAAGTATCGGGTAAAACCGATCCTACGACAGGTATTCGCACTATTACCGTTGATGTAGAAGTGCCGGAAACAAAAACTGCCGAGCTTGTTTCAAGCAAAGACGGCTCTGTTATTGCGCCGTCAACTGATCCTAAACTCCAAGAGGCATTAAAAGCTGCAAAAGACGAGTTGGCTGCATTGCCTAAAGAAGCGACACCTGAGCAAAAAGAAGCGGCTGAGAATAAAGTAAAAGCTGCTGAAACCGCATTAAATAACGCAGTAGATAACAAAGGCGTTGCTACGGCTAAAAATGTTGCGGATATGATTAACGCATCCGGCTTTACGCTGAAAACTTCCGCAACTGCCGACGGTAAGAAAGAATCTGGCGACGGTGAAGTCATCAACCCGGGCAAATCCGTTGAAATGATTGCAGGTAAAAACTTAACCGTGAAACAAGAAGCGAACGGTAAAGTGACCTATTCGACAAAAGACGAAGTTGAGTTCACTTCTGTGAAAGTGGGTGATACCCAAAACGGTAAAGCACCGGTTAACTTCACGACCGAAGCTGCCAAACCTGCAAACAACAACGGAACGGACAAAACACCGACAACGGCGTTGAATGTTTCTTCTTCAGACGGCAAACCGACACAGTTGAAAGGTGTGGGTTCTGTGTTGAATACAAAAGCACAACCGACATCAACTGGTAAACAAGGGGATACTCCGGCAACAGCGGGCAACCAAAACTTAGTGAATTTAACTACTAACGAAGATGGTTCACCGTTAGCGAATGAGATTTTGAACTCAGCGGCAACCGTAGGCGATTTGGCGAACATGGGTTGGGTTGTGTCAACCAAAGACGGTAACGACTATAAAGATGTTGTGAAGAACGCTAACCAAGTAGACTTTGTGGGTAAAAATGGCATTACAGTGACAGGTAAAACTGGCACCGATGGTGTTCGCACCATTACCGTTGAAGCAGCACAAACTCCGGTGGTTTACACCAATAAGGATGGTGACAAGCTAGTTAAAGTTGGCGATAAATTCTATAAAGCCGGTGATGTCGTAAACGGTAAACCGAAAGATGGCGCACCAGAAGTACCGAACGGTGACGTAATTGCCTCCATGAACAATGGTGGTAACAACACTGCAAACAACCCTATGCATTTGGCAAACATCGGCAGCAACCTACCGACGGTGAACGATACAACCAAACAGGCATTTGACCCAAACAGCACAGCACCAAAAGCTGACAAAACCAACAAGTCTGCACCGATGACGGCAGCTGAAGCAGCTGATTTGTTGGATCCGAATAGCAATAAATTTGCCGGTAACAATGCCGCAACGGTTTCTGACGTGTTGAATGCGGGTTGGAACCTGCAAGGCAACGGAAGTGCGGTTGATTTTGTGAAACCTTTTGACACCGTAAACTTTGTGAATGGTAAAGGCACAAAAGCAGTTGTTGAAACAGCCGACAACCTGACCAGCACCGTGAAGTTTGATGTGGATGCGGGTGAAATTACTGCTGAAACCAAAGACGGTAAAGCTACGGGTAAAGTTGTTGGTCCTACAACTCAAGAATTGAAAGATGCGTTAGAGGCAGCTAAGAAAGAAGCTGAAGCAAATCCTGATGATGAAGCTAAGCAAAAAGCATTGAAAGATGCTCAATCTAAAGTTGATGCAGCAAATAACCAAGTGGCAACTGCCCAAAACGTTGCGGATATGATTAACGCATCCGGCTTTACGCTGAAAGCGGATAAAACTGATGGAGACAACTTAACTGCGGCTGATTTGGCAAACGGTGAGACGATCAACCCAGGTGATACCATTACTATGAAAGCAGGCAAAAATATGTCTGTGAAACATGAGAAAGATGGTTCGATTACCTATGCAACGAAAGACGAAGTTGAGTTCAACACAGTTAAATTAGGCGATGCTAAAGATGGTAAAGCGCCAGTTAATATGAAGACTGAAGCGGCTAAACCTGCAACAAATAACGGTGCTGATCAACCAACAACAGCATTGAACTTTACATCTGGTGAAGGCGACAAAGCGAAACCAACGCAATTAACAGGCGTGGGTTCAACCTTGAATACTCAAGATATCGCTACTGCACCACAAGGTAAAGACAATACCAACAAACCGAATGTATCTTTGGTTAATTTGGTAGGTACAGACGCTGCACCGGTGAATAAAAACGCTGCAGCTACGGTAGGTGACTTACAAAACATGGGTTGGGTGGTATCAACCAAAGACGGCAACGGCTATACCGATGTTGTGAAGAATGCCAACCAAGTGGACTTCAAAGGCACAGGTCTGGCTACCGTTACGGGTGAAACCGATAAAGACGGTATCCGCACCATTACTGTGAACGTGGATGCACAAAAAACTGTTGAAGCGGCACAAACTCCGGTGGTTTATACCAATAAAGCCGGTGACAAGCTGGTTAAAGTCGGCGATAAATTCTATAAAGCCGGTGATGTTGTAAACGGCAAACCGAAAGATGGCGCACCAGAAGTACCGAACGGTGACGTGATTGCCTCCATGAACAATGGCGACAACAACACTGCAAACAACCCTATGCACTTGGCAAACATCGGTAGCAACTTGCCGACGGTGAACGATACAACCAAACAGGCATTTGACCCGAACAGCACAACGCCTAAAGCCGGTAAAGACAACAAGTCTGCGCCGATTACAGCTAAAGAAGCTGCCGATATCGTCAATAAAGCCGGTAACAATGCAGCAACCGTTTCCGACGTGTTGAATGCGGGTTGGAACCTGCAAAACAACGGCGAAGCTCGCGACTTTGTGAAACCGTATGACACGGTAAACTTTGTTAATGGAATAGGAACTGTGGCTGTTGTTAAAACAAATGATGCTGCTTCAACAAGTGACGTAACGTTCAATGTTGATATGGCAGAAATAACGCCAGAAAGTGATGGTTCGGTAAAAGGTCCGGTTCCTCAAGAGTTGTTAGATGCATTAGATGCAGCTCAAGCAAAAGTTGATGAAAATCCTGATGATGAGGAAGCGAAAAAAGCATTAGAAGCTGCAGAAGATGCAGTGAATAAAGCTGGCGGCAATAAAGTTGCTAATGCTCAAAATGTTGCGGATATGATTAACGCATCAGGCTTTACGTTGAAAACATCTAAAGTTGAAGGCGGAGAAAAAGACGCTACATCTACTGGTGATGAAGTAATCAACCCGGGCAAAGCAGTTGAAATGATTGCAGGTAAAAACTTAACTGTGAAACAAGAAGCGAACGGTAAAGTGACCTACGCAACGAAAGATGATGTAGAGTTCAACACAGTTAAATTAGGCGATGCTAAAGATGGTAAAGCGCCAGTTAATATGAAGACTGAAGCGGCTAAACCTGCAACAAATAATGGTGCTGATCAACCAACAACAGCATTGAACTTTACATCTGGTGAAGGCGACAACGCGAAACCAACGCAATTAACAGGCGTGGGTTCAACGTTGAATGTGAAACCAGTGGATACGAATCCAAATGGGACACCAACAGCGGAAGCTAAACGTCCAAACTTAGTGGATTTAGTCGGTACAGATGAAGCACCTGTAAACAAAAATGCGGCTGCGACAGTAGGCGATCTACAAAATATGGGTTGGGTTGTATCAACCAAAGACGGCAACGGCTATACCGATGTTGTGAAGAACGCTAACCAAGTGGACTTCAAAGGCACAGGTTTGGCTACCGTTACGGGTGAAACCGATAAAGACGGTATCCGCACCATTACCGTGAACGTGGATGCACAAAAAACCGTTGAAGCGGCACAAACTCCGGTGGTTTATACCAATAAAGCCGGTGACAAGCTGGTTAAAGTCGGCGATAAATTCTATAAAGCCGGTGATGTTGTAAACGGCAAACCGAAAGATGGCGCACCAGAAGTACCGAACGGTGACGTGATTGCCTCCATGAACAATGGCGACAACAACACTGCAAACAACCCTATGCACTTTGCAAACATCGGTAGCAACTTGCCGACGGTGAACGATACAACCAAACAGGCATTTGACCCGAACAGCACAACGCCTAAAGCCGGTAAAGACAACAAGTCTGCGCCGATTACAGCTAAAGAAGCTGCAGATATCGTCAATAACGCCGGTAACAATGCGGCAACGGTTTCTGACGTGTTGAATGCGGGTTGGAACCTGCAAAATAACGGCGAAGCTCGTGATTTTGTGAAACCGTACGATACTGTGAACTTCATCAACGGCAAAGGTACCGTCGCTGTAGTGGAAACTGCAGACGATGCGGCCAGCAGCACCGTGAAGTTTGATGTGGATGCGGGTGAAATTACCAGCAATACAAATGGTTCGGTAAATGGTCCAACGACAGCAGAGAACGCGAAGAAACTTGCAGATGATCTGAAGAAAGCTGAACAGGCTGTGAAAGATTTGCCTGCGGATGCGACTGAAGATAAGAAAGCAGAAGCGCAAAAAGCATTGAAAGATGCTCAAGATGCGGCAGCTCCGTTGAACAAAGTGGCGACTGCCCAAAACGTTGCGGATATGATTAACGCATCAGGCTTTACGTTGAAAACATCTAAAGTTGANNGAACGGTAAAGTGACCTATGCAACGAAAGACGATGTAGAGTTCAACACAGTTAAAGTAGGTGGTGATGCCAATACTTATGTGGATGACAAAGGTAACCCGGTAACTAAGCAAGGGGATTCTTTCGTAGATGCTAAAGGTAACAAAGTTGATGCGGCGAAAGTAAGTCCAGTAGCGCCAGTAACATTAAAAACTGAGAAGGCAAGCCCGGCGAATAACAACGCAGAGGGTAACCATCCGACAACGGCGTTGAATATTGCAGCAGGCAATAAACCAACGCAGTTGAAAGGTGTGGGCTCTGTGTTGAATACTGCAGATGTTAATACTTCAACAGGTGATCAACGTGATACTGATGGTAATATCAAGCCAGCTCAACCGGGAACAGATAAACTAGTCGACTTAGGCACTAACCCGAAAAAAGGTGATAAACCTTTAAGCGAAGAGACATTAAATTCTGCAGCAACCGTTCGTGATTTAGCGAATATGGGTTGGGTGGTATCTGCAAAAGATAACAACTACACCAATACCGTGAAAAACGCGAACAAAGTGGAATTCAAAGGTGATAAAGGTATCTCTGTAACAGGTAAAGATGTTACTCAAAAAGATGGTACTGTTACTCGCGAAATTACCGTTGCAATTGCTGATGGTAAAGTGACTGATAAGGTAACGATTACTAAAGATGGTAAAGATATTCCTGCAATTAAGATTGGTGATAACTACTATGAAGTAGATAAAAATGGTAAACCAGTAGGCTACGAAGTAGATGAAAAAGGTAAACCGACAGCAAATAATAAACCAATTGATGTGGATGGTGCGACTATTACGAATGAGGGTAATAAAGTCGTAACAGGTAATACCGTGGCAACAGCAATCCAAGAGTCTGGTTGGAATGTTGGTTTAGCGAATACAGCAGATGCGGATAAAGCGTTTAACGATGCGGATAAAGCATTGTCTGCGACTAAACTTGAGAAAGTCAATCCAAATGACAATGTTCGTTTTGCAGATGGTAAAGGCACAAAAGCTGCAGTCGCAACTGTTGAGCATGTTGATGAGTTCGGCAAGAAAGTGACTGATACTTATGTGAAATTTGATGTTGACGCTGGTAAAGTGGAAGCAACGAAAGATGCGGCAGGTAATAATACTGGGGCGGTAACAGGTCCAGTAACGGCAGCATTAAACGATGCATTAATGAAAGCACAAGATGCTCAGAAAGCATTAAAACCAGATGCAACTCAAGCAGAAAAAGATGCTGCACAAGCTGCAGTGGATGCTGCTAACTTGGCAATTACCAATGCAGGTAACCAAGTGGCAACTGCACAAAATGTTGCTGAAGCTATCAACAATTCAGGCTGGAGAACAAACTCTACCACTGCAACTGGTGGTGCGAAAGATACGCTAATCAATCCAGGTAAGGCTGTGAACTTTGAATCTGGTAAAAATATGGAAGTGGCACAAACTGTTGATAAAGATGGCAATGTGGCATATACCTATAAAACCAAAGACGATGTTCAATTCAACAGCGTACAGTTTGGTGGTGATACAGGTCCTAAGATCACAAATAATGGTGGTAACATCAATGTAAGTGGTCCAGATGGTAAAGCACCAACTAAGATTACAGGTGTTGCTGCGGGTGATATTTCTCCAGAAAGTTCAGATGCCGTAAATGGTGCACAAATTTATGCATTAAGTCGTGGTAACGTACCAAATGTGAAGAACATTACAGTTGATGGTAAAGAGTATAAGAATGTCATTGTTGATGAGAACGGTACTCCAATCTTGAAGACCTATAATGTTAAAGGTCAAAAAGAGATTATTACTAACTCTGTTGTTGAAGCAATTTACAATATGAATGAGCAAGGTATTAAATTCTTCCACTCAAACGATGGCGTAGAGCGTCTTAAAGTCGAAGATAAAAACTCATTTGACTCAAGTGCATCAGGTAAATTTGCAACAGCGATTGGTTCTAAATCAAGTGCTGAAGGTACAAATTCTGTAGCAATTGGCTTTAATTCTGTTGTAACGGGTAATGATTCAATCAGTATTGGTACAGGTAACCGTGTGACAGGTAATAATTCTGGTGCATTTGGTGACCCAAGCACAGTAAGCGGCCAAAGAAGCTATTCTGTGGGTAACAATAATACCGTGGCGACGAATGATACCTTCGTACTTGGTAATGAAGTTACTCAGACAGTTGAAAACTCCGTTATTTTAGGTAAAAAATCAACTGCAACAGCGGGTGATGGTTCTGCAACAGGTACTTTAAACAACATCAAACAAGATGGCACTAAAGGTACAAGCACAACAGCAGGCTCGAAAGGTACTGTGAAACAAGCTATCGTAGGCAATATGGTTTATGGTGGCTTTGAAGGTGCAACCGCTGATGGCGTAGTTTCTGTTGGTGCAGCAGGTAATGAGCGTCGTGTTCAAAACGTAGCGGCAGGTGAAATTTCTGCAACTTCAACGGATGCGATTAACGGTAGTCAGTTGTACTCAGTGGCTCAAGGCGTAGGTAACCGTTTAGGTGACTTAAATAATAAGATCAACCGTAACAATAAAAACTTACGTGCTGGTATCGCAGGTGCGAACGCAGCAGCAGGCTTACCACAAGTTTACATTCCAGGTAAATCAATGGTGGCGGCATCTGCGGGTACTTACAAAGGTCAATCTGCATTGGCGGTAGGTTACTCAAGAGCATCAGATAACGGTAAACTTATCTTGAAACTTCAAGGTAATGCGAATACCCGTGGCGATGTTGGTGGCTCTGTAGGTGTAGGTTATCAATGGTAATTAAAGTGATGGTGGGTTAACGCCCACCTATATCTCAAAATGAAAAACCCCCTCTCCGAAAGGATTGGGGGTTTTATTTTATGTCACAAGTAATCTACGTTATAAATGCACGTATTGTAATAGAATATTTACACTTAAAGCTAAATTGGATCCTAATCAAATATTCTGAAATTAAACTATTTGTATAGATTAGATATCTGTTAATGCTTTAACAAGGCTTTCTTCGTTAAAGTAGTTTTTCATTAAACGAGATTCTAATAATTGCAATAAACTTTCTAAGCAAATTTCTTTCACACAGACATCATCAACACTATCAATTTCTTCTGTTTTTCCACGAGTAATAATCCAAGCGTGTTTAGTTAAGTTAGTTAGTTGAAACGTTTTCTTTTTGTTATCTGTTAAGCCATCAATTTCTTTTCGATAAGTGATTGAAATTTTAGAATCTTTTAATCTGTTGGTAAAATTATCAATTTGCCAATCTTTATGTGACTGGAAATCTTTTCTTAATGTACAGTCATATAAAACAATTAAATTACCTATTCTAAATATACCATCTGGTTTTCCCGCTTGATTAGAACGAGGGAATTGATATATTTCATTAATGCCTAGTAATTTCAATATAGTAAATACAAGATCTTCAAAATCATCTGGTGCAGTAGTCGCATTAATAGTAGGAATTGTATTAACAATGTTTTCTAAAACATTTTTTCTCCATTGTTGATAAAATTTCCCGTGATTATTAACTAATTCGTTTAAATGGATGGGCTTGGTATTTTCTGCTTCAATAGGTAATAGAGGGGGCTTTTCAATCGTTTGTGGTAAACTAATTTCAGTAGCGCATAGATTTCCTTTTGAGCTAATAAACTCTTTAAATTGAATTTTTTTACCAATTTCCAGTTGATGCCAAATTTCTTCATCAGTATGTGATTTTTGAATAGAATATCTTTTCTCATTATAAATTAAATATCCAAATCCTTGTGCTTTATCCAAAAATTGTATAGTGCTTTTGAGTATTTCAGGCGTAGATGGTAAAATTCGTTTGGTATCTAATGCACTTTTATCCCATTTGCTTAAATTCTTCTCCATATATTTAAGATACCAACGTTCAAAAAGTTCTTTATTTTGATAACATTTCAGCCCGGTACTGGTAATTCGATAAACACCTGCTTCAACACGTTCTAATAACTTTGCTTTTTCATCTGGAATATATTTATCACTGGAAAAATAGGTAAGAATCCAAGAGCATCGACTTTTATAAGTAGGATCTTTTCCATCTTTTTTAATTATTTTTTTTTGTTCTTCAGTAAGTTGAAAATATTCGGCAACTAAATTCATTAGATCTGAGCGTTTGTGAAGCTTGTTATCGGCATAAATATCTAGCACTGCGATCATCATTGCCTGTACACTAGGTAACATCGTCATTGGGTATTTCCTTCCTGGTTATTTGAGAAGATATTACTATAATTTATTTTATTCAGTGTTTTCCTTATTTATCAAATTCTTGCAAAAATTTACCGCTTACCGTTTCTCTAAAAATCCTTCTAGCCAACGTTCCGCCGTTTCATCGTGTTCAAAATTAGTCACGGTATCAATACGCTCAGAATCGCACACCTGAGCTGCCCCTTTGGCTTTTAAGGCATTTTCGACAATATCTACCGCGTGGCAGAAGGTGTCGTAGTCAGAACTGCCTAAACCCACCACACCAAATTTCATTTGGCTAAGATCAAGCGGTTGATTTTCGAGTGCTTCAAACAAAGGGCGGATGTTGTCTGGCAGTTCACCTGCACCGTGGGTAGAGGTAACCACAATTAAGGTTTTTTGTGATTGAATATCGGAAAGCTCAGCGTTGTTAAACAGTTCAACCTCAAAACCTTTGGTGGTTAAGCAACTTTCAAGATGATCGGCAACATATTCTGCACCACCTAAGGTGCTGCCTGTGATAATGCAAATGGATTGGGTCATAATATATAGAAAAGAATGTAGAAATGAAGTTGGCGGAAGGTCATGGGAGTCGAACCCACCCGAGAACGCTGGCGTCCTCAACAGGATTTGAAGTCCTGCCACCTCACCGGAGATGACGACCTTCCGTTTTAAAAGTAGCCATATTCTACTTTATTTATTAGAATTATCCAACGTTTAGATTTTGGATTTTTCTTTATGCAACAGTTATTTCGTCAACTTCCATCGGTCGATAAGCTTTTAAAGCAACCACAAGCGGTCGATTTTATTCAACAATTTGGACATCAAGCTGTGGTCGAGCAGCTGCGTCTGTTAATTGAACAGGCTCGCCATCACGTCCAACATCATCACACCTTGCCCAATTTTCTGACCAATGAAACCACGCTTTTTGCGCAACTTTCCCATTCCCTTTCCCAATTGCGATCAGTTCAACTTCGCCCTGTGTTTAACTTAACGGGCACGGTGTTGCATACGAATTTAGGACGTGGATTATGGTCAGAAGCGGCAATTCAAGCGGCAACCTGTGCGATGCAAAATAATGTGGCATTGGAGTTTGATATTGATGAGGGTAGACGGTCTCATCGTGATCTCTATATCTCTGAGCTGGTTTCCAAGATCACAGGTGCAGAAGCGGCTTGCGTGGTGAATAACAATGCAGCGGCGGTATTGTTGATGTTGGCAACTTTCGCTAAAGATAAAGAGGTGATTGTCTCAAGGGGGGAATTGGTCGAAATTGGTGGGGCATTTCGCATTCCTGATATTATGTTGCAAGCGGGCTGCAAGTTGGTAGAAGTGGGCACGACCAACCGCACACACCTTAAAGATTATCGTAATGCGATCAATGAAAATACCGCCTTTTTGATGAAGGTGCACACCAGCAATTACCACATTGAGGGCTTTACCAGTTCCGTGCCAGAGGAAGAATTAGTCGCACTTGGCAAAGAGTTTGGCTTGCCTGTGATTAGCGATTTGGGCAGTGGCTCACTGACCGATATGGCATTGCTTGGTTTACCTGCCGAACCGATGGTGCAACAAAAAGTCGCGGCAGGCGTGGATTTGGTGTCTTTCTCGGGCGATAAACTGTTAGGTGGGCCACAAGCAGGCATTATTGTGGGCAAAAAAGAATGGATTGATGAGCTACAAGCCCATCCGCTCAAGCGAGTGTTACGTTGCGATAAAGTGATTTTATCTGCCTTGGAGGCGACCCTTCGCCAATATCTTTTACCTGAAAAATTGCCTGAAACTTTACCGACTTTGAATTTACTCACGCAATCGGTTGATTTGCTGAAAATCCGAGCAGAAAAGCTCAAAGAAGTATTAGGTAAGCGGTTAAATTCACGCTATATTTTACAAGTTGAGCCAAGCCTTGCCCAGGTTGGCAGTGGGGCTTTGCCAACGGAAAAACTTCCCTCTGTTGCTGTTACAATCGAGAGTGAAAAACAGAGCGATTTATTAGCATTAGAGCAACAGTTTAAACAATTACCAACCCCGATTATCGGGCGTTTTGCCGATAAAAAATTTTGGTTGGATTTGCGATCTGTCACGCAGTTTGAGGCGTTGATTGAGATGCTGTCTTTTAATACTCCCCTCTTTAGCAAAGAGGGGCAGGGGGAGATTTGGCAGAAATGAAAACGGAGTTCATCTGAGAATTGAACATCGTTATCAAATCTCCCCTAACCCCTCTTTTCTAAAGAGGGGGATTTTTTTATTGTGATATTCACCACCAACCCCTCAAAAGGATTTTTATGAAAAAACTACTGACAACCCTTTTTGCACTTTCTGCAGTTTCAGTTGCCGTGGCAAAAGAAGTAAACGTGAAATTTTTAGGTACCTCTGACGTACATGGTCGAATTGTGCCGTGGTCTTATGGAGCCGATATTGAAGACAAATCTGGCTCTTACGCCCAACAACTTATGTGAAAGAAGCGCGTAAATCGCACCCAGATTTAATTTTGGTGGACATTGGTGATGCAATCCAAGATAACCAAGTGGAAGTGTTCGCTAAAACCGAAAAAATACTACAAAGATAATCCTGTGCCGAAAGTGTTGAATGCAATGAATTACGACATTTTTATTCTCGGCAACCACGAATTTAACTTCGGTATGACCGCTTTAGATGAAATCTTAAAAGATATGAAAGCGAAGCAATTAACGGCAAACTTCTATCATAAAGACGGCAAACGCTATATCGAGCCGACTACGATCATCGAAAAAGATGGCGTGAAATTAGGGATTATCGGCTTAACTACTCCAATGTCGGCAAAATTTGAAGAAGACACAGGTCATCTTAAAAATATGAAATTTAGCTCGCCAAGCGAGGAAGCAAAAGCACAAATCAAAGCCTTAAAAGAAAAAGGCGTGGATGCAATTGTGGTGCTTGCCCATATGGGGATTGAAAACGAAAACAACATTCCAGACACAGGCGTGGCAGATTTAGTTAATAACGTGGAAGGCATCGATGTGATCATTGCAGGGCATATGCACAAAAACGTTTCTTCTGAAACTATCAAAGACACCATGGTTACTGAACCGCACCGCTACGGCACGGTGGTTTCTGAAGTAGATTTAACCTTCGATGTGGATAAAGATGGTAAAGTGAAATTACTTTCAAAAATGGCAAAAACCGTGCCTGTGAAAGATTACGAAGCGGATCCTGAAATCGTGGAAATCTACAAACCATACCACGAAGAACTACGTCGCTTGAACAACGTGACTATTGGTCAAAGTGCAACCGATATGGTGCCACAAGAACGCAAACATGGCGTTTCCGTGAGTTTCTTACAAGATACAGGTTTATCTTCATTGATTACTGATGTTGAACGCCATTACAGCAACGCTGATGTGGTTTCTTTCGCTTTCGACCACGAAAAAGCACGTATGGATAAAGGCGACATCAAGAAAAAAGACATCATCTTTAACTACCGCTATGCAGGTGGCGATGTGACCGTTTATGAAGTTACAGGCAAACAGCTTAAAGAGTACATGAACTGGTCTGCTAACTACTTCGACACCATTCAACCAGGTGATACAGAATACCGTTACAATGCAGAGCGTAAAAAATCGAAATATGTGACGTTTGATATTTTCGGGGGCGTGAGCTACAACATCGACTTACGCAAACCAAGCGGTGAAAAAATCGTCGATCTGAAACTTGCCGATGGTACTCCTGTAACTGATGATATGAAAATCAAACTTGGTATGAACTCTTATCGCTTCGGTCAAATGACCAAAAAAGGCGGTATTTGGGAAGGTCAGCAAATCCCTACCCTTTGGGAATCTAAAGTGGCAATGGGTCAAGAGAAAGGCACGATCCAAAATATGATGATCGACTACATCTCTAACGTGAAAAAAGGTAAAGTGGAAGGTGTTTCACAAAATCGCTGGAAGATTGTGGGTTTATAATTCCTAAACGCTACTTCTCAGTTAACTATAACAGCCCCTTTGGGGCTGTTTTTTCTTCCCAATCGTTTTCGTTTTTCCATTCTTTTATCTTTATCAAAAAACCAATAGAATTTTGCAAAAAATCGTGTAAATCCGACCGCTTTTCGGCTAATCTATCTGAGGTATTTATTCACAATCAAATTACAGAGGATTTGTTATGGAGACACTTTTCACTACAGCTCAAAACTGGTTAAATCAAGATCCAGATCAAGAAACTCGTGCGGAGTTAGAGCAACTAATTGCGGAGGCAAAAGCAGGAAAAGCGGATGCACAAGCAGAATTAGCAAACCGTTTTAACGGTCGCTTACAATTTGGGACAGCAGGCTTGCGTGGTCGTTTGCAAGCAGGCTCAATGGGGATGAACCGTGTGTTAGTAGCACAAGCTGCGGGCGGTTTAGCGGAATACTTAAAAGGCTACGATAAAGAGCCATCTATTGTAATTGGTTACGATGGTCGTAAAAATTCGGATGTGTTCGCACGCGATACCGCAGAAATTATGGCGGGTGCAGGCATTAAAGCGTATTTATTACCACGCAAATTACCAACCCCAGTGTTAGCCTATGCAATCCAATACTTCGATACCACTGCGGGCGTAATGGTAACGGCAAGCCACAATCCACCTGAGGATAATGGCTATAAAGTTTACTTAGGTAAAGCAAACGGCGGTGGTCAAATCGTTTCACCTGCGGATAAAGAGATTGCGGCACTTATCGACAAAGTAGCAGCAGGTAACATTGCAGGTTTACCACGTAGCCAAAATTTCACCGTGTTAAGCGATGAAATTGTAGATGCTTATATTGCAAAAACCGCAAGCCTTGCGAAAGAGCCAGCGTGCGATATCAACTACGTTTACACTGCAATGCATGGCGTGGGCTATGAAGTGTTAAGCAAAACCCTTGCCAAAGCAGGCTTACCGCAACCGCACGTGGTAGCTGAACAAGTATGGCCAGATGGCACATTCCCAACCGTAAACTTCCCGAATCCAGAAGAGAAAGGGGCATTAGACTTAGCGATTGAAGTGGCAAAAAAACATAACGCTGAATTTATTATCGCAAACGACCCAGATGCAGACCGTTTAGCGGTGGCATTGCCAGATGCAGAAGGTAACTGGAAACCTCTTCACGGTAACGTGATTGGTTGTTACTTAGGTTGGTATTTAGCAAAACAATATCATGCACAAGGCAAAAAAGGCGTGTTGGCATGTTCATTGGTTTCTTCACCAGCCTTAGCGGAAATTGCGAAGAAATATGGTTTTGACTCAGAAGAAACTTTAACTGGCTTCAAATATATCGGTAAAGTAAACGGTTTATTATTCGGTTTCGAAGAAGCATTAGGTTACTTAGTAGATCCAGATAAAGTACGCGATAAAGACGGTATTTCAGCAGCAATCGTATTCTTAGATTTAGTACGTAGCCTCAAAAAAGAAGGTAAAACACTTACAGACTACGCAGCAGACTTCACAAAAGAGTTTGGAGCTTATGTAAGCGGTCAAATTTCTATTCGTGTAAGCGATTTATCTGAAATTGGTAAATTGATGAGTGCATTACGTAATAATCCGCCAGCAGAAGTGGGGAGTTTCAAAGTGGCGACATTCTTAGATCATACTAAAACTGACCGCCAAAGCGATATTTTAGTATTCGTATTAGAAAATGGTAGCCGTTTAATCGCACGTCCATCAGGTACAGAGCCGAAAATTAAGTTCTACTTAGATGCGCGTGGTACTGATCCGAAAAACGCAGATGAAGTGTTAGCACAGTTTGACGAAAGCGTACGCATTCTTCTGCGTCAGGAACAATATGGCAAACAAGATTGCTAATTGCAAAATAAGTAAGAAAAAACACCGCTTGTAAAAGCGGTGTTTTTGTATTTAAGCACTTTTGCTTTCTAAAATTTTCCCTAAATTTGTTTCCAACCAATCCACTAACTCAAACATCTTATTAGATGCCTCTGCCCCAAATTCTGTTAATGTGTAATCCACTTGCGGTGGCACGGTATTATAGGATTTACGAATTAACATGCCATCGGTCTCCATCAAGCAACGAAATCGGTCAGCGTTTCTCACAGCACAATAACGTGATTGAGAGTGCGAAAAAAGCAGGTGTGAAACATATTATCTATACACCAGCTTACTCGGTGCAACCAACGGCAACACAGTGAAATCTCTTGCCGGTGAGCACGTTGAAACTGAAGCCACATTAAAAGCTTCGGGCATTACTTACACTATTTTACGCAATGGCTGGTACACTGAAAACTATACTGAATCAGTTTCAGTGGCATTAGCCAACAAAGCTTTCTATGGTTCAGCAAAAAACGGCAAAATTTCGTCTGTACTCCGTTCAGAACTTGCTGAAGCAACGGTAAACGTTGCATTAAGTGAAGGGCATGAAAACCAAACTTACGAGCTTGCCGGATCAACCAGCTGGACATTAGCCGACCTTGCTGCAGAAATCAGCAAACAAACAGGTAAAGATATCCCTTATGTGGATATTCCTGCAGCAGATTATGCCGCAGCACTTGTACAAGCAGGATTAGATGAAGGCTTTGCAGACTTAATTGCACAATGGGATATAGATGCATCAAACGGTGTATTATTCTCAGAAGACAAAACCCTTGAGAAATTGCTTGGCCGTCCAACAGCAGGATTAGATGTGGCAGTTAAACAAGCTTTATCCCACTAATAACATTTGACTAAAACAAGGTGCGGTTATTATCGCACTTTTAAATGGCGTTTGTTTATTCGGGGAGTAATAAAAATAAGGAGAATGATCTGCCCCCAAAAAAGTTAGACTGATTTAGTTCAAGGACTAAGTTCTGTAATTCACAGGGCTGAGTCCTTTTAGTTTCCCCTGAATACGCTCATGGTTGTAATAATGAATGTACTCGAGGATTGTTTTTCGGGTTGTTTGAACGTCTCAAATAGTTTACCGTAACAATATTCCGTTTTTAATCGTACTTTTGCTTCATGATTCTGTCCTTCATATCAAATATTGTCTTATTTTAGCATCTCACCAAAAATTTTCGGAATAAGTATTGACTTTAACCTTAGGTCAAGGTTTATGATTTGTGCTCATTTAGTTATCACATAGGAGAAAAACATGAAAAAACTTATGACTTTTATCACACTTAGCGCTGCTGCAGTTTCAATTTGTGCCCAAGCTAATGAACAACCGCATCAAGCACACATGAATATGCCGATGTCGACAGATTCTGCAATGCAACAAGAATTAATTCAAGGTATGAATCAAATGCACCAAGACATGATGGCAGCCTCGCAATATAAAGATCCTGATGTTGCTTTTGCAGCAGGTATGTTACCACACCATATTGGTGCAGTAAAAATGGCGGAAGTTGAATTAAAATACGGAAAAGATCCTGAGATGCGTAAGCTTGCTGAGAATATTATTAACGCACAACAAGCAGAAATTGAACAAATGCAAAAATGGCTTAAAGTGCATAATAAAAAATAAAAAAAGCTCCGTAAAATAATCTGACCCAAAAAGTTAGACTGATTTAGTTCAAGGACTAAGTTCTGTAATTCACAGAGCTCAGTCCTTTTAGTTTCCCTTGAATGCGCTCATGGTTGTAATAATGAATGTACTCATGAATCGTTTTTTCCAGTTGTTAGAACGTCTCAAATCATTTACCGTAATAACATTCCGTTTTTAATCGTCCAAAGAAGCTTTCCATCGAACTATTATCTAAACAATTTTCCTTCCTTGACATACTCTGTTGAATGCCATTCTCTCGTAAAATCGCCTGATAACCGACCATTTGATACTGCCATCCTTGGTTAGAATGCAAAATGGGTTTTGTGCCTTCAAGCCTTGTGACAGCTTGTATCATGTTAAGTTTAAATTCATGTGAGTAATTTCACTTCTTATCCAGCGCTGCTAACCTATTGATTCTACTATGATTAAATTGGTTAACCCAACATTCTGATGTTGTTTCGGTAAGTTGAAAATGCCTGTGGGTAAGTGAACGATTTTTACCATTTTGAAGATAAAATTCGATGATTTGTTGTTTGAAAAGAAAATTGTATTTGGTCATAAAAAATCTGCACCTTAGTTAGTTGGTTATTTAGTCCAACTTTTGGGGTGCAGATCATGTTTTGAATTAATGAATGCACAAGACGAATTAGAAGCTACGGCAAAGCAAAAATCACGCTGGCGTTTAATTTACCATCTAAATTTGTACTACATACAGTTGGGTTAATTATTAATAAAAGCGTCATCGAAAATGACTGTTCTTTACTGGCTGATTGTTATCGTTCATGTTTAGAATTTGCTAAAAAAAAGCGGTTTAAAATTGGTCGCATTTTGCTGCATCATCACTGGTGAGTTTCGGTTTCCAAATCAACAAGCAGCAGAAATAGCTGTTCAAACCGTACAAGATTTCTTGGCTAAAAACCCTGAAATGAGCGTAATTTTTAATGTATTTAAAGAGATTGATTTAATAATTTACCAAAAGTTACTTCAACAAAAGGAATCTAGCACATCTATATAGCATTGTCCTTTTTCCTTGCATTTTTGCAAAAAAGCGGTAAAATTCTACCGCTTATTTTCTATGAAAATAGAGATAAGTTTCGCACCCTCACCTCGAACGAGGGTTTATTTTTTACTATCAACAATTTAGAGGAAGGTTATGGTAACCATTCGTTTAACTCGTGGCGGAGCTAAAAAACGCCCATTCTATCAAATCGTGGTAGCGGACAGCCGTTCACCTCGTGACGGTCGTTTCATCGAGCGTATCGGTTTCTTCAACCCATTAGCAGCAGGTCAAGCTGAACGTTTACGTTTAGATGTGGCTAAAGTTGATGCTTGGGTTGCTAAAGGTGCTGCACTTTCAGATCGTGTAGAATCTTTAGTAAAAGAAGCTCGCAAAGCAGCTTAATAAGCGGTTAAATTTTTAAAAAATTTTGCAAAAGGTGACGAATATGAGCGAACAAAAAATTGAAGTTGTCGGAAAATTAGGGTCAACCTATGGTATCCGTGGCTGGTTACGTCTCTATTCTTCCACCGAAGAAGCAGAAAGTATTTTCGATTATCAGCCATGGTTCTTAAAAATTAAAGGTCAATGGCAACCTATCGAGCTAGAAAGCTGGCGTTATCACAGCAATGATTTGATTGTGAAATTAAAAGGTACAGACGACCGTGAAGCCGCACAATTATTAACTAACGCTGAAATTGGCGTAGATTTAAGTGTGTTTCCAGAACTGGAAGAAGGCGATTATTACTGGCACGATTTAATCGGCTGTTCAGTAGTAAACCTCGAAGGCTACACTATGGGCGTGGTAACTGAGTTAATGGAAACAGGTTCAAATGATGTGCTAGTGGTTAAAGCAAATAGCAAAGATGCTTTCGGCAAACAAGAACGATTAATTCCGTTCTTATACGAACAAGTAGTTAAAAGAGTAGATCTCGCCACCAAAACAATTACGGTGGACTGGGACGCTGGTTTCTAACCTCAGGTATGCGGTGTGAGCTTTGGCTTTTAGATAAGCAAGAACATTGAGGAAGTGACGATGTGGATTGGTATTATTTCACTGTTCCCCGAAATGTTTAAAGCAATTACCGATTTTGGGGTCACAGGTAGAGCAGTAAAACAAAATCTTTTACAAGTGCAGTGTTGGAATCCGCGTGATTTCACCCATGATAAGCATAAAACCGTGGACGACCGACCTTATGGCGGTGGGCCGGGAATGTTGATGATGGTGCAGCCGTTGCGAGATGCAATTCACGCAGCAAAAACAGCCGCTTGTAAAGAAGATGGGATGGCGGCGAAAGTGATTTATCTTTCTCCGCAAGGGCGTAAGCTCGATCAACAAGGCGTGCAAATGCTGGCTTCTAATCAAAAGCTGATTTTAATCTGCGGACGATATGAAGGGGTTGATGAGCGATTGATTCAAACCGAAGTAGATGAGGAATGGTCAATCGGAGATTACGTTCTCACAGGAGGCGAATTGCCCGCAATGACATTGATTGATGCCGTTGCACGATTCGTGCCTGGAGTGTTAGGTAAACAGGCTTCTGCACAGGAAGATTCCTTCGCAGAAGGGTTATTAGATTGCCCACATTACACCCGCCCTGAAGAATTAGATGGCTTGCCTGTCCCAGAAGTGCTGATGTCGGGACACCACGAAAACATTCGCAAATGGCGGTTGGAACAATCGCTTGAGAGAACGTGGTTACGACGCCCTGAGCTATTGGATAGCCTAGCTCTGACTGACGAACAACAGAAGTTGTTGCGACAAATCAAGCAACGACACAAAATCAGTTAATTCTAGGATTTAGAAGGTTTTTAAAATGAGTAACATCATCAAACAACTTGAAACAGAACAATTAAAACAAAACGTACCTAGCTTCCGTCCAGGTGACACATTAGAAGTTAAGGTATGGGTAGTAGAAGGTAGTAAAAAACGTTTGCAAGCGTTCGAAGGCGTGGTTATTGCAATTCGTAACCGTGGCTTGCACTCTGCATTCACTCTACGTAAAATTTCAAACGGCGTAGGGGTTGAACGTGTATTCCAAACTCACTCACCTGCAATCGATAGCATTGCTGTTAAACGTAAAGGTGCGGTACGTAAAGCCAAACTTTACTACTTACGTGAGCGTTCAGGTAAATCTGCACGTATCAAAGAGCGTTTGGGTGCATAATCCGTCGCTTAATGCGAAATTTAAAAACCTTGGGGAAACCCAAGGTTTTTATTTTAAAGGATTTGTTTTTCATCAAATAGCCTACAAAGCATACAATCAACCGTAATTCCCAAAAAAAATCTTGATCTTGTTAAAAAAACAAGTAATATATGTATCTGTTACGCAGTATTAAGGGTCGTTAGCTCAGTCGGTAGAGCAGCGGACTTTTAATCCGTTGGTCGAAGGTTCGAATCCTTCACGACCCACCACTTAAACTGCTCAACTCTCTAAAGGGTCGTTAGCTCAGTCGGTAGAGCAGCGGACTTTTAATCCGTTGGTCGAAGGTTCGAATCCTTCACGACCCACCACTTTAGAATATCCCTTTTGGGGTCGTTAGCTCAGTCGGTAGAGCAGCGGACTTTTAATCCGTTGGTCGAAGGTTCGAATCCTTCACGACCCACCATCTAAAAAATTCTCTTTTTTATAAGTTAAATCTACTAATTTCATTTCTATTTTTAGGATAGGTTATAGTAAAATTTCAAGCTGATTATAAATTCATTTTAAATTATGCGAAAAAAGATACTACTTTCACTTGGCATGTTAGCCATTGTTGCCGTCTGTGTGTTCGGATATTGCTACCAAAAAATCAATGATCTTGCCCATCATCCCTTAACTATTCATGCCGACCAATTTTTTATTGTTGAAAAAGGCACATCAAGCCAAAAATTGGCAAAACAGCTGGAAGAGCAAGGCATTGTGCAACACGATGACGCTGCTCTTTTGCCTTATCTGATTCGCCTCAATCCTGGGCTCTCTCGTTTTAAAGCAGGCGTATATTCGCTAAATAATTTAAAAACCGTCGAAGATTTGCTCAAACATCTTAATTCGAGCAAAGAAGTACAGCTCAATGTGAAGTTTATTGAGGGCAAAACTTTCAACACTTTCCGTGAGCAATTAGCCAACGCTAGCTATTTAGAGCAAACTTTAACGGGTAAAAGTGAAGCTGAAATTGCCAAAATGCTTGGGCTTTCTCACGAGAAATTAGAGGGCTGGATTTCGCCTGACACATACAATTATGTGCCTTACTCGAGCGATTTTGACCTCCTTAAACGTGCTTACCACAAGCAACAAAAAGCCTTAGATGAAGCTTGGCAAAATCGAGCGGAAAATCTACCGCTTGCAAATCCGTATGAGATGCTGGTTTTAGCCTCTATCGTAGAAAAGGAGACGGGCGTGGCAAATGAACGCCCGCAAGTGGCTTCAGTATTTGTGAATCGCCTCAAACAAGGCTGGAAATTAGAAACCGATCCAACAGTGATTTATGGCCTGGGCGAGCGTTATAATGGTAAAATCTACAAAAAAGATTTGCAAGAAGCGACGCCTTACAACACCTACATCATCAATGGCTTACCGCCAACACCGATTGCAATGCCAAGCGAAGCTGCATTAAAAGCCGTTTCGCAGCCCGATAGCACGCCTTACTTTTTCTTTGTTGCCGATGGTGCGGGCGGACATAAATTTAGCCGCTCACTCAATGAACATAACCAAGCGGTGAAAGAATGGCGTAAAATTGAGCGTGAACGTAAACAAACCGAACAAAAATAGGGAAAAATAAGATGATACGGGGTAAATTTATCGTGTTAGAAGGCTTGGAAGGGGCGGGAAAATCGACCGCGCACCAAGCGATTTTGGCACAACTCAGCGAACTGGGCATTAACGATGTGGTTTTAACGCGCGAGCCAGGCGGCACGCCATTAGCAGAAAAATTACGCCATTTGATTAAGCACGACTTAGAAGAGCCGATTTGCGACAAAGCAGAATTATTGATGCTTTATGCAGCACGTGTTCAGTTGGTAGAAAATGTGATCAAACCAGCCCTTGCCGAAGGAAAATGGGTGCTAGGTGATCGCCACGATATGTCATCGCAAGCGTATCAGGGTGGAGGTCGCCAGATTGACCGCAAAATTTTAGATAACCTAAAACGTACCGTGTTGGGTGATTTTGAGCCAGATTTAACGATCTATTTGGACATTGATCCTGCTGTAGGGCTTGAACGCGTGCGTGGTCGTGGTGAGTTGGATCGCATTGAACAACAGAGTTTAGATTTCTTCTATCGCACGCATCAACGCTATTTGGAACTCACCCAAAATAACGACAAAGCGGTGATTATTGATGCCGAGCAACCATTAGAGAAAGTGACTGCCGACATCAAACAAGCAGTCGAAAATTTCGTGAAAAAAGCAAAATGACCGTGATTTCTCTTCAGTCGCTCTACCCGTGGCAGCAAGCGATTTATTCGTACATCACCCAGCCTTTCAGCCAAGGGCGAGGGCATCACGCCTTATTGTTCAAAACCGAAGCGGGGCTAGGCAGTGAGGCACTGATTCGTCATTTTGCCCATTGGTTGCTCTGCCAGAATAAAAATGGCAATGAGCCTTGCCATCAATGCAAAAGTTGTCTGTTGGCACAAAGTGGTAACCACCCCGATTTTCACCAGCTTGAGCCGATTGAAAACAGAGATATTGGCGTAGATCAAGTGCGTGAAGTGCTAGCGATTTTGCAACGTTTCGCCCAACAAGAAGGCAACGTGGTGGTGTATATTCGCCAAGCGGAACGATTGACTGAAGCGAGTTGCAATGCCTTGCTAAAAACCTTGGAAGAACCGCACGACGGCGTTTATTTCTTGCTGGAAACTGATTTGCAAGCCCCAATGATGGCAACTATCCAAAGCCGTTGCCAAACCTGGGTGCTGCATGCTCCCGAAACGCCCATCGCCTTGCAATGGCTACAAATACAGTGCCCGCAATTTAGCGAAGCCGACATCGAAACTGCCTTGCGTTTATGTCACGGTCGCCCGCTGATTTGCAAAACGTTCTTAGAAAACGACCGCTTATCCGCCCGCAAAGCCTTCTTGCAAACCTTCTGGCGTTTCTACAAAAACCGCGATCCGTTTTTACTGCTCAGTCAGTTCGAAAAAGAGCAGGTAGAGACGCAATTGGAATGGCTAGAAAGTTTTTTCAGCGATACACTCAAAGCCAAAATGGGAATGACCACCGGCTGGGTGAATCATGATTTAGACAAAGGCATTTGGCTTTTCAGCGATGCCCTTTCTGCTCAACAACTTCTTAAAGGCTACGACATCTTGTGTGAGACTGAAAAAAACATTAATGAAATCAATGCAGTAAATGTCGAATTGATGTTGGCGAATGGTTTAACGAGATTGGTGTTGGAGGTGTTTTAAAATTCAACACCAATTTCGTGGAAGATAGCTTTGAAAGGTATAGTAGGGGCTATAGTAATGCGAAATTTAATTACGCATTCGTATATTCTGCCTTTTCATTCAACCAACGTTTAATCAACGCTTCGGCAAGCGGTGGATTTTCGACAATAATTTGCTTGGCGTAACGTTGCACCAGCGGAATCATCTTACGGTCTCGCATTAAATTTGCCACTTTAAATTCCGCCGAACCAGTTTGTTTCGTGCCAAGAATTTCGCCTGTGCCACGAATTTCCAAATCTTTCTCTGCAATGTAAAAGCCGTCTTGGCTATCTCTCATCACTTGCAGGCGTTTACTGGAAATTTTGCCTAGCGGTGGTTTATACATCAGCACACAGTGCGAAGCGGTAGCCCCACGACCAACGCGCCCTCGCAGTTGATGCAGCTGTGCTAAGCCCAAACGCTCCGAGTTTTCGATAATCATCAGGCTTGCATTCGGCACGTCCACACCTACCTCAATCACTGTGGTTGCTACCAACAAATCAATGTTTGCGGCTTTAAATTCCGCCATTATTTCTTGTTTTTCTTGTGGTTTCATTCGTCCATGTACCAAACTAATCCTCAAATCAGGCAAGGCTCGTTGTAAATCTTCAGCAATTGCTGCCGCAGCTTGAGCCTCTAACACTTCCGATTCATCAATAAGCGTGCAAACCCAATAGGCTTGGCGTTTCTCATTTTTGCAGGCTTGATAAACACGTTGCACAATTTCAGAGCGGCGATCTTCTGAAATAGCCACCGTCTTAATAGGCGTTCTCCCAGGTGGCAATTCATCGATAATCGACGTATCTAAATCGGCATAAACTGTCATCGCTAGCGTGCGTGGAATTGGCGTTGCAGTCATAATCAGTTGATGTGGATAGTGATCGGCTTTTGCTCCTTTTTCGCGTAACGTCAAACGTTGATGCACACCAAAACGGTGTTGCTCGTCGATAATAATCAACGCTAAGTCCTTAAATTCTACGCTTTCTTGGAACAGGGCGTGCGTGCCAATAATCATCTGCACATCGCCATTTTTGATCGCTTCCAGCTGGGTATTCCTCGCTTTACCTTTCACTTTTCCCGCCAGCCAGCCGACTTCAATCCCAAACGGACGAAGCCAATTGGCGAAGTTATTAGCGTGCTGTTCAGCCAGAATTTCCGTCGGTGCCATCAAGGCAACCTGTTTGCCGTTATCAATAGCGGTGAGTGCGGCAAGTGCTGCGACTAAGGTTTTTCCCGAGCCTACATCGCCTTGCACCAATCGCATCATCGGTGACGCTTGTGCTAAATCTCGTTCAATATCTTCGGTAACGCGTTTTTGGGCGTTAGTGGGTTGGAATGGCAGGCTCTCCAAAAAGCGTTGTTTTAAATCGGTTTTATAACTTAACGGTTCGGCATATTGTTGTTTTACGCCTAAGCGAAGTTGCTGCATTGCGAGGTTGTGTGCCAAAAGTTCCTCAAAAATCAACCGTTTCTGAGCAGGATGCTCTCCTTTTTCTAATACCTCAGCTGATACGCTCGGCGGTGGGCGATGCAACAACGCCAATGCTTCTTTCAAGCTATATTGATGTGGATTGTATTGCTCAGGCAACAGCTCGGTGACTTGCACATTCTGCAATACCGCCAAGGCTTGCTCGGTCATTTTACGCAGTGAAGCCTGTTTCAATCCTTCGGTGGTGGAATAAATCGGCGTAAGCGTTTCAGCCAATTCAAGCGGTTGATTATTGCGAATAATTTGATATTCGGGGTGATGGATTTCCGCCATATAACGCCCGCGTTTAATCTCACCAAAGGCTTTCACGCGCACGCCCACGGCAAGGCTATTTTTCATTCCTGCATTAAAATTGAAGAACTTGAGCATAATTTTGCTCGTGCCATCGGAAAGCGTGACTGATAAAATTGGACGACGCCCAAACTGCACTTCAGTATGCTGCACATAGCCTTCAATAGTGGCAAAACTCTCGGGGAGAATATCGGAAATTGGTGTAATCCTCGTACGATCCTCATACCGCATCGGTAGATGGAAGAGCAGATCTTGCACATTGTTGATACCAATTCGACTAAGTTTTTCCGCGATAGCAGCCCCTACGCCTGAAAGGCTCGTGAGTGGCACACCGTCTAAAAGTTGAGTATTCATTGCAAAAATGTTGTTAAAAATAACCGCTTGATGGAGTGGAATTATAAAGAAGGCTGGAAATTTATACAAGTTTTCTCAGAAATTTGTGCTTTTTAAGAACTTATTTCTCGGTTGATCATCTTAATGAATGCGTAATTTCACGCCGATTGATAAGGAATAAAAAATGAAATTAATCTCTAAAATGTTTGTCTTAAGTTTAGTGATGGGCATTGCTGCTTGTAGCAACCTAAATAAACAACAACGCAACACAGCGATTGGTGCAGCCATTGGTGGTGTTGCGGGGCATGTTATTGGTGAATCAACAGGTGCAACCTTAGGCGGAGCTGCTTTAGGTGGCGTGATTGGTAGCCAAATTAAGTAATGTAAAGCGGTCATTTTTCCCACGCATTTTGCAAATTGCATAAGAAAAATGACCGCTTTTTTTACTCTTCCAGATTACTCAACTGTCACAGACTTCGCCAAATTACGCGGTTGATCGACATCAGTCCCTTTAATTAGTGCAACGTGGTAAGAAAGTAGTTGTAGTGGCACGGTGTAGAAAATTGGTGCAGTGACTTCGTCCACTTTCGGGAACACTAACGTTTTGTAGCCCAAACCTGCATCGAGGTCGGCGAAGATGAATAATTGACCACCGCGTGCTTTCACTTCTTCAATGTTTGATTTCACTTTTTCGAGCAAATCATTTTCAGGGGCAACGACAATCACTGGCATTTCGCTGTCGATTAATGCTAACGGTCCGTGTTTTAATTCGCCCGCGGCATAGGCTTCAGCGTGAATGTATGAAATCTCTTTTAATTTCAACGCAGATTCCATTGCGATTGGGTAGAATTCGCCACGGCCTAAGAATAAACTGTGTTGTTTATCTGCAAAGTCTTCTGAAAGTTTTTCGATCTCTTTTTCGTGTGTTAATGCGGCTTCAATTAACGCGGGTAAACGTTGCAATGCGTGAACGATATCTGCTTCTTGCACTGCTGAAACGTTGCCTTTTAAGCGACCTAATGCCGCCGTTAAAAGTAATAAACAGGTTAATTGGGTTGTGAAAGCTTTGGTTGAAGCTACGCCCACTTCCACGCCCGCACGAGTCATAAAGGCGAAATCTGATTCGCGAACTAATGAAGAGGTTGCCACGTTACAGATGGTCATTGCCGCCATAAAGCCCGACTCTTTCGCCAAGCGTAATGCTGCTAAAGTATCTGCAGTTTCACCTGATTGTGAGATGGTTACCAGCAAGCTATTTGCACGCGTTACAAATTTGCGGTAGCGGAATTCAGAGGCAATTTCCACATCACACGCCACGCCTGCGATCGATTCTAACCAGTAACGTGCCACCATACCAGCGTTGTAAGACGTACCGCAAGCCACGATTTGAATGTGTTCTACTTTTGATAAAATCTCTGCCGCATTTGGTGCAATGGCTTCTAAATTCACTTTTCCTTCTTTGATGCGACCGTCTAACGTATTCATAATTGCCACAGGTTGCTCGAAGATTTCTTTCTGCATATAGTGGCGGTATGGGCCTTTGTCTGCTGCATCTTGTTCGAAGTTGCCTTCGTGAATTTCACGTTCAACTTTGTTGCCTTCGCGGTCGTAAATATCAACTGAAGTGCGGGTAATTTCCGCCACGTCGCCTTCTTCTAAGTAAGCGAAACGGTGGGTTACGCTTAATAGTGCAAGAGGGTCAGAAGCAAGGAAGTTTTCGCCGATGCCGTAACCGATAACCAGCGGAGAGCCTGAACGTGCTACAATTAAATGCTCTGGCTCTTCTTCATTTAATACCACTGTGCCGTATGCGCCGCGGAGTTGTTTCACGGTTTTTTGTACGGCGTCTAATAAAGAATTTGACGTGCGGAATTCCCATTCAACCAAGTGAGCGATAACTTCAGTGTCGGTTTGCGATTGGAACACATAACCGCGTGCTTGTAATTCTGCGCGTAATTCTTCGTAGTTTTCGATAATACCGTTGTGAACAACAGCAATTTTGCCTGAACGGTGTGGGTGTGCATTGGTTTCGGAGGGTTCACCGTGGGTTGCCCAGCGGGTGTGTGCGATCCCGGTGCCGCCTAATAATGGTTTAGCTTCTAACGCGTCGTCTAAGGCTTTTACTTTACCTACACGACGGAGGATTTGCATTGATTTATCCGCTCCTAAAACCGCCACGCCTGCAGAGTCGTAACCACGATACTCTAAGCGGTGTAATCCATCGACTAAAATTGCTGCTACATCACGTTGTGCTACCGCACCGACAATTCCACACATAAATTTTATTTCCTAATGTTTGTTTAATTTGAGTTTAAATTTATAGATTTCTTCGTTTTTTTCTGCCAAATCTCCTTTCCCCCTCTTTAGCAAAGAGGGGGAGGGGAGATTTGGCAGTAGTAATTAACGGAGAAAATACACGATAAAATAAGTACTATTTCGCCACAATCACTTCTACGCCGTTTTGTTCAATCAAAACTTTCGTTTCGTAACTTAATTGGCTATCAGTGATGATTTTGTCAATCTTCGACCAATCAAGTTCCACATTGGGCATTTTTCTTCCGATCTTTTGTGATTCGATTAACACAATTACTTCACGGCTCACTTCTGCCATCACTTGGCTTAACCCGACTAACTCATTGAATGTCGTTGTGCCTCGTTCTAAATCTAATCCATCAGCCCCAATAAAAAGCTGGTCAAAATCATAAGAACGAAGGGCATTTTCTGCCACTTTGCCTTGAAAGGATTCCGAACGTGAGTCCCAAGTTCCACCTGTCATTAACACTGTTGGTTCACATTCCAAGGTTGTTAGTTCGCTGGCAAGCGAAAGAGAATTGGTCATAATTACCAAGCCTTTTTGGTTCAAGGCTTTTACCAACGCCCCAGTGGTGCTGCCGCTATCAATAATGATGCGATTGTGATCAGAAATAATTTCACAAGCCGCTTTGGCAATAGCTAACTTTTGTTTCGAAAGCTGTTCTTCGTTGTTTTCTTCTTCCATCAATTCTGATGGTATATTGATTGCTCCACCATAGCGACGTAATAAAAAACCGCCTTCTTCTAATACCCGTAAATCCTTGCGAATGGTGACTTCTGAGGTATCAAAAAACTGGGCAAGGTAATCAACGCTTAATTCATTTTGCTCCATCAGCATAGAAACAATCAGCTGACGGCGTTGTTGAGTATTTCGTTTTGACATAATTTATAAACCATTAAGTTTCGATTCAAAACTTTGCGAATTATAATGAAATTTTAACCGCTTGCAAGCATAAAAAATGGCTAGGGGTTGCCTAGCCATTGTTTTTACATTCAAAGCAATATTACGCCTTCACACCCTTTTTCAAAAACGCTCCCTTATTTGAGTAAGTCGAACATTGCAGACATTGCCACATTACCTTCCTAATTGACGTTGAAGTAGTGTTGGCATAATTGCAAAATTAAAAAGAAAACCGGTCGATTGGTCGGTTTTTTGTAGGTTACTTCTTAGATTGTTTATTTAAAATATAAATAATACCTTGTGTTACTGCAATGGGTGCAACAAATGCAGTAGTTAATGTTGTATAAGCTACATAAACAGGCATTGATAACGTTATAGTTGTCAGTTCTAAGGCGATATCATCGGCTATAACTTCTTTATGTGATGTTCTTCGCACTAAAGAAATTTCAATTGGTTCAGGCATTGAAAATTTACTGATTATTTCATCTCTATTATTAAAGCGAATTCGCTTTCCAAATGCTCGGTATTGCCGTTTTAATGCTGGCTGATTAGCTTTCCAGTTCGGATTTCTAAGTTTTACTGCGGATAAGAAATCCGAATGAATATAGCTAATAGGATTAAACCAATATTGCTTTTGCAACTGCTCTTTTTCCTCTTTACTATATTTGCTTTCATCTAAATAAACGGTGTATTCGCCAGTGACCTCATTATCAAGGCTATCTAATTTCATTGTAAAAAAGAGTGTTTGTTTTGCATAAGGGCTAGTCAAGAAATGTTGCATTGCTTCAACATCTTGATTTTGTAAAAGATAGTCCGACTGCTCACCTATCAGATAAATTTTATTTTTTTCAATCATAAAGGCATAAATTTTTTCTGTGGTTTTTATGGGTTTGTTAATATGGATAACGCAACTCGTGAGCAAGCAAATTAAAATAAGATAAAGTTTTTTCATTGTTATTTTGTGGGACATTTGTAGTATGGGGAAAGTGAAACGTTTGTGATGTTTTCCTCAGTAATATCTTTCAAAACAACTGAGCACCCCATTGGCTTAATTTCATATTGATGCCCGGCTTTAGGGATAAATGATGCACGATCATCTTGGCGTTCTCCTCCATCGGTGGCACCCAAAGTAATGGTTTTTATCAGAAATTTTCGAATAGTATCATAGCCCGTAATTGGACCATACTGGCATAATTGTGTTGTTTCAGTCTGGCAAGGTTTTCCCGCAACGCGGCAAACAGCTTTACTGATTTGATGCGATGGGGTAAGATTGATTATTTTATCCGTGGGAATGACGTATTCTCTAAACGTATAATTTTCCTTCTGAGCGATATCTGAGTCCTCGGTTTGAGTCATACCTATTCGATGTTGCCCACCACCAAACCATCCGGTAGGGCGAAGATGTATTCCTTTCTTATCTTTTTCACAATCCATGATTTTTACATTGATTTCGCCATCCTTTCCTATATTAAAGATTCGGATACGGGCATGTTTTGTTGCGTCATATTCTTGAGGATTGATGATTTCTTTTGTTGCACATCCTGTAAGCAGTATTGCAAGCATCAGTGTTTTCCATCTATTTTTCATATATCTCCCTTCTTTGGATAAAAAAACGACTAGGCAAAGCCTAGCCGTTAAATATATTACGCCTTCACATTTTCTTTCAAAAACCCTAACAACCGCTCTTTCGCAATCATCTGTTTCTCACCAGAACGACGGTTCTTATATTCAATTTCGCCATTGTCTAGATTTTTCTCGCCAATTACCACCATATGCGGTACGCCGATAAGTTCCATATCGGCGAACATCACGCCTGGGCGTTCTTTACGGTCGTCAAAAATCACGTCTACGCCTTGTGCTTTTAAAGTAGCGTAAAGCTCTTCGGCGAAGGCTTGGACCTTTTCCGATTTGTGCATATTCATCGGTACAATGGCGACAGTGAATGGGGCGATTTCGTCTGATGGCCAGATGATACCGCGATCATCGTGATGCTGTTCAATCGCTGAAGCCACCACACGAGTTACGCCAATACCGTAGCAGCCCATTGTCATCACAAGAGGTTTACCATCTTCGCCTTGAACCGTCGCTTTCATCGCTTCAGAGTATTTTTTACCCAGTTGGAAAATGTGACCCACTTCAATCCCGCGTTTGATTTGAAGCGTGCCTTTACCATCCGGACTTGGATCACCTTCCACTACGTTACGTAAATCAAATACTTCTGGCATTACTACATCGCGTTCCCAGTTCACGTTGAAGTAGTGTTTGCCGTCGATATTCGCACCACAACTAAAATCAGACATTAACGCCACAGTGCGGTCAATAATTGCAGGAATATTAAGATTTACCGCGCCTAACGATCCCACACCCGCACCAATTTTCGCTTTGATTTCAGTTTCGTCCGCAAACTCAAGGGGATCTGCTACTAACGGATGTTTTTGTGCTTTGATTTCGTTTAATTCGTGGTCGCCGCGAATAATCAACGCAACAATCGGTTGATTTTCGTCTGCACCTTTCACAATCAAGGTTTTCACGGTTTTCTCGATTGGCAAGTTGAATTGCTCCACCAACTCCGCAATGGTTTTCGCATTTGGTGTATCAACCAATGTCATTTCTGCGGTTGGTGCTTGACGCTCACCGATAGCTACTGCCTCAGCAAGCTCAATATTCGCGGCAAAATCCGATTCTGTTGAGAATACAACATCATCTTCACCACTTGAAGCTAACACTTGGAACTCATGGGAAGCAGAACCACCAATAGACCCCGTATCCGCTTGTACCGCACGGAAATCTAAGCCTAAACGGTTAAAAATGTTACTGTACACTTGATACATCACATCATAGGTTTCTTGTAAACTTTCTTGGGTGGTGTGGAAAGAGTAGGCATCTTTCATAATAAATTCACGCGAACGCATCACGCCAAAACGAGGACGCACTTCATCACGGAATTTCGTTTGAATTTGGTATAAGTTCAGTGGAAGCTGTTTATATGAAGAAACTTCACGACGCACTAAATCGGTGATTACTTCTTCGTGAGTTGGCCCAAGTACAAAGTTACGGTTTCCGCGGTCTTCAAAACGAAGAAGCTCAGGACCATATTGCTCCCAACGGCCTGATTCTTCCCATAATTCTGCAGGCTGCACCACAGGCATTAATACCTCAATTGCACCACCTTTGTTCATCTCTTCGCGAATAATCTTTTCTACTTTTTTCAATACGCGAATACCCGTCGGCAACCAGTTATATAAACCTGATGCCATTGGGCGAATCATACCTGCACGCAACATTAATTGGTGGCTTACGACCTGTGCATCATTTGGCGTTTCTTTAAGGGTGGAGAATAAATATTGACTTGTACGCATTGTTTTTCCTATTAAAAATGGTAAATAAATTTATCTGCAAAAATGGGGCTATTTTAGCGTAAAAAGGCGGGGTGTGGTATGATTGCCCACAATAAATACAGAAATTCAGCAAGGAAATAAGATGATTGTTGTTACCGCAGGTCACGTCGATCACGGCAAAACCGCACTATTGCAAGCCTTAACAGGCACAAACACGGCTCACTTACCTGAAGAGAAAAAACGTGGGCTGACCATTGATTTGGGCTACGCTTATCTGCCAATTGAAATGCCAAATAGCACGCAAGATATTCTTGGCTTTATCGATGTGCCAGGGCATCAACGCTTTTTGTCGAATATGCTTGCAGGCGTAGGCGGTATTCAGCATGCTTTGTTGGTAGTTTCCGCCGAAGAGGGCATTAAGCCGCAAACCGAAGAGCATCTTGAGATTCTGAAATTGCTTCGTTTTTCACACATTATGCTGGTGATTACCAAAGCGGATCGTGCGGAAGTAAGCCAAATTGAACAACTGATTCAAACCATTCAGAGCCGTTATCCTTTTTTGGCGGAAGCGCCTGTTTTTGTGACTTCGGCACATACAGGGCAAGGCATTGAAACACTAAAAACTCATCTTATTACGCTAAACGAACAAGCCAAAAATGCGACCGACAAACCGTTCCGCTATGCGATTGACCGCGTGTTTACCGTGAAAGGTGCGGGCGTGGTGGTTACAGGTACAGCCGTTGCGGGGCAGGTCAAAATCGGCTCGGAATTTTATCTCTCAAGCGGTCAAAAAGTGCGGATAAAAGGCATTCACGCTCAAAATAGCCCATCGGAAATTGGTTTAGCGGGGCAACGCTTGGCACTCAACATTGCGAACGTGGAAAAAGAGCAGGTGCAGCGTGGTGATTGGATTACCGAACTCGTTCCACATTTTGCGACTGACCGCATTACCGTACGGTTCAACGTGATTCAGCCGTTAAAAGAGAGCACCGTTGCCCATCTTTACCATTTTGCTTCTCATATCACGGGCAAAGTGAGCTTGCTCAACGCCAAACAAGCGGTGGAAAATGGCGATTATTTTGCAGAAATTTTGCTGGATGAGCCGTTGCACATTGCGGTAAACGACAGATTGATTATCCGCAGTGGCGATGACCGTCAAACGCTTGGCAGTGCGGAGGTGTTGGAGATTCATTCGCCTAAACGCCACAAACGTAGCGAAGCTCGTCTTGCTTTTGTCAATGAATTGGCAAAAACAACCGCTTGCGATGATTTCAATGCTCGTCTGGCGTTGATGTTGCAAAATCGTGCTTTGGCGTTGGATTTCTTGCTTTGGGCAGAACAGTGTTTTGCTAGCCAATTACCTGAAAATACAGATGCGATAGTTTACAATAAGTGGATTTTCTCCTGCAAATTTAAGCAACAAATCCAGCAAAGAATGGTCGAGAAACTAACGGAATATCACGCCAATCATCAAGATCAACTCGGGCTTTCTAAAACGCGTTTATATCGAATGGCGGTGCTTGAGCAGCCTGAAGTTTTAGCATTGCAGTTAATGGATGAATTGGTGGCAAAAGGCGAGCTTGCTCAAACGCGTGGTTGGTTGCATTTACCTGATCATCGCATTGAATTCTCGGCTGCAGAATTGCAAATTTGGCAGCAAATTCGACCGCTTTTTGAAGCAACTAACCAAGCACTTTGGGTGCGAGATATTGCTTCTGAACTCCATGCGGATGAAACTGAGATGCGAAACTTGCTCTACAAAGCAGGAAAATTAGGCTATGCCGTGCCGATTGTGAAAGACCGCTTTTTGCTCACTGAACAAATCCAACAATTTGCAAGCTGGATTAAGGCATTCGTGCAAGCTCATGGCGAGATTTCGGTTAATCAATTACGCGATGAATTGCAATATGGGCGTAAGCTCACGGTGCAATTGATGGAGTATTTCGACCGCACAGGTTTTCTCCGTCGTAAAGGCAATGTGCATCTGTTGAGGGATGTGGAGAGTTTTTAATATTGCCCCCTCTTTGCTAAGGAGGAGAAGTTTCTTAGAAAAATATATGATGAAAAAAAAATCCCCTCGTGCGGTTGCCGCACAAATTATTTTAGAGGTGTTGGATCAGGGGAAGTCGCTTTCTACCCTCATCCCTGAAGCTCAACATCAGCTTGAGCCAAAAGATTTACCGCTGGTGCAAGAGATGACGTTTGGCATCTGTCGTGTGTTACCTCGTTTGGAAAGCATCATCAAGCAATTAGTGGAAAAACCGCTCAAGGGTAAAACTCGCTTGGTGCATTGCCTGCTGTTGGTTGGGTTGTATCAACTGCTTTATATGCGTGTGCCAGCTCACGCGGCAGTAGATGAAGTAGTGAATGCGACTAAAACGCTGAAGCTCGATAGCTTCCGTGCCTTAACCAACGGTGTGTTGCGTCGTTTCCTGCGTGAGCAAGAGCAAATTCTTGCTGTAGTCGATAAACATTGGCAAACGCTTCACCCTGAATGGTTTGTGAATAAAATTAAAAAAGCCTATCCGCATTGGCGTGAAATTGTAGAGGCGAATAATCAGCGTCCACCGATGTGGGTTCGTGCCAATGTGCAGCATGTTCAGCCGAAAGATTATGTGGCTTTATTGGGCGAGTTGGCAAATCAACGTGAAAATCCGACCGCTTGCGTGCCTGATTGTGCCATTTTGCTTGAGAATCCAGTGTCGGTAAACCAATTGCCTCACTTCGAACAAGGATGGGCGACGGTGCAAGATGCTCACGCACAATGGTCAGCAGAACTCTTGAATGCTCAAAATAATGAGACAATTTTAGACGCTTGTGCCGCGCCTGGTGGCAAAACCACGCATATTTTAGAAAGATCCCCACAAGCGGTCGTTTTTGCGTTAGATATTGAAGAAAATCGCTTGAAACGTGTGCGTGAGAATTTAGCGCGCCTCAACCAAACTGCGACGGTGATTTGTGGCGATGCGAGCGAGCCTGATACATGGCTTGAAAAAGGCGTGATGTTTGACCGCATTTTGCTTGATGCACCTTGTTCGGCAACGGGGGTGATTCGTCGTCATCCTGATATTAAATGGCTTCGCAAAGAAGCGGACATTACTGAACTTGCCAGCTTGCAAGCCAAGATTTTAGAGGCACTTTGGGCAAGATTAAAACCAAACGGCATTTTGCTTTATGCGACTTGCTCGATTTTGCCAGAAGAGAACAGCTTGCAAATTCAACGTTTCCTTGAAAATCACTCGGATGCCGAATCGGTAGAGATGGATTTTCACGGTGAAAAAGTGACCGAAAAACAATTCTTCCCACAACCTAATGGCGGAGATGGATTCTTTTATGCGAAGTTGAGAAAAATTGGCTAACTCGTAGTGCGTGCGGACGAAGTTCACGCACGCAAGCGGTAGGTTTTTCATAACAAAATGCAAAAGTGTGCGTGGATTTACAATCCACACCCCCTACAACTACAACAAATTATCTATGAAAATAATCATCCTCGGAGCGGGGCAGGTGGGTTCAACGTTGGCTGCTTCGCTTTCTAATGACGAAAACGACATCACGCTGATTGATGATCGCCAAGATTTGCTTGATAAATTACAGGAAAAGCACGATTTACGTGTGTTAAAAGGCAATGGGGCGTCGCCGCGTATTTTGCGACAAGCAGGGGCGAACGATGCAGATATGCTGGTGGCGGTAACTGATAGCGATGAAATCAACATGATCGCCAGTCAAGTCGCTTATAGTTTGTTCAAAGTGCCGACTAAGATTGTGCGAATTCGTAATAGTGACTATGTGCGTGAGCGTGAAAATCTGTTCGGCAACGACAATTTGCCGATAGACCACGTGATTGCCCCTGAATTGTTGGTGCAAAAGGATATTTTACGTCTGATTAACTATCCTGGGGCGTTGCAGGTGGCGCATTTTGCCGATGATTTAGTCAGCCTAGTGAGTGCGAAAGCCTATTATGGCGGCCCGTTGGTGGGCTATCCGATTTCCGCTTTGAACGATCATTTGCCTTATATTGAGGCTCGCATTGTGGCAATTTTCCGCCAAGATCGTGCCATTATCCCGCAAGGTTCAACTATTATCGAAGCAGGTGATGAAATTTTCTTTATCTGTGAAACGCAAAATATCAAGGCGATTATGAGTGAATTGCAACGCTTAGAACGTCCGCATAAGCGGGTGATGATTGTGGGTGGTGGTACAATCGGTTTGGGTTTGGCGAAGGATTTGGAAAATCAGTGTAGCGTGAAAATCATCGAACGCAACCGTGAAAAAGCGGAAATGCTTTCTGCCAAATTGGAAAAGGCGTTGGTATTGCAAGGCGATGCCTCGGATCAAGAATTGTTGTTTGAAGAGCACATCGAAAATATCGACTTGTTTCTTGCCCTGACGAGTGATGACGAAGCAAATATTATGGCGGCACTGTTGGCAAAACGTTTAGGGGCGAAAAAAGCGATTGTGTTGGTGCAACGAATGTCTTATTTGCACTTAATTCAAGGCGGAACGATTGATATTGCGATGTCGCCACAGCAATCGACTATTTCTGCACTTTCTAGCTATGTGCGTAAAGGCGATATTGTGAAAGTAGTTTCACTCAAACAGGGTTTAGCTGAAGGGATTGAAGTGGTTGCTCACGGCGATGAGGAATCCTCCAAAGTAGTAGGGCGAAAAGTACGAGAACTTAAGCTCCCACAAGGGGCTATTGTTGGGGCAATTGTGCGAAATAATCAGGTGATGATTGCTCATAAATCCACTGAAATTCAAGCCGAAGACCATGTGATTTTGTTTGTAAACGACAAGAAACACGTGAGCGAAATTGAAAAACTGTTCCAAGTGAGTTCGTTTTTCTTATAGCGACTCCATGCATAAAAAACCGACCAAGCGGTCGGTTTTCTTTTGGTTATTCCTTATTAAGGAGAAATTCCTCGCAAAATCGGATTCTGCATCGAGATGAGGGTTTCTGTCGATTGAATCTCATCAATGCTTTGGATTTTTCCTGCAAGCACTTGGTGTAGCTCTTCGATGGTGTGGGTCATCACTTTGATAAAAATGGAGTAATTTCCCGTGGTGTAGTAAGCTTCGACCACTTCGGGGAAGTCGTTGAGTTTGGTGATCACTTTTTCGTAATCTTTTGCCGATTTGAGGATGATGCCGATAAAACAGCAGACATCGTAGCCAAGTTTGCGTTCGTTGATTTTGAGTTGTGTCGCTTCGATCACGCCAGATTGTCGCATTTTTTCCACGCGAACGTGGATAGTTGCGGCACTCACACCCGATTGCTTTGCAATTTCGGTGTAGGGCGTTTTGGCATCTTTTACTAAGGCACGTAAAATTTGTTGATCGAGCTGGTCTATGGGTTGTTTGAAAGCGGTCAAAATTTCCTCACAATTTACATTTTATTAAATAATATTTAAAATTTAGCATAGATTATTAAATTATATCTAATCTTATTTTTACTTTATTATGAATTCATCTAAAAAAGATTGAGTTTTTTAATAATTCCTTTAAATTGAACGCCATTCCGTTAAACAACATCAAAATTTTATAGAAAAAGGTAGGAAACAGATGAAAAAATCATTTATTTTGCAACAAAACGAAATTAGCTTTGTAAAAAACACGTTTACACAATATTTAATCGATAAATTAGGCGTGATTGAGGTGCAAGGCCCGATTTTGAGCCAAGTGGGCAATGGGATGCAAGACAACTTATCAGGGATCGAAAAAGCGGTGCAAGTAAATGTGAAATGTATTCCAGGTGCAACGTTTGAGGTGGTACATTCATTAGCGAAATGGAAACGCCACACGCTCGGTCGTTTTGGTTTCCAAGAAGGCGAAGGTTTGTTTGTGCATATGAAAGCGCTTCGTCCAGATGAAGACTCGCTTGATCCAACTCACTCGGTTTATGTGGATCAGTGGGACTGGGAGAAAGTGATTCCAGCAGGTCGCCGCAATTTTGATTATTTAAAAGAAACGGTAAACGAGATTTACAAGGCAATCCGTTTAACTGAATTAGCCGTGGAAGCACGTTTTGATATTTCTTCTGTGTTACCAAAACAAATCACCTTTATTCACAGTGAGGATTTAGTGAAACGCTACCCAGATTTATCAGGTAAAGAGCGTGAAAATGCGATTTGTAAAGAATATGGTGCGGTGTTCTTGATTGGTATTGGTGGTAAATTATCGGATGGTAAACCGCACGATGGTCGTGCACCAGACTACGATGACTGGACAACAGAATCGGAAAACGGTTACAAAGGTTTAAACGGCGATATTTTGGTATGGAATGATCAGTTAGGCACAGCTTTTGAGCTTTCTTCAATGGGTATTCGCGTGGATGAAAAAGCGTTACGTTTACAAGTGGAAATCACAGGTGACCAAGATCGTTTAGAGATGGATTGGCACAAAGAGTTGCTTGCGGGTAAATTACCTTTAACCATCGGTGGTGGTATTGGCCAATCTCGCTTGGCGATGTTCTTACTTCGCAAACAACACATTGGTGAAGTGCAATCAAGTGTATGGCCAAAAGCGATGTTAGAGAAATTCCAAAATATTCTTTAATAGATAAGAGAATGAAGCCCCAGACAAGCGTCTAGGGTTTTGTTTTTCTTGAACGAAAAGGGAGAAGAGAGTAGCATTTGCGGGAATTTATTGAGTAAAAAATATGAAACCGACTATTCTCTTATATGATTCGGGCATTGGTGGCTTGACGATTTATGATGAAGTGCGAAAAGCCTTGCCTAATGCCCATTATTTATATTGCTTTGATAATGCGTTGTTCCCTTATTCGGAAAAATCGGAGCAAGAGCTGATTACACAAGCGGTCAAAATTGTGCAAAAGATTGCAGAAAAACAACCGCTTGATTTGGTGGTAGTAGCGTGTAACACGGCAAGCACGGTGGTATTGCCTGCTTTGCGAGCAAATTTTACTTTCCCAATTGTGGGAACCGTGCCTGCGATAAAGCCTGCGGCGACAATATCTGAGACAAAAACGATCGGTCTATTGGCGACGGTTGGGACGATCAAACGTCCTTATGTGTTGGATTTGATTCAGAAATATGCTTCGGATTGTGAGGTAGAAAAGATTGGGCAGACAAAAATTGTGGAACTCGCTGAAGAAAAATTATTGAATGGCAAAGTAGATGTAGATGCTTTGGCTGATTGCGTGAAAGAGTGGAAAGTGCATTCAAAATTGGATACAGTGATTTTGGGCTGTACGCATTTTCCTTTTTTAAAAGCCGAATTGCAGCAGGTGTTACCAACAGTGAAGTTTTTTGTCGATTCGGGCGAGGCGATTGCGAAACGAGTGAAGTCGTTAATTGCCGAAAAATCTAATTTTAATGGCAAACAGGACGCAAAAAATCAGGCATTCTGCACAAAATTGACCGATGATTTTGCCGAGCGCGAGAAAATTTTAAAACAGTGGGGTTTTGAAAGCTTAAATGTGATTGAGATTTAACACTAGAAAAACAGCAAAAATGGATGGTTATTCATACTTTTCGCATAAAGTTTCAACAAGCGGTAAATTTTTTAAAATTTTTTGCAAAAAACGCTTGCATGAGTTTTATTTTTCTCTAT
>NZ_MUXX01000005.1 GCF_002015045.1 Haemophilus paraphrohaemolyticus
ATAAGTTGTTAAAGAACAATAAAAGTGGTCGGCGAGATAGGATTTGAACCTACGACCCACTGGTCCCAAACCAGTTGCGCTACCAAGCTGCGCTACTCGCCGTCTGCTTCTCTTTCGAGATATTTAATGGGGTGGCTAATGGGATTCGAACCCACGACAACTGGAATCACAATCCAGGGCTCTACCAACTGAGCTATAGCCACCATAACTTCATTGGTTTTAGCATTTGACCTGGCGCGCTCGACAAGATTCGAACTTGCGACCTTTGGCTCCGGAGGCCAACGCTCTATCCAACTGAGCTACGAACGCGTTGTTTTGATTAGTGCGTCGCAACGGAGGCGTATATTATAGATTTCACTCTCCCTTGTCTAGCACTTTTTGAAAAAAATTTAATATTTCCATTCATTTGTTTTTATTTCATACAAATTGCGTGATAATTATCTTTTTCTTGCATAAATTCTAACATCACTCATATCATTAAAGGAAATTTTCTACTTTTTAATGAAAATCTCACTATTTAGTGAAGAGAAATGTTATTATTCTGCTTTATTTCACGTTGTGTATTTAATGAGGAAGCCAAATGTCAAACACTAATGCAATCGCAAACGTTGCAAAAATGATTCGTGAAAACGAAATCAAGTTCGTTTTATTACGATTTACCGATATTAAGGGCAAGGAACACGGTGTTTCTTTACCTGTAAGCCTTGTCGCTGACGACCTTGAAGATCTTTTCGAAGAAGGCAAGATGTTCGACGGCTCATCGGTTGAAGGCTGGAAAGCCATTAACAAAGCAGATATGCTGTTAATGCCAATCCCTGAAACCGCTGTTGTTGACCCATTCGCTCAAATCCCTACCCTCTCTCTCCGCTGTAGCATCTACGACCCTAACACAATGCAAAGTTACGACCGCGACCCGCGCTCTATCGCAATTCGTGCGGAAAACTTTTTAAAATCAACAGGCATTGCAGATAGCGTAATGTTCGGTCCAGAGCCAGAATTCTTCTTATTTGATGATGTGCGTTTCTCAACCGATCCACAAAACGTTTCTTATCATATTGATGATGTAGAAGCGATGTGGAACACCAACCGCAAATATGAAAACGGCAACAACGCTTACCGTCCATTGAAAAAAGGCGGCTACTGTGCCGTTGCACCACTCGACACCGCACACGATATTCGTTCTGAAATGTGCTTAATTATGGAAGAGATGGGCTTAGTGATTGAAGCGCACCACCACGAAGTGGCAACCGCAGGTCAAAACGAAATCGCAACTAAATTCAACAGTTTAACTTTAAAAGCAGACGAAACCCAAATCTATAAATATGTAGTACAAAACGTCGCACTTGAACACGGCAAAACCGCGTGCTTTATGCCAAAACCATTCGCAGGCGATAATGGCTCAGGTATGCACTGTAATATGTCATTAAGCAAAGATGGCAAAAACGTGTTTATGGGCGACAAATACGCAGGCTTGTCTGAAACTGCCCTTTACTACATCGGCGGTATCATTAAACACGCTAAAGCATTGAATGCGTTTACCAACCCATCAACCAACTCATATAAACGCTTAGTACCAGGCTTTGAAGCCCCTGTGTTATTAGCTTACTCGGCAAGTAATCGCTCGGCATCTATCCGTATTCCAGCGGTAACTAGCCCGAAAGCGACCCGTGTTGAAGCACGCTTCCCAGATCCATTAGCAAACCCATACTTATGTTTCGCGGCATTGTTAATGGCTGGTCTTGACGGTGTGATCAACAAAATCCACCCAGGCGATGCAATGGATAAAAACCTCTACGACTTACCGCCAGAAGAGTTAAAAGAAATTCCAGCGGTAGCTAGCTCGTTAGGTGAAGCATTAGATGCGTTAGCGACAGATTTCGACTTCTTAACCCAAGGTGGCGTATTCACCAAAGAATTTATCGAAGCCTACATCGGCATCCGCCATAAAGAAGTTGAGCGTTTGAATATGACTCCGCACCCAGTGGAATTTGAGATGTACTACGCTTAATTCTTTTACAAAATGACAAGCAAAATTAACCGCTTGTATAACGAAACGCCCGTTTATGTTCACACATAGACGGGCGTTCTTTTATTTATTTCTCAAGCGGTCAATTTTCTATACTTTCTTGCAAATTAGGCACATCTTCATCCAACGTCTTAATATAAAAAAAGAACACCAGATATTTCACCACCAACGCACATAGAATAATGCTCTTAATGACCCACGATGAGCTAATAAAAAACGTAATTCCCATCGCCGTTGTGCCGATCATCAGAATCCGCGTCTTCGCCTTTTTAGTCAATGCACGTTGCTCATTAAACTCTTTCAAATGATTCTGATAAATTTGGGTACCAATAAACCAATTATGCAGATGCTCAGAACTACGCGTAAAGCAGAACAAAGCACTCAGCAAAAAAACTGTGCCTGGTAAGCCTGGTAAAATAATGCCTGCAATTCCGATGCCGAGAAAAATAAAACCCAAAAGTGCGTAAAGAATTTTCATATAAAAAGTTAATAATGCGTTAAAAACAAGCACTATTATCTATAAATAAAAATGATTTGCAACAAATAACCTATTGCAAATCATCTTTAAAATACTATTGCTTGTATAGCTAAAATCAGACTTTTACTGCATTCACACATTCGCCGTTATTAGCGATATCTAAAATATTCGAAAGCGTCACTTCCGAAATATTGACTAACGCTTCCTCAGTTAAAAACGCTTGATGCCCCGTAAACAACACATTATGACAAGACGAGAGACGGCGGAACACATCATCGGTAATCACATCATTGGATTTATCTTCAAAGAACAACTCACGTTCGTTTTCGTAAACATCCATGCCCAACGCTCCAATTTTTTGGCGTTTTAACGCTTCAATCGCCGCTTGGCTATCAATCAAACCGCCGCGGCTGGTGTTGATAATCATCACGCCATCTTTCATTTTATTAAATGCAGTTTCATTCAGCATATAATGATTTTCTGCAGTCGCAGGGCAATGCAAGGTAATCACATCGGAATGAGCATAAAGCTCATCTAATGACACATATTTTCCGCCTAATTCCTCTACGATAGGATTATGAAACGGGTCGAAAGCCAGAATATTCATCCCAAAACCTTTCAAAATTCGCATCGTAGCAATCCCAATTTTACCCGTGCCAATTACGCCCGCCGTTTTACCGTGCATATTAAATCCCGTCAAACCTTCCAATGAGAAATTTGCATCACGTGTGCGTTGATAAGCCTTATGAATACGACGGTTTAAAGTCAGCATCAAACCCACAGCATGCTCGGCAATCGCCTCAGGCGAATAAGCAGGTACACGCACCACTTGAATGCCAAACTCTTCCGCAGCTTGTAAATCCACGTTATTAAACCCTGCACAACGCAAAGCAATGGTTTTAATCCCTAACTTCGCTAATTTTTCCAATACAGGACGGCTCGCATCATCGTTCACAAAAATACACACTGCATCTGCTCCTTCTGCCATTTTTGCGGTTTTACGATCGAGCATAAAATCGAAAAACTCCAACTCAAATGCTGAGCCAAATTTCTCGTTTGCAACGGTTAAATATTTGCGGTCGTAATTTTTAGTGCTATACACAGCAACTTTCATTTCTCATCCTTAGGCACCAAAAATGCCACACAATTTAGTAAATTCTGTGGTAATTTTAACCGCCTGTTGTATTTAGTTCAATCAATGAAAGAAATTACTCAACAATTCTTTAGCCAGAATAAAGAGTATCTTTACTTTTATCCTCTTTATTCCTGCCTTGATTTTACTTACACTAACAGCGTTTTTTTCAATGATTTATTTGGAGCTTCCAATGAAAAATGTTTTAGTCATCAAATCAAGCATCTTGGCAAATAACTCACAATCAAGCCAACTTGTCGACTACTTAAAATCTAAAATTACCGCGAACATCACTGAATACGATTTCGGTGCAAACCCACTTCCTTACTACAACTTAGATGCCGCAGCAGGCACACGTGGTGAACCGAAAACCGAAGCACAACAAAAAGCACTTGAACTTTCAAACCAGCTTATTGGCGAAGTAAACAATAGCGATGTGTTAGTTTTTGGTGTGCCGATGTATAACTTAGGCATCCCTGCTCAACTTAAAACATACATTGATTACCTCAACCGTGCAGGTGTAACTTTCCGTTATACGGCAAATGGCCCTGAAGGTTTAATCACGGGCAAAAAAGCGATTGTTATTTTAGCTCATGGCGGCATTTACAAAGATAGCCCAACTGATTTAGCAAAACTTTATATGCAAACGGTGTTAAATTTTATCGGTATTACTGAGGTAGAATTTGTCTATGCGGAAGGGATTGGTTATGGTCCTGAAGCGGTAGAAAAAGCACAACAATCTGCAAAAGCAGAGTTAGATCGCATTGCTGCGAGTTTCTAATCTCTAATAAATCTCCTCTAGGGCGTATTCAATATGCCCTTTTTTATTGCCAAATAAAAGAAAGCATAATCGAGATAACAATAAAAAAGAAAAAGTCGGCATTTCTGCCGACTTTTTTTATCTAAACAAGGCGGGTTATTTTAAGCTGCCCACCATATCCTCTGGGCGAACCCAAGCATCAAATTGTTCAGCAGTTAATAAGCCTAAGTTAATCGCTTCTTCTTTCAATGTTGTGCCGTTTTTATGCGCCGTTTTTGCGATTTTCGCCGCATTTTCGTAACCAATGTGGGTATTTAACGCCGTTACCAACATTAAAGATTGCTCTAATTGTTGTTTGATGCGTGGATAGTTCGGTTCAATGCCTACGGCACAGTGTTCATCAAATGATACGCACGCATCAGCTAATAATTGCGCTGATTGTAAGAAGTTTGCAATCATCACTGGGTTGTACACGTTCAATTGGAAGTGACCTTGTGAACCCACGAATGAAATGGTCGTGTCGTTACCTAACACTTGAGCGCAAACCATCGTCATTGCTTCGCATTGGGTTGGGTTTACTTTACCCGGCATAATAGATGAGCCTGGTTCGTTTTCTGGGATTAAAATTTCACCGATACCAGAACGCGGACCTGATGCTAACAAGCGAATGTCGTTAGCGATTTTGAATAAACTCACTGCTAACTGTTTTAATGCACCATGAGTTTCCACGATTGCATCGTGTGCTGCTAATGCTTCGAATTTATTTTCTGCCGTTTCGAATGGTAAAGCGGTGAATTTTGCGATGTAATCTGCAACTAACACATCATAACCTTTTGGTGTGTTCAAGCCTGTACCTACCGCTGTGCCACCTAATGCTAATTGGCGTAAATGTGGCAGGGTGTTTTTCAGTGCGATTAAACCGAAGTGTAATTGTGCGGCATAAGCCGAGAACTCTTGACCTAATGTTAATGGGGTTGCATCCATTAAGTGCGTGCGGCCGATTTTCACCACATCTTTGAAGGCTTCAGATTTTGCTGCTAAGGTTTTTTGTAAACGCTCTACCGCAGGAATAGTAGTTTCAACCACTTTTTTATATGCCGCAATGTGCATTGCCGTTGGGAAGGTATCGTTTGAAGATTGTGATTTGTTCACATCGTCATTTGGATGAATGATTGATTTTTCGCCCAATTTACCACCGTGTAAAACGTGTGCACGGTTTGCTACCACTTCGTTCACGTTCATATTCGATTGCGTACCTGAACCTGTTTGCCAGATAACGAGCGGGAATTGGTCGTCGAGTTTATTTGCTAGAATTTCATCACAGGCTTGTGCGATTAAATCACGTTTTTCCGCAGACAACACGCCTAAATCGTGGTTAGCGAATGCTGCCGCTTTTTTCAAATAACCAAAGGCTTCAATGATTTCGTGTGGCATTGAGGCTTCCGGCCCGATTTTGAAGTTATTGCGTGAACGTTCGGTTTGCGCCGCCCAGTATTTTTCTGCTGGTACTTGCACTTCGCCCATAGTGTCTTTTTCAATACGAAATTCCATAAAATACTCCGTGAGTTGTGAAAAGGGTTAAATAATAAATTTGGGGTATATAGTACCGATTTCGTGCGGATTGAGCTATGGTTTTGTGTTGGTTTTATGATGTAGATCACATTTTTGACGAATGATAGAAAGCAACACGCGCAGCATAAGAAAAAACCGCCAGTAAAGGCGGTTCTATGTTAAATCTCGTGCTATCGGCGATCTGAGCAGTGTGTTGCTTGACAGTAGCACATTGCCTGATTGTCTTAATACAATCGGGAAGGGGTTAATTGGTAGCTAATCCCAGCCTCCCAATATTGTATGCCTTACCCCCATTCAATTTCAAGCCTAACTTACTTCGCTCTCTTCGCACGCAACACGCGGCTAGCAAATAAGAATAAACCGAAGAGGAAGATCGCTAATCCGAGCACTTCTGCCATGCCTTCCCAGTTTTCAAGGTTTAAGGCAAGTGGTGCTTCAGAGCCACCTGAAGTAACAGAAGCAGCGATCACGAACGCTAACACCACCCCCATCAAACTTTCGCCTACAATTAGGCCCGCAGAGAAGAGTGTACCGAAACGTTCTGCTTTAACAGCCACTTCTTTCTTACCCGTACGTTTTGCATAGTTTGCGATATGGCGGGTAATGAACCACGCTAAAAATGCCCCAATAATTACAGGCATATTGATTGATGGCGGTAAGTAGATACCGATACCCACAGCGATCACTGGCAAACCGATTTTCTTATCGCTGATTTTTTTCAAGAAAGCATCAATCACAATCAACACTGCGCCTAAACCCACACCACTTAAAATGTAAGTCCATTCCAATTTATTCGAAAAAATCCCTTGTGAAATGGTGGTCATAATGGTCGCTTGTGGCGCAGATAACGCTTGTGATGGATCCATATCTGGACGAGGCAATGCACCGCTGAAGCCGTAAGCATGGTAGAGAATCTCTAACACTGGCGCAATCACCAACGCACCGACAAAGCAGCCAATAATCAAGGCAACTTGTTGTCTCCACGGTGTCGCGTGAACGAGCAAGCCTGTTTTTAAATCTTGCAAGTTATCGTTTGAAATGGTCGCAGTGGTTAAAACAATAGATGCGGTGAAGAGCGTTAAAGCGGTCAAAAATTTCTGACCGTCTGCCGTTTCAAATAAGCCTGCAGAGTTTCCGATAGTCACTAACACCAACGAAATCACGATCACCGAAATAATCCCGATACCTGAAATTGGGCTTGAAGATGATCCCACTAAGCCCGCCATATACCCCGAAGCTGCTGCGACGAAAAAGCCGATGAAGACCGCTAAGAAAGTACAAACTACCACCAATAACACCGCTAATTCTGGCGAAATTGGGGCGGCGGCGATGAAGTGATAAAGTGAAATCACAATCAAGGCAACAGTGGCAATTAAGATATAAATCATCGTTTTTGGTGAAAGGTCGATGTCGATGCGTTCCACCACTTCGCCCGCATTACCTTTTAGTATACGGAACGAATGCACCATCCCTTCAATCATTGGTTTCATCAAAATTAATAAAGTCCAAATTGCTGCAATCCCGATAGTTCCCACGCCGATAAAGCGCACTTTGGTTTTCCATGCAGTCATTGCCACATCCACCATATTCGCATCAGCTGCCACATCTGCGTGTGCGGTAAAATATGGTACGGCAACGCCCCAAGTAAGGATTACACCGAGCAACATTGCCAAACCGCCTACGATACCGATCAAGTAACCCGCACCGACCAACGCCAACGAGAAACCCATCGGCAGTTGGAACATGGCTTTACCACTGCTCACCCACGCACTTGTGCCATCAGCGACCACGCGTAAACCATTAGTAAAAAAGGCAACCGTTGCTGCAAAAATCCCGCCGTAAGCAATATCTTTCACGCCACTATCACCCTCTTCGTGGTTGCCCGCTTTAAGAATTTCTGCCGCAGCCACGCCTTCAGGGTAAGGCAAGTCGCTATTCACTACCATCGCACGACGAAGCGGAATGGTAAACAACACGCCCAATGTACCGCCCGCAGCACAAATCAACATCGTTTGCCAGAATGGAAAATCTTGCCAATAGCCCATCATCAACAAACCTGGCAATACGAAAATCACGGACGAAAGCGTTCCCGCAGACGAAGCCTGCGTTTGCACCATATTGTTTTCCAAAATGCTGGAATCTTTAAAGAATTTCAGCACTGCCATAGAAATCACCGCAGCAGGAATGGAAGATGCAAAGGTCATCCCCACTTTCAGCCCCAAATAGACGTTTGATGCGGTAAACAGCACCGTTATCAACGCCCCCAACACCATCCCCCGCAGGGTCAGCTCTTTTAGATTATTATTATGCATAATATTTTCCTTGAAGATAAAGATAAGAACGGCTGTACCATCGCAGAAAATGCAGGCTTTTTCAAGCCTTGTTTAAAGAAAATATCCAAAATTTTAGTAATAAAAAGATTTTGTGCGGAGAAATGGAGGAAAGGCAGAGGAAAGTTGTTTCATTATAGCTTAACAAAGAAACAGCCCCAAAGGGGCTGAATTATGCGTTACCGAGGGTAACTTGTTACCCTCGTAGCTTGATAGGGTAGTTAGATGAGTTTCTCCAATCGCCACAAGTCCGCAAAGTCGGCTCTGGCTTTAATCAAATAGGCTTTTGCACCGTCCACCAAAATTTCGACCGCTTGCGGGCGAGAATTGTAGGTGGAAGACATAGTTGCCCCATACGCCCCTGCTGAACGCATTGCGATTAAATCGCCTTCGGCAATCGCCAATTCTCTGCCTTTGCCTAAGAAATCAGATGTTTCACAGATAGGCCCTACTACATCATAAATCGCTTTTTTGCGATCAAGCGATTGATTGACTTCGGTAATTTGCATATAGGCTTCGTAAAGGGCTGGGCGGATCATATCGTTCATACCCGTATCCACAATCGCAAAATTACGGTCTTCGTTTGATTTCAGATATTCCACTTTAGTCACTAAAATCCCCGCATTCGCACTGATCGCACGTCCTGGCTCTAAAATAATTTCCAAGTTTGGGTAATTTTTTAATTTTGCAAGCAATGCTTCCGTGTATTCGGTTGGATGTGGTGGTTCTTCACCGTTGTAAGGTACGCCCAAGCCACCACCTAAGTCTAGGTGATGTAGTTCAATGCCATCTTCTTTGAGCTGCTCCATCAACACAATTAAACGATCAGTAGCATCTAAGAACGGTTGTAATTCGGTCAGTTGTGAGCCGATATGACAATCCATTCCGACAATTTTCACGTTCGGCAAGGTTTTTGCTAAGCGGTAAACTTCACGTGCTTGTTGTACGCTCACGCCAAATTTATTCTCTTTCAAGCCTGTGGAAATGTACGGATGGGTTTTGGCATCCACATCTGGATTCACACGCAGAGAAATCGGTGCGATTTTACCCATTTTACCTGCCACGTCATTAATGCGATGCAATTCAGGAATCGACTCCACATTGAAGCAACGAATGCCCACGTCCAATGCACGTTCAATTTCACTGTGCGATTTTGCCACACCAGAAAAAACCACTTTTGAGGCTTCACCACCCGAAACCAGCACCCGCTCTAACTCACCTTGCGACACGATGTCAAAGCCCGAACCGAGTTTTGCCATTACGTTTAACAGAGCGATATTCGAGTTCGATTTCACCGCAAAGCAGATTAAGTGTGGGTGTGTGCCAAAGGAGTTGTCAAAAGCGTGCCAATGGCGTTCAAGCGTTGCACGAGAATAGATATAAGCAGGTGTGCCGTGTTCGGCAATGATGTCGGTAATTGCTACATCTTCCGCAAAAAGTTGTTGGTTTTTATATTCAAAATGGTTCATTGGAATTCCGTTGTGTTTGTAAAAAAATGTTGAAAATTGACCGCTTGTTATTGATTTTGACTTTGTTGTGCAGGTGCATTTTCAGGGAAATAAAGCGGACCTTTTACCCCGCAAGCGGTTAAAAAACTTGCTAAAATTGCAAGAAGAAGAAATTTTTTCATAAATATGCCCTAAAAATTAACGCTTAAACATTCTACCGAGTGCACCTAGACCGCCTAAGCCACCGCCCATCATTCCTTTCATACCACGCATCATTTTCGCCATGCCGCCTTTACGCATTTTTTTCATCATACGCTGCATTTCATCGAACTGCTTGAGCAATTTGTTCACATCTTGTACCTGCGTACCTGAACCTAACGCAATGCGACGACGGCGAGAGCCTTTGATGATGTCTGGATTTGCACGTTCTTTCAGCGTCATTGAATTGATGATCGCTTCCATTTTGATGAACATTTTGTCGTCTACTTGATTTTTTACGTGATCAGGCAGATTTTTCGCCCCAGGTAATTTTTCCAACATCGACATCATTCCGCCCATTTTTTTCATTTCAACAAGCTGATCTCGGAAGTCATCAAGGGTAAATTCATCGCCTTTTTTGAATTTTTGGGCGATTTTTTCCGCTTTTTCTTGGTCTACGCTGCGTTGTAAATCTTCGATTAACGAGAGAACATCACCCATCCCTAAGATACGTGATGCTACGCGATCTGGATGGAATGGCTCAAGGGCATCGGTTTTCTCGCCTACACCTAAGAATTTGATCGGTTTACCTGTAATTTGGCGAATCGATAACGCCGCACCACCGCGAGCATCACCATCCACTTTGGTTAAAATCACGCCTGTTAATGGCAAGGCTTCATTGAACGCTTTTGCGGTATTTGCGGCATCTTGACCTGTCATCGCATCCACAGTGAAGAGCGTTTCAATCGGATTAAGCGTCGCGTGGAGCTGTTTGATTTCGTCCATCATTTCGCCATCAACGTGTAAGCGACCTGCGGTATCGACAATCAACACATCAAAGAAATTCAGTTTTGCGTGTTTTAACGCAACTTCTGCAATTTCAACAGGCTTTTGTGTGGTTTCGGTTGGAAAGAAATCTACTTTTAACGCTTCCGCCAAAGTTTGAAGCTGTTTGATCGCCGCAGGGCGGTAAACGTCGGCAGAAACCACGAGCACTTTTTTCTTCTCACGCTCTTTAAGGAATTTTGCTAATTTGCCTACCGAGGTGGTTTTACCCGCACCTTGCAAACCTGCCATTAAGATGACCGCTGGCGGTTGAGTGGCAAGATTCAGCCCTTCATTTGCTTCGCCCATTGCTTGCTCAAGCTCAGCACGCACGATTTTAAGGAACTCTTGCCCTGGCGTGAGGCTTTTGTTTACTTCCTCACCGATTGCACGCTCTTTTACTTTATTGATGAATTCACGTACAACAGGCAAAGCAACATCAGCTTCAAGCAATGCCATACGCACTTCGCGGAGGGTATCTTTAATGTTATCTTCGGTTAAACGCCCTTTGCCAGTAATGTTTTTGAGCGTTTTAGAAAGTCTATCAGACAGGTTTTCAAACATTTTTGTTCTCTTTTATTTTTTGTTTGCAAACTAATCCCCCTTTTAGAAAAGAGGGGTTAGAGGAGATTTGATTACAATATTAATTTCTCGTATGAGCTTCGTTTTATCTTCTGCCAAAATCTCCCCCTGCCCCTCTTTGCTAAAGAGGGGAGTCAATTCTTTGCAAAATATGAATTAAACGAAAAAATAGATTGGTGCATTATACAAAAAATCCCCTCACTTGGGGAATTTCACGTTAAATATAAATGGTAGGATATTAGAAAAGCGAAAGCCCTGATGATTTCTCATCAGGGCTTCTTAATATGGCTCCTCCTGCGGGACTCGAACCTGCGACATATGGATTAACAGTCCACCGTTCTACCGACTGAACTAAGGAGGAAAAGATGGTGCCTCGAGGCGGAATCGAACCACCGACACGGGGATTTTCAATCCCCTGCTCTACCGACTGAGCTATCGAGGCATCTCGTCGTTTACGGGGTGCATTATGCAGTTTTTTTCAGACACCGTCAAACGTTTTTTTACAAAAAATTAAAAATTCCGTTTATTCGATCTTTTTTTGTGCTAATTGTATTTTTTAACATCAAATTATCGAACTGAACGATATTTTTCACGGGCTTTAGATACTTTCTTCAAGTAATTTCTCGCCTGTGCTGATGGGTGAGCCGTGGTTAAAATACGATAAACAGCATCTGGAGAAAGCTCGTTAATGCGATCAATCGCTGCATATTTATCATAATCAAACACTTTTAATACCGCGCCTGCTCCGCTGTTATAAGCAGAAATCATCGCATAACTCATTGAAAGCGAGTTCGTAATCCCGTCCAAATACTCATCATGCAAAATGGTAAGGTACATCGTGCCCGCATCAATATTTTGCTCTGGGTTATATAAATAAGCACGATCTGGCTGCCCATCAAATCCTTTGCGAGCAAAAATATCACGCCCAGCCGTTTTTGGCACAACCTGCATCAAACCAATTGCATTAGCATAACTCACTGCATACGGGTTAAATGCCGATTCCACTTCCATAATCCCCAAAATCAAACTCGGCTCAATGCCGTAGCGTTTTGCCATCTTGCGAACAAGCGGTAAATATTGACGAGCACGAATTTCAATATGCCCTTCCACCATCTTAATTTGCACTACCGCCACATTTCGCCCATTTTTCAAACGACGTGTTGTAGCATTTTGCACCAAATAATTAGCAAAATCATTAGCAATCACCGCATTAGTCACAAAACGTCCATATTGGTCTTTTACCTGACCTGCAAGGAACGGATTCGCACTAATTGGCGTATCGCCAGAAGCAAAAAGGTCAATCCCTTTCGGGTCTCCACCCATCAATAGCGTGTGCACAATCGCATTTTTCAAGCGAGCCTGATCCGCCAACGTCTCAATCGTAATTATCCCGTCTTCAAACGAAATATGGCTACGGGTGTAATATTGGTCCGTATATTTTACGTAATCTTTTTTGGTCGCCACCAACAATTCTTGGCTGCCCCAAATATCGTCGATATTATGCGAAAACTGCCCCGTTAAAATATCTAGCCCGTTAGTATCTTTAAAATCGTAGTTATGATATTTGCTACCATGTCGTTTCGTCTGTTTTTTCGGGCTACTTCCACACGAAATCAAAAATGGAATCAACGCAATCAACGGCAAGTATTTAGTATATTTTTTCATTACAATAGCCTTACTCAACAGGTTTATAACCGTCGATGACCACTTCTTTGCCTTCAAACAAGAAATTTACCATCTCAGTTTCAAGCAATTTACGATGCTCAGGATTCATCATACTCAATTTTTTTTCATTCACTAACATCGTCTGTTTTTTGATCCACTCGCTCCACGCTTGCTTGCTGATTGAATCGAAAATACGTTTACCTAACTCACCAGGGTAAAGTTGAAAATCTAATCCTTCTGCTTCTTGTTTTAAATATTCACAAAATACGGTACGTGCCATAATCAATCCTTATTCTCTTGAGATAATTCATCTAAAATCCGCTTCACGGGCGTTGCTAAGCCTATTTCATTCGGTTGAACCAGATCATACCAATAATTCGCCTTTGAAGATACAAAATAGCGGGAATTTCCCTCATTTTCTGCAACACCAAGCGGCTGATTTTCTCTATTTTTTGGTACACCTAGTTCTACTAAAACAGGGGTAATATCTAAGTGAAAATGACTAAACGTGTGGCGAAATGCGTGCAAATATCGACTAATTTGCAGATTTTTATCAGAAATAAACCGCTTGAAACTTACCTCATCCTCAAACTGCGGGAAAACATACAACCCGCCCCACAAACCTTTCGCTTCCCTCTGTTCCAACAAAATACGAGTGCCTTGCTTCAATACCAGAAAATAGGCTTGTCGTTCGGGTAAAATTTTCTTCGGTTTCTTAGCAGGAAATTTTTCCCACGCCTCTAACTGATTCGCTTGGCAATCCTCCGCTAATGGACAAAGTGAACATTTTGGCTTAGTTCGGGTACAAATCATTGCCCCTAAATCCATCATCGCCTGATTGAAATCTGCCACTTGCTCGGTCGGCGTGACTTGAGCAGTTAAATGCCAAAGCTGATTTTCTACTGCTTTCTCGCCACTCCAACCCTCCACCGCAAAATAACGCGATAACACCCGTTTCACATTGCCATCCAAAATCGGATAAGGTGCATTTAACACCGAAGAAAGCACTGCCCCCGCCGTACTTCTGCCCACGCCAGACAACGCCAATACATCTTCAAATTGGGTAGGAAATTCACCCACGAATTGATCGCGAATCGTTTGTGCTGCCTTGTGTAAATTACGTGCCCGAGCGTAATAGCCCAACCCCGTCCAAAGGTGCAATACCTCATCAATATGGGCATTCGCCAAGTCCATTACCGTCGGAAAATGCTCGACAAACCGCTCAAAATAAGGAATGACGGTTGCCACCTGAGTTTGTTGCAACATCACTTCCGAAAGCCAAACTTTATAAAGTGTCTTATTTTGCTGCCACGGCAGATGTTTCCGCCCATACACCGCAAACCACGCCAACACCTTCCGGGCAAAAGGAGCGTTAGGGTTCGATTGAACAGTAAAAACGGAATTTGAGGAATTATTCATGAAAATAGGAACTTGAAAAATAAAAAGGGAAAGATGATACTGCAAGCGGTTAAATTTCTCAAAAGGTTTACAAATGACAACACCGATTTTAGGCTTCCACCATGTTGCCATCATTGCCAGCGATTACGCAAAATCTAAACATTTTTACACAGAAATTTTAGGAGCAGAAATCATCGAAGAAACCTACCGAGCTGAACGCCAAAGCTACAAACTCGATTTAAAATTTGCCGATGGGTCGCAGATTGAGCTGTTCAGTTTTCCCAATCCGCCCACTCGCCCAACCACACCTGAAGCCTGCGGCTTACCTTGGCATTTCGGGTAAAAAACGTAGAACAAGCGGTTGCATTCTTGGCAAGTTTTGCAACTGAATGTGAACCAATTCGAGTCGATGAGCTTACAGGCAAACGCTTTACGTTTTTCAGAGATCCTGATGGATTGCCATTGGAATTTTATGAAATCGACTAAAACTGTAAGATTCCGCCAAAATTTGACCGCTTGCTATTGAAAAACGAGCAATGCTCCCCAATTTACAAGGCAGTTTTTACCAAAAATAAAGGATCAACAATGACAACGATTGTATGTGTTCGTAAAGATGGCAAAGTGGCGATCGGTGGTGATGGTCAGGCAACATTAGGCAACTGTGTAGAAAAAGGCACTGTACGTAAAGTTCGCCGTTTATACAAAGATAAAGTCGTCACGGGCTTTGCAGGTTCAACCGCTGATGCATTTATTTTGCGTGATTTGTTTGAGAAAAAATTAGAACTGCACCAAGGGCATTTAGTGAAATCTGCGGTTGAATTGGCAAAAGAGTGGCGCACTGAACGTTCACTTCGCAAATTAGAAGCAATGATGATTGTGGCAAATGAAAGTGAATTTTTGCTCGTGTCAGGTTCTGGCGATGTGATTGAGCCGGAATTTGATGTATTAGCTATCGGTTCTGGCGGTAACTATGCCAAATCGGCAGCATTAGCCTTATTAAGAACAGAAAATAATCTGACCGCAAAAGAGATTGTGGCAGAGGCACTGAAAATTGCGGGCGATATTGATATCTACTCAAATCACAATCACGTTATCGAAGAAGTGTAAAAAAGCCCCCTCTTTAGAAAAGAGAAGTTAGGGGAGATTTGAAACGATCTTCCCTTTACAAATATTAGCGAAAAAATCACCGCTTGTAATAAATCTTCCCCAGCCCCTCATAAGTAAAGAGGGGTGTTTTTCAAGGAATAAATTATGTCAATGACCCCTCGTGAAATCGTCTCAGAATTAGACGCACATATTATCGGACAAACAGAAGCTAAACGTGCCGTAGCAATCGCATTGCGTAACCGCTGGCGCCGTATGCAGTTGCCAGAAGAACTTCGCCAAGAAGTAACACCAAAAAACATTTTAATGATCGGGCCAACTGGCGTGGGTAAAACTGAAATTGCTCGCCGTTTAGCAAAATTAGCTAATGCCCCATTTATCAAAGTCGAAGCCACAAAATTTACCGAAGTGGGTTACGTGGGGAAAGAAGTGGAGTCGATTATTAAAGACTTAACTGATGTTGCAGTCAAATTAGTGAAATCGCAAGCGGTAGAGAAAAACCGTATGCGTGCACAAGATGCAGCAGAAGATCGCATTTTAGATGTATTGTTACCACCAGCAAAAGATCAGTGGGGTAACGTACAAGAATCTGATAACACTTCAACTCGCCAAATTTTCCGTAAAAAATTATGTGAAGGTCAGCTTGATGACAAAGAGATCGAAATTGATGTGGCGGCACAAGTGAGCGTAGAAATTATGACGCCACCGGGCATGGAAGATATGACATCTCAGCTGCAATCTTTGTTTGAAGGGATGTCGCCAAACAAAACGAAAAAACGCAAAATGAAAATCAAAGATGCGTTAAAAGTGATGTTAGATGAAGAAGCGGCGAAATTAGTCAACCCTGAAGAGTTGAAACAACAAGCGATTGAAGCGGTTGAACAACACGGCATCGTCTTTATTGATGAGATTGATAAAATCTGTAAAAAAGGCGAACATTCTGGTGGAGATGTCTCTCGTGAAGGGGTTCAACGCGATTTACTGCCTATTATTGAAGGCTCAACAGTAAACACCAAACATGGTATGGTAAAAACTGACCATATTCTCTTTATCTGTTCAGGTGCATTCCAAGTGGCTCGCCCATCAGATTTATTGCCAGAATTACAAGGTCGTTTACCAATTCGTGTAGAACTCAAATCGCTTACCAAAGATGATTTTGAACGTATCTTAACTGAGCCAAATGCTTCACTGACTCTCCAATATCGCGAGCTAATGAAAACCGAAGGGGTAGAAGTGGAATTTACCCAAGATGGTATTAGCAAAATTGCGGAGTCCGCTTTCCGCGTGAATGAAAAAACCGAAAACATCGGTGCCCGCCGTTTACATACGGTGTTAGAACGTCTAATGGACGGCATTTCATTTGATGCAAATGAACGCAGCGGCGAAAAAATTGTGATCGATGAGAAATACGTTTCTGAAGCGTTAAATGATGTGGTGGAGAATGAGGATTTGAGTAGATTTATTCTGTAGTTATTTAAAAGGGTCTTAATTTAAATTAAGACCCTTTTTATAGGATTTTTATATGGACAACTTAATAAAAGAAATCTTATTAATTATTTTAGCTCCTGCTGCAGCAATTATAACTTCATGGCTTAACTCTCGCTCTACGTTAAAGTCTATAAAAATAAATAATGACTTTCAAATCAGTCGTGATGAAAGGCTATTCCAAAAAGAATTAGAGAAGATCAAACTAGAACAAACAAGACTAGATTTACTTCATGTATATAAAAATTTATGCTTGCTACAAAGAGAGTTTTCTCTTACTAGTATGAACATTGATTGGGAGAATAATCTTCATGAACAAGAATATAATAAGAAATATTTTAAATTATGTAATAGTTTTGATAATTCTAGAGCAATCATAGCTATATCATATCCAGAGTTATTATCCGAATTTGATGATATTTACGGGAAAATGAATATATATTGGGGTAACTTTAATAACTTACTAAGGCAGAATAGGTTAGACAAAAGCATTGAATCACAATATTCTTGGCATCAAAAAACCTTTGAAGCATCACAAGAAATAGTAAGAAAAATACAAGAAGTAAAACACTTATTATCCCAAATAAAATAAAAACATGATCTGCCCCCCAAAAGTTGGACAGGTTAGTTAACTTAAATATTGAGCTCGGTATTGCACTGGGCTCAATCCTCTTAAACCAAGTTTAATTCGTTTTTGGTTGTAATACACTAAATATTCTTCAATTTCAGCCTGTAATTCAGCAATTGAATGATAACTCCGTGAGTAAAAATACGCTGATTTTAGTATCGCAAAAAAACGTTCAATCACCGCATTATCGTAGCAATTTCCTCGGCAACTCATACTTTGCACCGCTTTACCCTCCAACATTTTCACCCATTCCGCCGAACCATACAATACGCCTTGGTCGCTATGAATAATCGGGCATTCTGTCGGTTTAATCCTACTAAGCCCTTGTTCTAACATCTTTTTTTACCAATGAAAACTTCGGGCGTGTCGCAAAGTTATAGGCAATAATTTCTCGGTTAGCCAAGTCCATCAACGGTGAAAAATAAAGCTTTTCTTACGTAAAATGGAATGAATACCTAACTCATTCATCAGCTTTAACACCGTTTTATGATTCAAATGAAAACCCATTTGGCGTAATTTAAACGTCATGGGGCGATAACCATCTCGTTTTCTGTTCTTTTTATACAGCGATAAGATAGCTTCTTTAGCTTCGTGATAATTTCGCTTAATCTCTTTATAGTAAAAGCTTGAGCGAGGCATTTTAGCCACACGAAGTAAATCATTTAATGCGTGGTTTGGCTTCAATCTTTCAATAATTTTTCTTTTTTCTGTCGTTGTTTTTGACGGTCGAGCGTCTCCAACTCCTTTAGATAAGCAATCTCCGCTCGAGCCACGGCGAGCTCTCGCTGCAGCTTTTTAAACGCTTTAGGTGAAAAGTCTGTGGTTTCTGGAATTTCAATGTCTTTCTTTTTCATCTTTGGCTTCACTATTTTCGGTGTTTGAAGGTTTGTATGAGGCGATTTTACGCCATCAAGCCCTCTTTCCCGAAATGCTTTTAGCCAATAAATGACGAGAGCGTGGGAAATTTGATGAAGTTTAGCTACCTCACGGATACCATAATCCTGTTCGATGACGAGTTTGATAATTTTCAAACGAAATTGATAAGAGTAGGACATAATCTGCACCTCAAATTAGGTGTCCAGGTTTTAGGGTGCAGATCACTTTGATTAGAATCCTATTCGTCTTCTTGTTGCAGAAAACGCTGGTTTCACTTCACATTCCCCTTGTAGTGCCATCAGCCAATCTTGCACCTTGTGAAAAGGGGAAAATTGGTGACGGCGAGCCACTGCAGCAAAATCTCCTGGCGTCAGCAAATTAAGCGATTCAATCTGACTTAAATCCTCTTCCGATAACAACGGCAACCCTAAAATTTCCGCCTGTTGTTTAGCAAAATCTAAACGCTGTTTCAGCGTTAAATAATCAAACTTCAATTTTAAATCAAAACGGCGTAAGGCTGCTGGATCAAGCACCTAAATTAAATTTGTTGATACCACCATCAGCTCTTCAAAGCGTTCAATTTGTGTCAACATTTCATTCACTTGTGAACGCTCCCAGCTTCGATTTGCACCCTCTCGAGAAAATAAGAATGTATCCACTTCATCTAACACCAATAACGCATTATCAGCTTTCGCTTGTTCAAAGGCTTGAGCAATATTTTGTTCTGTCCCACCCACATAAGGATTAAGTAAATCTGAGCCTTGTTTTAACAACAATGGCATATCCAACTGTTCAGCAAGCCATGCTGCCCAAGCGGTTTTCCCTGTTCCCGGCGGGCCATAGCAACAAATTCGTCCTTTTTTCGACCGTTTTAACCCTTCACTAATACGATGAATATTGTCATTACAAGCCACATAATCCAAGTTATAGTCGGCTTTGCCTAAAACAAGCGGTTCGATTTTCGGTTTATTTTGCGATTTTAATGTTTGATTAAACATCATAAGCAACGTCTCCGCAAAATTTGACGTATTGAGTTCCTTTACCACCCGAATTGTGCGGTTTAAAATTGCAGGCGTTAATGACCGCACTTTAGCAAAATGCTGCACATAGGCTGGACTTAATTTTCCCTCGGCTAACTGCGTAATGAGTGCTGATTTATTTTTCAACGGCAAATCAGGCATTTCTAAAATAAGATCAAAGCGGCGTAAAAAAGCAGGATCTATGCCAGAAACCGAATTAGATAGCCAAATCATTGGCACATTATTGTTTTCCAATAACTGATTCATCCAAGCCTTATTTTTCTGCGCCACAGAATGCCCAAAAAAACCAGCATCAAAAACATCTTCAATTTCATCAAAAATCAATAACGAAGATTGCCCTTCTAAAATCTTTTGTGCAACACGGCATTTATTCAAACGCTCTTCCGCTCGGATCACTTCCTCATTTTCATCCATATAAGTAATATTATGTGCCGAAACACTCACTGCTTTTGCTAATAACGTTGCGAACTCTGTTTTTCCTGTACCTGGTGCACCATAAATTAAAATATTCACACCTTTTCTACGGGTAGCGAATGAGGACTGAAGATAATCCAGCATCATTGTTTTCATCTCGTTTAAATAAGCAAAATCGTCTAAACTCAAACTAGATTCAATAGCTGGTTTTGTACAAGCTTTTAATAACACCTGCTTATTTAATGGTTCTGAGATAAATTCATCAAAATCTAACATTTTTCCCCAATCCAAATAGTCATGGAACCTATCTGGATTATAGTTTCGTTCAAGCAAGCCATAACCTAATAGTTTTCCCTTATCTTTTAAGGCAGAAATAATGTCTGATTTTGGCAAACCAAATAAATTTGATAATAACTCACTTACCCCTACCAAATTAGATTTTGGTAATGCCTCGCTCAATTTTTTCAACGGCTCATCTAAGCGTAGCTGAACCGATAAACGGAAAAGCGTCTGCTCAGTAGTATTCAATGATAATAATTGGGTCAGCGTATCAATATTTTGTTCAATAATTGGATTCTCGTTTGTATAAAGAGCGGTCAATTTTGGCAACGTTTTATTTCATGCTTGTAATAATTTTTTTACTTTCGAACGAAAATCATCGCAACGCTCCATTTCACTCGGTAAACCTAAAGCCGCTGCAATATTGTCATAGTGCCAAACATTTTCATTAAAAACCTCTGCGAATCCTTGATATTCTAATAAAAGTTGCAACATTAATTTTTCGGTATAAGGGGAAACTGATGGTGGGTTAAGTTTGAATTTAGACATAATCATTACTCCAATAAAAAATGCTCAAACCTAATGGGTTTGAGCATAGTTTAAGAAGTAGAGCGACAGATTGTGTCGTTATGATTTAGAAATATTGGGAATTGGTGTGTTTAACAACATCCACATCTCTTCCCCATGCTTTAATATCTCCTCAGTTTTCCAATTATTAAGCTCTTTTGTTTTTTCCATCATTAAAGCCTGTTTTAGACTATCATAATTTTCATCTTGATAATAAGTACATTTAGCTTCAGGTGTTAAATTACTTAAACGAGAGTTTTTACTTTGAGATAACAAATACAAGTTACCAAAATTATCTAAAGTCTTTTTCTCTAATCTCTCTAACTCATGTTCTTCTGAAGGGTGCTGTGGATAATGATGCTCAACAGAACTTCTGAATGTAAATCTAAATTTTTTCCAAATAGCCTCTTTATTTTTAATAGTTAACCATTTGTCATTTTCTGACAAAATTTCTACTTTTTGTTCTTGTTCTTGTTCTTGTTCGTGGAAAAATTTCCATAACTGATAATCTAATCGATTAAATATAAAGTTAGGAACATTTACTCCATCATCCCAATCTTTTTTATCTCCTGAGTTTAATTCAAATTCTACTTTATCCAATATAATATCTGTAATATCTTTTCCTTGGCAGTTATTACCAAAATAGAATTTATCACAAAGATCTTCTAGAAAATCAATATAGTTACTGGGAGTTATATTATCCTTATTCTTAAATAACCAACGTAATACAGCATACAACCAATTTTTATAACTATGAGATGTGTTAGAAACATGGAACATTGAAAGTAACATCACTGCTTTTTTTGTAGGATCACTATCCTTAAGTTCTTCATCATCATTTTTATTTTCAGTATTGTCACTAAATGAATTTTTATAGTAATAATTTGAACTACTACGCATAATCTTCCATAACGACCAATTTTCTTCTCCAGTTCTAATTGTGCTAGATTTGATAACATAACGATCAAAAAGATAGCGACAAGTAAATAAAACAAAAATGAACTTTCTAACTTCCCTATCATTATCTTTAAAGCTTTCTTCGTAAGACTTTAATAAGAACTTCTCATCTAATGACACATTTTGAGTAAAATCTTGATCTTTATTATATTCTTCTAAATGAATTCTTAAAACATGCATTAAGAAATTAGGAAAATTAATTACTGAAGTAAATGCACCATCATATTTATCTTCTAAATACCCATCTTTTATTTCTATTTTTTTCTTGCTATCAAGAAGATCTACGATTTTCTTTCCGTCCTCTTCTTTATTTCCTTTACCTCTATTAAGTTCATTGGCTACTTTTAAAATTTCCTTTCTAAAAACTCTAGGTGTTTTCTGCCAATCATTACCAAAAATGACTTCTCTTAACTCAGAGTTAACCCCCGTAACAACATAACGACTCATATCAGAACAAGCATCCCAGATTTTTGCAAATAATGATTGCTCAGATATTGGCAACTCCTTCATCAAACGAGCTTTTAGAATTTCATGCTTTTCAAGCTGTTCTCCACGGGTATTCATAATTTCGAAATAATGGTTTAAATCTGTACCTTCTGGCACTTCAGTTCGAATGATTTCAACTTTATCCAAAAGGAACTTTACAATTTCATCTTTATTATTCCCCCATTCATCAATTACTTTCTTAATTGTTTTTAATGCTTGTGAAAAATTACTTGGTAATTTTTCAGAATTAAGATTGGATAATGCTTGTTCAGATTCATCTCGATGTTCAAAAAAAACATTTCTAAAACCTAATTTGCCAAGATGATGCATTATTAACGTAAGTGTTGTTAGTCTTTGCTGGCCATCAATCACTTCAAAATCATCATTTTCTCGGCGATAGACAACTAAGCTTCCAATATAATATTTTTTATCTTGTTCTTTATTTTTTTCACAAGCATTTTTTATATCTTGAAGTAATGAACTAATTTCATTATCACCCCAAGCATAATTACGCTGGTAGATTGGAATAATATAGTTACATTTATTATCATTATCAAATAAATCAGACACGGTTAATGTTTTTACATATTTTATATTATTAGTCATCTTATACTCCAAAAACTTCTTTTATTTTACCATCTATATTTCCATTTACATTTGGAAAAGCTACTGTATCTTTAATTAACGAGAGTCTTAAAGGATATTTTAATACTTGAGATGGTGTTAAAGAACGCTCTATATGGGAAAGTAATCCACTTTTTGAGCAAGCTTCATCTTCTACTATTTTAAATGGGATACGTTGATGTTTAAAGCGAATCAGGTAAACCCATAAAAATGCTTTACTTATAAATTCATCTAAATATACTTCACCAAATTTATCAAAATAGAATAATACGGTACATTCGAATAAATTTTTCAAATATTTATCTCCTACTCGATAGCAATACTCTTGATTGTTAAGAAAAGTATTTACGCCTTTTTCTATATCTTTACCGTTAATTTTTTTCACTTTATCAACAAGCCCACTTCCTTCTTTAAATAATTTTTCATAGAGCTCAGAATAATACTGAACATAATCAAAAAATTGCTCTCCATTTATTAGAGTTTGTATTGTTTGAAAACTTGTCTTCACAAATCTTGGATGATAAAACATAGGATTTTGTTGTGCTAATTTCTCTACAACCTTTGTTGAAAACAGTGGACTAAGATAAGGATAGGTAGCACCTTCTGATACACCTTTAAATGTCTCTAGCTCGTCCGATGTAAAAACCTCTCCGCTTTCTTGATAGTGCCATCGGCGTAATCTAAAAAGAATATAGTTGATAATTTTATCTAAGTTATTAATTTCTTGAGAAAGTGCAGATTTCTCCCAACGTTCAACACAATGATGAATAATCTCTTTTGGCTTATCTTCCATTTCTCGTAAATGATAAGCTTTCAGCAAATCATAAGATTCTAAAGGTTTCCCTCTTGAGTTTTGTGAGTCAAAAAATTGGAAGGCTTCGTCTAAATCATCTAATTCAACATAAACCATCTCACAAATTTCTAAAAGATACTTTTTAAATGCTTCCTTATGGGAAATAGAATAATTTTTAATAAAATTATAATTATTAATTATATTACTCTTACTAAGAGTATGTGCTACACCCTCATCTAATAAAGACTTATCCATGAATTTTTTTTCATTATTCAAATAATAAAGTAATAATGAAAGCGTAATTAAACGTTGCTGACCATCAACAATATCTAACTTTTCTTCAATTTTTTTAGTTTCTTTGTTTTCTTCATTATATTTATGTATTACCACTGTTCCAATTCGATAAACTTGTTGTTGATTACGGAAATGTGTCAGTAAATCATCAAGTAATTGTTGAACGTGTTTTATTGTCCATTTATATGGTCTTTGATAATCAGGAATGCTCAACTTCAAATCAAATACATCTTTAATCTTGAGTATTTTTGCTTTTTCTTCACTCATAATAATTTGGGTTCCTTAGAATATTTTTATAATATAAATCAAAATGCACAGATTATAACCGATAAATCATCATAAAATCCTTGTTTAGCAATTAATTTACGGCAAACAGTCAATCTTGATTTATCATTATCATATTGTTTCCAAATCTTTTCTCTTACTTCAGCAGAAAGGCCATCTGTTAATCCATCAGAGCAAAGTAATAAACTTTCTCCTTGCTGAATTTCAGTTTCTTGATAAAAAATTTTATCTTGAAATTCAGAATAATCGGCGACTAAACAAGAAGAAACGCCACCATAAATCGTGGCAAAATCGTCTTCTTTTTTATCGAGGAAATCAGCCAATAATTCAGAAAGAATTGAATGATCTTGGGTAATCTGTTGCCAGTTTCCTTGAGTATCAATCAAATAAGCACGACTGTCGCCTACGCTCAGAATTTTCGCTTTACGGGTAATTTGATCAATTTCGGCAGCCACAAACGTGGTCGCCGAACCGAAATAATCCTCCGCTAATTCTGCTGATAAACTGGATTGTAAATCGTAGATCGTTTGGCGACTTAGGCTTTCCATTTTGCTTAATAATTGCATAGCCAATTTGCTCGCTTTTTCAGGTCGGTTGTTATTGGAAATTCCATCTGCCACGCCCACAATAAAGTGCGGTCGGTTTTCAAGACATTTTTCAGCTGTTTTGAGTTTATATTGAAACACCGCTTCGCCATTAAAAAGAGCATCTTGGTTGTGTCGCTTGTTGCTGCCAATTTGTTGGCAGAAGGTAATTTCGCAAAAATTTTCCATTATTCAACCGCTTGTTGAGAAGGATTTAGAAGGCTATCAATCGCTTTTAGGGCATCTAACGCTTTCATTTCTAGACTTAAAAAGTGCATTTTCGGCACACCTTCATCTTGTGGGTTAATACGGATAAATCCGCCCTTTTTTGCTTTCGCCGTACGCTCAGAAAAGCGACGCACAGTTGGAATGGCTTTCCCTGCCCCCAGTTCGATGACGACGAGATTTTGCACTTCTTTTAACCACGATTCTAACCGCACTTTTTTAAAATCCTGATATTGACTTGCGTAACTCCAATCATTAAACATTAGTACATTTTGACGAGCAAAGCCCCCACAATAAGGACAATGTGGTTTTTCACTGGTTAAACATAAGTTTTCATTGTCCACGACAGGTTGAAAACTTGATGCAGACCGACTTAATCCTCGACAATTATTGACACACTGAAGACGCTCCAAAGTACCGTGTACTTCATAAACATGGCTATCATCAAAACCAGCCTTTTGAAAATGCCCATCAACATTACTGGTAAAAACAAAATATCCGTGAGATTTAGCTTCCGCCCAGCGTTTTAAAATCTGATACCCTTCGTGAGGAATAGTATTTCGGTATTGAACTAATCGATGCCCATAAAACCAATAGGCAAGTTCCTGATTATGCTTATAAGCTAGTGGCGTCGCGATCTCTTCAAAAGATATATTATGTTCTTTAAACATAGGATAAGCATTCCAAAATCCACCAACGCTGCGGAAATCGGGCAGCCCAGAATCCACGCTCATACCCGCACCAGCTGTAATTAAAATGCCATCCGCTTTTCGGATAAGTTCCACTGCATAATTCAAATCATTTTTCATAATACTTTTCTCTGTCCACTTTTCATTGATGAAATAATACCCGCTTGTTCCAACTGTTCTAAAATTTGTCCAGCTCGATTAAAACCCAACATAAATCTGCGTTGAATCATCGAGCAAGATGCAACTTTTTGTTGTTGCACAAATTTTTTTACATCCTCAAAAAGTGGATCTCTTGCCATAATTACTTTCATTGCCATTATTTGCTCCTTTTTCTTAATTAAAGGCTTTATAAATATGTAAGAAGTAAAGAATTTCTCTTTATGGAGAAATTATATGAAAGGAAGCGACAACTTGTGTCGTTTGCGAATGTTGAAAGCGGTTATTTTTAAAGATCTTTTACAAATAAGATTATCCTTATTGCAATATGTATATTTATCTGGTTATATATACATGTAAGTTATTAAGGAAAATAATATGAATAACCAAAACCCGATTGAAATTTACCAAGCTCAAGATGGCACAACGCAAGTGGAAGTGAGATTTGAAAATGACACCGTTTGGCTAAGTTTACAGCAAATGGCTGATTTATTTGGGCGAGATAAGTCCGTTATTTCACGTCATTTACGCAATATCTATACTGATAGCGAGTTAAATAGAGAAGCAACTGTTGCAAAAAATGCAACAGTTCAAATTGAAGGCAAAAGACAAATTAATCGAACAATTGAATACTATAATCTTGATGTAATTATATCTGTGGGTTATAGAGTTAATTCTATTTTAGGTACTAAATTTAGAATTTGGGCAACTGCACGTTTAAAAGAATATCTTACTCAAGGCTATACCATTAACCAAAAACGTTTACAGCAAAATGCTCACGAATTAGAACAAGCACTTGCGCTTATTCAAAAAACGGCAAATTCAGCGGAATTAACGCTAGAAAGTGGTCGTGGATTAGTGGATATTGTCAGCCGTTATACGCATACGTTTTTATGGCTACAACAATATGATGAAGGTTTACTTACCGAACCACAAACACAGCAAGGCGGTACATTACCGACTTATGCTGAGGCCTATTCTGCACTAGCAGAGTTGAAATCACAGCTGATGGCAAAAGGTGAAGCAAGTGATCTGTTTGGACGTGAACGAGATAATGGCTTATCTGCGATTCTAGGCAATTTAGATCAAAGTGTATTTGGTGAACCCGCTTATCCAAGCATTGAAGCAAAAGCAGCGCATTTACTTTATTTTGTTGTCAAGAACCATCCTTTTTCAGATGGTAATAAACGTAGCGGTGCATTTTTATTTGTAGATTTCTTACATAGAAATGGGCGTTTGTTTGATCATAATGGGCATCCAGTTATCAATGATACCGGGCTTGCTGCACTCACGTTATTAGTTGCCGAATCTGATCCGAAACAAAAAGAAACGCTCATTAGGCTTATTATGCATATGCTTAAACATAAGCAAGATAAGTAATGATAAATAGCGACCGAAGTCGCTATTTATTTAAAAAGTGCGGTCGATTTTCTATGATTTTTTAATTTTCTCCAATAACTCAGCGACCACTTTCGGAACGCCCTCACCCGCTTTTTCTTTTATTGCAATTACTTTCTTACAAACAAATCCTGTATTAGGATTTGGATCGATCAAATAGATAAGTGAACCATATGGAGCAAGATTTACCAATCCATTAGCTGGATAAACTTGTAATGACGTACCAATAACAATCACAATATCTGCCTTTTTCACTAACTTTTCTGCTTTAGGAAACATGGGTACATTTTCCCCAAAAAAGACTATATGTGGACGCATTGGATGACCGTGATTATCCTTATCCTCTAACAGTTGATCACCCAAACATGGAACAATGTAATCGGTATTAAAACTACTGCGCGCTTTATTCAATTCACCATGTAAATGGAGTACGTTAGTACTTCCCGCTCTCTCATGTAAATCATCAACATTCTGGGTAATTATATGAACTTCATAAAACTCTGCCAATTCAACCAAAGCTAAGTGTGCAGCATTAGGCTCTGCAGCTTGAGCATTACGACGTCGTTCATTATAAAACGCCAATACTTTTGCACGGTTTTTCTTTAAGGCTTCAGGCGTGCAAACTTCTTCTATTTTATGTCCTGCCCATAAGCCATCTTCCGCTCTAAAAGTAGGAATACCGCTTTCGGCACTAATGCCAGCACCCGTTAATACTACGCAAATTGGTTTCTTTTCCAAAGTCATTTTTCAGGCTCCTTTTTGTCCTAAAATTTCATCAACCTGTCTATCTCTTCCCATCATACCTAAAATATTCCCTGCTTTATAAAGGGGTTGATAAGTATAGCTTTCAATATGCAAGAATGGCTTCTCTGAAAGGCGTTGGAAATATTGTTTTAGCTGTGATTTTGAGCGTAATAACACGTCATATTCCGCTTGAATATGAGCACACATTGCTTCAATACGCATTTTAAATTCATCACTGAGATAAGGGCTGATAATTAAATAGACCGTTTTCTGTTCGGTTGCTGTTTCATCCGCATAAACACATGCCAAATTAAACACTTGCCATTTATAGCGATCTGTAAAAGCACCAATGATTCGACTTTGTTCCTCATTTTCAACTTGCACAAGTGCGGCTGATTTTTTTAAACAATCCTGCAAAATGTCACTTGGTGTAAAAGGGCCGCAATCTAAGTAAGAGAGAACACAGTTCCAGTTAGCAAATTGTTCAGTACCAAAATGTAAGTGTTTACCCTCGAATTTATCCGCCCCATTTTTAGTGCGATCATCAATTAAATAATCACCTTGGTTCAGGTTTTTATGGTGAGATAAAATTAACCGCTTGTATAATGCCGAGCCTTTTGCTTCGCCGAAATAACGTTGAATCCATTTTACTTTATCACTCCAAGCTGATGGATTATGCCAAGGAGCGGTAGAAAGTGCGTAAATATGGTATTTTTTTATCAATTTATGAACGGCAGAAATGGCGTTTGGCATGGGTTCCATTAAGCTAAAAATGCCCTCAACTTCATCATATCGCCCTTCATACTCTTGCTTGGTTTTCTCATCTAATTTTGCAATACCAGACGGGAAATCAACCATCACATTATCCATATCAATATAAACAATTTTCTTCATTTTAATGCCCTCTCTGTTGATGGCTTAATGATAAAAGATGAAGCGACAATTTATGTCGTTAGGCATTTTCGTCTAAATAAGTACGGTCAATTTCTTGATAATCTTTACCAATTCGGTTGTGCTTCTTGGCATCAGGAGTGCCGATTTGAGTGCTTGTATTTTTAGATTTTCGGCTTACTCACCATTATTTCAATCACTTGTCTATCCGTATACTGCATACTTCGGCTGGCAATCGCACAGAGGTTGTTGATTGAACGGTCGATTTGGTGTTCGACAATCCCTTCATTGCCTGTGACTTGCGTATTATCTAATGCCATTAAAATCGATTTATAGCTAGAAGTTACGCTGGTAGAAACCTTCATTGCACAACTGTTGGCTGCACCGTCGCAGATGATGCCACTGATATCGCCGATCATACTGCTGATAGCCATACTAATCGCATCGAAACTCTCGGTAAGCAACCACGCCACGCCCGCACAACTTCCCATTGCAGCGGTTGTTACCGCACAAAGGGCGGAGAGTTTAGGCAGTTTACTGTGAATATAAATTGCCATCAAATGCGAAAGGAATAAGGATCGAATGAGCTGTTCTTCACTTGCGTTAATATGGCGAGCGACCACTACCACTGGCATCGTGGCGGTAATGCCTTGGTTGCCAGAACCTGAATTACTCATTGCTGGTAAATTGGCCCCCCCCATACGAGCATCACTTGCGGCTGTGGTTTCAATCACAATGCGGTTAAGCAAATCATCGCTAATCAAACCTCGCCCAATCTGCTTTTGCAAGGTTCGCCCAATATGCAAGCCGTAATCGACTCGCAAGCCTTCTTGTGAAAGGGCGGAGTTCAGCTCGGCAGCACGTTGAATAAAGCGGATTTTGTCTAACACCACGCTCATCGAAAAATCGAACATATCTTTGGCAGTCAGTTCTGAAAAGACACAGGGCGCATTGCCACTATCCACCAAACAAGGTACAGAGAAAAGCACCTCGCCATTTTTTTCAATGTAAATCACGTTGGTATGATGGGCGGCAATGCGAACAGTTACACTCTCATCTCCCGCAAACAGGGTCGCTTCCGAATACAAAATATGCTCGGTATCGAAAATCGCCACATTTACCAAATGTTGGCTCATCATCTGTTTGGCTTGTGCCACTTGCTCGGCAGAAATGTTTTTCAACACCTCTAAGCCTGCTTGGTGATCGCCACCAATCGCCCCAATTGCCGCAGCCATTGGCAGACCAACCGTGCCCGTATTCGGCACGGTTACCCCCATTCCGTTTTTCATTAAATTGGGCGAAACTTTTGCCTCAATACGCTCAGGCATTTTGCCTAAATAATAACGGGCGGTTGCTGAGGCTAACGCCAAAGAGATCGGCTCCGTACAACCCAACGCAGGCACAACTTCTTCTTGCACAACACGTAAAATATTTTGTTCGGTGGTGGAATCAAAGGTTCTCATCGTTTTCTCTTGCTTATAAAACACACAACTAAAAAATTAAAATGAACTTCATTTTGCTAAACGGGTCTTATTGTACAGTTTTTTTCATTATGATTAACCCTCATTTCCCCATTTAAGGACAAAAAATGAAACCATTAAAAGCACTATTAGCCCTTGCTGTTGCAATGACTGCAACCTCTTCTTTTGCTGAAACAACAAACCCACTTGCCACCTTTAAACAAGAGGCAAAAACGGCGATTAACAACGAACTTTCTTCAGCGAAAAAAGCGGTTACCCAAACTGAAACTTCAGCAGCAACCGATATGAGCAAAATGAAAAATGCGGTTGTAGAAAAAGCAAAATCGGAAGTAAAAGCGGTCAAAAATGATGCAAAAACAGCACGTGAAACGTTAAATTCAGTAAAAACGGAAGCAACAGAAAAAGTAGATGCTGCTAAATCTGCAGCGAAAAATACCGTAGCAAAAGCAGAAAAAGCAGCAAAAATTAATATCAACAAAGCAGATGCCGCAACGTTACAAAAATTAAGCGGCATTGGTGAAGCAAAAGCTAAAGCGATTGTTGAATATCGTAATAAAGTGGGAAAAATCAAAAATGCGGCAGAATTAAGCAAAATCTCAGGCATTGGCAATGCAACCATTGAGAAAATCAGCCCATATTTAACGTTCTAACCTTATTCAAAATACGATAAAGACCTCACAAGCGGTACATTTTTTGCGGAGATTTGCAAAATTTATACCGCTTCTTTCATAGGTTAATCATCTAGTGAGCATTACTGCCAATGATTTTGCCCCTTTGAAATCAACTTTACCAGATCCCAACAATGGAATTTCATCAACCAACAGAACTCGACTTGGCAACATAATTGGTGGCACTCTGAGTGATTTAATTCGCGCATTGATTTCCTCTAAACTTAGTGCCGATTTCACCAACAAGACAATGTTCTCACCTTTTTTATCATCTTCCACCGCAACTGCGACAAATTGATGTTCATCATTTAGCACTTGAGCGATATTTTCTTCAACCGCACCAAGGCTAATCATTTCACCACCTATTTTGGCAAATCGGGAATAGCGGTCGACAATGGTCACAAAGCCATTTTCATCAATATGCCCTTTATCGCCCGTTTTGTAATAACGCACGCCATTCAGCTCGACAATCACTTCTGCCGTTTTTTCTGGATCATTCAAGTAACCTTTCATTACCTGACCGCCACCAATCAGAATTAAGCCATCTTCACCCACAGGCAATTCTTCCAGCGTATTTAGATCGACAATTTTTATGATCGTACCTGGCAATGGCATACCCACAGAGCCCACTTTATTGAAGCTAAACTCTTTTAACGTATCTGGGTCGAGAATATTCGGCATATTCACGCTTGCCACTGGGGTGGTTTCGGTTGCACCATACCCTTCGTAGATCTCTAAACCAAATTTCAAGCGGAACGCTTCTTTCACATCTGGTTTGAGTTTTTCCGCTCCTGCAATCACCATTCGGACACTTTGAAACATCAACGGATGAAGTTTTTTGTTACGCATATATAAGCGGAAGAAAGTTGATGTGCCAAACAGGATACTGACGTTATGTCTTGCACACATTTTACCCACTTCTGCCCCATCGGTCGGGTCAGCAACGCTTACCATTTTAATCCCTTCGCAAAGTGGCAATAAGGTTGTAACCGTTAAGCCAAAAGAGTGGAAAATTGGCAATGAATTTAAAATCACATCCTCTTTGTGGAAATTAAGTAATTCACTTACTTGTTTGATGTTGGTGAGTAAATTTTTATGGCTAATTTCAATGCCTTTCGGGTCGCCTTCACTACCACTACTAAATAAGATTACTGCGGTATCATTTAAGCGAATTTCCTCAAAATGCATCAATTTAATCCACCACACTGGTGCAAATAATGCAGTGAGCATCGCTTTCACTTTTTCACCTTTGGTAAATTGTTTTGCAATTTCATCCGCTTGTAATAACTTGCCTATCAACACTTCATCGAAACAGAAGCCTTTTGCGTTTAATTTATTGAGGAATTTCTCGGCTGAAATCACGTGCTCAACTTCAGCTTTCACAAGTGCTTTTGCCATCACTTCAGGGCTTAGCGTATAGTTTAGATTAACAGGCACTTTGCCGATAATCATCAACGCCATATTCACAATTGCTCCAATCGCGGAGCTTGGTAACAACACGCCCACGTTTTTCACATCACCAAGTTGTGTTTTCAACGCCTTACTCATCAATAACACTGCGGTAATGAATTTCAAGTTGTTGAGTTTTATACCTTGACTATCCATCACGCACTCTTTAAACAAATTCGCTTTTGCGTTATTAAGCCAGTGATGCGTAAGCGGTTTGCGTTTCTGCATCACTTTTTCCCACACAGAATAAGAGAGCTCCAGCACTTTTTGTTTCATCGCAGTTGCATCAATAAAGCCGTGAATTGGCTTACCGAATGCTACCAAGATTTCACGTTTGCCTTGGCGTTTGGTTAAGTTTTTATAGAAGCTATTCGCACGTGAGAAACTGCTGCCCCATAAGCCACGTAAATAAAATGGCACGGTGGTCACATTTTCTAAATCTTTTAAAACGTGCTCAAAACCTTTTTTGAACTCATTGATTTGACCGTTATAGCTAATATGACCTTCAGGGAACAACGCTACTACTTCACCGTTTTGAAGATATTTACGAATAGTTTCAATTGACTCACGGCTTGAGCCAGCCCCAATTGGAATGACTTTAAAAATGCGTAAGAACCAAGTGAGATACCATTTGTTGTAAATCGGACGGAACATCACAAATTTAATCGCACGTGGGCTTGCGGCTTGTAACACGAGCCAGTCGATCCAGCTGATATGGTTTCCTAGCAACAACACGCCACCACTTTGCGGTAAGTTTTTCAACCCTTCCACGTGGAAACGGTAGTTTGTTTTCAACAATGGTAATAACAACAAGCGGGTGAATAAGTGCGGAAGTTGCCACATTGCATAAAAACTGCCTAGCAAGCAAACCACTGATACGGTTAAGAATAAACCTGTGGTTGAAACGCTAAACTCTACAAATAGAATGCTAAGCAACAAGAAGCCAACCATAAAGACATTTTGCACAAAGTTATTGCCCGCCATAATTTTGCCGCTAATTTTTTCAGGGGCAAAATATTGGATGGTTGCATTTAACGGCACGATAAATAATCCACCGAAGAAACCAAATCCAAAAGAGCAAAGCATTAACATTGCGTTGTTTTGCACAAGCGTTAAGCAGAAAAGCGAAACGAAAATCCCTAATGCTCCAACGGGTACAATCCCAAGTTCAATGTGTAATTTTGATGCCTTGCCCGCAAGGCATGATCCTACGATTAAACCTAAGCCGCTTACCGCAAGAATGGCTTGGATGATAACCGCATTATCTGCGTTAAACAGCACTTTATAGTGTGCTGGGAAAGCCGCCACAATCACTTGCGATACGCCCCAGAACAGGCTTAACCCAATCACGCTTAACCAGATATTTTTATCTGCACGCAAGGTGCGGATATTATCGCGTAAGTAGCCTAGCGAAAGGTATTTCGACATTGCAAATTTTTCTTCATTTTCGACCACTTGTTGGCTGAAGAAAGGAATTTTGAAAGCAAAGAATGCTTCTAATGCACTAAATGCAACCAAAGCAACACCAATCCACCACACACTTTGCAGCACAGTATTCGGCTCACTTGAAGCAACATAATGGCTTTCAAATAAAATCGAAAATGCAAAAGAGCTAAACAAAATTGCCACAATGGTCAACGCTTGAACAACCCCATTCGCAAAACCAATGTTTTCCGTGCCTACAATTGATTTAATAATGCTGTATTTTGCAGGCGAATAAACTGCACTTTGTGCTGCGAGCACAAGGGTTAACGCAAAAGCAAGATAAAACTGCCCGATGAGATAACTCACTAAAATAGCCCCGCTAATACCAACGGCTACAAGGCTACTCCAACGAATCACTTTGGTTCTGCTGAATTTATCGTTAATAAAGGCAGATGGCGAGAAAAGGAAGATAAACGGCAATAAAATCATTGCGTTGATTAGTGCGGTTAACACCACCAAAGTGTTACCCTCAAAACTTTTGAGTAGCACATTTTGGATAGTGATTTTATGGGCAAGATCAACACTTGCATTTAAAAAGGCAATAGCTAAATAGGGCAAAAAGCCCGCGTGTTTTAAGAGTTTCATAATTGAATCTCCTGTTGATAAACCGCTAAGGTTTTCATATTAAGAAGGTAAGGTTTTACCACCAGCAATAAATCAAAAAGGTGTTTTAATCTTTCATCTTTTTGCTCATTTTCTTTAATGGCAGAAAGTGTGAGATCAACTTCTTGCACAGCTAATGTTTTTGCTGCTTGCAGGTAGCTATTTAACATCGCACGTTCCGCTTCATTACAACGGCAAATAATCGCTAAAATTTCTCGCTCTTTGCCCGTAAAAATGCCATTACGAGGGTTTAACAAGCCTTCATCTACCATTTGGTTTAAAGCCTGTTCAGAAATCTCAAACTCTTGGCAAAGCGATTCAGGCGAGAAGGTTTCGTTTTCTGCGCCCATAATAATGCCAATCAATGAAATCAAGCTCTCATAAGGGTTTTGCCAATCAAATTCAGAATGGGCAAACAAATCTTTGATTTGTGAAATAGAAGCATTAAAGTTAGTTTGCAGATATTTGATAAATGCCAACAATGACACACATCGTTCATCATAAAGATGAAAGTTCGGCTTATCTTTTACAGGTTCAGGCAACAATCCCTCTTTAACATAATAAAGAATGGTGGATTTCGGCGTTTGGCTTAACTTCACCAAATCATTCATTTTGAGCATAAAAGCTCCTTTTCATAAAATCGTATTGATTAAATTGGCTGCTATTTTAATCTCTTCAAAACAAAAGTAAAGAGTTACACTTTACACATTTAGTAAAATTTGCAAATTTATTTTGAAATTAAACCGCTTTTTTCTTGCTTTGCCTTGTATTCACCAAATTCAGCCCCATAACTGACAAATCTTAAATTAAATAGAAGGAACAAAAAATGGCATTAGATTTCAACTCAGTGAAATTCGACAGCGTAGAAGCAAAAGGTGGCTACGGTATTGGTTTACAAATTGGTCAGCAACTTTTAGGTAGCGGAATGGATGTGGATGCAGAAACGGTCGCACGAGGTATCTATGATGTGTTAAACCAAAACCCACCAGCATTAGATTTAAACGAAGTGACACAAGCACTTCAAACATTAAGCCAACGTGCAGAAGAAGCCCAAATGGCAGCATTCAAAGCGTTAGATGAAGAGAACAAAGCATTCTTAGAAGAAAACAAAAAAGCAGCAAGCGTGAAAACAACTGAAAGCGGTTTACAATATGAAGTATTAAGCGAAGGCACTGGCGAAACACCAAAAGCAGACAGCACCGTTCGTGTTCACTACACAGGTTCTTTAATTGATGGTACGGTTTTCGACAGTTCAGTAAAACGTGGCACACCAGCTGAATTCCCAGTAAATGGCGTTATCAAAGGTTGGACTGAAGCATTACAAATGATGCCAGTTGGCTCAAAATGGCGTTTAACCATCCCGCACGAATTAGCTTACGGCGAACGCGGTGCAGGTGCATCAATCCCTCCATTTGCAACATTAGTGTTTGAAGTAGAATTGTTGGATATTCTTTAATTTCTCCATAATTCATAAAGAAAGGCGAACACCATGTTCGCCTTATTTTTTACTTCTTCGCCCCCAAATAAATAGCCAACAGTGTTAAGCCCGTCCCATACCATTGCCATACATCAATCGGCTTATCTAAATAGAAATAGTCGATTAACAATGCTGCCACAGGTTCGGAAAGCAGCAACAAGCCCGTTAAGCTAAGCGACAACAACGGAATCGCATAGGCAATCATTCCCCACGCCATACATTGCATTACCACGCCGTAAACCACAATCCAGCCCCAGTCATCAAAATTTGAAAGAATAAAACAAGCGGTCATTTTCCTAATGCAATTTGCAAAATTGCTGAGAAAAATGACCGCTTTTAATTAAGAATTTATTTATTTCGTTCTCGTTCCTGTTTTAGTTTTTCAAGCTCATCTCTAGCTTCTCGCCATTCAGCAGATTTAGTTTCAAACTCACGTTTTGCATTATCTCTTGCTTCTTTTCCTGAATTAGAGGATCCAGCAAAAGTCTCATAAACAGCTACACCACCTTTCCAAAGTAAAGAAAAGAGGTCAATAAGAAGGTCATCACTCGTTTTTTTCATATATCTACCCATATTAGATAATTATGAGCGGCATTTTTTACACCAACTCTGATTAGTCGCAGAACCAGTATTAATTGTACGATAGCCAAATTTTTCTTGTAACTCTTGTGCTGTACGAGCTGTTTTGCCACATTTAGGGCAAGTATGAGGTAGATTAATTATACCTGACATAATTTCTTCTTTATAAGTTGTTATTCAATATGTTTTACTTGTTATGCCAATAACAAGTAAAAGAAGTATACTTCTTTTGAAAATCAGGCATAAAAAAACCCTCCAGCATTGCTGCTAGAGGGCTTAATATTGATTTGCTGATTAAGCTACTGCTTTCTCAACAACACGAACTAAAGTGTGTGCTTTTGTTTTTGAAACAGGACGACATTCCTTGATTTCAACTACATCACCTAATTTAGCTTCGTTGTTTTCATCGTGTACGTGTAATTTAGTTGTACGACGAATAAATTTACCGTATAACGGGTGTTTTACCGTACGTTCAATTGCAACAACAAATGATTTGTCCATTTTGTCGCTTACTACTTTACCTTGTACTGTGCGAATTTTATCAGTCATTACTCACCCGCCTTCTCGGTTAATACAGTTTTAACTTGTGCAATACTACGACGCACTTGTTTTAACTGGTGGGTTTGTTGAAGCTGACCGGTGGCTGCTTGCATACGCAATTTGAATTGTTCACCTAAAAGGTTTACTAACTCAGCATTCAGCTCTTCAACATTTTTGTTACGTAGTTCTTGAGCTTTCATTACATCACCGTCTTAGTTACAAATGTGGTTTTCATTGGTAATTTCGCTGCCGCTAATGCAAATGCTTGACGCGCGATTTCTTCAGAAACACCATCCATTTCATATAATACCTTACCCGGTTGGATTAAAGCTACCCAGTACTCAACGTTACCTTTACCTTTACCCATACGGACTTCTAATGGTTTTTCAGTAATTGGTTTATCTGGGAACACACGGATCCAGATTTTACCTTGACGTTTAACTGCACGAGTCATCGCACGACGCGCTGCTTCAATTTGACGTGCTGTTAAACGACCACGACCAACTGCTTTTAAACCGAATGTACCGAAGCTCACTTCAGTACCGCCCGCGATACCACGGTTACGGCCTTTGTGTACTTTACGGAATTTTGTGCGTTTTGGTTGTAACATTCAGTGATTCTCCTTATTTACGACCTTTGCCACGTGGCGCCTTTTTAGGCTGTGTCGCTGGTTCTTTTTCAGATTCGATCACTGCCGCCATACCACCAAGAATTTCACCTTTGAAGATCCACACTTTAACGCCAATTACGCCGTAAGTTGTGTGAGCTTCTGCAGTGTTATAATCGATGTCTGCACGAAGAGTATGTAGAGGTACACGACCTTCACGATACCATTCTGAGCGAGCAATTTCTGCACCACCTAAACGACCGCTAACTTCAACTTTGATACCTTTAGCACCTAATTTCATTGCGTTTTGTACTGCACGTTTCATTGCACGGCGGAACATAACACGACGCTCAAGTTGAGAAGCGATGCTATCTGCTACTAATTTTGCATCTAGCTCTGGTTTTTTCACTTCAGCGATGTTGATTTGTGCTGGAACGCCTGCGATTTTCGCTACTGCGTTACGTAATTTTTCAACATCTTCGCCTTTTTTACCGATAACGATACCAGGACGAGCTGTGTGGATAGTTACACGAATGCTTTTCGCAGGACGTTCAATAGTGATACGTGATACTGAAGCGTTCGCTAACTCTTTGTTTAAGAATTTACGTACTTTGAAGTCGCCGTCTAAGTTGTCAGCGAAATCTTGTGTATTCGCGAACCAAGTAGAGTTCCAAGGTTTAACAATACCAAGGCGAATACCATTAGGATGTACTTTCTGACCCATTGTTATTCTCCTACTGATTAACGATCTGATACAACCACAGTGATGTGGCTAGTACGTTTTAAAATACGATCTGCACGACCTTTTGCACGTGGCATAACACGTTTCATGCTTGGACCTTCATCAACGAAAATCTTAGCAACTTTAAGATCGTCTACATCTGCACCGTCATTGTGCTCTGCGTTCGCGATAGCTGATTCTAAAACTTTCTTCACTAAAGCTGCTGCTTTTTTGTTAGTGAAAGTTAAGATTTCTAATGCTGCAGAAACTTTTTTACCGCGAATTAAATCAGCAACTAAGCGAGCTTTTTGGGCAGAAGTACGAGCGTAACGATGTTTAGCTATAGTTTCCATCTTTTACCTCTTATTTCTTAGCTTTCTTATCTGCGGCGTGACCGCGGTATGTACGAGTCGGTGCAAATTCACCAAGTTTATGACCGATCATTTCGTCTGATACATAAACTGGAACGTGCTGACGACCATTATGGACTGCGATGGTCAAACCAATCATTGATGGAATGATCATTGAACGACGGGACCAAGTTTTAATTGGTTTTTTATCCCCGCTTTCCACCGCCTTCTCTACCTTCTTCAACAAGTGTAGGTCAAGGAAAGGACCTTTCTTGAGAGAACGTGGCATGGGTTATCCTCTTTTTAATGAATAAAATTATTTGCCACGACGACGTACGATGTATTTATCAGTACGTTTGTTGTGACGAGTTTTCTTACCTTTGGTTTGAACGCCCCAAGGTGTAACTGGATGTTTACCAAAGTTACGGCCTTCACCACCACCGTGTGGGTGGTCTACTGGGTTCATTGCAGTACCACGAACTGTTGGGCGTACGCCTCTCCAGCGGTTAGCACCTGCTTTACCAAGAACGCGAAGCATATGCTCAGAGTTACCTACTTCACCGATTGTTGCGAAACAATCAGCTAATACTTTACGCATTTCGCCTGAACGAAGACGTAAAGTTATATAGTTACCTTCACGTGCAATAATTTGTACGCTAGCACCCGCAGAACGTGCAATTTGACCACCTTTACCAGGCTTTAATTCCACGTTGTGTACAGTCGTACCAACTGGGATGTTACGCATAGGTAATGCGTTACCTACTTTAATTGGAGCTGAAGCACCTGCTTGAATCGTATCACCAGCAGATAAACCTTTTGGTGCTAAGATATAACGGCGTTCACCATCTTTATAAAGAACTAATGCGATGTTAGCAGAACGATTTGGATCGTATTCTAAACGCTCAACTACTGCTGGGATTTCTAACTTGTTACGTTTGAAATCAACTAAACGATAGTGTTGTTTATGACCACCACCGATGTGGCGAGTAGTGATACGACCTAAGTTGTTACGACCACCAGTTTTAGATTTGGTATCTAAAAGTGCTGCGAAAGGTTTCCCTTTGTGAAGTTCTGCATTAACAACTTTAACTACATGACGACGACCAGCGGAGGTCGGCTTACATTTAACGATAGCCATAGTTTTCTATTCCTCCGAATTACTCTGCCGCACCTTCAACGAAGTCAAGTGATTGACCTTCTTGAAGAGTTACATAAGCTTTTTTCCAGTCACTACGACGACCTGATTTTGCACCGTGACGTTTAGTTTTACCTTTAACAACCACTGTACGTACAGAATCAACTTTAACTTCGAAAAGTGCTTCAACCGCATTCGCAATTTCTACTTTGTTAGCATCTAATGCAACTTTAAATACGATTGTGTTACCTTTTTCAGCGTTGTTTGTCGCTTTCTCAGAGATATGAGGTGCTTTAAGCACTTTTAGCAAACGTTCTTGTTGAATCATGCTAGCATCTCCTCAATTTGTTTTACTGCATCAACAGTTACAACCACTTTATCAAAAGCGATTAAGCTAACTGGATCGATTGCTTGAACATCACGAACGTCTACTTTGTATAAGTTGCGTGCTGCTAAGAATAGATTTTCATCTAAGTTTGCAGTAATGATTAAAGCGTCAGTTAACGCCATCTCTTTTAATTTTTGTGCTAAAACTTTAGTTTTAGGTGCATCAATTTCGAATTTCTCAACAACCACTAAACGGTCTTGACGAACTAATTCAGAAAGAATGCTTTTGATTGCACCACGGTACATTTTTTTGTTCACTTTTTGGCTGTGATCTTGTGGTTTCGCAGCGAATGTGATACCACCTGAACGCCAGATTGGTGATTTGATGTCACCAGAACGTGCACGGCCTGTACCTTTTTGACGCCAAGGTTTTTTGCCTGAACCAGACACTTCAGCACGAGTTTTTTGTGCACGTGAACCTTGACGAGCACCTGCTGCATAAGCAACAACTACTTGGTGGATTAACGCTTCGTTAAACTCACGTCCGAAGGTAGTTTCAGAAACAGTGAGTGCGTTTGCACCAACAACTTGTAATTCCATCTCTATCTCCTAGACTTATGCTTTAACTGCTGGTTTGACAATAACATCACTATTAGTTGCGCCTGGAACAGCACCTTTAACTAATAATAATTTACGCTCAGCATCTACACGAACAACTTCAAGTGATTGAACAGTTACACGCTCAGCACCTAAGTGTCCAGCCATTTTTTTACCTTTAAACACACGACCTGGAGTTTGGTTTTGACCAATAGAACCAAGTACACGATGTGATAAAGAGTTACCATGTGTAGCATCTTGAGTACGGAAGTTCCAACGTTTCACACCACCTTGGAAACCTTTACCTTTAGATGTACCAGTAACATCGACTTTCTTAACATCTGTGAAGATGTCAACATTGATTTCTTGACCTAAAGTGAATTCTTCACCTTCAGTACGAAATTCCCATAAACCGCGACCAGCTTCAACACCTGCTTTCACGAAATGGCCTGCTTCTGGCTTAGTTACACGACTAGCTTTTTTAGTACCAGTAGTAACTTGAATTGCAGAATAGCCATCGTTTTCAAGGGTTTTAACTTGAGTAACACGGTTGGCTTCGATTTCGATAACGGTAACTGGAATAGACACGCCGTCTTCAGTGAAAACGCGGGTCATACCAACTTTACGACCGATTAAACCAATCATTGTAATAACCTCTTAAAATTCCCAATTAACCTAGACTAATCTGAACATCAACGCCAGCAGCTAGATCTAAACGCATTAATGCATCAACAGTTTTTTCTGTTGGTTCAACAATATCAACTAAACGTTTGTGAGTACGGATTTCATATTGGTCACGCGCATCTTTGTTAACGTGTGGAGAAATCAATACCGTGAAACGTTCTTTACGAGTTGGTAAAGGAATTGGACCACGAACTTGTGCACCAGTACGTTTAGCTGTTTCTACGATCTCCGCTGTTGATTGATCGATTAAACGATGATCAAACGCCTTTAAGCGGATACGGATTCTTTGGTTCTGCATTAGACCAGAGCTCCATTAAAATTTAGCTAATAAAAAACCAAACTACCACTTATCCAAAAAGAATAAGGGAGCTCAGTTACACCTAATTATAGTTCCAAGATTAGGAACATTATATATGTTGCCAAATCGGCAACACCATTTGATAAATGATTACATCAAACGACTTTACCATACACCTTCTCGCAAAGATGCACGAGAAAAGTGGCTGTATGATACCGACAAATTCCGATTTTGGCAACTCTTTTTTCTGCAAATTTGCTAATTTTTTGAACCACTTTTTAGGCAAAATTTTTTAGCATCTCTTATCACAAACTAGACTATTTTGAAACATCTCAAATTTCTATGTTATTTCAAAATATTTTTCTTAAATTTTCGAGCAAGTTCACATTTTTGAAAAAATGTAGTTGAAACGATCATACATTCTCAGGTATTTATTAAAAATATTTTTTTATTTAACAAAATTATTTATATTTTCAGGAGAAAAAATGCAACCTATTCAAGCTGTTGAAAAACCCATTTCTACTCTTTTTGAACCTATCGTAGGGAAAGTTAAAATTAAAACTTACTTTTCTTATTATGCCGTTTTTGCCAATGGATTTATGTTGGCTTTATATAAAAATAATATGGTCTTTTTACGTGCATCTACAAACTCAAAAGCAGAAATTCAGCAACTTGAAGGAACTTATCCACTTCAAGATCATGATGTTGGTATAAATACTAAAAATTTTTATGCAATGTCTTATAAATTTGCTTTAGAAACGCCAAAATTTTCTATTTGGCTGACCTCTATTTTAGAAGAACTTACAAACCAACAACGACTTGAAGAGGAAAAACGTAAAACACAAGTGCGTTCATTAGCTAATATGAACATAAAAATGGAGCGAATTTTAAAGCGTATTAATATCAAGAATGTGGAGCAATTTAGACAGAAAGGCTATATGAACACTTTTATTGAGCTTATCAAACAAGGCTCTGATCGCTCAGATATGATGCTATTTAGACTACATGGCGCTATTCATCAAAAATCAATCTACCATATTACCCATAAAGAAAGGTTGGAACTGCTAAAAGAAGCTAATCAGGCTCTTTACAATGCTGGATTGCGTCATAGATTTGATATTACAGATGAAGATTAACATTATAAAGGAAAGAAATGAATTAAAAATAAACCGTGGGAGTCAATTCCCACGGTTATTCAAGCATCCAATCTAAAAACATTTTCCATCAGATTAAGGTATCCCACGCACCTTTTTCGTTTTGATGTCGTTCATATTCCCGATATAGCTTACTAAGAATGTCCCCACTTTAGAGTGATATTCGTTCTCTGGATAAGATTCGAAGTTGCGAGAAAGGGAGTCTGTAATTGGATAGATTACACCACCACAACGTGCAGTATTACTTGGCATTCTGGGACAATACGGCAACCTAAGCCCGTTTTAGTGAAGCCGAGTGCAATCTCATAAATACCACTACAACGAGCCAGATGAGCGTGCTGCTTAATTAGCTTAATGCATCTTTGATTGCACCCGCATCGTTTTCCGCTCCTGCTACGTAAGTGAGGCGTAGATAGTCATACTCACAATCCCGAGTAAGCCGATTTCACCCACTTTGCAAACAATGGCAACGATGGTTGCACGAAAATAATTACAGTGTGCCACGCAGAAACAGGTAAGCCTTCAGATGGGGCAAGTTGCCATAGACCCACATTAATGGCGGTAATAATCAGCAATGGAATCCATTTGATATCTAATTTTATAAAGTAACACTCCAAAATTAAATGATTTAATTAGTAAAATAAAAGTCGTTACAATTTATAACAACTATGTAATTATTTTTTGGGGATAGATCAAAAAATTTACCTTCTTTGGAGGTGAATTCAAAAAAATAACGTAAATCAATACATTGATAATTAAGTATTATTCTCACTATTGTTCATTTTTTGAGTTAGATCATAAAAGCGGTTGTTTTTTGTTAAAAAATTGTGAAAAAGCTTTTTTTTGTACCTCCAAAGTGGCAGAATAAGCCAACTTCTTATGTTTTTACCTATTATTATTTTGGAGTGCATATGCAAAGTGTTAATTTTGATGTCGCAATTGTAGGTGCTGGTGGCGGTGGCTTACGTGCAGCAATTGCAGCAGCAGAAGCAAATCCGAACTTGAAAATCGCTTTAATCTCAAAAGTTTACCCAATGCGTAGCCATACTGTGGCAGCAGAAGGCGGTTCAGCAGCAGTAATTAAAGATAACGACTCATTCGATAACCACTTTAACGACACTGTAGGCGGTGGCGACTGGTTATGTGAGCAAGACATTGTGGAATACTTTGTAGAGCATTCTCCAATTGAGATGACCCAATTAGAACGTTGGGGCTGCCCGTGGAGCCGTCGTGAAGATGGTGAAGTGAACGTGCGTCGTTTCGGTGGGATGAAAATTGAGCGTACTTGGTTCGCGGCCGATAAAACGGGCTTCCACATTTTGCATACACTGTTCCAAACCTCAATGAAATACCCTAACATCGTGCGTTTTGATGAACACTTTGTATTAGATATTTTAACCGATAACGGCGAAGCTCGCGGTTGTGTGGCAATGAATATGATGGAAGGCTCATTAGTGCAAATCAATGCATCTGCGGTAGTTATCGCAACTGGTGGTGGTTGCCGTACTTATCGTTTCAATACTAACGGAGGTATCGTAACAGGTGACGGTTTATCAATGGCTTATCGTCACGGTGTGGCATTACGTGATATGGAGTTCGTTCAATATCACCCAACAGGCTTACCAAACACAGGTATTTTGATGACCGAAGGTTGCCGTGGTGAAGGTGGTATCTTAGTGAATAAAGATGGCTACCGTTATCTTCAAGATTACGGCTTAGGACCAGAAACCCCAATCGGCAAACCAGAAAACAAATATATGGAATTAGGTCCTCGTGACCGTGTTTCTCAAGCATTCTGGCAAGAGTGGAAAAAAGGCAATACCTTAAAAACGGCGAAAGGCGTGGATGTAGTTCACTTAGACTTACGTCATTTAGGTGAAAAACACTTAACTGAACGTTTACCGTTCATCTGCGAATTAGCACGTGCTTATGAAGGTGTGGATCCAGTGACCCAACCAATCCCAGTGCGCCCAGTGGTTCACTACACCATGGGTGGTATTGAAGTGGATATGCATGCTGAAACCTCAATCAAAGGTTTATATGCAGTGGGTGAATGTGCTTCTTCAGGCTTACACGGTGCAAACCGCTTAGGTTCTAACTCATTAGCTGAACTTGTGGTATTCGGTAAAGTGGCGGGTGAAAATGCGGCACGCCGTGCGTTAGAAGCAGTCAATGCAAACCAAGCACAAATTGATGCCCAAGCTAAAGATGTTGTAGCACGCTTAACGGCTCTTGCAAACCAAGAAGGTAACGAATCTTACTCAGACATTCGTAACCAAATGGGCGATGCAATGGAAGAAGGTTGTGGTATCTACCGTACACAAGAAGGTATGGAAGGTGCAGTAAACAAAATTGAAGAGCTTAAAGAACGTTATAAACGCATCAGCGTGAAAGATAAATCAAGCGTATTCAACACGGATTTACTCTATAAAATCGAATTAGGCTTTATTTTAGACGTAGCACAATCTATCGCTTGCTCTGCAGTTGAACGTAAAGAATCGCGTGGTGCACACCAACGTTTAGACTTCACTGAACGTGATGATGTGAACTACTTAAAACACACCCAAGCATTCTACAACGCGGATGGCAAACCAACTATTAAATACAGCGATGTGAAAATCACCAAATCACAACCTGCAAAACGTGTGTACGGTGCAGAAGGTGCAGCACAAGAAGCAGCGAAAAAAGCGGCAGAACAAAAATAGGGGATAGCTATGGAAAAAATGACGATTGAAGTGCTTCGCTACAACCCAGAAGTGGATAGTGAACCACATTTAGAAAAATATGAAGTACCGTTTGATGGTCAAACTTCATTGTTAGACGCATTAAACTACATCAAAGATGAGTTACAACCAGAGCTATCTTACCGTTGGTCTTGCCGTATGGCAATCTGCGGTTCTTGCGGTATGATGGTAAATGGCAAACCAAAATTAGCGTGTAAAACATTCTTACGCGACTACAGCGGTCATATGCGTATTGAACCACTTCAAAACTTCCCGATTGAACGTGACTTAGTGGTAGATTTAAGTCACTTCATCGACAGTATTGAAGCAATTCAACCATACATCATTGACAACAAAGCACCAGCAGGTCAGCGTACGAAACAAACTCCAGCACAACTTGAGAAATATCGTCAATTCTCAATGTGTATCAACTGTGGTTTATGCTACGCCGCTTGCCCTCAATTTGGTTTAAACCCAGAGTTTATCGGTCCTGCTGCCTTAACCTTAGCTCACCGTTATAACTTAGATAACCGTGATAACGGTCGTGAACAACGTATGAAGCTCTTAAGCTCACAAAACGGTGTGTGGAGCTGTACTTTCGTTGGTTACTGCTCAGAAGTGTGTCCAAAACACGTTGGTCCTGCTTCAGCAATCAACCAAGGCAAACTTGAAAGTGCCAAAGACTACGTGATCTCAATGTTAAAACCAAAAGGCTAGGGGGAATTATGACAACAGCAACAAAACGCAAAGCCTATGTACGTGAAGTAAAAGCGAATTGGTGGACAAAACTTGGCTTCTATAAATTCTATATGGTGCGTGAAGCAACTGCTATCCCAACTGTTTGGTTCTGCTTAGTATTACTTTATGGCGTAATCGCATTAGGTAACGGCACTTTTGACACGAACTTTGTGGACTTCTTAAAAAATCCAATTGTGATTATCTTAAACCTTGTGAGCTTAGCGGCAATGTTATTGCACGCTGCAACGCTCTTCATTATGACCCCACAAGTCTTGGGTATTATGGTAAAAGGTGAAAAATTACCTGTGGCAACGGGTGCGAAAATTATGTGGGGTATTACCGCGGTAATTAGCATCATCGTATTAGCCCTTGCGTTATAGGAGTGAAATATGAGCAAACAAGACGTTATTAACAAAGCGGTAAAATCAAACGAACCGCCCGTATGGTTACTCTTTAGTGCAGGCGGTTCTGTGAGTGCGTTCTTCTTCCCTGTGGTGATTTTAATCTTCGCATTACTCTTACCATTCGGCATTGTTGATGCACAAACTATCAACACCTTCGCACACACTTGGATTGGTAAAATCACTATTTTGGTTTTAACTATTTTCCCAATGTGGGCGGGAATGCACCGTGTTCACCACGGCTTACACGACTTAAAAGTACACCTCCAAGCAGGGGGCGTGATTTTCTATGGATTATCCGTAGTTTACACAGTTGTTGTAGCTTACTTAACATTAAGCCTGTAATTCTACAAGCAGTCTAAAAAACATAAAACCCTGCAAATTTACAGGGTTTTGTTCTATCCATAAAAATGGTCGTATTATACGACCATTTTCTTTAATTTAATACATCTCCCACCTTAAACCAATCTGCTCGTCCGTTTAAGAAATCTTGCACCGACATCGGTTTTTTGCCTTGTGGTTGAAGTTGGGTAATGTTTAATACACCATCTTGAGTGGCAATTTTCAAGCCTTTTTTATCAAAGGCAATCACAGTGCCGAATGCTTTTTCTTGGTGTGGTAACACATTAGCTTGATAAACTTTTATTCGTTCTTCATTGCCATTCACATTCACGGTTAAGAAGGCAATTGGGGCTGGATTGAAGGCTCGGATATTGCGTTCCAACTGACAAGCGGGCAAATTCCAGTCTAATTTTGCTTCTTCTTTGGTAAGCTTTTCGGCGTAATTAGCTAAATCATCATCTTGTTTTTCAGGTTTGAATTGCTGATTTTCTAACCCGTTTAACACCTCTAATAATGCTGGCGGAGCAAGCTCGGCAAGTTTTTGATAAAGCGAAGCGGAGGTTTCTATCGGTAAAATATCGGTATACACTTTGTGCAACATATCGCCTGTGTCTAAACCGATGTCCATCTGCATAATGGTTACGCCTGTTTGGCTATCGCCTGCCCAAATCGCACGCTGAATAGGGGCTGCACCTCTCCAACGTGGGAGAATCGAACCGTGCACGTTCAAACAGCCATATTTAGGTGCATTTAACACTGCTTCAGGCAGAATCAAACCATAAGCCACCACCACCATCACATCTGCATTTAAGGCTTTAAGCTCTGCTTGAACCTCTTCCTTACGCAACGATTTCGGCTGATAAACGGGAATGTTGTGTGCTTCGGCAAGCTGTTTGACGGGGCTGGCTTGCAGTTTTTTGCCTCGACCTGCAGGTTTGTCGGGTTGAGTGTAAACGGCAATGACGTTGTGTTCTGAATCAAGCAAGGCTTGTAGGTGTTGAGCAGCGAAATCAGGCGTGCCAGCAAAGATAATATTAAGTTTTGACATAATCGTATAAAGTTGATAAATAATGGGGGAATTTTAGCAGAAAACTCGTTTTTTCTCATCGCTCATTTTTTTGCTAAAATACACTAAATTTGTTGCAATAAGAGAACTGAATGGAATTTTTTATCCCGAAATCGGAAGTGATTTTTGAGGAAGAAATCAAAAAAAGCCGATTTATTACCTACCTTCGCCACACTGAAGGAATGGAGCAATCCAAGGCGTTTTTAGCGGAGATGAAAGCATTGCATTCGTCCGCTCGCCATTGGTGTTGGGCGACGGTGGCTGGTACACCAAACGATTCGCAACAATATGGTTTTTCGGACGACGGTGAACCTTCGGGTACGGCGGGAAAGCCAATGTTGAATTATTTGCTTGGTTCGGGGTTGGGTGAAATTACTGCTGTAGTAGTGCGTTACTATGGCGGAATTCAGCTGGGTACTGGCGGATTGGTAAAGGCGTATGGCAACGGAGTGCAACAGGCATTGTTATCGCTTGATACGGTTCGCAAAGTATTGCGAGAAAACTACCGCTTGCAGTGTGAATATGAGCAATTTAATACGATCAGTCACTTGCTGCAGGATTGGGATATTGAGATACTCGATCAGCAATTTTGCGAGAAAATCGAACTTCATTGGGCAATAAATCCCGTGCAGGTTGAACAAATCCAAGCCACGCTTACTCAACGTTTTGCGGGGCGATTGGAATTAGAAAAAGAAGAATAAAGAAGGTCAAATGCAATTTCTAACCATTATTCGCATTGTTGGCGTGTTAGTGATGAGCTTTTCTCTCACGATGCTTTTGCCTGCTGCGGTCGCCTTGATTTATGGGGATGGCGGTGGACGAGAGTTCTTGGAGTCTTTTGCCCTCACATTTGCTGTCGGGGCGACTCTTTGGTGGTTCTGCCGTGATTACAAAGATCAGTTGCGTTCCCGTGAGGGTTTTCTGATTGTGGTGCTATTCTGGATTGTATTGGGCAGCCTTGGTGCTGTGCCATTTATTCTGCTTGAACACCCAGATTTGAATTTCAGTGAGTCGATTTTTGAGTCTTTTTCAGGGCTGACGACCACAGGTGCAACGGTAATTACAGGGCTGGATGATCTGCCCAAAGCCATCTTGTTCTACCGCCAATTTTTGCAATGGTTAGGCGGAATGGGGATCATCGTATTAGCGATTGCGATTATCCCGATGATGGGGTTGGGTAAGCTCTATCGGGCGGAAATGCCAGGCCCACTCAAAGACGAGCGAATGCAACCGCGGATCGCAGAAGTGGCGAAAATGCTGTGGCAAATTTATCTTTCGCTCACAATTTTGTGCGGGCTAGCATATTGGCTGGCGGGAATGACACCTTTTGATGCGATTTCGCACAGTTTTACGACCATTTCGATAGGTGGATTCTCAACCCATGATGCCAGCATTGGCTATTTCAACAGCATTACGATTAACTACATTACAGTCTTTTTCTTACTGATTTCGTCTTGTAACTTCGCTTTGCATTTTACCTTGTTTAGCCAGTTGAAAGATCCCAAAGAGAAACGCAAAAGCTCGGTGTTGCAACGCCTTTATTGGCGAGATTACGAGTTCCGCTCGTTTTTGTTTATCCAAATTGCGTTGTTTGCGATTTGCGTGGCGGTGCTCAGCCTTTACAACTATTTCAGCATCACTGATACTACTATTGACCAAGTGTTGTTTGAATCGGTGTCAATTTCCACTACTGCCGGTTTTGGAGTAACAGACTTCAGTCAATGGTCATCATTTTTACCGACCTTACTAATTTTAGCCTCTTTTATTGGTGGTTGTGCAGGTTCAACAGGAGGGGGCTTGAAGGTAATTCGCGTGCTGCTGCTCTATTTGCAAATGAACCGCGAAATCCACCGGTTCGTGCATCCGAATTCAATTAAGCCGATTAAGCTAGGTAAATCTGTGCTTTCCGACCGTATTGAAGAAGGCATTTGGGCGTTTTTCTCTGCTTATATTTTCGTCTTTATTCTCTGTTGGTTAATGGCGATTTTGTGTGGAATGCAGTCATTCGATGCTTTTAATGCGGTTTTAGCAAGCCTGAATAACCTTGGACCTGCATTGGGTAGCGTGAGCACCAACTTCACCCAGGTGCCTGATGAGGCAAAATGGGTAATGACTTTTGCGATGGTGTGCGGGCGTTTGGAAGTGTTTACCTTACTTGTGATTTTAAGCCCTGTTTTTTGGAAAGATTAACAATGAAAACCCTGATTTTATATTTTACGACCGATGGTCAAACCAAAAAGATTGCCGACAAGCTTGCCGAGCAAATCAATCACGATGTAGAAGTGATTTCACTGCAAAATCAAGCGGTCGATTTTGCCGAAAAATTAGCGAATGCCGACCAAATTGTGATTGGGGCATCAATTCGCTATGGGCATTTTAATCCGCTGGTGTATCAGTTTGTGGCGGAGCATCAAACAGTGTTAAATCAGAAAAAATCTGCATTTTTCAGCGTAAATTTAACCGCTCGCAAACCGAACCGCAGAACGGCTGAAAATAATGTTTACGTGCGAAAATTTCTCGCCAAAATTGCGTGGCAACCCAAATACGTGGAAGTGATTGCAGGGGCGTTACTTTACCCGCGTTATAAGTTTTTCGATCGTGTGATGATTCAGTTCATTATGAAGCTAACCAAAGGCGAAACTGATACTCGCAAAGAGTATGAATTTACTGATTGGGCACAGGTAGAACGGCTTGGGAAGTTGTTGGATGTGGGGCTAAAGTAAAGAGATGTAAATTTTCTATCTAAAAATGAGATAATGCGTATAATCGCCCGCGTGTTCACAATCGTGGGCGATTTTTTATTTTAAGGAAAACAACATGAGCATTTTAAAAGAGTTTCGTGAATTTGCCGTGAAAGGCAATGTAGTTGATATGGCAGTCGGTGTGATCATCGGTGGCGCATTCGGTAAAATCGTGTCTTCTTTAGTAAGCGATGTGATTATGCCACCTATCGGTTGGCTCATCGGCGGCGTAGATTTCAAAGATTTAGCGATTGAAATCGCACCTGCAAAAGAAGGTGCTGAAGCGGTAATGTTGAAATACGGTGCATTCATTCAAAACGTATTCGACTTCTTAATCATTGCGATTGCTGTATTCGGTATGGTAAAAATCATCAATTCACTTAAGAAAACCCCTGCACCAGAGCCAGAAAAAGTACCAGAGCCAACAGCTGAAGAGAAATTACTTGCTGAAATTCGTGATTTATTGAAAAAATAATTCTCTGATTTTTCAGAAACAAAAGGCTAATCTTTCGATTAGCCTTTTATGCTTTATAGCGTTTATAAACTCATTTGCGGATAAAACGCTTCAGTTAATTTTACCGCTTGCTCAAGAGAAATAGTTTTCACGGTAGTGGTTAGGTTTCGAGCTTGGAGATCTTGGGCAAGAGCAACTACATTTTCACGGTTTGTAAAAAGTTGCGGATTTTTGACCGCTTGTAACACGCCGTCTTGCCATAAAAGTAGGGCATCGGTGGGTTGTAATTGGGCAAGCAAGGTAGTGAGTTCTTGCTTGTCATATTGGGCTTTGGATAAAGTATAAAGCATTTTATCTCCTCGTATTTGCCTAAAATGTCAGTACTTTTTCAGCTTGATGCAACACTTCAAACAACCTGTTTTTACTCACTTTTTGAGCCTCTTTTAGCACAAGCTCTGAATTGTCTAATCCGCGTTCTGCAAGGCTTTCTTGGCAGATAAAACATTCCGTCAAGTCGTAAAGCTCAATCAGTTTAAAGGTCGCAATATGGTCTTTTTGGAGTAACAATTCAGGCTGTTGGTTGGCGAGCAGATTAAATACGCCATCGTTAAGGAAACAGATAGCAAGCTCTTCTTCATCACAAAACGCACTAGCGGCAAGCAAGGCATCCAACCCTTCACGGCTGATGCTAGAACCAAACGGTGGTTGGGTAAATAAAATGGCTAATTTATATTTCATTTTAAAAGGTCAGTAATCTATCGGCTTTGAGCACTGCTTGGCTAAATTCGCCTAAGCCTGCCAGAATAAAAGGCTCGGCAAGGTTTTCTTCGACAATGCCTCGACGCTGTGCAGCAGAGATGCACAAATGCAATGACAAGCGGTGTTTTTCTGCTAATTTTTTCCAATGTTCTACTAAATTCACTTCATCGCTAGCGGGATTAACCAACACATTCGCATTGCTTACGCCATTTTGGAAGAAAAAAATCTGGCTGATTTCGTGCCCCGCTTCCAGCAATTTTTCTGCAAATTGATAGGCTAAATATGCCGCTTGTGCACCATACACTTCGCCTTTTACTGCTAAAACATACTGCATTATTCGTCTCCTTTCTCTTCTGCACCTTGCTTAATTTGGCGGATGTAAAGGTAAACCGTATGGCGAGAAATATTCAACCGTTCCGCGACTTGGTTGATTGCCTCTTTAATATCAAAAATCCCTTTCTCAAACAGCGACACCACAATTTGGCGATTTTTATTATTGTTAGCAACCGTGCGATCGCTCATCACCTCTTCAATGGTGCGGTCGATGGTTTGAGCAACCAGATCTTCGACTGAGCTAGCGAAATTAACGGAAGTATCGTTTTCTTCCGCTGGAGGGAAAAAGGCATTTAAGAACTGCGAGGTCGGCACATCCAAGTTCATATTGATGCAAACAAACCCTATCACGTGCTGTTTGCGGTTTCGAATAGCGATGGTGACTGATTTCATCAATACGCCCCCTCCTTTACCACGTGTGAAATACGGTTTGGAGACGCTGTCGGTTTGCATATTATGTAACGAGCGTAGAGCTTTGTCGGTTAATGGCGAGCCGATTTTTCTATCGGTGTTGTGTCCGTTTACCACGTAAATGGCGGAATGTTCGAGAAATTCGAGCGAATGTAACACGATTTCGCAATGTTCGCCTAAAAGTGCGGCAATGCCGTCAATCACGGGAAAATAAGAGGCAAGAATAGCGTGATCTTCGTCGGTGTAGGGGGTGAAAGTGCTCATTTGATTGTAGGGTGGGAGGTTATCCCACCAATTAACTGTTGATATGCAAATAAAAAATGGTGGGCTAAAAGCCCACCCTACACATTACCTAATTATTTAGCTGGTTTAAAATCCAACAATTCAATCTCAAATTTTAAGGTTGAATTCGCTGGGATTTTACCTGCCGAACGATCACCATAACCTAATGCAGGTGGAACGACGATTTCCATTTTTCCACCTTTTTTGAGCATTGGAATGGCTTCAACCCACGCTGGGATTAACTGATCTAATTGAAATTCTACAGGGGCATTGCGGTCGTATGAGCTGTCAAATACCGTGCCATCAGGTAATGTGCCTTTATAGTGCACTTTAACCACATCCGTTTTGCTTGGGTTTGCCCCTTCGCCTGCTTTTTCAATTTTATATAATAAGCCAGAATCCGTTTTTTTCACGCCTGCTGTTTTTGCATATTCTGCACGGAATTTATCGCCTTCTTCAATCGTTGCTTTTGATTTTTCCGCTTGAATTTTTTGCTCTTGTGAAGAGAGATAGCTATCTAATGCTTTCAATTGATTTTGTAAATCTTCATCGGTTAATTTACCTGTTTTTTTCAAGGTATCTTGCACGCCTGCTAAGATTTTATCTTGGTTATAAGTGAATACCTCTTTTTGAGATTCCACAATCCCTTCGATATTTTTGCCCATCAACACGCCCACTGCGTATGATGAATCATCCACGAATTTTTTATCCGCTTTTTGCTCTGCCATCACAGAACCTGCAACCAATGTTGCCATTAATGTTGCAACTAAAGTAAATTTTTTGTTTAACATCCTATATTCCTCATAAAAGATTGGTAAGATATAGCTCAATAGAGTAAAGTGTATTTCTTTTTTAGACAACCTTTTTTATTAAAAATGCCCTCAGATCTTGAATTATTTAACAGAATTGAAGAACTTGAAACCAAAGTTGCCTTTCAAGAAGCAACGATCGAAGAATTAAATCAAGCTTTGATCGATCAACAATTCGCCCTCGATAAACTCCAGACCCAAGTTCGCCATTTGGCGGAAAAATTCAAAGGCATCTCAGCAAGTAACGTAGCTTCGCGCGAAGAAGAAACGCCACCGCCACATTATTAATCTACAATTATGTTGTATTTACAAAAACTCCTGCTTATTCGCCGATTTTTCTCCACATTGGCATTCTTTTCAATGCAAACGGTCTTTTTTATCTACCTTCAGAAAAAAGGACTGAGTAACAGCGAAATCGCCTTTTCGCTCTCGCTACTGTTTTTCTGCAATCAAGCACTTGCCATTTTTGCGGGTATCTGGGGCGATCGCTTTGGGCTTGCCAAAATGATGTTGCTTGGTTGCTTTTTAGATGTGCTTGCTTACATCTTTTTCCTCTCGGCAGATCACTACTTTCTCTTGCTACTCGCTACCACCTGTTTTGGTCTAGGGAGTTGCTTATTCGGCACGAATGCCAAAGCTTGTTTACTCGCGATTGCTGGCAATGAATATGCTGAAAAAACACGTCTGCAAGGCAAATACCTCAAAGTCACATCAATGTCTTCAATGGGTGCCCCACTTTTGGTGATTCCGTTTATTAAGTACGATCACATCAATGCTCTCATTTGGGCGTGCTTTGCGATTGAAGCGATTTTATTTGTGCTGATGATTAAGCCGTTTTCACAAATACAAGCGGTGCAAAAATTGGTCAAATTTCGCTTTTCGCAAATCCGTGACATTATGACCAAAGATTTTCTCTTTGTGCATTTGATGCTCTTTATCCCGCTTTCGATAGCAACCTCGTTTTTCGTGATTTTCCCGTTTTTGTTCGACAACAAACTGGGTATGCCCGAACATTCACCGATTGCGTTGTTTGTGAATGGTTTGCTCACCGTGCTTTTGCAAAGCATTTTTTCACGCAAAATTAACCTCACTCCAAAACAAACCGCTTGGGTTGCACCAATTTTGGCGGTCGGGATTGTCGTGCCGTGGTTTTTGACTTTACATTATTTGTCAATTTACACTGCTTATCTTTACTTAGTCATTTTCACCGTCATTGAGGTTTATGCTCTCACGGCAATGGCAAATTTGCTGGTGAAATTCGACAACGGTACGCATCGAGGCTTTATTTTTGGTGCATCCCGCTTATTGCTTTCTCTCGCAACAGTAGGCGTAATGAACTTGATTCCGCATTTGTTTTTGGTGTAATAATGATAAACCTATTACTCATTTCTCTTGGCGCAGTTGCAGGGGCAATTGCCCGCTGGTTACTTGGGTTATGGCTTAACCCTATTTTCACTACTTTTGCTTTTGGTACGCTAATTGCGAATTGGGTGGGCTGTTTGTTGATTGGGATTGCAATGGGGTTATCACTGCACGATCAGCAGAAATTACTGATTATCACGGGATTCCTTGGCAGTTTCACCACTTTTTCTAGCTTTTCTGCGGAATTAAGTGAGAAACTCTTAACAGGAAAATGGCTGGAATTTAGTTTAACGTTAGGATTGCATCTGGTCGGTGGAATTTTATTGACTGTGATGGGCATTATTCTTACTAGAATGGTGGTAAGCGGTTGATTTTATAGAGTAATTTGTAAATCTGAGATAAAACAAAACCGCTTGAAAGCGGTTTTATTGATGTAAATAACATTGGGCATGTTTGCCATGCCCAAACATACTTAAAGTAATACGTTAGACAATAGTAAGCCAAATACTAAGCAGAATGCCATACTTAATAAGCCTGGAAGCATAAAGCTATGATTGAAAATGTATTTACCGATTTTGGTTGTACCTGTGGTATCAAAGTCAATTGATGCAATAATCGGACCATAGTTAGGCACGAAGAAGTATCCATTTACTGCTACAAATACCCCGATTAAAATCGGTGCTGGGATGCCTAATGCGATCCCAAGTGGGAATAAGGTTGCTACTGTCGCGCCTTGGCTGTTTACTAACACAGAAAGTACGAATAATGCAAAAGCAAATGCCCAAGGTGCGGTTTGTACTAAACCTTCAACTAAACCTTTTACTTCCGCCATGTGGGCTTGCATTAAGGTGTCACCTAACCACGCGATACCGAAGATTGCAATCACCGCACGCATACCCGCGTGGAAAACAGAACCTTTAGTGATTTCTGTTCCGTCTGGTTTACAAGTGAAGATAATTAATGCACCAATTGAAAGCATAATGATTTCGATAGTGTGTGCCATTCCCATTGGTTTGCCATCAAAAACCGGGCGGAGTGAAGGCATAGCCCCCATTAACACGACAAGCAATGCACCGAATAAGAAGAGTGAAACTGACACTTTTGCCGTTTTGCTCACTTCAATTTCCGTAGAACTTGCAGTTGAGTTAAAGGTATCTGCATATTTTGGATCTTTCAAACGGCGTTGATATTCTGGATCATCTTTGAGCTCTTTACCCATTTTGTTCACAAATACGCATGCCAATAAAATACCTGCAAGAGTAGATGGAATCGTCACTATCAACACATCACCTAAGTGAATACCTTGTGGCTCAAGGAATGCAACAACCGCAACAACAGCTGCTGCAATTGGGCTTGCAACAATGGCAAATTGAGAAGCAATTACCGCCATTGAAAGAGGACGTTCTGGGCGAATGCCACTATGACGACTTACTTCAGCAATCACAGGAAGAACCGAATATGCAACATGTCCTGTTCCAGCCAATACGGTAAATGTCCACGTAACCAGCGGTGCAATAAATGTAATATGTTTCGGATTTCGTCGTAAAATGTTGGTTGCGATTTTGATCATATAATCCAAACCGCCTGCAGCTTGCATTGCAGCCGCAGCAGAAACTACCGCCATAATCATAAACATTACATCAATCGGCAAACCAGCTGGTTTTAAGCCAAAACCGAAAGAAAGAATGGCTAAACCTAAACCACCAAACACACCCAAACCAATCCCGCCTACGCGTGCACCGACTAAGATACAGAGCAACACAATGGCGAATTGCACAAGAAACATTGTAGACATTTGAACAACTCCGTTATAATTTAGAAAGAAATCCCCATAATTTGAGGTTACGACTGATTAAAAATCACCGCTAACTATATCATAAACAAATCTAATCTCTACTATTAGATTTAATTAAAATCAAAAAATAGGAAAAAATATGCAGTTTTCAAAAATGCACGGTTTGGGTAACGACTTTATGGTGATCGATGGCGTCACGCAAAACGTGTTTCTGACCCCCGACATCATCCGACAACTTTCCGACCGTCATCGTGGCATCGGCTTCGACCAACTTCTATTAGTTGAACCCCCTTATGACCCAGAGTTAGACTTTCACTACCGCATTTTTAACGCCGATGGCAGCGAAGTGTCGCAATGCGGCAACGGTGCACGCTGTTTTGCCCGTTTCGTGACATTAAAAGGCTTAACTAACAAGCCTAATATTCACGTCAGCACAGCCAAAGGCAAAATGATCTTAAGCCTCAAAGATGATGGCAAAGTGCGTGTAAATATGGGTGAACCGATTTGGGAACCCGCACAAGTGCCGTTTACTGCCAATAAATTCGAGAAAAACTACATTCTCCGTACCGACCTACAAACCGTGCTCTGTGGCGTTGTGTCTATGGGCAACCCACACTGTGTATTACAAGTTGAAAACATCGACACTGCCCCAGTGTTACAACTTGGTCCATTGCTTGAAAACCACGAACGCTTCCCAGAACGAGCTAACATTGGCTTTATGCAAGTGCTCAATCGCAATCATATCAAACTCCGTGTTTTCGAACGTGGTGCGGGCGAAACGCAGGCCTGTGGCAGCGGTGCGTGCGGTGCAGTTGCCGTCGGCATTATGCAAGGCGTATTAAACAGCAAAGTACAGGTAGATTTACCTGGTGGCTCACTTTGGATTGAATGGGACGGTGTTGGTCACCCGCTTTATATGACAGGCGATGCAACGCATATTTATGATGGGTTTATCAAACTCTAATTAAGGAAATTCTATGTTTAAAAAATCGTTTATTTTCGCATTACCATTCATAGTAACCGCTTGCTCTTCCAGCAATCAACCAGAAGAGGCATTTCCAGGTCAATTTGCGGATGCAGATTATGTCCTTTCTGACCAAGATGCACAAAAATGGGTGGCAGAAAGCGAACAGGCTCGTCAATGTATTTATCCAAATTTGACCCGTATTCAACAAAATCATTTTTCAAAAGAAGATAGCTATATCCATGCTCAATATGTTTTCTTCTACCCGCTTGAAAAAGTCATTGGCGAAGAATATGTCAAAATTCTACAATCCGATGAAAAATCCATGGGCTATGCACAATATCAATTCAAAAAATTTAAAGATAAGCCCACCGAGCTCCAACCTTTAACAGCCCAGCAATGCGAAACACTGCGAGCACAAGCCCGCGATGATTTAGCTGTTGTCAAAGGGCAATACAAAAGCGGAATGGTGGAAGAAACAAAAACCGCAAGCGACGACAAGAAAAACAGCGATGGCGTTGCCACCAACCAAAATAAATTCTTCTTTGATATTATCAAATGGGGATCGGCGTTATTGCTCTAATCAGCGAACAGCGAATATCACAAGCGGTGAAATTTGTAAAAGACATTGCAAATTTCACCGCTTGTTGATCTGCCTCCTAAAAGTTGGACAGGTTAGTTAACTTAGGTATTGCACTGGGCTCAATCCTCTTAAACCAAGTTTAATTCGTTTTTGGTTGTAATACGCTAAATATTCTTCAATTTCAGCCTGTCATTCAGCAATTGAATGATAAGTCCGAGAGTAAAAACACGCTGATTTTAGTATCGCAAAAAAACTTTCAATCACCGCATTATCGTGGCAATTTCCTCGGCCACTCATACTTTGCACCGCTTTACCCTCCAACATCTTTACCCATTCCACCGAGCCATACAATACGCCTTGGTCGCTATGAATAATCGGGCATTCTGTCGGTTTAATCTTACTAAGCCCTTGTTCTAACCTCTTTTTTACCAATGAAAATTTCGGTGATGAAGTTTAGCCACCTCACGGATACCATAATCCTGTTCGGTGACGAGTTTGATAATTTTCAAACGAAATTGATAAGAATAGGACATAATCTGCACCTCAAATTAGGTGTCCAGGTTTTTGGGTGCAGATCACTTTTTTCTATCTAGCCAAAGCTTGTTGTAAACTCTGCGTCCAAGCGGTTCTAAATGCGGCATCTTTCGCAAAAAGTTTGTATAGTTCTAGTTCATCTCGGTGGCGTTCACTCATCACATCGCGCAAAATGGCTTGGAAAGCCAATTCACGGGTATGAACATCCGGGTTGTTTTGATATTTTTGCTCAAAGTCTTTATGGCTACGGATGCGCTCGGTAATATTGATAAATTTTACCCGTTGCTCATCCGGTGTTGCGCTCCAGCCTTGGAACCATCTTTCATTGAACACACGAATAATTTCATCAATCGGATCTTTTTCTTTATCTTCACCATGCGTGCCGCGTGGATTTGGATTTTGTGGGTCAAGCTCTGTTTCTTCATCATCTAATTTAATGCTGTAATTCAGTTTGGTTCGCGCCAAACCGTAAGAGCTTAAATCCACTGCATCTAAAATTTCATCAAATTCATCCATTGGATCTTGTACTTTTAATTTTGGTACTAAGAATTTGAGGAACCAATAAAGCTTCTCCCAAGCAATATTTTCAAAATTGATGATGGAGGCCATTTGCCCGTAAATTTTTAAAAACTGCTTTGCCTTGATTTTAAAATCGACTTTTTGGGTTGGCTCAAGCGCCAACTCATGGTCGAAACGTTGAACCGCCACATCAATGATACTGCTTAATTGTTGTGCGTCCTTATTGGCAAAATAGCCTTCAGTAAAATCGTTGACCTCTGCTTGTTCATACACGCCGGTTTCATCCAACTGATCTTTCAAATCATGCAAGACATTGACATCGGTTGCTTGCGACAACGACGTAGAAGTATAAAACGGCTCAAATGCTTGCTGAATATCTTCAACGCTGTTAAAAAAGTCCAATACAAACAAATCTTCCGTGCGTTTTCCCAACTTATTCGCACTACGATTTAAACGCGATAATGCCTGAACACAAAGTACGCCGGAGAGTTTCTTGTCCACATACATCGCACATAATTTAGGTTGGTCGAAGCCGGTCAAATATTTATTGGCTACCACCAATAGGCGATATTCATCTTTATCAAAATAATCTTTGGTTTCGCTTTCTGCAAAGCCATTTATTTCCGCTTCGGTGTATTCAACGCCATCAACCACTTTACTGCCTGAAAACGCAATCGCAATTTTAAATGGATTGCCTCGCTCAGCCAGCAAGCGTTTTAACGCCTGAAAATAGCGGATGGCGGTTTCAATATTTTGCGTTACCACCATTCCCTTGGCTTTGCCTTTGAGTTTTTTACGGTTAAAGATTTGCTGGATAAAATGATCCAGCATGATTTCTGCCTTGGTATCAATCGTTTGTTGCGAACGCTCCACATAAGCTTTCAGGCGGCTTTGAGCCTTCTTACTATCAAACTCCGGATTATCTTCAATTGATTTAGTGATCTCATAAAAACTTTTATAAGTGGTGTAATTCGCAATCACATCCAAAATAAAGCCTTCTTCAATCGCCTGCTTCATAGAATAAAGGTGGAACGGCTTAAATTTACCATCCGCCTGTTTCTCGCCGAATTTTTCCAAAGTGCTGTTTTTCGGTGTGGCGGTGAAAGCAAAATACGACGCATTGCCGCGCATTTTGCGGGATTGCATGGCTTGTAAAATCAAATCTTGCACATCTTCGGCATCAAGGTCTTCCGTTTTGCCGATGGCTCGGTTCATATTGTCGTGTGCCGAACCGGATTGTGAGCTGTGCGCCTCATCAATAATCACCGCAAATTGTTTGTCGCCTAAATCAGCAATGCCATCGACAATAAACGGGAATTTCTGAATCGTGGTAATAATGATTTTTTTGCCCTGCTCAAGGGATTGGCGCAATTCTGCCGAACTCAACGCCGGCGCAACAATGTTTTTAACTTCTGAAAAATCTTTGATATTGTCGCGCAGTTGCTTATCAAACAAACGACGGTCGGTAACAACAATTACCGAATCAAAAATCGGGCGGTCTGCCTCTCTACCGTTTGCCGCCTTTTCATTGCGCGGATAGGCCTCAATCAACTGATACGCCAACCAAGTAATGGAATTAGATTTGCCTGAGCCGGCAGAGTGTTGAATCAAATAGCGTTTGCCCACGCCTTGTTCACTGACATCAGCAATCAAACGGCGGACCACATCTAATTGGTGATAGCGAGGGAAAAAGAGTGTGCGTTTATCCAACGGATCTTTTGTTGACCCATCTAAACGCATAAAATGCTGAATAATGTTGGCAAGGCTGGCTTTGCTGAACACATCTTGCCACAAATACGCCGTGCGGTGTCCATTGGGATTGGGCGGATTGCCCTTACCGCAGTTGTTGCCCAAATTGAACGGCAAGAAAAACGTAGCAGGCCCCGCTAATTTGGTGGTCATATAAGCTTCTTCCGTATCTAAGGCAAAATGCGCCAAACAACGCCCGAAATGAAACAGCGTTTGGCTTAAATCTCGGTTGCGATATTGTTTTTGGGCATCAATGGCCGTCTGACCCGTCCAATGGTTTTTCAGCTCAAGGGTAATAATCGGCAAGCCATTGACAAACAGCACCATATCCACCGTTTCATTGCTTGAGGCAGAATAAGGCACTTGGCGCATACAGCTAAACAGATTCTGTTCAAAACGCCGTTTAACCTTTTCGCCGCTGCTGGCAAGCGGAACGGGGTAAAGCAAATCAAAATGGGCGCTATCAATATCTAAGCCTTTTTTCAGCAGGTGCAACACGCCGTTTTTCTTTATTTGGCGGTCTAACCGCTCTAGAATTTTACGTTGCCAGTCGTTTGGGTTTAACTGTTGAAAACGGGCAAGTTCCGCCTCTTGGCTGGTTTGCAGGAATTGCCAAAACAGACGCGTATCAATCGCAAACTGCGCATCAAAATCCTGTGAAAATGCCAGCTCAAAACCATGATGGCGCGGCAGGTATTCCACCTTCGGCTCACTCAGCTTATTTTCCATGTTTTCACGCCAAGTGCCGGTTAAGGCTTTTTCGATGGCAATTTCTAAATCTTTTTCCTTAGTTCCTGAAACCATTTTTCACCCTTTTGTGAATGTTTTAAAATTTATTCATTACGCCCAAGTTGCGCTGCCAATATTCAAAATCCATTAGCTTTTTTGACCGCACTTTTCACACCGATACCCGCACCTTGCCGGTTACCACATCGTTAATCAACACGCTTTTATACTCTTTTAGCTTTTCAATATGGGCTGTTTTTAATGCGATGGCTTGATCAATTTTGGCGGTTTGTTTGTCTAGGTAGTCGGCAATTTTTTGCTGTTCGCAAAATGGTGGTAAAGCAAGCTGGAAATTATTTATAAATTCTGATGGAACTCTCTTTAATCCACCAGTTCCAGACATTTTGCTAATCGCTATTTCCATAAAATTTTGTTCTTGCAGTCTATAAAATAAAAATTTATTTAAAAGATTATTGTATGTCCTTAATACATATATTTCAGACGACCCAAAACCTATGCTGTTTACTAAATTTTTTGCGATAGCAAAATTTTTATTCTCAAAGCAAGGTGTAACTTTAGCAATTAGTAAATCTTCATCCCTAAAATAAGTATATGCTGAGTAAACATTTTTAATCTGTTTTATCTCATCTAATACCAAGGTATTTAGTTTTAATTTTTCCATAGGAATAAAGCTACATGATTCCTCATGATTACATGTTATTTCTGATTTGCTAGGAGAAAGTTTTGCTAAATACTTTAACTTTTTCACTTCCCAATGCTCCGGCACTTGCCCTATCCACTCCACACCGGAATCTTTTAACGGCACATCAGGGTTTAAGCCACGGATTACGGCATTTTGAATCAGAATCTGTTTGTGCTCTTTCAACAGGGCAATCTGCTTTTCCGCCAAATCCACCGCCTGATCGATTTTGGCGGTTTTTTCGTCTAGGAATTGCGCGATTTTTTGTTGTTCGGAGAGAGGAATATCAATAATAGGTAACCGTTTAAAGTCTAAAAAACTTAAATTCTGTCTCAGTCCAGAACCAAATTTATAAAGCACTTTAGTAATGTCTAAAGTATGAAGATAATAATGTAAAAATTTAGCGGAATGATTATTTATAACCTTTAAATTCAGATAAGCACTCGTAATAATACCTTTATCTTTTGCTAATCCTGTTCGTAAACTGGTTTTATCGTTTTGCAAATCAGTACAACGAATAATAATATCGTTTGGTTCTACAATCTGATAGGTTTCAAATGATTCAGGAACAAGGCCAACTAATTTTTCCTCAGGTTTTATAATTATTTGACCATAACTCAATGAAAGAACAGTTTTTTCTTTCATTCCTTTATTATCACGTTTATTTTCTCTGAATACATTCATTCCTATAGTTAATTCCCACTGACTCGGTATTTTCCCCAGCCATTCCACGCCCGAATCTTTGTAACTCTCGTATCGTCTCATTTGCAAAAAATCCTTAAAATCTGACCGCTTGTATAGGGTGCATAGCTTTAACTACCGTTTATCTTTTAACTGTTTGATTTCTTTTTGACAATTTTCTAATATTTTTAAATCTTCGTTATCTGCTTGGCGTTGTTTTTGTTGTTTTCGTGCTTGGTCAAATAATGTGTATTGTTCATAGGTAAAGGCTTCCATTTGTTTTTGGGTTCGCTTGCCATTGCCTTGTAAAACGGGAAATCCGTTAAATTCGATCAAATTATCTACGTTGTTTCGCCAGAATGACAAAGTTAAATCTTGATTGTTTTTAACCCGCAACTCTGCGCTTTCTAAGAAAATCATGACTAATCGGTTCAGGGAATCTAACTCATCATTTGATAAATAATTTTTAGCAATCACAATATCGCCTTTGCGTACAATCGTGCCTTTCCATGTGGTTAAGCCCATATTGGGTAAGGTAGCGTCGGCACGTTTGCAAATTAATTCGGCTGCGGTTTGTTTGGTGATGGCGTAAATCAATTTATTTTGCGTCTCAGCGAAAAACATTTGGGTATTTTTATCTGTTTTATCGTAATCGCTTGATAGACTAAATAATTCTCGCACTTTTTGATAAAAACGCATTTCACTGGCACGAATCTCACGGATTTGTTCCAGTAATTCATCAAAATAATCTAAACGACCTTGAGGATTTTTTAATCGTTCTTTATCAACTAAAAAACCTTTTTCTAAATAATTGCGAAGTTGTGTATTCGCCCAACGTCGAAATTGTACGCCGCGCGGACTGCGAACTCTAAATCCTACGGCTAAAATCATGTCAAGCGAGTAATGTTTCACTTGATATTCTTTGCCGTCTTGGGCAGTTATTAAATAATCCTTAATAACTGAATTTTCATCTAACTCTTTGTCTTTTAATATGTTTTTTATATGAGTGGTTATATTTGGTACAGAGGTGTCAAAAAGTTCTGCCAACTGATTTTGTGTAAGCCACGCTTCGTTTTCCATCACTAATAACGCAACATTGGCTTTGCCGTCATCAGTGTTATAAATAATTAAATCACTCATCGATTTCCCCTAAAATCTCACTAATCAAGCCGTCAGCCTGTTTTTCTAACGCCAAAATATCTTGGGCCACTTCTGCAAGGCTGCGCAATGGTTTGTGGCGGTAAAAATATTTATTAAAGCTGATTTCATAGCCGATTTTCACACTTTCCATATTCAGCCATGCTTCGCTGATGTGCGGCTGCACTTCGGCTTTGAAATAATCGTGGATATTTTGTTTAAGCGGTATGGATTCGCTGTCGCGCAAGTCGCTGCTTGTTTCGTATTGGAGATATTCGCCTGCTTTGCCGGTGGCGTAATAGCCAAAGTCTGCCAGCTCGTCGGCTTGGCATTGGTAGCGTTGGCAAAGGGCGTCTAATTCGTTTGGTTTGAGCTTAAGCGTTTTGGCAATGACTTTGGCGGCACTTTCGTTGTACCAGCTTACGGCATTGAAAATGGCCTTTTTCTCTGTGGCAGAGAGGGAGATTTTTTCGGCTTTCAGACGGCCTTCCACGGCTTGTTTGAATTGGTTGAAATCGTCAAATTGGGTTGAGCCGAAATATTCGAGTAAGGTTGAGGCCGTCTGAAAAAGTGCGGCGGCTTTTTCCCACGTTTTGACATCCAACAGCTTAGCCTTATTTTTATTGTTTAAGGCAATGCCCTGCGCTTCACACCAAGCGCTGATTTCTGGCTCTGTTTTGGCTAAATATTCGGCGTTGTAAATTTGTTCGCCATGTTGCTGATAAAGATATTGCATCGGCTCAAACAGGGCTTTGTCAAAACGTAAAGACGCAATATTTTGGGCGGTAAATTGTGCAGAACGACGATCCGGGCGTTCGATGGTGACTTTGTAATAGCCGAAATCTTGATTGTCAAAAATCTGCGAAGCTAAGCCGACCGCTTCATTTTGTCCGTCGGTTTCGCGTGTTTTAGCGCTGAAATCAAGATAGTTTTGGGTAATTTCGGCAATATGTTCCGGCGCAAATTCGCAGTTTTTTTCGCCTAGTTTTTTACGCAGCTTACGGAATAAGAGGCTGGCATCAATCAGCTGTACTTTGCCTTTGCGTGTTTCGGGTTTGTTGTTGGACAGCAACCAAATATAGGTGGTAATGTCTGTATTGTAGAATAGCTTGTTGGGCAGCTGTACGATGGCCTCCAGCAAATCGTTCTCAATGATATGGCGACGGATATTGCTCTCCCCCGAACCTGCATCGCCGGTAAAAAGGCTTGAGCCGTTGTGCACGGAGGCCACTCGGCTGCCGATTTTGTTGTCATTCGGCGATTTCATTTTGCTGACCATTTCCATTAGGAATAATAGCTGTCCATCACTAGCACTCGGGGTGGCATTAAGAGTTTCTTCATTGCCCCAGTAGTCAGGCAGGGAGACTTTGAAGCGGCTGTCGATAACCTCTTTGCCATCTTTAATATATGCTTGGTCATTGCTCCAGTTTTTGCCGTATGGCGGATTGGAAAGCATGAAGTCAAAGTGTTCGCCTTGGAAGCTGTCGGTGGCAAGGGTGGAGCCGACTTTGATGTTTTCGGGATTATCGCCTTTAATCATCATGTCGGATTTGCAGATGGCGTAAGTTTCGTCGTTGATTTCTTTACCGAATAAGAAAATTGAGCGCTCAACTTGCGATTCTGGCAGCGGATATTTTTGTTCAATAAAGTTTTGTGATTCGGTCAGCATACCGCCGCTGCCGCAAGCCGGGTCGTAAATCGTAATAGCCGCCGGGATTTGGTTTTTGAGCGGATCAAAGACCAAATGCGTCATCAACTCAATCACTTCGCGTGGCGTAAAGTGTTCGCCGGCTTCTTCGTTGTTTTCTTCGTTAAATTTACGGATCAGTTCTTCAAATACATAGCCCATGCCCAGATTGCTCAAGGCGGGCAATTTGTTGCCATCCGGGTCTTGTTGCTCTTTAGGGGTAAGATTGATGTAAGGGGAGACAAATTTTTCCAACACACTCAGCAAAACATTTTTATGGGACATATGGCGGATTTGTTCACGCAGCTTGAAGCAGTTGATAATTTCCTGCACGTTGGCACTAAAACCATCAAGATATTCTTCAAAATTAGCCAGCATATACTGCGGCGTATTGCTGGCGGTTTGATAGAGGGATTTTAATGTCCATTTTGAGGTGTTATAAAAAACATGGCCGGTAATTTTTTTAAGGGGAAGGTCATCCAATTCGGTGAATGCCAATTCTTCTTTTTGAAAACGCACTTCTTCCAATACGGCATCTTTGCTTGGCTCAAGTAAAGTATCCAAACGACGAAGCACAAACATCGGCAAGATTACATCACGATATTTACCGCGCACATACACATCGCGCAGACAATCGTCAGCAATGCTCCAAATAAAAGAAACAAGTTTGTTGTGAACTGAATGATCCATATTTATTCCTGAATGATTTATTTTTATTTTGACGCAATATTGTTACTGATTTTGAGTTAACGCACAATTTCCACTTTTAAATAAAGAGTTATTTTACTTTGCTATTAACCCAAAATTTCTAAAAATCTGGCCGCACTTTGATCTGTCCCCCAAAAGTTGGACAGGTTCGTTAACTTAAATATTGAGCTCGGTATTGCACTGGGCTCAATCCTTTTAAACCAAGTTTAATTCGGTTTTGGTTGTAATACACTAAATATTCTTCAATTTCAGCCTGTAATTCAGCAATTGAATGATAAGCATGGTCTTGCTTCAATCTTTCAATGATTTTTCTTTTTTCTGTCGTTGTTTTTGACGGTCGAGCACCTCCAACTCCTTTAGATAAGCAATCTCCGCACGAGCCAAGGCGAGCTCTCGTTGTAACTTTTTAAACGCTTTAGGTGAAAAGTCTGTGGTTTCTGGAATTTCAATGTCTTTCTTTTTTATCTTTGGCTTCACTATTTTAGATGTTTGAAGGTTTGTATGAGGCGATTTTACGCCATCAAGCCCTCTTTCCCGAAATACTTTTAGCCAATAAATGACGAGAGCGTGGGAAATTTTATGAAGTTTAGCCACCTCACGGATACCATAATCCTGTTCGGTGACGAGTTTGATAATTTTCAAACGAAATTGATAAGAGTAGGACATAATCTGCACCTCAAATTAAGTGTCCAGGTTTTTGGGGGCAGATCAAAGTGCGGTCAAAATTCGTTGTGATTTTTGACCGCTTTTTTGTTAAGAAAATATCAGTATCTAAATGCTATTTATGCGCCATATCTGGCTAGCATATTTAGATAGCATATGAGCCCTTTTCTCTATATTACGAACATCCCAACTATCATTAATAGTATCAAGTGAAGTTAAGAGTTCAGATACTTGTTGAAATTTACTTTGCTTATACAATACTTTTTTCTCATTAAAACTTTTATTCTCTGCATCTTTATTCAAGGATTTTTCCAATAACATCATATTTCCAACATGATAGATATATTTCTCTCTATCACTAGCATCTATACTAGACCAAGTATCATTTGGATTCTGAGGTAAAATATGTTCTATTGTTATAGAGTCATCATTGATATCCGACCTAATTCTACTTTTTTCTTTTTCTATCTCTGAATAAATATATCTTGCAATTTTATTATTCTTTGAATCTCTAGTAATAATTACTTTATTTTCAAATAGTGATGAAAATTGCTTATCTGAAAGATAATAATCTTTTAATGCTCTAGCTACATCAAGAGCATTCTTTAATTTCCCAGATTCTATATTTTGAGCAGTAGTAAAATATACTTTTTCAGGATCTCCTAAGGGTTGGTTACCAATTACTGTATATCTAAAGACAATAATTGATAAATAGGATAATGTTTTCTGGAATTCTTGTTCAGTTAATTTTCTCTTAGCTGACATAACCAATGGATAGTGCTGTTTTATTCTGAATAATTTTAATAATTTAGATGAATCTATCTCTGATTTATTAGAACTAGACAATAACTCTTGCTCTGGCGAAACACATAGTAAATAAGCATCTAAGTTTTGATCCATATCACTAATTAGTTTAAAAGTATCTTCTCTAGATTTTATTTTATTCCTAATTGTTTTAAATAAATTCATATGTCTAACAAAATCATACTTACTTAACCAAAACACCCTTAAATAATCAGATATATTATTATTACCCAATCTATTCAAGATTCTATTCCATTTTTCTTCCAACTCTTCAACTTCAGAGCTAGAATCTTCAATATTTGGATTATCCACAATCGAAAAAAGATAATTTTTTAATAAATCTGTTGAAGAAAGTTTTACCCCTCTAGCATTTAGCGTTTCAAATACTTTATATGCATTTAGCTCATTAGTTACAGTAATTACCGTAAAAAACAAATTATCAACAATACTTTCAACAAATCTTGCAATCTCCGCTCCTTTATTCGGCTTAGATTTAATATGAAAATCGAGTTTATCATAAAAAAAAGTAAATGATTTTCTTAGACGATGCTCACTTTCATTGAAACCTCTTTTCGGTAAATCGTCAATTAAAGGGACGATATAATCCTTGTAGTATCTATCATTATGCCTATTTAATACTAATTTATTTTTATTTATTAATGTGACACTATCTTGATAACCAATAAATCTAGTTCGTATACTATCAAGTCTATTTTTATTATCATCAGAGTCTATATTATCTTCTATTAATCTTTTAAGCATTTTCATTGCCGCCAATATTATTAGAGATAAAGTTGTGATTCTTTGTTGCCCATCGATAACATTAAAGGTGTTTTTACCTACTGATTGCAAAACCAAATATCCCATATAATGAGCCTCATCCTCTCTCAGAGATGTATCAATATCTTCCCATAACTCGCTCCATTCATCATTTCCCCAACTATAATCACGTTGAAATTTTGGTATTTTAAAAACCACTCTATCAGAAATAAGTTTACTAAATGAATTATTTTCAGTATTGAAATTTGTAATAGACATATTTTACCTTTATTGAATTAATAATTACCTAGATGTTTTCTTGCATTTCTAAAAACCAACACCCAAACAACATTTGTAGACAATTTTGATACCATAAATTTTACTAAACGCGTGCTATTCATATTCTTATCATCACGACAATTAATATATGATTATTATTCAACTGCTTCTTTTTGTATCTTAGGAAAAAGACTTGCCATTTATCTCAGCAAGCCTTTTAAATAAACTAATTAAGCAAATTGCTTTTTATTCTCTAAATAACGTTTCTCACATTCTGCTGCAGCAACTAAGCCGCCTGCCATCATAATAATATCTTTAATCACGAGTCGGCCAGCACCTGAGAGATATGGGAAGCCATAATTAGGTGTTGGGAAGTCCCCACCTAAATTCGGCCCCCAGGTTTCTGGCGTAAATATCAGGAACGACAGCGTGACTATCGACATACCAAACGTGAGTAAGCCTCCAAATAGTCCGAGTGTTGGAGACCAAATACCTGCTAATACTAAAATACCAATTGTCACAATGATTGCGCCAATAATATAAGAAGCGGTATAGGTGCCGTTGGCTTTATGCCATTCGATATTTTTTGCGACCATTTTGCCTTCAGGTTTTTATATAAGGTATATTCTTTCACTAAAACACCCTTATCATTTGTCACTTCATTTGCACCGTTTTTGTAAAGGAAGCTTAAGAAAGGACTATTTGACACAAAGTGTGCGATACCATCTGCCTCATATTGGCAAACTTTTAAGCCGCCAATCTAAACCATCACAACACAAATAGCAATGCGGATAAAGTTAATAAATTGACGTTGCAATGGCGCAACAATATTAGCTAGCAATGTAACTAAACTACTCATTAAGAACTCCTCATATAGTTCAATTGATATTACGGACAAAATATCCAAGAATTGTTCAGTATAAAAAAGAGATACTGACTCACCCAGTATCTCTTATTTTGTATTAATTTTCTGTGAGCAATTTCACATTATTTGAAATTCACTCTCGCATTTCTAAAAATTCGCATCCAAGCACCATCTTCAGACCAATTTTCTGGATACCATGAGTTGCTCACGGCACGGAATACACGTTCTGGGTGAGGCATCATCGCGGCAATACGGCCATCGACGTTAGAAATTGAATGCCTAATGCCGAACCATTTAGGTTGGCTGGATAGGTTTCAGTCACGTTTAAACGGCTGTCGATATATTGTGCAACAATCAAGTTTTGCGCTTGAAGTGCGGTCAAATTCTCAGGTGTTTTGAATTCTACGCATCCTTCGCCATGAGAAACGGCAATCAGCATATGTGAGCCCGCCATGCCTTTAAACCACAATGAGTTGGTGTCGGTGATTTTCACCATCGCGGCACGAGCTTCAAAGCGTTCTGACTTATTACGCACGAAACGTGGCCAATTTTCTGCACCAGGGATAATTTCCGCAAGAGTGGAGATAAATTGACAGCCGTTACATACGCCTAATGAAAGGGTGTTTTCATTGGCGAAGAATTGGCTGAATTGATCGCGTAATTGTGGGTTAAATAAAATGGATTTCGCCCAGCCACCACCTGCACCTAATACGTCACCATAAGAGAAACCACCACAAGCCACCATCGCATTGAAGTCGTTTAAGTTGTAACGGCCTGCCATTAAATCACTCATGTGAACATCAATCGCGGCAAAGCCTGCACGGTCAAAGGCCGCTGCCATTTCAACGTGGCTGTTTACACCTTGTTCCCGCAATACGGCTACTTTCGGTTTCACATACGGGTACCTTTGAGTTGTGTTTGAGGTAAAAATCGCGGGCTATTATAAAGGAAAAACACCAAAACGAAAACGTTTGCGTCAATCATTTTCAAATGATTTTCAGTGGGAGAAAGCATATAATCAGCAAGCAATTCAAAACAATCTGAAAACTAACCGCACTTTGGGGCGTCACTATGATCATCAACGACATCAATTTCAACGATCTCTATCAACAACATCTAAAATCCTGTAATCACTATAATCTTCCACCAACAAAGTGGGATAAAAAAGCCCCTAAAATGGCTGAGAATTTAGTGGGCAAACCAAGTCGTTATAATGAAACGTTACTCAAAGCCATGAATGTGCAACCCAATGAAACAGTGTTAGATATCGGCTGTGGCCCCGGCACGTTTGTGATTCCTTTAGCCCAACAATGCCAAGCTGTGTATGCCCTCGATTACAGCCAAGGCATGTTGGATATGGTGCAGCAATACAAAGAAAAGCATCAACTGAATAATATTACGCTTCTACATAAATCATGGTCGGATAACTGGGATGATGTGCCTCAAGCGGATGTTATACTCGCCTCTCGCTCAACGCTTGTGGATGATTTGGATGACATGATTGAAAAGCTGCAAAGTAAGGCAAAAAAACGCGTCTTTTTAACCTCGGTGACACAACGCCATTTTCTCGATGAAGGCGTATTTGAAGCCATTGGTCGTGATGATGTGGGCTTTCCGACTTATATTTATTTAGTCAATCATCTTTACCAAAAAGGTATTCACGCGAATGTGAGTTTTATTGAAACTGAATCAGGCTATTTCCAAGGTGAAACCTTTGAGGATTTATTAAATTCTGTGGAGTTTTCTCTCGGCAATCTAACCGAAAAAGAAAAACAAAATTTAGCTCACTTCTATCAACACAAACAAATAAACAATGAACCAATAAAACATGGACAACGCCAATGGGCATTGATTTGGTGGGAGGTTTAAGAAAAAGTGATCCGCCTAAATATTGAGCTCGGTATTGCACTGGGCTCAATCCTTTGAACCACTTTACCCTTTAACATCTTTACCCATTCCGCCGAGCCATACTATACACCTTGGTCGCTATGAATAATCGGGCATTCTGTCGGTTTAAGCCGACTAAGCCCTTATTCTAACCTCTTTTTTACCAATGAAAACTTCGGGCGTGTCGCAAAGTTATAGGCAATAATTTCTCGGTTAGCCAAATCCATCAACGGTGAAAAATAAAGCTTTTCTTGCCCAACATGAAATTCCGTTACATCCGTTCCCCATTTTTGATTGAGTGCCGTTGCTGTAAAATCACGATTCAGCAAATTCGGGGCAATATGCGATGTTTTTCCATGTTTTCCATGCCTTTTCTTGCGTAAAATGGAATGAATACCTAACTCGTTCATCAGCTTTAACACCTTTTATGATTCAAATGGCCCCCCCTTTGGCGTAGTTTAAACGCCATGGGGCGATAACCATCTCGTTTTCTGTTCTTTTTATACAGCGATAAAATAGCTTCTTTAGCTTCGTGATAATTTCGCTTAATCTCTTTATAGTAAAAGCTTGAGCGAGGCATTTTAGCCACACGAAGTAAATCATTGAAGTTTAGCCACCTCACGGATACCATAATCCTGTTCGGTGACGAGTTTGATAATTTTCAAACAAAATTGATAAGAGTAGGACATAATCTGCACCTCAAAATAGGTGTCCAGGTTTTGGGGTGCAGATCAAGCGGTGAAATTTGTAAAAGAAATTGCAAATTTCACCGCTTGTTGTTTCAAAAGGGAGCTAAAAATCTTTCTCTACTGACACAAACCACTCGCTACTTTCTCTGGAATAGAACGCAGGAATATTGCTATCAATTTTACGGTAGCGATAATTCAACTTCGGCACAAAACCTTGCCATTGCAAACGGTTATGCCACACCGACACATTCAAGCTATATTCTTTATCTTGACGTTTTTTGGTTGGAAAATAAAAATTCTCCGCACGAAAATCTCGCTTCACATAACGTAAGCTAACACGGCTGACAAACTCTTTAATCTCCCACACCGAACCAATATTCACCCCACGGCGAAGAGAAGATTCTGCTTTATCTTTACTATGATCAACACTGCCTTCCACACCACTAAAAAGCAACCAATTCGGCTTGGCTTGATAGCTTAACGAAAGTGAAACACCGTTTAAGTAACCATTATGACGGCGAGCCACGCTTTCTTGTGCATAGCGTTTTTGCGTATGCGAAAAAGATCCTGACATTGCCCAGTAAGCAGTCAATTCTCGACGAAAATCTGCAACTGCACCAAAATTTTTGCTATAACATGGTGAGCCGAGCCAATTCTGTTCAAAAAATGGGGAAAATCCGACTGCTTGCAATGCAGAACGGTATCGATAACCGAGCGAGGCATACAGCGATTTTTCGCTATAATCTTGGTTATCCCAATAATGCACCCCACCAAAACGACCATTTGCTGTAACAAAATGATTGCCGGATATGTTCAATTCACGGTTTACACCCACACTGTAGCGAAAACCGTGTGCCTTTTGCGGCAAGGAGTCCGCATCTTTTTTAAATCTCAATCCTCCCAATATAATATCTTGCTGAGAAGAGGCGTTGTTTATGTTATCGGTTTGGGTATATTGTAGCTCCATATCAGGCTGCCAGCTTTGCCGCTCCGCCATTGCTTGCATATAACGTTCGGTAAGCTGCTGCATTTGTGGTGAAAGTTCGGGCTTAGCACGTTCTAACTCTGCTTTCGCCTGGCGATATTGCTTGTTTTCAAACAACATCACACCCAAATCAAAACGCGGATAAGCTAACTCTGGCTTCTCGGCTAAAATCTGCTGATAAAGCGAAATTACCTGTGGGTATTCTTTTTCTGCCCGCAACATCGCCCCCATTGCGTAACGATAAAGCGTTTCATCATAATTCGCCTGCTGTTGATACAACGGCAGTAGCTGCTTCAACAAATGCCATTGTTGCTTTACTACACCATTGTTAATCAACTTCTCGAGCTTGGTTTTGGTGCTATCTGCATCAGAAAGGGCAAATGAAGATGTGGGTACACTCTCTGCTTTAGACTGCGTTTTTATTTGCGGCTCTGCCTGTTTTGGCAAAACGTTGTTCTCAAAGAATACAGGTTGAGGTGCGTGAAAGGTTTCTGCTTGTGTTGCAAGCGGTAGAATAATAAGGAAATTTGCGAGTTTTTTCATGATATTACAGATGAGAAAAGAAATGATGAATTATAGGTTTGCAATTAAAAATGAACCATATACTTGCTGTTATGATAAGTTACCTTGTTGGGGTATGATGAAAAATAAATGCCGTTTAAATCCACTTCAAACGGCATTTTCTTGTAGGGGTAAATCGCATTTGCTCTAAAACATCGGTGGAATATCAGAGCGAATGTAATTCTCCCCTACAGAAAGGTTATTTTTGAATTTCACCGCGGGTGCCACCTAAACCAAACTCAAATTTATTATGATCGTTTTTTGTTGTTCCAGCTGTTTTTCTCTTTTCTTCCATAGAGAAAGTTGCTAAACCAGAAACTTCTTCTGCATTAGGACCAAAGAATCCTAATTGATAGTGACCATCAACTAAATGATTATAAGATGATTCTGCTTTTCCTTCTACGCCAATAATATTATTACCTTTTAAATTAATACGCTTAATATCTGCTTCTTGTAAGGTTAATTTTCCTGAGCCGCCCATTTCAGTTAATCTACCTTGACCTTTTTTAATATTAAAATTTACGTTATATATAAATGTTGCGGTAGCTCCATTAAAAAATCCTTGCCCCATATAGGTGGCTTTTCCATTCGTTGGAATATTTTTCTCCTCGGTTGCTAAACCTGCAACATCCACATCATAAGCATACCATTCAGGTGTTAAATCAACATCATTTTGAATATTCTCACTTTCAGTATTTGCAATAACAATAGAGTAGGGTTGATTATAAATATATGTTCCTCCAGAAAATTTAGTTAATTTACCATCTTGAGATATGCTTTGTTTGCTACGATCAATATATCCGATTTCATTATTGCCTAAGTGATAAGGAAGTGCCTGCCCTATTTTTGTTTCTTTTATTGATTGTGCTTTTAATAATCCTGCTTGGTATTCCTCGGCTTTACGGGCTTCTTCAGCTTTGCGAGCTTCTTCAGCTTTACGAGCCTCTTCAGCTTTACGAGTTTCTTCGGCTTTACGAGCCTCTTCAGCTTTACGGGCTTCTTCAGCTTTGCGAGCTTCTTCGGCTTTACGAGCTTCTTCGGCTTTACGGGCTTCTTCAGCCTTGCGGGCTTCTTCAGCTTTGCGAGCTTCTTCGGCTTTACGAGCTTCTTCAGCTTTACGAGCCTCTTCAGCTTTACGAGCTTCTTCAGCTTTCTTAGCATCAGTTACTTGCTGACGATTTTGTTCATTTTGAGCGGTTGGTTGATTGGTGTTTAGTGTGCTTGAATTGCCACCACTACTTCCACAGCCTGTTAATACAGCTAAAAGTGCTGTTGCAATAGTTACATTTTTTAATTTCATAGGAACCTCAATAAATAAAAGTAGGAGAAAAAATCCAAAAGAATTATAATTTTGGTCGAAATTATGTACAATCAACCAACAATTACAGCCAGTTACCGAATTAAGGTAGCTATTTACCTTGAGAGAGCAGTGTATGAAAATCAATGAGAAAATCCGTCAATTACGCGAACAACACCAGTTATCGCAAGAAAATATGGCGGATAAATTAGGAATGTCGGTAACGGGTTATGGAAAAATTGAGCGAGGTGAAGTGCGTTCAAATCTATCTCGTTTAGAACAAATCTCTGAAGTATTTGATATGGATATTTGTGAGTTGCTCTCTGTGGGGGAAACTGAAAAAGTTTATTTTAATAATTCTTCATACGAATCAACAAATTCAAATAATTCAAATCATTTTTTATTTGCAGTTGGAAATGATAATTTAGAAAAAGCGATTCAACAATTACAATTAATATTAAGCCATAAAGATGAATTATTAGCACAAAAAGATAAAATTATAAAAGGGTTAGAAAGAGAAATCGAGTTACTCAAAAAATTACAAAAATAATATTCACAAGCGGTGAAATTTGTAAAAGACATTGCAAATTTCACCGTTTATTTCTTTTATTTCATCAAATGTGCGATCAACATATAAGTCGCAATTACTAGCAAAATAATGCCGAGCAGTTTTTTTACTAAAGCGGGCGAGAGTTTGTCGCGGATTTTCATTGAGAAGAAGCTGGTAATGAATGCACAGAACACCACAATCAGCACTACAGAAAAGTTGATGTAGCCCACTTGCCAACCGAAATGAAATGGCGGGGTTTTAGTAAGATAGCCATACAAACTGCCGAGTCCGCCAATCACCATCATATAGTTGGTGTAAGGGGCGATTTGATGCGGTTTTACGCTTTTGAGCTGCCCGATAAGCGGTGCCATAATCGAACCGCCGCCAATGCCCGTCATTCCTGCAATAAATCCGCCGAAGGTGCAAAGTCCGATGCCTTTTGCGGTTTCATTTGCATTTTGACTGCCGTTTTCGACCGCTTGTTTGCTCATTAAGGTGCGAATTGCAAGGGCGGAAAGCGTAATGACAAAAACGCTGATAATCACAATGTCAGGCACGTAAAAACTCACTTCAAACCCGAGCTGTACGCCAATCATCATTCCTACCGACCAAATCAACATCGCTTTGTAGTTTATTTCTACTTTTTGACGATAGAAATAGACGAGGTTAATCATCGAAGAGCCCATTACGATGGTCAGTGAGGTAGCTGCGACCATTTGCAATGGAAATTCGGGAAAGAGAGTGTAAAGAATAGGTACCATCAATACGCCACCGCCAATGCCGAAAATGGCAGACATAATGTTGGTGATAATGCCACAACCTATCAGAATTAAAATTAAGGTGATGCTCATCATCTGATCCTTTTGCCTTTTGTAATTTGTCGCTGATTATAATGAGAACAAAAAAGGAAAATATGATCACGCTCATAAACCATCCAATAAAATACATAAAAATGAAGTTTTGTTTCGAATTTGTGATCAGACTCACACTGCGAATATGACAAGCATCATAAACTAATCGAAAACATTGCAGTAATCTAACCATAATTTTAGATGTTTCCTAAAGGAGGAACGTATGTGGCTAACGATTTCTAGTTTTATCATCGTCACTGCATTAGTTGCGTATATTTCATGGCTCAAAACTAAAGGGGATGACCTTTCTACTTCAAAAGGCTATTTCCTTGCAGGACGTGGCTTAGGCGGCTTGGTAATTGGTTGCTCAATGGTATTAACCTCGCTTTCCACCGAACAGCTTATCGGTGTGAATGCGGTTTCTTATAAAGGTAACTTCTCGGTAATTGCATGGACAGTGCCAACCGTGATTCCACTCTGCTTCTTGGCACTTTATATGTTGCCACGCTATTTGCGTAACGGTTACACCACCGTGCCAGAATTTTTTGAGAGCCGTTTCGACCGTCAAACCCGTTTGATTATGTCCACGCTGTTCTTGATTTTCTATCTTTTAATCGTAATTCCAACCGCACTTTACACAGGGGCGATTGCGTTTAACAAAATATTCAACCTTGAAACAGCGTTTGGCTTGAGCTACGGAGCGGCAATTACTTACACGGTGATTGCGATTGGCGTTGTCGGGGCAATTTATGCCATTTTCGGTGGTTTGAAAGCGGTAGCAGTGTCAGACACCATCAATGCAGTGATTTTGGTTATCGGTGCATTGCTCGTGCCATTCTTTGCATTGATGTATTTGGGCGATGGCAGCCTCTCTGAAGGCTTGCACACCATTACCACCACGCACATCGATAAATGGAATGCGATAGGTAGCGAAACGGATGCAACGCCGTGGCCAACCATCTTCACAGGGATTATGGTAGTTCACTTCTTCTATTGGACAACAAACCAAGCGATCGTACAACGTTGTTTAGGGGCTAAAGATTTAAAATCAGGTCAAAAAGGGATTTTGATTGCGGCATTATTCTTGCTCACCTTGCCAGTGATCTTAAACTTACCAGGTTTACTCAGCTTCCACATTTTGGGCGATAGCGTAAATCCAATTGATGCCTCTTACCCATTACTCGTGAACAAAGTGTTACCAACTTGGTTACAAGGCTTCTTCATTGCAGCATTGTTCGGTGCGATTTTAAGTACTTTCAACTCATTCTTAAACTCTGCTGCAACCATTTACTGTAAAGACTTATTGCCTTCCATCAGCAAAAAAGTGCGGTCAGAAGAAGAGTTAATTGCTTACGCGAAAAAGGTCTCCACCATTATGGCGATTGTTACCATGATTTTCGCACCGCTCTTGATGTTCGGAACAGATGGTATCTTCTTAATCACTAAACGTTTCGCAGGCTTTGTGAACATTCCAATCGTGGCATTATTTGCGGTCGGCTTATTCAACAAAACCGTCTCTGGCTTAGCTGCACGTATCGCCTTGCTTGCTCACGTTATTTTATACTTCTGCATAGTTTGGGTGTTCCAAGTTAAACTTAACTTCGTGTATGTAATGGGTGGCTTGTTCGTGTTCGATGTGGTGTTAATGCTCGTGTTAGGCATCTTCTTAAAACGCGAACCTTATGTGGAAAACACCGTCAACAAAGGCGATGTGGACTTAACCAACTGGAAATACATCAAAGTAACTTCCATCTCATTAATCCTTGGTTTATTCGCACTTTACGCCTTCTTATCGCCAATTGGCTTGGCATCAGAAGCGGGCAATCCAAGTATGGTGTTAAGCGTATATGCCGTGTTACAAGTGATTGTATGGTTTGTGTTTAAACCGAAAGCGGAATAATCGTAGGGTGTGTGGATTATTTGCAATCCACGCCCATTTTTAACCGCTTGCGTGCGTGAATTTTTCAAATTCACACACCCTACAGAGTAATGGAGATATTATGAACATTCTTTACATTCTTTTAGACCAAATCCGCAAAGATATGCTTGGGGCTTATGGTCATCAAATTGTGAAAACACCAAACATTGACCGTCTTGCCAAAGACGGTATTCGCTTTAATAACGCCTTTACACCCGCATCGGTTTGCGGCCCTGCACGTACCTCGCTCTTTACAGGCTTGATGCCTTCCACACACGGCATTATTCGTAACGGCGAAAAAGGCGGTACAGGCGAAATTTTGCAATCTGCACCAAACATCGGCAAATTGGAAGGCTACAACACCTATGTGGTGGGGAAATGGCACGTTGGCACCAAATCTGTGCCAGAAGATTACGGCATTCAAGGACATAATTTTGATGGCTATGGCTACCCAGGCAGCGGTGTGTATAAAAACCTTGTGTTTAATCAACCGCCAACACATTCCAACCGCTATAAAGAGTGGCTGGAAGAAAAAGGCTATGAGATTCCAGAGGTGAGTAATGCCTATTTTGGCGACAACCCACACTTACGCGTACAAGAGCTTTGCGGCTTGCTTTCTGGTACGAAAGAGCAAACTATCCCGTATTTCATCATTGATGAAGCGAAAAAATATATCGGGCAATCATTAGCAGAAGGCAAACCATTCTTTGCGTGGATCAACTTCTGGGGTCCACACACACCGTGCATTGTGCCAGAGCCTTATTACTCTATGTATAGCAAAGAAGATGTGGTGCTAGATGAAAGCTTTTTTAAACCGCTTGAAGGCAAGCCAAACCACTACCGCACCATTTCCAAAATGTGGGGGATGTGGGAGGCAAGCGAAGACCACTGGAAAGAGGTGATCACCAAATTCTGGGGCTACATTACCTTGATTGACGATGCGATTGGTGACCTTTTCGCTTTCCTTGAAGAAAAAGGCATTTACGACAGCAGCTTTATTGTTGCCACCGCTGACCACGGCGATGCGATGGGTGCTCATCGAATGATTGAAAAAGGCGAATTTATGTTCGACACCACCTACAACATTCCGATGATTATTAAAGACCCAAATTCTAATCGCAGCAATCAGCAAGATGATAACCTCGTCTATTTGCACGACTTGACCTCAACGGTGTATGATTTAGCCGAGCAACCTATTCCCACCGCCTTTGAAGGAGAGAGCATTTTACCGATTGTGCGCGAAAATCAAGACAACCAACGCAAAGGCGTGTTAGCTCAACTTGCAGGGCATTTTGTCTATTTCGAGCAACGAATGTGGCACCGCAAAGATTATAAATTGGTGTTCAGCCTCTGATGTGGGCGAGCTTTACGATGTGAAAAACGACCCTGCGGAAATGCACAATCTCTTCTACAAATCTGAATATCAAGCGGTTAAAAAAGAGATGTTGGAGGAAATGCACGCGGAAATGGTGCGGTTAAAAGACCCATTGGAGAATTGGGTTTATCGTATTATTAATGAAATTTAACGCATGGAGTATTTATGGAAAAAGACCCGATTAAACCTACCGAACTCAACCACTGCCAACTTACGGCATTACGCCTACTCACCAAAGGCACAACTGTTTATGAGCAAGGAGAAACCGCACACGGTTTTTACTATGTTTCCTCAGGTTTAATCGGGCTTTTTCACACTCTTGAAAATGGCAAAGAGAGCCTTGTTCGCCTCTATTCCCACGGCGATTATTTTGGCTTTCGTACCCTGTTTGACGAACGAGATCCACACTATCACTGCAACGCCAAAGTGCTTATTGAAGCGGAGTTAATTCGTATCACGCCTGAAGTGAGTTCCACTTTCTTCCAACATAACCCACAAATGAATTTGTATTTACTGCAAATTCTTGCCGATGAACTACGTGAAGCGGAGCAACGCTTAGCAAAAAATGCCTATCTCGGTACCCTTGATCGTATCATCGATAGCCTTGATTTTTTCACCCAGCACTTCCCAGATTATAACTGGACCTATCGTGAAATCGCTGAATATGCGGGCTGTGAAACCGAAACTGCTATTCGCATTGTAAAAGCCTTGGAACAAAAAGGGGCGTTTAAACGCCATAAAGCCAAATAGGAACGAAAATGACCGCACATTTCCACCTAATGGCAAAACCCAGCAGCTTCCACTGCAACATTCAATGTACATACTGCTTCTACTTGGAAAAAGAGGCGCAGTTTGGACATCACGCCCCATTTATGTCGAAAGAAACGCTCAAAAATTACGTTCAAAATTACATTGGTTCTCACGCAGGTAATCGGGTTGAATTCGCGTGGCAAGGGGGAGAGCCTACGCTTTTAGGCTTGGATTTCTACAAGCAAGCGGTCGAATTTCAGCAACAATTTGCCAATGGCAAGCAGATCACCAACGCTTTTCAAACCAACGGCATCGCTTTAAACCAACAATGGGCAGATTTTTTCCGTGAAAACCGCTTTCTTATTGGCTTATCCATCGACGGCTTAAGCGCTGTGCATAACCGCTACCGCATTTCAGGCAACGGCAACCCAACCTTTGAAAAAGTAACAAAAGCTTTAGAATTGCTGAAAAAAAACGAGGTAGAATTTAACACACTGACGGTGGTGAACGATCAGAATTGGCAGAAAGGGCGGGAAACTTACCAAGCTCTTAAACAGCTCGGCTCGCGTTATATGCAGTTTATCCCGATTGTAGAACTCCCCTCGAACACTTCAGAAGTCACCGATTTCTCCGTACCACCGCAAGGCTTTGGACAATTTCTGTTTGATGTATTTCAAGAGTGGCATTCATACGATGTCGGCAAAATTTATGTTTCCACCTTTGATAATTTGCTCGGGCAGTGGCTAGGCTACCCGTCCACTACTTGCGTACATCAACCCACTTGTGGCCAATCGTTAGTCACAGAAGCCAACGGTGATGTGTATGCCTGCGACCACTTTGTTTACCCCGAATATAAAATCGGCAACCTCAACCAACAATCGTTGGCAGAGATTGCCACTTCAACCAAGCAACAACAATTTGGCTTAGATAAAAACACCAAGCTCACGACGCTCTGCAAGCGGTGTGAATTTAAAAAACTTTGCAATGGCGGCTGCCCAAAACATCGGTTCATTCCAATAGAAAATGATCCGAATTTACACAATTACCTCTGCCCTTCGTACCGCTATTTTTTTGAGAAAACAATGCCGTATATGCAGGAAATGGCGAGAAGCATACGTTAAAAAAACAATATGATCATCTCACCGTTGTGGGGGCTAATATGATTAGACCTTACAAGAAATAATAAAAAGGATCCAAAAATGAACTTAGCTAATTCCCTTTACCTTATTCAACAAAACGAAATCCCAGTGCTTGAACTCGATCATCCCGTAGGAAAAGCCAGAATCGCTCTCCAAGGTGCACAATTGTTAAGTTGGCAACCTAGCCATGCAGAACATGATATTTTTTGGCTTAGCCCTATTGAGCCATTCAAACGAGGTGTCGCTATTCGTGGGGGCGTACCGATTTGCTATCCTTGGTTTGGCACCGCAAAACAGCCTGCCCACGGCGCAGCCCGCTTACAACTTTGGACACTTAGCGATTACGATATTCAGGATAAACAAGTCATATTAAATTTCTCAGTATTTAATGAGCATCAGATAATCCAAGCTCACATTCAAATGACATTCAGCGAAAAACTCCGACTTGAATTTACCCATTATGGTCAAGATCCTGCTCAAATTGCACTACATAGCTATTTCAATTTAAGTCAAATTGAGAATGTAGAAGTGCAAAACTTGCCAATGACTGCGTTCGATAAACTCACTGATCAACAAGTTAAATTGCCTACTACTCGTCAAATTCAACAAGGCGTGGATTGTATTTATCCTTATATTGGTAAAAACTCAATAATTTCCGACCGCTTGTGGGAGCGGAATATTGAGATCGACCACCAAAACGCCGACAGCATTGTGCTTTGGAACCCTTGGGACACTCCACCAAGTGCAATGCAACCGAACGATTACCAACATATGGTCTGTGTCGAAACCGCCCGACTAAATCAGTTACTCAGTTTTAAACAGCAATTGGCAGTGGAGATTTCTGTAGTGAAATAAAGACAAATCAAGAAATTATGGGGGTATTATCAGAACAAATGAATGATGAGGCGATGTTGTTGATATCTAGTCATTTTGAGCCTCATATAGAAAGGATTAAATTAAATACGTTAGTCATCATGTGATGAAAGTACAAGCGGTGTTTTTTGTAAAAAACTTGCAAATACCACCGCTTGTTTGCATCACTATGCACTCTCCACACTAAACGCCATCACATCACGAATATGCTCCGCGTCAAGTGCAATCATCACTAAGCGATCGACCCCCAGAGCCACGCCTGAGCAATTGGGCATTCCTGCTTCAAGGGAAGCAAGGAAGCGGGTATCTAACGCTTGTGGTGGCAACCCCATTTTTTCGCGTTCGGCATTATCCGCATTAAAACGGCGGATTTGTTCTTTGGCATCATCTAGCTCGTGGAAACCGTTGGCAAGCTCTAGACCTTTGTAATAGAACTCAAAACGTTCAGCTACGCGGTGATCTTCGCTACTCACTTGAGCCAGTGCCGCTTGAGAGGATGGGAAGTGATAGACTGCCGTTGGACGATCTTTGCCGATGTTAGCCTCTACCACCTCGCTAAAGAGGAACTGCAGCAACGTATCACGATTTTCGTCTTCTTCGCATTGCAAGCCGTATTTGCGGGCTTTTTCAACCAATTGAGCTTTGGTGGCAGAAAGAGGATCTAACCCAACATAAGTCTGGAACACGAATTGATAGCTGAAAGACTCGGCGGGTTCACAGTCTAAAATTTCTTGCAATAAATCATCCACTTCATTGATTAAGCGGTACATATCAAAATACGGTCTATACCATTCCAGCATCGTAAATTCAGGATTGTGCCGTTTGCCCGTTTCTTCATTGCGGAATACCTTACAAAGCTGATAAATTGCTCCTGAACCTGCTGCGAGCAGACGTTTCATATGATATTCGGGACTGGTCATTAAATAGAGCGGTTTGGCTTCGTGTTCAAAAGGCGAAAGGAATTGAGTTTGAAAAGTCGATAGATGAACATCGGTGACCGAAAATTCACTCAAAACAGGGGTTTCGACTTCTAACACACCTCGATCTGCAAAGAACTGGCGGATATTTTTCATTATCTTCGCACGTTTGAGCAAGTTTTCAATCGGAGCGGTTGGTTGCCATTTTACTTGGCTTAAATCGGTGGGAGTCATTGTTTTCTAAGTTGTTTTCTAAAATTGGCTTAGAGTAAACCAGTGAGCTTTGTATTTCAAGCGAGAAAATGCACCACTTGTAAAACAAAACCACCCGAAAGTGGTTTTAGAAAAATGAAATTATTTAGCTTTCTTCTGCTTTAACGCCTGCCAAATATAATAAATATTCGCACCCGCCACGAGGGTATTTAAAAACGCCACTGGGTAAGTTGGGAGCAATAAGCCGTAAATCACAAAACCAATTGCCCCGAAGGTGTTGATGGTGCGTAGTATTACCACATCTTTCATAAAAAACGAGCTGGCAACAAGAATAGACGCCACGTAGCCCAAAATTTCAATCATTTCCATTTTCTGTCCTATTTGATTGAGTAAAAATTCAAAGTATGCGTATTCTACACGCTCTTTTCTTGTTTGTCGGTAAGTGTTTGAAAAGCAAAGGTTTGCGTGAAAAAAATTTACAAAAAAGCCCTGCAAATTTTCCATTTGCAAGGCTATTCGTATTTTTAACCGCTTGTAATAATCATATTTGCGATAAGAATTCTATACTTTTCAGTTGCTTGCCAATTTTTTTAAACAACAGCTGAATCGTCTCCGCTCGGTGTCCTAGCACGCGCACCATCAAACCACTTTCATTCAGCAGCGAAATGCCAAGCAGAAGATCTTTCTCATCGGCAAATTGATGCTGCAAGGCTTGTACCTGTTGTTTGATTTCCGCATTGCTTTTCGCCAAATTCAGATAAGTGAGCGAACCTTGATGAGAATAATTTTCCATCTGGCTCAAGGCGGTGAGGTTCATTTTCGATGGACACCATTGAATACAATCGCTGACAAGCGGTCGTTTTTTGCCGTCGTTTTGCAAAACATAAATCTTCAAATGGGAGGAAAACTGACGAAAGGTAAAACGTTCGCCATTCAACACTCGCCCAATTGCTACGATTTCACCATAAATCAGCTCGCTTTGTTCGCCCATTTCAATCTGGGTTTGCTGCTTGAAAGCGGAATCTTTATGCAACACCAGTGGATGCGGCAAATAGAACAAACAGCTGTTTTCCGCAAGCGAAATATGGGTTGTCTGCATCGCACTCTCGCCTTCATTCATCGCCTGCACCCGAGTAAATGCCTGCGTATTGAGCGAAAGAGCGGTCGATTTTGCCAATGAAATGTCAATCTCTAACACATCGCCCGCCAGCACACCAGGGGAGGAGGACATTTGCATCGCATTCAAGCCATTTGCCCACGCATCATCGTAACTTGGCAACGTTATCACTTTAAACGGTGGCGTCGCAAAGTATTCGGCTAGCTGGGTTTTGCCGTTGGAGGAAAGTTTGGTAGAAAAGGATAATTTGCTGTTCATAGACTAATCATTATTCCAAATGTATTTAATGGGTCTACTTTTCTTAATAAGGTGCTTCTCATCAACTAATCTTTGTAACCATTTTTTCATTTGGGAAGTAGAAATATCAAGCTCATCGGCTAACTCAATTTCTCTTTTGGCTGAATTTAATGTTGAATTACGAATTAATTCTTTTACAAAATTAAATAGTTTTTCATTTGCTTTCAGTGAAAATAATGGATTTGATTCAGCATTCAAAGGACTATTTTTATTTTCATGGTTTATTGAGCTAGTTAACTCATTTTGAGAATCTTCCTCATCACAATCTAACAAAGACATTTGAGATGCTTTATTCATTACATTATTTAAATTAAAAAGAGCCGAAAATTCTTGAATATTGCTTGGATTTTTCCATAGTAATGCACCTTTATTATTAAGTGCCTCCAGCCCTTTTGAAGCATTGCCAGTAGAACGAATATAAATTGGAATTTGTCGGTATTTATTTAATTGCTCTATTGCACCAGCCCAAGTTCCGCCTTTATTAAGATCAGAATTAACCACCAAAGCTATATCAGATAATGCATAAATATATTTATTTCGTTGCATCGCATGACCTGTATTAAATCCAGCTTTGGGATCACAAGCTGAAATAAGAACTAATTGCCCATTCCGCAAAAATTCACGATTACTCAGGCTTAAAGCTGCTTTTTCTAAATTATCGGCTAATACACCACAAGCCCAACCTTCTGAGCGTAAAGCTTTATACATAGCTGTGCTATCAACACCTTGAGCACCTCCTGAAATGATCATTCTACCTGCTTGTGTAGATAATTCAGCAATACTTTCAGTATAACTAATCAAATCATTATCTATTTGCCTGGAACCAACTATCGCTAATCCACCATAATTTAATAAATTAATATCTCCACAACCATATAGAATGGCTGGAGATTGCTCTTTTAAACGTGTTTTTAAACGATTAGGATAACCATCATCAGCACGGCTAACAACCCAGATACCTCGTGCTTGCCAATATTCTAATACTTGACTTAACAAAAAACCGCGATTTAATAATTGCATAACTCGATGTTTTTCTAGTTCTACATAATTATTTAAAATTTCATCTGCTTGATAAGATAATAAATCAGCAGGTTGTTTTTTTATGTTAACTAAATAAGCCATTAATTTATTGTATTCTGATGGTTTCAATAAATCATATTGCGGTACTTCACCTCCATTTAATAAAAGAGGTGCGGTTAATAATAATATAGCTTTTGTATTGTCCGAGATATTCATAATCATTCTGTATTACCAGTAGTTTGAGCAAGTGCAACAGGGAAAACAGCTCCACTTCCACCAATTTTTAATAAATAACTGCAAATTGTTAATGTCCAACGTGAATCCACCATATCATCAATAAGCAAAACAGAACCTTGATTAGGGGTATGCGTCAAACCCAATGCACCATCTAAGTTCTTAGCTTGTAAATTACTGTTTGCCATCGTTTTTTGTTCTGGTGTTTCTTTAACTTTGCTAATCACAGGGTCAAAAGGCAATCCTAATCGTTGAGCAACACGCTGTGCAAAATCTGGTACAAGTGTTGGATGTCGAAGTGAAGGAACACAGGTTACCCAAGTTGGCTGAGGTTGAAGGTTCCACTTTCTTATCATTTCGACAAAAGCAATGACTAATTCATTGGAAAATCGCCCATTATGATATTTCCCTTGTTTTACTAAACCGCCCCAGCCAGCATCTCCCCATATTGATAAAACGCGTCCTTCTTGTGCTTGATGGCATTCGGGAATACGCCCTTTAAAACCATAATGTTGAAGTCCACCTGCAGGAAACTGCTTACGTGCTTCAATCGGGAAATCTGTTCTTTGTAGGAAATCAATGGCTTCTTGAACCAATATTGGATTAACAGATTCTGACAATGGTGGAAGTTGTGGCGAAGCCACTTGTTTCACATCACCGTCTAATGCCTGAATTAAAAATTTCATATGTTGCTCAAAAGATAAACCAACATATTCTTTCATTTGTTGATGCTCTTGATAGCGTAACTGGGTTAAACGCTCCGCTCTTTGCCAAAAACTGGGACTCAAGGATGTAGAGGTTAATTGCCATTTGGTTCCTTGTTTCACCAATGGTGCAGGTGATTCTAGCGATAACAGTTTTAATACGTGTTCAATTTTTCTACAACTTAAATTCACTTGATTCATTAGTTCTGGAACAGACAAACCAAACGCTGAATTTTCTAACGCTGCTAAAATTGACTGCACTTCGTTTAGCTTAGGAAAAGCACTTTCGATAAAGAATGTACTAATTTCATCGTCCTCTATCCCATTCAACAATACACCATATGCATTCGCTAGATTCCGCCCCGCACGCCCGACTTGTTGATAATAAGCAACAATGGAATTAGGCATTTGATAATGGATAACAAAAGACAAATCGGGCTTATCATATCCCATTCCTAATGCCGTTGTTGCAACTAAGGCTTTGACTTCATTATTCAATAAGGCGTTTTCTAAGGTTTCTCTGTTACTTGATTCTCCTGTATAAGGCTCAACAATGAAACCTTTAAATTTTAGCCAATCAGCAACTTGTTTGGCATCACGCACTGTAAGTGTATAAATAATCCCGCTACCAGGTAATATTTGTAACTGCTCTGCCAACCAAGCTAATCGTTCGACTTGTCTTGGAATTGTAATGGTTTGCAAAGTTAAAGATGGGCGATTTAAATCACCGCGTAAAACTTGAATATTAGGTCCTAAAATCTGGACAAGATCATCCGTAACACGATTATTCGCTGTTGCGGTTGTGGCTAATACTCTTAAATTTGCTGGAAGATATTTAATTATGCGTTCAATAAGTCGATAATGTGGACGAAAATCGTGCCCCCAATCAGAAATACAATGTGCTTCATCAACAACCAATAAAGAAATATTTCCAGCAATATGGTTTAATACACTTTGAATAAAGACTGGATTAGCCAACCTTTCTGGGGAAATCAGTAAAATATCAATCTGATTGGAAACAATCTTTTGTGCTATAACATCCCAATCATTGGTATTATCAGAATTAATCGTTGCAGCTCTCACGCCCATTTTTTTAGCCGCAGCAATTTGGTTGCGCATTAAGGCTAAAAGTGGAGAAATTAATAAAGCAGGCCCTTTACCTTGCTCTCTCAGAATTTTTGTTGCAATAAAATACACAAAACTTTTCCCCCACCCTGTTTTTTGCACCACTAACTGGCGACGATGTCCCTCAATAATACGAGAAATAGCTTCTAGCTGTCCTTCCCTGAATTGAGCTTGTGAATTATCAGAACCAATACGGAGTAATTCAAGTGCACGATTGAAATCCATCATATTTATTCCTTTAAAAATATTTACCTACCATGAATGATACTTTATTGGTATGAATTTATCTTATTAAAGATTGAGGTTCTTCTACATTCTTCAACAATGCATATTTTTCAATCCAACCGATCACGCCGTCAAGATTTTCTTTTTTCATCAGGTTGGTGAAAATAAACGGCTGACCGTTACGCATACGACGAGCATCACGTTCCATGACGCTTAAATCAGCACCAACGAATGGAGCAAGATCAGTTTTATTAATGACTAGCAAATCTGAACGAGTGATACCCGGTCCGCCTTTGCGTGGGATTTTTTCCCCTTGAGCCACGTCAATCACGAAAATTGTCACGTCTGCCAAATCAGGGCTAAAAGTCGCTGAAAGGTTATCGCCACCTGATTCAATGAACACGATTTCCACATCAGGGAAACGAGCCACCATTTCATCAACCGCTTCCAAGTTCATTGACGCATCTTCACGGATTGCAGTATGCGGGCAGCCGCCTGTTTCCACGCCCATAATACGCTCTGGTGGAAGCAAACTGTTTTTTGTTAAAAATTCCGCATCTTCTTGGGTGTAAATATCGTTAGTAATTACTGCCACGCTATATTTACTCGCCATTTCGCGAGTGAGTTTTTCAATTAAGGCAGTTTTGCCCGCGCCAACAGGGCCAGCCACGCCAATTTTAATGTAGTTACGCATAATGTTCCTTTCGTTTTTGATGATCACAGAAAAAGCCCATAAGCACTTCTGTGATAGTAAAATCTCAATAAAAAATAACCGCACTTACGACATATAAAGTCGCGTATAAAGTACTTCGTGTTGCATTGCTCGAATGTCATTCGCCAGCGTTGCCGCACCAAGCCATTCTTCGTCGGGGTCAAGGCTTAATTCCACCGCTTGTACGAGCGAGCCACGCAAGTTAAACAAAATATCTTGCCCATCCATTTGGCTGAGAGGAATTAGCTTCACGCCGTTAGTGATTGCACCAACTGCTGCGTTGTAGTAAAACGCATAGAGTGTGTCGGCTTTGCTTAAACCCATGGCTTGAGCAACCATTGCAAACACTATCGGGAAATAGCCTTGCACGGTTTTATTTTGAATCGCTTGCTGAAATTGGCTCAACATTGGGTGTTGTTCATAGCGGATAAAAATTTTTAATAACCGCACGCCGAGTTTAAAACTGCCTTCGCGACTTTCTCGTGCAATTTTGGTCGCAGATAGCGAATGATCTAATTCGCACAAACGGTCAAAATCATTGGTAGCCATGGCTTCAAATGCGAGCGAAAGATAAGCGCCATCGTTATACACCCAGTTTTGCAAAAGCTGAGTTTGCACATATTCTTCTAGGCTTGGTTTCGTCGAAACAGCACCTTGTTGAACAAAGGTTTCTAAACCGTTTGAATGGTTAAAGCCCCCGATTGGTAAAGTGGGGTCAACTAAGTGCAACAACGCCCCCAAATCTGCAAGGCTTCGGTTTAATGTTGGTGCCAATTTCCATCTCCGTGATGATGATAACCGTGATGATCATGCGAATGACTGTGCGAATACCCGTGCCCTTGTGCAGAGTTCGCTCTCAACGCTTGGCTTAAACGGCGTTCTGCTTTTTGAGGATGAAATCCAGCTGCTTGTAACCATTCAAACATTGGCTTATCGTAAGGCAATGTAACTTCATCACCATCTAAAAATAGCGGTGAATGTTTGTTGCCGATTTCATAACACGCCCGTGCCATTTCAGGCAAGGTTTTCGGCGATAGCACAATCACGTCGCTCGGTAAAATTTCAATCGCAATCACTAATTCATCGCTGGTAAACACCACATCATCGTGCTTTAAACGTTGCCCCTCTTTGAGCAAACGAAAGGCGACTTCACGCCCCGTATTCGTCGTTTTACGCAGAATATTGCGCTCACTCTCATACCACTGCAATGCCACGCGTTCAATGGTTTGATGGGTAATTTTGCCTTCAGTTTGGAGGCTAACTAAGTCGCCTAAAATAGTATCCATAATAGGCAGAATGGGGGTGAGGATTTTCATTTTTGTATTACTTATTTTCTTCTCTAATTAAGGCTGCCAAATCTCCCCTCCCCCTCTTTGCTAAAGAGGGGATTTTCCTTATAAACTTGCTGTCATCTGACTAATTTATATTTGCCATATCAAAGTAAAACAATGATATAAAATCTCACTCGTTTTTGCCCCTCTTTAGCAAAGAGGGGGAGGGGAGGGTACAACCTGAT
>NZ_MUXX01000006.1:0-135262 GCF_002015045.1 Haemophilus paraphrohaemolyticus
GATGTTTGGGTTGTACAAAATTTCGTTCAGAAATTTTTTCAGAGAGAGGGAGAAAAAGTGAGGTTAAAATTGACCGCTTACCCCTCTCCCGAATTTCACTTCTGAACGAAGTGAAATTATCTCTCTTCCACAAGGGAGGAGGGGTTTAATTGACAAGCGGTTAATTTGCTGCGGCATTTTGCCAAAGTTCTTTGCCTTCTTCTGTTTCAGGCTTAGCCTCATACGCCAACGGATACAAATTCAATTTTTCCATCAGCAAGCGGTCGCCGTCTTCTTCTGGGTTTTCGGTGGTGAGCAATTTATCACCATAGAAAATTGAGTTCGCACCTGCCATAAAGCAAAGGGCTTGCATTGATTCTGGCATATTGCTTCTGCCTGCGGAAAGGCGAACGTAGCTGTTTGGCATCGTAATGCGGGCAACGGCGATGGTGCGAACGAACTCCGTCCAGTCTAAATCTTCCGCGTTTTCCAGCGGTGTGCCTGCCACTTTCACTAATTGATTAATCGGCACGCTTTCAGGTTGCGGGTCGAGGTTGGCAAGGCTAGCGATTAAGCCTGCACGTTCGGCACGGGTTTCGTTCATTCCCACAATACCGCCGCAGCAGATTTTCAAGCCTGCGTGACGTACTTTGCCGAGGGTGTCCATTCGGTCATCGTGAGAACGGGTATGGATAATTTTGTTGTAGCGTTCTGGATCGGTGTCTAAGTTATGATTGTAGTAATCCAAGCCCGCTTCTTTTAAATCTTCCGCCATACCGTCTTCAAGCATTCCGAATGTGCCACAGGTTTCTAAGCCGAGGGATTTCACTGCGTGAATAATGTTAGAAACAGTTTCAATATCTTTCGGCTTCGGGCCTCGCCACGCGGCCCCCATACAGAAACGACTTGCTCCTCGTGCTTTAGCGATTTTGGCTTTTTCAACAATATATTCCACATCGAGCATTTCTTGCTTTTCTACGCCTGTGTCGTAGCGGGCGGATTGCGGACAGTATTCGCAATCTTCCGCACAACCGCCTGTTTTAATGGAAAGCAAGGTTGAAAGTTGAATAGCGTTTGGGTTGAAATGTTCACGGTGAACGCTTGCCGCACGGAAGACTAAATCCATAAAAGGTAAATCGAAAAGTTCTTCCACCTGGCATTTTCGCCAATATTGGGCGGTGGGGTGAGGGGTAAGTTCGTTTTTGGCTTTTAAACGTAGGTTGTAGGTGGTCATAGAACCTCCAATGTAGGGTGTGTGGATTAAAAATCCACGCACGTTTTGTATCTTATTACGAAAAATTGACCTATTGCGTGCGTGAACTACGTTCACACATCCTACTTTAAAAATTATTCTTCAATCGTGCGAAGCAATTCATTGATGCCCACTTTACCTAAAGTTTTTGCATCAACTTTTTTCACGATTACTGCACAATAAAGGCTGTATTTACCGCATTTTGACGGAAGGCTACCTGAAACTACCACAGAGCCGGCTGGTACGCGCCCATAGTGGATTTCGCCTGTTTCGCGGTCGTAAATACGGGTAGATTGACCGATGAATACGCCCATTGAGATTACGCAACCATCTTCAACAATCACGCCTTCAACCACTTCTGAACGTGCTCCGATAAAGCAGTTGTCGCCAATGATAGTTGGGTTTGCTTGTAATGGCTCTAATACGCCACCGATGCCCACGCCACCTGATAAGTGAACGTTTTTACCGATTTGTGCACAAGAACCTACGGTTGCCCAAGTATCCACCATTGTGCCTTCGCCAACGTAAGCACCGATGTTCACATAAGAAGGCATTAACACACAGTTTTTAGAAATGTATGCCCCTTTACGCACAGTTGCTGAAGGCACGACACGGAAGCCTTCTTGTGCGAAGCGTTCTTCTGTGTAATCTGCAAATTTTAAACCCACTTTGTCGTAGTATTTGGTTTCTGCACCGTCAATGATTTGGTTGTCGTTAATGCGGAATGAAAGTAAAACCGCTTTTTTTAACCATTGATGCGTAACCCATTCGCCGTCAATTTTTTCCGCCACTCGGTAAGTGCCGTTGTCTAACCCTTCGATCACCTCTTCAATCGCTGCACGCGTTTCTGCATCCACAGTTTTTGGAGTGATTTCTGCTCGACGTTCGAATGCCGCTTCAATAATTGCTTGTAAAGACATTGTTGTGTTCCTTGTAAATAAAATTGTTAAAAATTTAACGAAAAAATGCCCCATAGTTTTAACATAGAAAGGCGTTTTTTTCCACAAATAAATTGCTACACCTGCAACCAAAAAGTCACTGGTCCGTCGTTTTGCAATGAAACTTGCATATCTGCGGCAAATTGCCCTGTTTGGGTGTGAATTTTTTTCGCTGCTTGCTGATGGAAGTAAGTGTAAAGCTCATTCGCCACTTGCGGGCTTCCGCCTTTGGAAAAACTTGGGCGTAAGCCTTTTTGGGTGTCGGCAGCCAGCGTGAACTGTGAAACCACGAGCAGGCTTCCGCCCGCTTGCTGCACGTTAAAATTCATTTTGCCTTGTTCATCAGAGAAAATGCGATAGTTCAATACTTTCTCCAACAAGCGGTCGGATTTTTCTTGTGTATCGCCTTGTTCCACACCTAATAGCACCAACAATCCGTGAGCAATTTCGCCCACCGTTTGGCTTTCTACTTCCACTTTTGCCCATTTCACTCGCTGAATTAACGCGATCATAAGGTTAGTTCTCCTTTTTGAATTAACTCGACATCTTTTAACACTGCGGCAAACTGCCCACCAAAGAGCACCACTTGCCAGCTTAGATGAATCCATAACAGCGTAATCGGCAGGGTTGCCAACGCACCATAAATCGCTTGGTAAGAAGGGAAGGTGGTGATGTACCAAATAAAAATCTGCTTGCCCAATGTGAAGAAAATGCCTGCTAACAACGCGCCAATCAAGGCGTGATGCCACTTCACTTTGGTGTTCGGTACCAGCCAATAAATCAGGCTAAATAGCAGCCACGTGAGCAAAAACGGCACATAATTGAGCAGATAATTACCGAGCGAAAGCACTTCCAAATCGTTAAACATTCGCAGAGACATAATATAAGAGCTAATTGCAATGCTCATTCCCGTAAGCAATGGTGCAAACACAAGCAACAAGGCATAAAGCAAAAAGGAGAGAAAAATAGACCGCTTGCGGGTTTCGTGCCATAAGCCGTTAAGGGCTTTGTCGATGTTGTGAATCAGCATTAACGCTACTACAACCAAACCGAGCGTGCTGACAATCCCCATTTTACGGGAATTAGCGACAAAACTTTCCAAATATTCTTGCACTAAATCGCCCGCGCTTGGGGCGAAGTTGTCGTAAATAAGTGCTTTGATTTGCCCCGTGGCTTCCTCAAAAAACGGAAAAATGGTAAACACGGAGAAAATCACCATAATCAATGGCACAGTGGCAAGCATAGTGTTGTAAGTCAGATAGCCTGCCGTGACAGGAATTTGATTCTGCCCCATTCGTTTGAAAAAAACGCGAAAGAAAAGCGTGAGGTAGGATTTCATTAAAGATCCTTTTATTAAAATCATAAAATTTGCCCATTATAGGCAAATTTTTGCAAGAAAACGACCGTTCACACGCATAAATCCTTGACCTTGTTTTTATTCCTTGCTTTAATGCACAATTGATTTTTTTATTTTCCCACAGCAAATTTGCATAAAAAGAGGCATATTATGGCAGAAAGTTTTAGCGTAACCCGTCGTTACTTTGATGATAAAAACTACCCACGCGGTTTTGCTCGCCACGGTGATTACACCATCCGCGAAGCGCAAGTTTTAGAGCAATATGGTCAAGCGTGTTTAGCATTAGAAACGGGTGAACGTAAAGCAGCAACGGCGGAAGAAAAACGCTTTGTTGCCGTGATGAAAGGTGACGAAATTGCAGAAAGCATCATCGAAAAAGCGTGGTTAAAATATCGTTCATTAACAACCAAATCAAAACGCATCTACACACTTTCTGGCAACGCAGGCAGCGACGCTGGTGATGATTTTAGTGCGGCAGAATAAGCCTTTTGCTAACATTTTTTATAGATAGGGTGCATTTTTGCACCTTGTTTTTTATCTAAAGAAAACCATGATATTACCTATCGAACAATATTCCGAACTTCTTGCAAAAAAAACCGAAAATTTAACCACTTTACTTGCACCATTCAATGCGCCTGAGTTAGACGTTTTTGCCTCAAAACCCAGCCATTTCCGTATGCGGGCCGAGTTTCGCGTTTGGCACGATAAAAACAAGCAAGGCGAAAATGATCTCTATCATATTATGTTTGACCAAGCGACCAAACAACGCTATCGCGTGGATCATTTTCCGATTGCTAATGAGCTGATCAACCGAATGATGCAAGTTCTGCTGGCTGATATTCACGGCAATGAAATTTTAACACGCAAGCTGTTCCAAGTAGATTATTTAAGCACCTTGAGCGGTGAAATTGCGGTTTCATTGCTCTATCATAAAAAGCTTGATGAGGCGTGGATTGAACAGGCTAAAGCCTTAAAAACTCGCTTAGAAAATCAGGGCTTTAAGGTACAAATCATCGGGCGTGCTACCAAGCAAAAAATTGCCCTTGATTGTGATTTTGTGGAAGAAATTCTACCACTTGCAGGCAAAAATTACGTCTATCGCCAAGTGGAAAACAGCTTCACTCAGCCCAATGCGGAAATGAATATCAAAATGTTGGAATGGGCGAGAAGTTGCACGAAAAATAGCAAAGGCGATTTGCTTGAGCTTTACTGCGGGAACGGCAATTTCTCGATTGCGTTAGCGGAAAATTTCCGCAAAGTGTTGGCGACAGAAATCTCGAAATCGTCCGTGCAATCGGCTCAATATAATATTGAGAAAAACGGTGTCGATAACTTGCAGATTATTCGAATGTCTGCCGAAGAGTTCACCCAAGCGATGAATGGCGTACGTGAATTTAACCGCTTGAAAGGCATTGATCTGAAAAGCTACGATTGCAACACGATTTTTGTTGATCCGCCGCGTGCGGGGTTAGATCAAGCTACACTTGATATGGTGCAAGCGTATGATCGCATTTTGTATATTTCGTGTAATCCTGAAACGCTGGCGGATAATCTCAAACAACTTTCGCAAACTCACCGCATTGAGCGAGCGGCGTTGTTTGACCAATTCCCTTACACACATCATATTGAAAGCGGTGTGTGGCTGATTAAAAAAGACTAAAAAACAACCAAACAACACATTCTTTAAAACTTCTACTTGACCGAGTGAGCATAAACCGATATTATTCAGCTCGTTTTCAACGGAGGAATGGTCGAGTGGTTGAAGGCACCGGTCTTGAAAACCGGCGAGGGTTTACGCCCTCCGTGAGTTCGAATCTCACTTCCTCCGCCATCAAATTCTAACCGCTTGTTTTTCAACAAGCGGTTTTTTATTACCTCAAATTTGCAAATCTCATCCCAATAAGCAGGAACTTCTATGAACATTACCGTCTATTGTGGCGCCAGTCTTGGCAATAATCCTCTCTATCAACAAGCCACCGAATGCTTAGGCAAATGGATTGCTGAAAAAGGGCATCAGCTCGTGTATGGTGGCGGTGCAGCAGGTTTAATGGGGTTAATTGCGAGCACCGTGTTGGCTCACGGTGGAAAAGTCATCGGCATTATTCCCGAATTTTTAAAGGAACGTGAATTAGCCCATCCCAATTTAACCGAATTAGTTGTGGTGGACACAATGCCTGAACGCAAAAAACGAATGTTTGATCTTGCCAGCGCCTTTATCGCTTTACCAGGTGGCCCTGGCACGTTAGAAGAGATTTCCGAAGTGATTTCTTGGGCAAGAATTGGACAAAATCCAAGCCCATGCATTCTTTTTAATGAGAACGGCTATTTTGACAGTTTACGTAATTTTTACGACAGAATGGTGCAAGATGGTTTCTTAACCCAACCAGATCGTGACAAGATTTTGTTTAGCAATGATTTAGCTGAGATTGAAACGTTTATTCAGCATTATCAAGCTCCAAGCATAAGAACTTATTAGTGGAAATAGTTAAAAAGGAAAAATAATAGCGAGAATATGATAAATTCATTGCTTAATTTATATATTGTCGATAAAATACGCATCGCTATTATATTTTTATATAATGCTATAATACATCCAAATAATCAGAAATCACTCCTTGTCTGCCTTAGGGCAGACTTTTTTTTCTATTATGCTACCAAATAATAAAGCTGAAAGATTTTTCATCTTTCAGCTTTATAAGATAAATAAGAATATTAATTACCTGCTTTCTGCAGTTGCTTGTGGAACACCACAATCGTTTTGCCGTGGGCGGAGATCATCTCATCATCTTCAAGCATTTTTAAAATACGTCCAACGGTTTCACGGGAACAACCGACCATTTGTCCAATCTCTTGGCGGGTGATCTTGATCTGCATTCCTTCAGGGTGAGTCATCGCGTCAGGTTGGCGAGCTAAATTCATCAAGGTTTGAGCAATGCGACCCGCCACATCTAAGAACGCAAGGTTGCTTACTTGGCTGGAAGTTTGGCGTAAACGGCGCGCCATTTGTGCAGAAAGATACATCAAAATTTCAGGGTTGATGTGCACAATCTGTTTGAAACGTTTGTAGGAAATTTCAGCAATTTCGCAAGTTTCTTTGGTTTTCACCCAAGCAGTGCGAGTTTGCAATTTTTCTTCAAACAGACTGATTTCGCCCAAAAATTCACCTTGCCCAAGGTTGGTTAAAAGCATCTCTTTATGCTCGTCATCTTTAACGAAAACCGATACCGAACCACTCACGATATAATAAAGCGATTCTGCCTTTTCGCCTGCGTGGATAAGCGTATATTTCGCTGGGTAGCGGTGCACGTGGCATTGAGTTAAGAACCATTCCACTACAGGATCGTGGATAGATGGTGCAGGAGTTAAGTCTTCAATCGGCGGTGTACTCAGTGTCATATCTTGCATAAAAAGTCCTTTTAGAATGGTGAAATTATGTTGTGAGAGTGAGCTTCCTGCCCATTTTAAAACCTTTTTAAAGGGCATTACCCTTGTTAAAACTAATTATTTAGGGGTATTTGTTGTCGTTATTGTAGCACATAAGCAATATTTAGCCTAAAAACGATTTTTTGTCTTTAATATCAAGGCTTTCGTGTAATTCCGACCACACAATCACCACTTTATCTGCTTTTAGTTCTGCTAACAGGCGTTCGCGTTTTTCATCTAATGAAAGCTCACGAGCACCGTAATCTGTGCCTTCGCGTAAAATAAAGGAATCAAGCACGTTATAAAGTGTCTCTTCTTCCAGTTCTTGCCAAGGAATAATCATTGTTTTTCCTTATTCAAAAAGCGGTTTGAGCATTGCCCACTGCTTTTCAAAAGGTTGATATTGAGAGGAGTTAAAATTTGATCGAACAAGGCGTAAAAATTGTCCTTCGCAGAAATTCACTAAGTAAGCCGCTAATGCACGTTCATCATTAAACACTTTGTCATTATTAAGTTTACTCATTTGTAAAATATTGGCAAATTGCATCTCAAGGCTGTAAAAGAATTTTGCAATGCGGGCTTTTAAAGCATCATCTTCAAACATCAAGGCGTGCCCCGTAAGAATGCGAGTAACGCCTGGATTTTTGCGTGCAAATTCAATCACAGAATAGACGATCGACTTAATAATCGCCTCTGTGCTATTTTCTCGACGTTTGCTTGCCACGATATAGCTATTAAGCGTTTGCTCAATTTTCTCGATCAAGGCTTCAAACATTTTCGCTTTGCTTGGGAAATAACGGTACAAAGCCCCCTCCGACACACCAACCGCTTTGGCTAATCTCTCGGTCGTCACACGTTGCATTCCGCCTTCAGAATTAAGCTCGCTAATCAGCGTTTCCAATACCTGTTGTTGGCGTTCTTCTTTAGTTTTTTTCGGCATTTTAACTTGTGGCGTTGACATAATTTTTCCCCAATAAACGTTTGAATAAGAGCGTGTTGTTATATTATTGCTTACCTGAATGCCCGAAACCGCCTTCGCCGCGTTCCGTTTTTTCAAAATTCTCGACGATGTTGAAGCTCGCTTGCACCACAGGCACGAACACAAGCTGTGCAATGCGGTCGCCCACTTCGATGATGAATGGTTTATCGCTGCGGTTCCAAAGTGAAACCATTAGCGGGCCTTGGTAATCACTGTCAATCAATCCCACTAAATTCCCTAACACGATGCCATTTTTATGTCCTAGGCCTGAACGAGGTAAAATCACAGCTGCTAAACTTGGGTCAGCAATATAGATTGAAATGCCTGTTGGAATAAGTACGGTTTGACCCGCTTCAACCGTCATCGGTGCCTCAATTAAGGCACGTAAATCTAAACCTGCCGAGCCTTCGGTTGCATACGCTGGCAGAGGGAATTCAGAACCGATGCGGCTATCTAAAATTTTTAAATCAATTTGTTTCATTATTTGTCCTTTTTCTCGTTATACAACTGAGTAATTTCTCCAACCAAGGCCTTGGCTAATTTGCCCTTGTCTGCAAGCGGTAAAATTTTCTCGCCGTTTTGCCAAAAAAGCTGTAAGGCATTTTGCTCTTGCCCGAAAACTTGCCCACCAGATACATCGTTGGCACAAATTAGATCGAGATTCTTACGTTGTAGCTTGCTTTTTGCATATTCCGCCACGTTTTGCGTTTCTGCCGCGAAACCGACCACGAATGGGCGCTTTTCCTGCAAGTTTGCGACCGTTGCGATAATATCTGGATTTTTCACGAGTTTTAGCGTGAATTCATCGCTATCTGTAGTTTTCTTAATTTTCTGGGTTGCCACTTCTGCTACACGATAATCTGCGACCGCAGCGCAGCCAATAAAAATCGCAGATTGTTCAGCAAATCTGACCGCTTGTTCCGCCATTTCTTGGGCAGAAAGCACATTGACTCGCACTACATTTTTCGGTGTTGCTAAATTAACAGGCCCAGCAATCAGTGTTACTTTTGCCCCCCGTTTAGCAAAGGAATCGGCAATCGCAAAGCCCATTTTGCCCGAGCTGTGATTACTGATATAACGCACAGGATCAATCGCCTCTTGGGTTGGGCCCGCGGTAATTGTGATGTTTAAATCGGCTAAATCTTGTGTATCTGCAAAATGTTCGCACACAGCTTGGAAAATTTCACTCGGCTCAGACATTCGTCCTTTGCCCACATCGCCACACGCCTGAAAACCGCTGTTCGGCCCGATTATTTGCACACCACGCTCCGCCAATACTGTTAAGTTTTCTTGCACCGCTGCTTGTTTGAACATCTGCTGATTCATCGCGGGCGCAAGCAGAATAGGAGAAGCAGTCGCAAGGCAAAGGGTGGAAAGTAAGTCATTGCCCATACCTATACGAAGGCGAGCGATAAAGTCTGCCGAAACGGGGGCAATTACTATGAGATCTGCCCATTTCGCCAACTCAATATGCCCCATCGCAAGTTCTGCTTGAGGGTCTAACAACGAGGTAGAAACTGCATTACCAGAAATCGCTTGTAGCGTTAAAGGGGTAACAAAGGTTTCTGCCGCAGGGGTAAGCACCACACGCACCTCTGCATTCGCATTTTTGAAATGACGAATTAACTCAATGCTTTTATAAGCGGCAATGCCACCTGTGATGCCGACCAGAATTTTTTTATTTTTCAGCATAAAATGAAATAAGACGTGAAAATAAGTACAGTATTTTACAAAAAAAAGCAGATACTCACAACAAAAAATATTGTTTGTATATTTAAATGTTGGCATTAGTGATATGCTTAATGTTATTCATTTTAGTTTGAATATATGGAAAGAGGTTCGTTTAGATACTAGTTTAATGGCAAAAAGCAAATAAAAAATGTTGCTAATATCTAAAGGATGTGACATTAGCAACATTTTGGAGCTGTAAAATACAGAAATTTATCCACTAATCAATCGGTGGAACGTAAGTGCCGCTGGCGATAGCATCTTTAATGCGATCAGCTTCTGCCAAGACTTGTGCCAATAATGCTTTCACGTTTTCAAGTGTTGCAATTGGACTTAAGGTCGTCATTTTAAGCGATTGTTTGCCGCCAACTTTGGTCACACCAATATTCGCTTCGCCTCGTGCAAAGAGTTCATCTGCCACGTTTTGGTTGAGAGCATCCACAAATTCCGCAGGATAGCCTTCAGGTACCACACGGAATAATACCGAAGCAAACTGGCTTGGCACAAGCATTTCTAATGATGCGGTGTCGTTGATGTATTGTTCCACCTCTTGGGTCAGTTTTACACCGTGGTCGATCATTGAAGCGTAAAGCTCTTCGCCTAAGGCTTCCACCGTAAACCACAATTTTAATGCATCAAAACGACGTGTGGTTTGTAATGATTTCGCCACCAAATTTGGCACGCCATGTTCTTCATCATATTCTGAGTTGAGGTAGTCAGCTTTGTAGTCGATAAAGCGATAGTTCGCAGGATCTTTCAACAAGAACGCTCCACACGAGATCGTTTGGAAGAAGTGCTTGTGGAAGTCAAGCGTGATCGAGTCAGTCAATTCAATTCCATCTAATAAATGGCGGTAATTTTTAGAAAGCAATAACGCCCCGCCCCAGGCGGCATCAACGTGTAACCACGCTTGATATTCGTCCGCTAATTTTCTGATGGCTTTTAAGTCATCAATTGCCCCTGCATCGGTTGTCCCTGCGGTTGCCACGATACAAGCGGCGATTTTACCTTCGGCTTTCAATTGGGCAAGCGTTTGTTCAAGAGCTGCTACGTCCATTTGAGCATTTGCATTCGATGGCACGGTCACGACAGATTGGAAACCCATTCCCATCATCGCCATATTTTTTTGTACGGAGAAGTGAGCATTTTCCGAGCAGATCACTTTCACTTTTTTCATTGCATCGGCAGGAATGCCATCACGTTGTACTGACCATTCAGAGCCGTCTTCGTTTTTCCAGTGCTTTGCAATCGCCCAATCGCGTGCCAACAATACGCCCATTAAGTTAGATTGGGTACCGCCAGAAGTAAACACACCCGAAGTGCCTTCCCCATAGCCCGCTTTTTGGCGGAGCCAGTCGATCAAATGCTCTTCCATAATCGAACCCGCAGGGCTTTGATCCCAAGAATCCATAGATTGGTTGGTGGCATTAATCAACACTTCCGCAATTTGGCTTGCAACCATCGTTGGACAGTGTAAGTGTGCCAATGAATGTGGGTGATGTACTTTCAAACTTGGATTTAGAAAAATTTCCACCAAATGTTCGAGCGATTTTTGCACACCTATACCTTCTTTGGTCGGTTTGAAGCCGTCCACCAAAGCTCTCATTTGCTTGATAGAACCGCCCGTGTACATTTTTTCATTTTTTAGCCAAGAAGAGACCGCTTGCACCGCATTGTGCATCGCAGTTTCGTAGTCAGCAATTGCTTTGCTATCGTTACAAAACAAGGCTTGTTTGTGTTGTTCGAGGTTTGACATAATTATTCCTAGATATAAATTACACCCAATTTTCTGTACGCAATGCGGGAACTCGCTCAAATTCTCTTAAATTGTTACTAACCAGAATTAACCCTTCACTACGAGCATGAGCAGCTATATGAATATCATTTTCGCCAATCAATTTCCCTTGTTTAGAGAGTTCAGCTTTAATATTGCCGAAATGAGCTGCATGCTTTGGTTGGTAATCTAAAATGGAGAGGCGTGATAAGAAATCTTCAATAACCGCAAGGTTTCTTTCGGGATATTCGCTTTTTTCAGCTCCATAATAAAGTTCAGCCACAGTAATGCTACTCACGCACATTTTTCCTGCATTTTGATTAAAGCGAGAAAGAATTTCCAATGGTCTACGCTTAATCACGTAAATCACAATGTTAGTATCAAGCATATATTTCAACACTATAAAGCCTCACGCTCTGGTTGAAATGCAATTTCTCGTTCATTCATAAAATCATCGCTAACTGCTTGATCATTCAAGAAAAAACTATCCCAAGATTGGTTGAGAGGCGATAAAATCCGATCACTGCCCAATACACGAACCGATAATTTTTTGATTTCTTCAGAAAAGCGAACTTCAGCGGGCAAACGCACAGCTTGACTTCGATTAGTCATAAAAACAGAGGCTTCAATCATAGTTATTCCTTATGCTTAATTGTATATAGCATAAGTATATCCCAGTTTTGTACAGTTGAGTAGAAAAAAGGTGGGATTTCCCCACCATTTTGAATTTACAAGCGGTCAAAATCCGCAAAACTTTTGCAAAATCCGACCGCATTCAATTAACCACGCACGGATTTTAAAGCGTCCGCTACAGATTGTTTGAAGCGTTTGATGAACTCTTCGCACTCGACTTGGTTGATGTTCACTGCACAAAGTACTCGAACCACGTTGCCGCCGCGCCCGCCACGTTCGAGCAAGAGCTTGTTTTTGAAACACGCTTTTTGGATTGCTGCTGCTAATTCACAATCGCGCGGGTAAGCCCCTGTCGCATCTTTCGCTTGGCGTTCGTCTACAATATCGATACCCATCATTAAGCCACGACCACGTACGTTGCCGATGCACGGATATTCTTTGCTTAATTCGCGTAATACGTTGGTTAAGTATTCGCCACGCTCTTGAGCATTTTGTGCGAGGTTTTCATCACGCATAATTTTAAGTGAAGCATAACCTGTTGCCATCGCTAATTGATTGCCGCGGAAGGTGCCTGTGTGCCCGGCTGGTTGCCAAGCATCGAACGCTTTGCGAATTGCTAATACGGCTAATGGTAAGCTACCACCGATAGCTTTTGACATCACTACGATATCTGGTTGAATGCCTGCGTATTCAAAGGCGAACATTTTACCTGAACGACAGAAGCCCGCTTGTACTTCATCCACGATCATTAAAATACCGTGTTTTTGGGTTACTTCACGTACTTTTTGTAAGAAACTGATTGGGGCTGGTACAACACCGCCTTCGCCTTGGATTGCTTCTAAGATCACCGCAGCAGGTTTTACCACGCCGCTTTCAATGTCTTCGATGAAGTTTTCAAAGTAATGTTCAACCGCTTTCGCACCCGCTTCGCCACCGATACCAAATGGGCAGCGATATTCGTGTGGATATGGTAAGAATTGTACGCCTGGCATTAAGTTTTGCACGGCGTTTTTTGCACCAAGATTACCTGTTAAGGCTAATGCACCTTGGGTCATGCCGTGGAAGCCGCCAGAGAAGGCGATCACGTTGCCGCGACCTGTGTAAGTTTTCGCTAATTTGATCGCTGCTTCGTTGGCATCTGCGCCTGAAGGGCCAGTGAATTGTAAGATGTACTCATCTTTCGGGAAGAATGACAATAATTCTTCAGTGAATGCGTCTTTCAGCGGGGTCGTTAAGTCTAAAGTGTGTAACGGTAAACCGCTGTCTAAAACGTCTTTGATGGCTTGCATTAACACAGGGTGATTGTGTCCTAATGCAAGGGTTCCTGCCCCTGCTAAAAAGTCGAGGTATTCGTTGCCCTCAACGTCAGTGACCCAACAGCCTTGTGCTTTTGCATAGGCAAAAGGCAATTTGCGCGGATAGCTACGCACGTTAGATTCCATCGCATCTTGGCGGTCTAAGAAATGTTGGTTTGAAGCAAGGATTGCTTGTACAGGTGTGGTAATTGTCATTTTTAATTAAAACCTTCTAAAAGAGGTGAAAAAAATAAGTCGGGTGCCTTGCGGGAAGCCTAAGCTTTCTGTTTCTGAAAAAACAGATGCCATGGGGCATTTGACTCGCTACTTATTAAAAAAAGCGTTTCAGCTTTTTTGTTTTTACCCTAGTTTGCCCAAAGGACGGGCTAGGTTGGAAACAGTTTTTGATGTAGGGTTACAACAAAACGGGGCTATTGTACATTTTTATTGCGAAATGGAAAGCAAATTCAACCGCTTATGAGCTGAACGGCTAAATAAAAAGCAAACGTTTGCAGTAAAAATATATAAAAAACCCGAACATTTTGTTCGGGCTTAAAATCGGTCTAAAATTATTTAATTTTAGCTTCTTTATAGATAACGTGTTTACGCACTACTGGATCAAATTTTTTGATTTCCATTTTTTCAGGCATATTACGTTTGTTTTTGTCAGTTGTGTAGAAGTGACCAGTTTCTGCAGTAGAAACTAAACGGATTTTCTCACGGTTACCTTTAGCTGCCATTGGTTAGCTCCTTAGATTTTTTCGCCACGAGCACGGATTTCAGCTAATACTGCATCAATGCCTTTTTTATCAATAATACGCATACCTTTCGCTGTTAAGCGTAAAGTTACGAAACGGTTTTCAGACTCAACCCAGAAACGGTGAGTGTGAAGGTTAGGTAAAAAACGACGACGAGTCGCGTTTAATGCGTGTGAGCGGTTGTTACCAACTGCTGGACGCTTGCCGGTTACTTGGCAAACTCTTGACATTTTAATTCTCCAATTACTTAAGTAAGTTTGTATGGTTCGGGTGATGAGTGCTGACTCAACACAGCGTACTCACTACCTCGTCAGGTATAAACCCGACCAAAGACTATAATAAAGGTTCGCAATTATACTTGTTTTGCTTTGCTTATTCAAGCCCTTCTCTCAAAATTGCCTATTTTTTCGTGAGGTGATATGCCTTATCCATTGCCATAATTACTTCCCGTACTACCTTTTTCTGCTCCTGCGGTAAGTTTAAGAAAATCTGAAAAAGCGTCTGATCTTGATAACTTGCCGCACTTTCCCAAATATGCTTGTTTGATTCTTTTTTCTTCTCTAATTTGGCAACTTGGTAGGCTTTTTCATCTGAAACCAATTCGTGAATATCAATTTCAAGCCATTCAGCAAGAGTTTTTAGATGTTTAGCAGTAGGCATACGCTCGCCTCTTAGCCAATGACCAAACGCGTGCACACCAATTGCTTTTCCATAATGATGCAAATTAAGAAAAAAAGAACCTTATAGTGATAAATCTAATAACGTTACACTTTGTCAAAATAAAAGTATTTCTTACGTAAAACGAGAAGAAATCCCTACAAATAAACAACTTATTGATCAATATAAATTATTTGTACCAAAGGCAATTGGCTCTGGAGATAGTAAAACCGACTGGGTAAAACCGATTTATGCCGAACCCAATACAGCTTGTACAGAAACTTATCTTGTTATAGGACCATTTGAAGATAAACAAACTTGTGAAAATGTGATGAGTTACATTAATACACGTTTTTTCCATTTTATGCTTACGCTCAAGAAAAATACCCAACATACCACTAAAAAAGTCTATGAACTTGTTCCAATACAAGACTTCTCTAAACCATGGACAGACAAAGAACTCTATGAAAAATATCCATTAACGCAAGCAGAAATTGAATATATTGAATCAATGGTTCGCCCGATGACAAATGAATAACACTCAAGATCCCCCTCTTTAGAAAAGAGGGGTTGGGGAGGGTACAACCTGATAACATCATTTACATTCTAACCCGAGGACATCGTTTACATTTTTCCCGTAAACTTATCATCAAAATACCAAATCCACTGGAGATTGATGATGCCTTGGATAGAGACCGATGCGATGCAACAGCGTGTACTTTTCTTAAAAGCGTGGCTAAGCCAACGCTATACTAAAACTGAACTGTGTCAGAAGTTTAATATTAGCCGTCCAACGGCAGATAAATGGATTAAACGCCACGAACAGCTTGGCTTTGAGGGCTTAACCGAGTTATCTCGTAAACCTCATCATAGCCCCAATGCCACGCCACAACAAGCTTGGGAAATGGTTCAACAAGGGGCAGTGTTAGCTGATATTCGTGATGATACCCGCTTTACCCACTCACCTCCTAAAGGTGCCTTTCATTTAACGAATCAAAGTTTTTTGCAATTTGAAGAGTTAGTCGATTTCGACTCCCCCATTATTGTGAATTGCTATCATGGCGTGAGCAGTAAAAATGTAGCAACCTTTCTAGTGGAACAAGGCTATGAAAATGTGTTTAGTATTATTGGTGAATTTGATGGCTGGTGTCGAGCAGAATTACCAATTGATACAGCTTATTAATGTGTTTTAAATAAAATTGATTTGATGAAAAAAGTGCGGTGAAATTTCACCGCACTTTTGTGTTTCTTAGCTTACCATTCGTAGCCTACGCCAACGGAGCTTACCACATCACCTTGGGTATTTGTGCTTCCACTTAGGCGGAATAATACTTTACCGTTGTCACTTGAGCGGCTATATCCCACTGCGATAGCATTTTGTCCTTTGAAGTTTCCTGCACCCGCAGAAATCATAGACTTACCATTACCTCGTACTTGTGGTAATCCAGCTATTGCAGCTGAACCCGCAATCCCAGCTTTCAGCATTTTATTATGTTGGGTAACTTTTTGATTAATAGCCTCGACAACAGAATAAAGTTGAGAACCGTTAATCGCATCCGTTGATGTACTGGTAATGCGGCCTGCTGCAACGTGAGTAATTTGACGCTCTTTACCTTCTGCACCTACGCTGACAGTTGATGTTGGATTTGTACCAGCAAATCGATAAGTTGTGCCCTGAATAGTGATGCTTTCTACTGGCATTGGCTTACTTGGCGCAGATTCATTACCTAATACCACAGCACCATCAAACCCCGCATCAACAGTGACATTATTGCCTAACACCATCACATTATGTGATGCAACTTTATTTCCCGCACCAATCGCTACAGAATTATTACCAGTTACCTCATTTTTTGTACCGATAGCAATTGAGTTTGTACCGCTCGCAAAGGATTCTTTCCCTGCAGCAATTGAGTTTTCACCAATGTTAGAAAAATGACGTGTTAGTTTTTCCTCTAACTCTTTTAATGCTTTTTCCTTTTTTGCTCGCTCTTTTTCAAACTCTTCTTTTTCTACTTGTTTTTTTGCAAGTTCTTCTTGTTTTTGTTTTAATTCATTTGAATTATTTGAATCTGAAGCTGATTGTAGTTTGTCAATTTGAGATTTGAGATCCTTAATTTCCCGTTCCTTATCCTCAAATTTTATTTTAGCTTCATTTAAGGCATTTTGGGCTTTTTCAGATTCCTCTGTTATTCCCTTAACAACTTCATTGTATGGGTCATAAAGTTTCAATTTTTTAGCCCAATCAGTTAATTCTGTTGCTGTCTTTTTAGCATAGTCATTCCATAAATCTTTGGTTGATTCCTTAAATTTAAATTCAATATTTTCATAATAATTTTTAGAATCGTTTTTTAGTTTAGAGATTTCTTCATATAAACTGTTTCGTTTCGCTCTATTTTCTGGAGTAGGAGATTTGTTCGCCTCGTCATAAACAGCTATATAGTCTGAAATTTTCTTCGCAAAACTTTCTACATCTTTAAGTTGACGAAGAAAATCATTTTTATCAAAAAGCCATTTTTCCTCAGGTGCTTCACGATCAATTAGATTATCAAAGTCATTATAAAATGTATTTACCCATTCTCTTAGACGCTCCACATCCTGAGGGGTGTTAGTTTTTACTCCGTCAAAAAATTCATCAAAAAATCTTTGCGTTTGACCATAGTAAAGATAATACTCTGCTTTCTTTGCTTCATCGTCAAATCGATGCTCGACTTTATGATTATCATCACCGTAGTTCATGTCATCAAAATCACTTGGATTATAATGGTGTCTAGTTAATAAAAAATTACTGTGATTTATTTGATCATCACTAGCTTTTATTGGTGGAAGATAAAATACAGTATTCGCTACGTAATTTGGTTTGTAATAATTATCATCATGTATTTTATTAAGCTTATAAGCTTTACTTAAATCACTTATGACATTATTTTCACTTATCATTTTCAGTAGGGTAGAAAATTGCACATAACGCTCTTGTTTTTGGGATGAAAAAAAGTCATCTGTAATTCGGCTTGGTATGTTATCGATGCTTGTAATTTTTACAGGATCTACAGAAGTTACATTTTTTAGTAAATCTGTAATACCATCATAATCAGAAGCGTATGAACTTAGATCTCTTCCAGCCCCGTGGGAAAATAAGTATTGTTCGTTTCTAGATCTAATCATATCTTCTATATTTTCTTTGTTATATTCAAATGATCCTCTAGCGTTATCATATCCATTAACTATAACTTCATATTTATCTATACCAAATTTTTTAATTTCAGAAACATTAGGGTAATCAGCCTCAACTCGCTCTTTTAGGTCTTTTGCTAGTTTTTGTACTCCTGTTGTTCCTGCAGAATTATCTGAAAGTTTATTCCAATCAAGTTTTTTAAGTTGTTCTAGGAATTTTATCGAAACATTTTCATCCTCTGAATAGATTGAAGGATAATGACTAGCGTATTCTTTAGCCTCTTCCCGCTCTTTGTCTAATTTGGCTAATTCTTTTTGTTTATTAGCCAAATCATTATTCAGCGAAGTAACAACTTGATTTTTTTTATCGTTAGATTGTTTGATTAAATCTGTTATTTCATTAATTCTTTTGTTCAGATCTTCAGCAGTTTTATTGCTGACTTCAATTTTTTTGTTTATATCGGAAAGTTCATTTTCTGCTTTGCTTTTGTTGGCAATCGTTTGCTTTTCTTCGTTTAATTTTTCATCAAATTCTTTGCGAGAAATATTGCCACCTGTTGCAACAGAATCATTACCTTGTGCTAAACCATATTTAGCTGTTACAGCATTGTTATAGCCAGTTGCAACGCCATGATCTCCGGTGACAATATTCCCTTCACCCGTTGTGGACGGGGCAGAATAGGCAAGGTTAGAAGATAAAGGCAATGTAAAGAGTAATAAGGCTACTGAACTTTTTGCAGTAGTTAAAGTAGTACGTTTTTTCAAAATATCCTCCTTGGATGATAATGTTAGGTTACATGTATAATTGGTTCGAGATTATATGATATGTTAAAATTAAAATATTAATAAAATTATCTGTTTTGTGATCTTGCTTGTGTTTTTTTTTATATTTTGAGTAAAATGTAACCAAATAGATGTAAATAAAGATATATTTAAACAATGATTGTATTTAGTAATCTGTCCTTAAAACAAGGGCAAACGGAACTTTGATCTGCCCCCAAAAAGTTGGACAGGTTAGTTAACTTAAATATTGAGCTCGGTATTGCACTGGGCTCAATCCTTTGAAAGCAAGTTTAATGCGTTTTTGGTTGTAATACACTAAATATTCTTCAATTTCAGCCTGTAATTCAGCAATTTAATGATAAGTCCGAGAGTAAAAATACTCTGATTTTAATATTGCAAAAAAGCTTTCAATCACCGCATTATCGTAGCAATTTCCTCGGCGACTCATACTTTGCACCGCTTTACCCTCCAACATCTTTACCCATTCCGCCGAGCCATACAATATACCTTGGTCGCTATGAATAATCGGGCATTCTGTCGGTTTAAGCCGACTAAGCCCTTGTTCTAACCTCTTTTTTACCAATGAAAACTTCAGGCGTGTCGTAAAGTTATAGGCAATAATTTCTCGGTTAGCCAAATCCATCAACTAGATAAGCAATCTCCGTACGAGCCAAGGCGAGCTCTCGTTGCAGCTTTTTAAACGCTTTAGGTGAAAAGTCTGTGGTTTCTGGAATTTCAATATCTTTCTTTTTCATCTTTGGCTTCACTATTTTCGGTGTTTGAAGGTTTGTATAAGGCGATTTTACGCCATCAGGCCCTCTTTCCCGAAATGCTTTTAGCCAATAAATGACGAGAGCGTGGGAAATTTGATGAAGTTTAGCCACCTCACGGATACCATAATCCTGTTCGGTGACAAGTTTGATAATTTTCAAACGAAATTGATAAGAGTAGGACATAATCTGCACCTCAAATTAGGTGTCCAGGTTTTGGGGTGCAGATCAACAAGCGGTCAATTCTTCGCAAGATTTTGCAAAAAATTGACCGCTTGGTGCTTTTCTAGCTTTCCGTTGCGTGCAATGCCAAAATCTTACACAGCAACGAAAATAGTGCTGGGTAAAACTGATTTTGAAGGGGAATTTTTGCCAATTTTTCTGTCATCTTCGGCAGCCACGTTTGCAGCTGTTCGCGGATAAATTGACGTTGTTCAGCAAGTGTTTTTTGCTCAACAAGCTTAAGCAAAATTTCCAAATAGACGCAAAGATGATCGCTCGGTTCATTCACTTGGCGGTTGGTTTGCAAGCTAAACTCTGTTAAATAATCATCCATTTTTTGCAAGTTTTGCGTCAGTTCCTCGCCTGCTAAATAAGCGGAAGCATAAGGCATTGCACTGATTTTTCCCTCTAGCAAAAAGCATTCGGCAAAATCTGCCGCAAGTTCTAAACGGGCGTGTGGGTGGAGCTGCAAGCTGGTAAGTGCAATTTCAAGCTGTGCGATTTCAGCAGCAAAACCCGCTTCTTTCAAAAAGGCAAAAAACGGGGTAAATTCGCCCGCTTGTAAGCTTTGCAATTGTGCATCGGTAAGTTCCCGTCCGAGTATATTGCTAAACCAGCGATAGATAAATTGGTACTCTTCTTTTTGGAACATTACGCTCGCTCCACTATTTTCGGGCCGCTAAAGCCGTTCGGCTCAGGAGCTTCGCCTTGCCATTTTTCCACATTGACTAAGCAAGTGCTGACACAAGTTGCTTGCGAGAGTTTAGATGCACCAATGTCTAACGTTAAGGTATTTGGGCAGCCGTAGGTGTCAATTGAGCCAACTTTTTCATCAAGTGGTGAGAACCACGCTCCTTCTTGCAAACGCACCACACCTGTTGGGAAGTTATCCGATAATACTGCCCCTACTAACACTTGCCCGCGTTCATTGTAAACACGCACTAAATCACCGTCTTGAATACCAAGTTTCGCCGCATCTTGCGGGTTCATATAGAACGGTTCACGCCCTTTTACGCTGTATGTATCACGTAAGTTTTTCGCTTCGCACAGCTGAGAATGCAAGCGTTTGTCGGGGTGAACTGATTGCATCCAGAACGGGTAGCGTTCTGAGTTTGGTCCGCCGTGTGAGCGTTCGGCTTTTTCGAACCACATTGGATGCCCTTTGCAATCGGCATAGCCATAGCTGGCGATTTTTTGGCTGTAAATTTCGATAAAGCCTGATGGCGTGCCAAGGGCGTGCAATTCAGGATCTTCGCGGAAATCAGCGTGGCGCACCCAAGGTTTGCCCTCTGGGAAAAGCACGTAGCCTGTTTTCCAAAACTCCTCGAACGGTGGCATTTCAAACTTGCCACGGTTGGCGTTGCGACAATCACGGTAGAGGCGTTCCACCCATTCCATTTCGTCCATTCCGCGGCAATATTCTTCCGCTTTGCCAAAGCGTTCGCATAAGCCTTTAAAGATCTCAAAATCGGAGCGGGCTTCATACATCGGCTCAACCAATTTGTGCATCGCTAATACCCCACGGTTGCTGTAAGAGCCATAGGCGTCGATGTCGTTACGTTCAAATGGCGTGCAAGCAGGTAGCACTATGTCGGAGAAACGGCAAGTTGCTGTCCAGCTGTAATTAAGCGAAACCACGGTTTCCAATTTTTGGAAGGCTTGCTTCATTTTGTTCAATTGCGATTGGCGGCTCCACTGGTTACAGCCTGAAAAAATTGCCATTTTATACGGGGCGTAGGTGATTTTTTTGCCGTTGTAATCAATGGTTTCGCCCGCGTGAAGTAATGCATCGGTGGTACGAGCCACAGGGATGACTTCGCTATAACCTTGGTAATCTTTGTTGTTGTATTTCGGTGTTTGCCCTTCATCTAAATTCGATGGAAAGGAACCTGGCATTGAAGCCCCAGAGCTTGAAACGCCCACCGAGCTGTAATGGTGTGCGTAGCTAATGCCTCCACCTGCTAAGCCAATTTGCCCGAGCATCGCGGCTAATACTGCCCCCATCCAATAAGGTTGCTCACCGTGTTGTTGACGTTGGATTGCCCAGCCAAAAATCAGTTGGGTGCGTTTTCCTGCCAACATCCGTGCAAATTCGCGGATTTTCTCGGCAGAAACGCCACAAATTGGTGCAGCCCACTCTGGCGTTTTAGCGATTTTATCTTCGGTCTCGCCCAGCAAATAAGGCACGAATTTCTCAAAACCAAGGGTGTAAATATCAAGGAAAGCTTTATCGTATAAATTCTCAGTGTAAAGTGTATGGGCGATTGCCAACATAAACGGCATATCCGCTTGTGGGTTTACGTAAAAATGGTCGCAGCCCAAATAATTTTGCGTTTTGCTTTTCACAGGATCAACACACACCACGTTGATCGCGTTGTTCTTCACTTTCTCTTTTAGCTGCTCAAAATAGGCATAAGCCTCGTGCGTTTCGCAGTTCCAGCCCACTTGTAAATTTTTGATTGGATCGTTCGCCCAGAAGATCAGGTTTTCGGTCTCTTTTAAAATGATCTCCCATGATGTGCCTTGCGAGTAAACCTCGGTTGAACCCAGCACATACGGCAGAATGGTTTGCCCTGCACCTGTGGAGTAATCGCCCACTGTACCAACACTATGCCCGTGCATCGCAATGGCACGGATCATATGGTTACCGCAGCTGTGGAATTGCCCCGAAGAACGCCAGCCGACATTGGCAGTGTGAAGTGCCCAAGGGCCGTAATTTTGCTGGATGCGTTCCAGTTCTTGATAGAAAAGATCGAGTGCTTCATCCCAACTGACGCGAACAAAGCGGTTGTCGCCACGTTGCAAGCGGTCGCTTTTTTCACGATTTTTGAGCCAATCTAATCGTACCATCGGATAACGCACGCGAGATTCGCCATACAAAATACCTTTGATGCCTTGGATCATTTCGGTTGGGTGTTTGTCAAATTCAAAAGGTTTGATTTCAGCCAATTTGCCATTGATCACTTTGGCACGTACCGCTCCCCATTGGCAGCCTGTGACTTTCCATTCATCGGGTGTGCTTGTGCTATTTGCTTTCGCTTCACGCGGAACAAGGAAAGAGGGCATCGCAAGCGTTGCGGTCATCAGCGACATTTTTTGTAAAAATTGGCGACGTGAAAATTCAAGAGAAGACATACAAATTCCTATTTTGACGCATCAGCGGCGTGTAATTGTAAATAACGAAGCACTTGTTTTTGTTGCTGTTTATCCATATCGGTAAAGCCGACCATGCCATTAAACACTGCCACCCACTCATTCGCATCGTGCATTTTCGGATCGCGCTGTTTGTGGCAAACGCTGCATTCAGTTTTGAAAGTGCTTTCTGCATTCGCCCAGAATGCGGTGAGATTTTGGCTAAGTTCCGATTTTTTCACCCAAACTTTTGTTTTGACTTTCTGCCAAACTAAGCCTGTGAGTGGATCTTCTTTGTTCTCTAACACCTCAAAATTGGAAGCGTTTTGAGTGAAGGTTTTATCAAATACCGCATCGGTAATATGTTTTGCAAATTGGTTATACCAAATTCGCCCAAATCCTTTGGTTTTCCGCCACATTTCAAGCTCAAGCTGATCGGCATTTTGCGTGGTTTGTACTAATTTTACAGGTACGCCTGCTTCTAGTTCGCCAATGGGTTTGGAAAGGGCTTCATCTGCATACAACGGCAGACTTTCTGGCGTGTAAGAATAAGGGGAAGCGGTTGAATTTGGGGAAAATATTGCAAATGACAAGCTCAAAATGAGCGAGGAAAATAGGGAAGAAAATCGCATTTTCATAGAGAAATCACTCGAAATAATAAAATATCGTCACAACTGAGTTGTTCGGGTATGGGGGCGTGTTGCACACACTCTTTTACATCATTGGTATATCAGGCGTGTGAAACATACCCCTACGAAAGAAAATAGATGGTATCAATTATCCACAACCTTCATCTATTTACCTTGATTTATATCATAAATGCAGGATTTTAACACTTTCGCAAAATCTTGGGCAGAACCGACCGCTTGATCTAAATAAAGTGCAGGTTCAATTAGCTCCAATTCGTTGAGCAGAAATCTGTACGCCATAAGCCGAATAATTTTCTTATGAAATTTGGAGTTTTTCTTCTTCAAAAGAGAAGTAATCTCCTTTTCCCACGATAATATGATCGACAAATCGAATATCGACCAAATCGCACGCCAGTTCAATACGTCTGGTTAGATGGCGGTCGGCATCGCTTGGTGTGCACTCGCCTGAAGGATGGTTATGCGCGATGATAATCGCTGCTGCATTGCATTTTAGCGCTGCTTTTATCACTTCTCGTGGATGCACACTGGCTTGATTTATCGTGCCAAAAAACATTTTTTCGGTGCGAATCAACCGGTTTTGATTATCTAAAAAGATCACCATAAACACTTCACGCTCCCAATGCTCAAGCTCCGATTGGAAATACATAATCGCCATATATGGCTCACTGATGGTTTCGTTTGCCTCCATCTGTTGTGAAAGATAACGCTTGGTCATCTCTTTTGTGGCTTGTAGTTGAATATATTGTGTTTTTCCTAAGCCTTTGACTTTACAGAAATCTTCGACCGAAGCGGTTAATAATCCGCGTAAACTGCCAAAGGTTTTGAGTACATTTTCCGAAAGTTGCATTACGGGAATGCCACGAATCCCCGTGCGTAAGAAAATTGCCAATAACTCTTGATCGCTCAATGCTTCCACGCCTTGTTGCAACAATTTCTCGCGTGGCATTAATGTTTTATCCATATTATCCTCTACTGATTAAATCGTTGAGAGAATAAAAAAGATAAGGCAAAGAGGCAAAAGGCAATTGCCAAATTTTCGAGCAAGATCGCAAAATAAATGAAAGTAATGTTTGAATTGTAAGCAGCCAGTGAAATGGAGTTTTTATTGTTTCAGTTGAGATAATTTTAAGGGCGTGTTTAATTAGATTAACACGCCCTTTAATATCTATTTATTAAAATTTCCTAATAATTCGCCCATTCTGGTTTTGCTGCCAGTTTGGATTCCTTCCGCAAAAGTCATCATATTTTGAGGAAAAAGATTGATCACGGTTGAACCTAAGCGGAATGCGCCCATTTCTTCGCCTTTTTTCAAGCTGATAGCTTTTTCGCCTTCGGTTTCATAGTGATATTCCACCACCTCATTTGGACGAGGTGGGTTAATAATGCCTGCCCAAACGGTGCTCATACTTGCTGTGATAGTCGCACCAACTAAAATCTGTACCATTGGTCCAAATGCGGTTTCAAATTCACAAATCACACGTTCATTGCGAGCAAATAAATTTGGCACGTGTTCTGCTAAAAATGGATTTACAGAGAATAACTCACCTGGCACGTAAATCATTTTTTTGAGCACAGCATCACACGGCATATGCACTCTGTGGTAATCGCTTGGCGATAAATAAGTGGTAATAAAATTGCCATTTTTGAATTTTTCTGCCATTTCCAGATCTCTGGCAAGCAAGGTTTCAAGCGTGAAGAAATGTCCTTTTGCTTGAATAAGTTGATTTTCTACGATGCTACCATATTCACTTACACGGCCATCCGCAGGTAAAGCAATGGTATTTTCGCCTTCTACGATAGGGCGAGCCCCCGCTTTTAATGGGCGGATAAAAAACTCGTTAAAGGTGGCGTAATCTGAAGGTGCTGTTTTTTCCGCTTCACTTAAATTTACGTGATATTGTTTGGCAAATAGTTTGATGATGAAATGAGTCACTGATCCCCATTTTTGTTGAGCAAGCCAGCCTGCTGCACGGGTAATGGAAAGTTGAGGTAAAAGATAGTGACAGGCAATCTTTATGCGTTGCCAGTAAGTTGGGGTTGGATAGGCTTTAAGTGCCATAACATTATCCTTTCTGTTGTTTTGAAAATGGGCGATTATAACAGAAAAGCGGTTGAGACCAAATATGTAAAAGGTTGTTGAACCGAACGTGAGTTGAGCCCTCTTTAATCCTCATAGACACAACCCACCCAATTCTGCTCGGTTCAACAAATCCGAGAAATGCTTATAAAACGATACGTGAGCGGTTTTTCTCAACTGTCGCAGCACCAATGCCTGAAACTTCTTTTAATTGCTCAATGCTTAGGAAAGCACCGTTTTTCGTGCGGTAGTCAACAATAGCTTGGGCTTTTTTCGCTCCGATGCCAACCAGTTTGTCTTGAATTTCTGCTGCTGATGCAGTGTTAATGTTGACGGCATTCGGATCGACAGCAACTTGTTGAATACTAACAGGTGCTGTAGAGGCAGCAGGTGCGGTTACAACGGTGGTTTGAACAGGTTGCACTGCTGGCTGTGTTGTGACTTCATTGGCAAATACTGCAGTTGAGAATAAGCCAATCATGAGAGATGTTGCAAAAGTGTTGATTTTTTTCATAAAGTCCTCTTGTAGATAAAATGGTCAGAAAAATGAACCGAAGGAAAGATACAGAGGGTTGAAAAAGCCTGCAACGAGCAAAAATGAATTTTTCGAGCGTGCTCGAAAAAATAGAGTAAAGCGGTTGATTTTTGCGAGAAATTTGCAAAATAGAGCAAATTGCTTGATTAAATGAAAAGAAATGTGAAAATTTTTTGAAAAATCGTGCTGATAAGCTAGAAATCCTTTAAAATAGCAAAAATTTTTATTTTTAATTTATGGAATTTGATATGAATCAGAACGAACGCAAAGAGCCAACTTTTGGGGAAAATAATACAAAAAGCATCGCACCTTCATTACATACAACGCAATCGCCAGGGCATACATTTACACCTGTCATTAAACCATCAAGCTCTGTAAAATCAGAATTACCTAAAATGGATGGCGGAGAAGCAGTAAAACCAGCAGGCTTAGCATTTACTACAGAAGATAAAAATGTAGAAATCAAAACTGCTCAGGCTAGTCAAACAGCAAACGAACAAACCGAAGAAAAAACTGAAGAAGTTAAGTCTGTTGCAAAAGAAACAGCAAAAGTTGCAATTAATGCGGCAGAGCGCGTTATCCCAACCGCTTCAATAGAAAAAGTAACATCAGAAAATTCTGCGAAAGAGAAGTCATCAAAACATCGCCGTTTAGGTATCGTTGCTTTATTGGCTGTAGTTTTAGGGGCAATTTTCTTCTGGCTAAAACCAAGTACACCAGAGACTGTTGAAGAATTACAATCTCAACAGAGCGGTAGTTTACCTATTGAATTCCGCCCTGTAGATGAGGCAGAAGCTCAACGTCAAGAGGCTGAGGCAAAAGCCCAAGCTCAAGCACAGCAAGAAGCTTTAGCTCAACAACAAAATCAGCAACAAGCTCAGTTAGAACAACAAACACAGCAGCCAGCTCAACAAGTCGTTTCTCCAGTAGAGAAAACAGCAGAGCCGCAGCCTGTTCAACCTGTGGCAAATGAACTTGCTCAACCACAAGCTACATTACAAGCAAGTCAGTCTCAACCAATGACGGTTGTCACTGAAAAACCTGCGACTCAAGGCGGTGTAGTATATCAACCTGAAACATCAACAGCTCAAGTTGTTCAACCAAAAGTTGAGAAATTAAAAGCATCTCATCATGCAAATAATAAACAAGTAAATGCTCAACCAAAGGTTAAGGCGGTAACGAAAGCAGAGTTTGATACTAAGAAATCACAAAATGCTCAGTTAGATCGTTTAGTAAAAAATGTTGAAACGGGTAAGCCAGTTGTAGATAAAGCCACACTAGCTCCTTCATTAGCAGCAAAAACAGAAGCTGCAAAAAGTCAAAATGTGGTTATGGCGAGCAAAACATTAAGCGTGCCTAAAGGCGTCTCATTAATGCAAGTATTCCGTGATAATCAGCTCAATATTTCTGATGTGAATGCAATGAGTAAAGTGAATAACAAAGTGAGCAGTTTAAAAGTAAATGAAAAGGTAACTGTGCGTTTAGATAAAAATAACCGTGTGGTAGAAATGACTATCGGTTCAGGCGGTAAATTTACTCGCCAAGCAGATGGCACTTATCGCTTTAAATAATAATGTTAAAGAGCAACGCCAACACGTTGCTCTTTTGTTATAAAAGGGAAAAATATGTCTTTAAAGCTTAATATTAGCCTATTGGTATCGACATTATTGCTAATTTCGGGTTGCACAAAAGTTGCTGTTTCGCCTGTTGAGCAGGTGCAGCAAGTTCAGCAAACGAATAGTGACAATGCGGAGCAAGTTAAAGAAATTGCTCAACGTAGTGTGGTTAAAAACCAAGCGATGAACCTTTATTTGTGTCAAGATGATAAAGAAGTTCGCATATTGAAAACTAAAGGTAAAAAGAACAGTATTAGCGTTACCTTTATGGACGCGACCCATACTCTTTCGCCAACAGTCACAAAAAACGGCAAGAAATATAGCAATATTCGTTGGGTATGGTGGGAAATGCGTTCTGGGGTGGCGGAGCTCTATGATAATAACAAAAAAGTCCTTGCGAAAGAGTGCATTAAGCAACGTTAAGCATTAAATAAGCGGTTAAATTTAAGAGAAAAAATGAATATTTTAGTGATTGGTCCTTCGTGGGTGGGCGATATGATGATGTCGCACGCCCTTTATCAGCAACTCAAGGTGCAATATCCAGATTGCCAAATTGATGTAATGGCACCTGATTGGTGTCGTCAATTGTTGGCAAGAATGCCAGAAGTACGTAAAGCGATTTCTATGCCGATTGGGCATGGTGCTTTTTGTTTGGGCGAACGTTTCCAACTGGGGAAATTGCTTCGTAATCAATATGATATGGCGATTGTGTTGCCTAATTCGCTGAAATCTGCCTTTATTCCATTGTTTGCCAAAATTCCCGTGCGTCGAGGCTGGAAAGGGGAAAGTCGCTATTTCCTGCTGAATGATTTGCGTGCCAATAAAAATGATTACCCTATGATGGTGCAACGCTATATAGCGTTAGCCTTTGAAAAGGGGCAAGTGCCAACGGCGCAGAATTTACCGTTGCTTTATCCTTATTTGCAAACACAAGCGGTCGAAATTGAGGCAACAAAAGCAAAATTCTCACAGTTGCTAAACCAAGCGGAAAATCGCCATACGATTGGTTTTTGCCCAGGAGCAGAGTTTGGACCCGCAAAACGTTGGCCACATTATCACTATGCAAAATTGGCGGAAATGCTGATTGAAAAAGGTTATTCCGTTCAGTTATTCGGTTCGAAAAAAGATCAAGAAGCTGGTGAGCAAATTCGTCAAAGTTTACCTGAAAACTTACAGTCTTATTGCTTGAATTTGGCGGGTTTAACCGATCTCAATCAAGCGGTAGATTTAATTGCCGATTGTGCCGCGGTGGTCAGCAACGATAGCGGCTTAATGCACATTGCCGCCGCCTTGAACAAGCCGTTGATTGCGTTGTATGGACCAACTAGTCCTGCTTATACTCCACCTCTTTCTTCGAATGCCGAAGTCATTCGGCTCATTGAAGGTGGCTTGATTAAAATCCGCAAAGGTGAAGCAGCAGAAGGGTATCATCAAAGTTTGATTGATATTCAGCCTGAGATGGTGATGGAAAAGTTATTACAAAAACTCAATCCGTAGATATCAAGCGATTGGAGTTTACCGATAATTTGCAACGTTTATCTTTTGGGAGAACATAATGAACGAAGTATTAAGTCTAGAACACGTTGAAGTGCCTGCTTATGAATTTGAGGACTTCTATCCAGAGCATTTAGCCAAAGATGCGGCAGAACAGCATAAAAATAGTGCATTCTCAAGTACATTATCAGGCTTGGCGAAAGTCGCATCACTTAAATCATTAGCTGTAAAAAGTTCTAAACTTTTAAATAAAGATGAAGATATTGAACTTATTCGTTCCGAACGTCGATTAGAACCTTTCTGGAAAATTGAAGTGAAGCGTATTATCAATTATGAATTGGTGCAAAACTATCGCACAAATGTTGAAAATCCAGATGCGAAATCTGTGCTGATTGAAGATGCAAGCGAAGAAATTAAAGTAAATACCCCGCAGAATATGAACATTCAAACTAGTTATATCTCGTTTAATGTTAAGGAAATTTGCCAGCGAGATATCGTTTTTTCTAGTGTAATTGACGGTATGGAGCGTTCGCATGTTAATGAGTCTTTACTCCAAGCATATCTGAAAGAGCCGAAATATAGAAGTAAACCTTTAGAGTCAGAAGTAATTGAGCCTAGCTTACTGCAATCTGGGTTAATGCAACGTGCTCGTCAGAAGTTGTTAGAAACAACGATTATCAATGCCCCAACTTTAGATGAAAAAACGGTGATTGAATGCTTAGAAATTTACTTCCGCCCTGTGTTTGCTTTCGAGTATCGTCATAAAAAAGATAATAGAACTGCAATTATTGAAGTCGATGGTTTAACAGGAAAAGTGATTGATAACGGTACTTCTTGGTTTAGCCAAAAGGCGAATCAGGAGAAAATGAAATCACTCTTAAAAGATGTGGTTTCAGAGGTTGCGGGCTCAATCGTACCTGGTGGTGCAACAATTGCCAATATACTTTTAGATAATAAAAAATAGTGAGCATAGCGGTCTAATTTTGCAAATGTTTTGCAATTTTTAACCGCTTGCAAAATAACAATAATGAAAGTTCTCATCGTTAAAACCTCTTCCATGGGAGATGTGATTCACACCTTGCCCGCCCTGACCGATGCCCAGAAAGCGATTCCGAATATTCAATTTGATTGGGTAGTGGAAGAGGCATTTGCGGAAATTCCCTGCTGGCATTCAGCGGTTAATCGGGTCATTCCCGTTGCCATTCGCCGTTGGCGGAAAAATTTGCTGAATCGCCAAACGTGGCAAGAATGGCAATCCTATGTGAAAGCACTTCGAACAGAAGAATATGATGCTGTGATTGATGCCCAAGGCTTGATTAAAAGTGCGGTGTTGGTGACCAAACAGGCGCGAGGCACGAAATATGGTTACGATAAACATTCCGTCCGTGAAGGGTTGAGTAGCTGGTTTTACGACAAAACCCTTTCGATTGCGTATCAACAGCATGCCGTGGAGCGTATTCGCCAACTCTTTGCCGAAGCCTTAGGCTATGCATTACCGCAAACTATTGGCGATTACGGCATTGCCTCTCATTTTATGAAACAGCCGAAAAGTCCGACCGCTTATATGGTGGCAATTCACGCAACCACACGAGCAGACAAGCATTGGAAAGAAGCATATTGGGAAGAGTTAATCCGTTCAGTGACTATGCAAGGCTTGAGCGTGCATTTGCCTTGGGGAAATGCGGAAGAAAAAGCACGTGCCGAGCGGTTAGCGAAAGTCTCGGCTGATGTGGTAGTCTTGCCTAAATTAACGCTAGCAGAGCTGGCACAAGAGATCGCCAATGCAAAAGTGGTAGTTTCAGTGGATACGGGATTAAGCCACCTCACTGCCGCCTTAGATAAGCCAAATGTGATTTTATATGGTGCAACCGATCCGAAATTGATTGGGGCTTACGGCAAAAATCAGCATTATTTAACGGGCAATGGTATGGAAAGCATTTTGCCGTATCGTGTGTTGCAGGTGTTGGAGAATGAGCTGTAGTTGATAAAAAAGCGATAACTTCTGAAAGTTATCGCTTTTTTGTAAGGTTATTTAGCACAGTTTCCTAATGTTGGATCGATAACTTCAGTGTCTTCAATAGTTCTTCCGTTGTTGCTTGATTTAACGTTAATTAGTGCAACAGTACAGCTATTGCGAGATATAGCATCATTAATAGCTTCTTGGTATGCAGAATAACCGTAATTTTTTAGATTTACAACAACTTGTTTTCCTGGTTGTAAATTTTTATTAGTAAATTCATAATTTCTAGTACTTACAAGTGTTGGTTCTTCTAATGAATGAATTCCAAAACAACCTGAAAGTAAAAATACAGAAAATAGAACAGGAATAATTTTTTTCATCTTAACTTCCTTAAAGTTTATAAACGACGATTTGCACAGCCAGGCAAAGCAGTATCGATGAGCTGACGACCTTCTACTTCAATATCGTTTAATCCAACGGAGAATAACCAAGCTTTATTATAAGTTACGGTAACATCCGTTAGACCAACAACACATTTGTCTTGTTCAATTGCACGAGTAAGGGCGGTATTTACATCAGGATTACCAAGAGGAAAGATAAAGAAAATCAACGTTGTATCTCTACCATTTACCTTATCTCCTCTTGAAAAATTTTTAGAGTGAGTAATATCAACATTGCTATTACTCAAGACAGAATATTGTCCAACTTTAGATGAGCAAGCTACCATCCCAAAAGTTGCAAGTAAAACAAATAAAAGTTTTTTCATCTTAATTTCCTTATGAAAATTGGTCTGTAGAGGTTTGCTATGTTATATTTAGTACAAATTTAATCCAGTTACTCAAAGAGCAATTTGATACGCTCAGAGAGCTAAAAAATGACTAATAGGGTAGATTATGGAATCATCAGAAAAGATCAAAATTATGCGTGAAATGAACCAATGGACACAGGAAGAAGTGGCGGAGAAATTAGGTATGTCCACGACAGGCTATGCGAAGATTGAACGTGGGCAAACTAATGTGAGCGTAGAAAAATTAAAACAAATTGCTCAGGTTTTTAATGTGAACGTGGCTCAGCTATTAGATGATAACGAACGATTTGTATTATTTACGAATGTTGACAACCATTCCAATTACAGCAACTATTTCGGCACGAATGAAAAACTTTAACTGGAAAATGAGAAATTAAAGCAACTATTAAGTGCAAAAGAAAGCGAAATTGAAGCGTTAAAGAAAGTGATTGCCCTGTTAGAAAATGCAAAATAACTAGAAAAATAGACCGCTCGCAGACTTCTCACAATGCTTGACATTTAGCCAGCATCGCACTACAATTTACCGTCCTTTCCATAGGGGAAGGATTTTTTAATTTTATTTTTAATAATTTTAACTGGAGCTTTTAAATGGCAACTATCAACCAATTAGTACGCAAACCGCGTGTGAAAAAGGTTGTAAAAAGCAACGTTCCTGCATTAGAGGCTTGCCCGCAGAAACGTGGCGTGTGTACTCGTGTATACACTACTACACCTAAAAAACCAAACTCTGCATTACGTAAAGTTTGCCGTATTCGTTTAACTAACGGTTTTGAAGTAACTTCATACATCGGTGGTGAAGGTCATAACCTTCAAGAGCACAGTGTTGTGTTAATCCGTGGTGGTCGTGTTAAAGACTTACCAGGTGTGCGTTACCACACTGTACGCGGTGCATTAGACTGTGCTGGCGTTAAAGACCGTAAACAAGGTCGTTCTAAATACGGCGTTAAACGTCCTAAATCTTAATGGATCTCCGTTAAGTAAGGCCAAACGTCTAAATTTTTAAATTTATACCATAAACTCCAGTCAATCGTGCTAAAACAATGTTTAGCTACAATAGATGAGTTTTGGAATATCCTGAATATATATAAACGGAGTATTTACAATGCCACGTCGTCGTCGTATTGAACCTCGCAAAATTCTTCCAGATCCAAAGTTCGGTTCTGAATTACTTGCAAAATTCATCAACGTTTTAATGGTTGATGGTAAAAAATCTACAGCTGAAGCTATTGTTTACGGTGCTTTAGAAACTCTCGCACAACGTACAGGTAAAGATGCTTTAGAAGCTTTCGATGCTGCACTTGAAAATGTACGTCCAACTGTTGAAGTTAAATCACGCCGTGTGGGTGGTTCAACTTACCAAGTTCCAGTTGAAGTTCGTCCAACTCGTCGTAATGCATTAGCAATGCGTTGGGTAATTGAAGCAGCTCGTAAACGTGGTGACAAATCAATGGCATTACGTTTAGCAAACGAATTAACAGATGCAGCTGACAACAAAGGCTCAGCAGTGAAAAAACGTGAAGACGTTCACCGTATGGCTGAAGCGAACAAAGCGTTTGCACACTTCCGTTGGTAATCGTTGTTTTAAAACGAAATTGCTAGGCTTCATCTCGAATTTTTTAGGTGAAGCCTTACCATTATTAAGAATTTAAACCCCAAACAAGGTAATAAATAAAAATGGCTCGTGTAACTCCTATTGAGCGATATCGTAACATCGGTATCAGTGCTCATATCGACGCAGGTAAAACAACTACCTCTGAGCGTATTCTATTCTATACAGGTGTAAGTCACAAAATCGGTGAAGTTCACGATGGTGCTGCAACCATGGACTGGATGGAACAAGAACAAGAACGTGGTATTACCATCACTTCTGCTGCAACAACAGCATTCTGGTCTGGTATGTCACAACAATATCAACAACACCGTATCAACGTTATCGATACTCCAGGGCACGTAGACTTCACTATCGAAGTAGAACGTTCAATGCGTGTTCTTGATGGTGCGGTAATGGTTTACTGTGCGGTAGGTGGTGTTCAACCTCAATCAGAAACTGTATGGCGTCAAGCGAATAAATATGCTGTACCGCGTATTGCGTTCGTAAACAAAATGGACCGTACTGGTGCAAACTTCCTACGTGTTGTTGAGCAAATTAAAACTCGTTTAGGTGGTAACTCAGTTCCTCTTCAACTTCCAATTGGTGCAGAAGAAAACTTCAAAGGTGTGGTTGACTTAATCAAAATGAAAGCAATCAACTGGAACGAAGCTGACCAAGGTATGACATTCACATACGAAGATATCCCAGCGGATATGTTAGAAGCGTGTGAAGAATGGCGTAACAACCTTGTTGAAGCAGCAGCTGAAGCATCTGAAGAGTTAATGGACAAATTCTTCTCTGGTGAAGAATTAACTGAAGAAGAAATCAGAACTGCATTACGTCAACGTGTATTAGCAGGTGAAGTCATCCCAGTTTGCTGTGGTTCAGCATTCAAAAATAAAGGTGTTCAAGCAATGCTTGATGCGGTAATCGACTACTTACCAGCACCAACTGATATCCCAGCAATCAAAGGTATTAACGAAGACGAAACTGAAGGTGAGCGTCATGCAAGCGATGATGAACCATTTGCATCATTAGCATTCAAAATTGCAACTGACCCATTCGTAGGTAACTTAACTTTCTTCCGTGTGTATTCAGGTGTAATTAACTCTGGTGATACAGTTTACAACTCAGTTAAACAAAAACGTGAACGTTTCGGTCGTATCGTACAGATGCACGCAAACAAACGTGAAGAGATCAAAGAAGTTCGTGCGGGCGACATCGCTGCAGCAATCGGCTTAAAAGATGTTGGTACAGGTGACACATTATGTGCATTAGACGCACCAATCATTCTTGAGCGTATGGAATTCCCAGAGCCAGTAATCTCTGTTGCGGTAGAACCAAAAACTAAAGCTGACCAAGAAAAAATGGGCTTAGCATTAGGTCGTTTAGCACAAGAAGACCCTTCATTCCGTGTTCACACTGATGAAGAATCTGGCGAAACTATCATCTCTGGTATGGGTGAGTTACACTTGGACATCATCGTTGACCGTATGAAACGTGAGTTCAAAGTGGAAGCAAATATCGGTAAACCACAAGTATCTTACCGTGAAACAATCCGCACTCGTGTTAATGATGTGGAAGGTAAACACGCAAAACAATCTGGTGGTCGCGGTCAATATGGTCACGTTGTGATCGACTTATACCCATTAGATCCAGAAGGTCCTGGTTACGAATTCGTGAATGAAATCAAAGGTGGTGTAATTCCTGGCGAATATATCCCTGCAGTTGATAAAGGTATCCAAGAACAACTTAAATCTGGTCCATTAGCAGGTTACCCAGTAGAAGATATCGGTGTACGTTTACACTTCGGTTCATACCACGATGTGGACTCATCTGAGTTAGCGTTTAAACTTGCAGCGTCATTAGCATTTAAAGCAGCGTTTGCAAAAGCAAACCCAGTATTACTTGAGCCGATCATGAAAGTTGAAGTGGAAACTCCACCAGACTACGTGGGTGATGTAATCGGTGACTTAAGCCGTCGTCGTGCAATGGTAAATGGTCAAGAAGCAACAGAATTCGTTGTTAAGATCAATGCTGAAGTTCCATTATCAGAAATGTTTGGTTATGCAACAGACCTTCGTTCACAAACTCAAGGTCGTGCATCATACTCAATGGAACCATTAAAATATGCTGAAGCTCCGAAAAACGTTGCTGATGCAATCATTGAAGCACGTAAATCTAAATAATTAGATAAATCGTTATTTCAACCCGAGCCATAGCATAAGGTTATGGCTCATATTTTAGGAAACTATCAAAGTGTCTAAAGAAAAATTTGAACGTACAAAACCCCATGTAAACGTGGGTACAATCGGTCACGTTGACCATGGTAAAACAACTTTAACAGCTGCAATCACAACTGTATTAGCGAAACACTTCGGTGGTGCAGCTCGTGCATTCGACCAAATCGATAATGCGCCAGAAGAAAAAGCACGTGGTATCACCATCAACACTTCACACGTTGAGTATGATACAGCAACTCGTCACTACGCACACGTTGACTGCCCAGGACACGCGGACTACGTTAAAAACATGATTACTGGTGCGGCACAAATGGATGGTGCTATCTTAGTAGTGGCAGCAACAGACGGTCCTATGCCACAAACTCGTGAGCACATCTTATTAGGTCGCCAAGTAGGTGTTCCATACATCATCGTATTCTTAAACAAATGCGATATGGTTGACGATGAAGAATTATTAGAATTAGTTGAGATGGAAGTGCGTGAACTTCTTTCACAATACGACTTCCCAGGTGATGACACGCCAGTAGTACGCGGTTCAGCGTTACAAGCGTTAAACGGCGTAGCAGAGTGGGAAGAAAAAATTCTTGAATTAGCAAACCACTTAGATACATACATCCCAGAGCCAGAACGTGCGATTGATAAACCATTCTTATTACCAATCGAAGACGTATTCTCAATCTCAGGTCGTGGTACAGTAGTAACAGGCCGTGTAGAGCGTGGTATCATCAAAGCGGGTGAGGAAGTTGAAATCGTAGGTATCAAAGACACTACGAAAACAACTGTAACTGGCGTGGAAATGTTCCGTAAATTATTAGACGAAGGTCGTGCGGGTGAAAACGTTGGTGCATTATTACGTGGTACAAAACGTGAAGAAATCGAACGTGGTCAAGTATTAGCGAAACCAGGTACAATTACACCACACACAGACTTCGAATCAGAAGTGTACGTATTATCAAAAGAAGAAGGTGGTCGTCACACTCCATTCTTCAAAGGTTACCGTCCACAATTCTACTTCCGTACAACTGACGTAACTGGTACTATCGAGTTACCAGAAGGCGTAGAAATGGTAATGCCAGGCGATAACATCAAAATGACAGTATCATTAATCCACCCAATTGCGATGGACGAAGGTTTACGTTTCGCGATCCGTGAAGGTGGTCGTACAGTAGGTGCGGGCGTTGTTGCTAAAATCATCAAATAATTGATGGCTTAGTTAAAGCTTCACAAGAGAAGGCGTATCGAAAGGTACGCCTTTTTGTGTTTTTATTTTCCCTCCAAGTGGTCTAAGTTCCTGACATTTCCACTAAATTTCACAGATTTTAGTCGCAAAATTCACGAAAATCAGGTAATCTACGCACGTATTTTTATCCGTTTGTTCACTCTTCTTGAAGATCAAAATAAGCGGTCAATTTTATTTAACCTAATGGAATTTCACTATGGATATTCGCAAAATCAAAAAATTAATCGAATTAGTAGAAGAATCAGGCATTACCGAATTAGAGGTTTCTGAAGAAGAAGGTACTGTACGTATTAGCCGTGCGGCGCCAGCGGTTGCCCCAGCAGCAGTACAATATGTGGCAGCACCTCAACAAGCACCAGTTTCTGCACCTGCAGCTGCACCAACAGCTTCTGCTCCAGCTCAAGATGCCCCAGTTTCTTCTGAAGTTTCAGGTCACGCGGTACTTTCTCCGATGGTTGGGACTTTCTATCGTAGCCCAAGCCCAGAAGCGAAACCATTTATCGAAGTAGGGCAACAAGTAAAAGTTGGCGATGCACTTTGTATTGTTGAAGCAATGAAAATGATGAACCGTATTGAATCTGATAAAGCAGGCGTTGTAAAAGCAATCCTTGTCAATGATGGTGAAGCGGTTGAATTCGACCAAAAATTAGTAATTATCGAATAATTTAATCCCCTCTTAAGAGGGGCATTTTCATTACCCAAAAGGAATAAGCAATGTTAAAAAAAGTTGTCATTGCCAACCGCGGCGAAATTGCTTTACGCGTTTTACGTGCGTGTAAAGAGTTAGGCATTAAAACCGTTGCCGTTCACTCAACAGCAGACCGCGAGCTTAAACACGTATTATTAGCGGATGAAACCGTATGTATCGGTCCAGCACCTTCTGTAAAAAGCTACTTAAACATTCCTGCGATTATCGCTGCTGCTGAGGTAACGGATGCGGATGCGATCCACCCGGGTTACGGTTTCTTATCTGAAAACGCAGATTTTGCAGAACAGGTTGAAAATTCTGGTTTTATCTTTATTGGTCCAACGGCAGATGTGATTCGCTTAATGGGCGACAAAGTATCTGCTATCAATGCAATGAAAAAAGCGGGCGTGCCTTGCGTACCAGGTTCCGATGGTCCTATCGGTAATGATCCTGCGAAAAATAAAGAGATTGCAAAACGTATCGGCTATCCAGTGATTATTAAAGCATCTGGTGGCGGTGGCGGCCGTGGTATGCGCGTGGTTTACCAAGAAAAAGATTTGGAAGAATCGATCGCAATGACCAAAGCAGAAGCGAAGGCGGCATTTAATAACGATATGGTGTATATGGAAAAATATCTTGAAAATCCACGCCACATCGAAATTCAAGTAATGGCAGATACGTACGGCAATGCGGTTTATCTTGCAGAGCGTGATTGCTCAATGCAACGTCGCCACCAAAAAGTAGTTGAAGAAGCTCCAGCACCAGGTATTACTCCTGAATTACGTAAATTCATTGGAGAGCGTTGTGCAAATGCGTGCCGTGAGATCGGCTACCGCGGTGCAGGTACATTCGAATTTTTATTTGAAAATGGCGAATTCTATTTCATCGAAATGAATACCCGTTTACAGGTTGAACACCCAGTTACCGAGATGATTACAGGCGTAGACTTAGTGAAAGAGCAACTTCGTGTTGCTGCAGGTTTACCGCTTTCTATCACGCAAGATGACATCAAAGTAAAAGGTCATGCGATGGAATGCCGTATCAATGCGGAAGATCCAAACACCTTCTTACCATCACCAGGTAAAATCACACGTTTACACGTGCCAGGTGGTTTAGGCGTACGTTGGGATTCACACATTTATTCAGGCTATGCAGTGCCTCCACACTACGATTCGATGATTGGTAAATTGATTACATTCGCTGAAAATCGTAATATTGCGATCCGTCGTATGGAACAAGCACTTTCTGAAACCATTATCGAAGGCATTAAAACTAATATTCCACTCCACGAAAAAATCATGGAAGATGAAAACTTCCGTCAGGGTGGAACGAATATTCACTACTTAGAGCATAAGTTAGGTTTAAAATAGTCTTACTGTAATCAGCATTAATATAAAACGATTAAATTTTAAAAGATAATTTATAACATATCTCAGAAATTTAATCGTTTTTTATTATTAATATTTGGTTAAAATTAAGACAATAGATAAGTTATAATACCTAACCTTTGTTATTGGAAACTCAACAATGCTAGATACTGAAATTCTACTGACTATCAAATTAAACAACATACTATTTGCCGATCCTCGACGTATTGAATTATTGCGTCAAATTAAACAGATTGGTTCTATTAACCAAGCTGCAAAATTAGCAGGGGTAAGCTATAAAACTGCTTGGGATAACATTGATGCAATGACTAAAATTAGCCCTAAGCCTTTGTTAGATCGTAGTACAGGTGGTAAGCAAGGTGGCGGAACACAACTAACGAGTTATGCAGATCGCCTATTACAGCTTTATGATCTATTGCAACAAACGCAAAAAAGAGCTTTTGAGATTTTGCATGAAGAAAACATCCCTCTTGATAATGCGTTATTTGCAACAGCAAAATCATCACTCCAAACCAGTGCACGAAATCAGCTTTTTGGCAAGGTATCTGGCTTAAAACAAAAAGATGCACTAGTTTGGGTTGATGTAAATATTGATGGTATAAATGAGCCAATTTGTGCAGTAATCACTGAAAAAAGTAGTAAGCGACTTGATCTTATGCTTGGCAGAGATGTGATGTTATTGATTAAAGCTCCTTGGATTAAGCTGAATTTGAAACGAATAGGTGTAAATGATTTTACAGGGGAGATTATAGCAATTGAACAAAATGAAGTTCTTGTGAAAATTGGTCACACTGTATTATGTGCCATCATAGAAGAGCCTATTTCAGAAAAAGTGGGAGAATCAGTTCAACTACATATCGATCCTGAACAGATTATTTTAGCGACACTTTAGCTCTTTAGTTTAATTTAGCAAGCGGTAAGATTTGTTAAAAAATTTGGTATATAGGACAAAATTTTACCGCTTGTAAGCTGATGCTATTTCACCCAAAACTGCCCTTTGGCTAATTTATAAATTGTTAAACCGATCAAGCCTAAAATCATCAAATTCGCAAATACAAAGGCGAAAATGGCAACGCCTGTGAGCACATTGGCGTGGTAAAACGCAATAGCACTATTTGCCATAGATGCTAGACCGAATGAGAAGCCCCAAAAGCCGATGTTTAAGCCTTTTTCTGCAATCCACGGTAGTAAGCGAATTAAGAAAAAGAGTTGCAAGAAGCCATAGCCCCACAGAATTTTCACGAAAGTGTCGATTTCACCGTGATTTACCGCCAAGTAAGCTGATGCTCCAACAAAAGCAGGCGCGAGGATAATCCCCATTGTTGCTCGGAAAGGGGGCTCAACCGATGAAATGCGTAAATGTTGTAACAATACTGGTTCGAAAATAATCCAGGCAATTAAACCTGCCCCGAAAAACAAATAGCCCAAGTCGTGATAGCCAATTAAGGCAAGCGAGCTGGCACTGGTAAAGTTTGCCGCTACAGCAGGCAAATAGAAGGGGGGGCGGGTTGATTTCTGTTCAAAAATACCGCCTTTCCACAATTCACTAATACGAATGGATGAAAAGAGCAACTGCCCAACCGTGCCAATCCAGATCATCACTTCAGCCAACAGCGGTTGCCAGCGATAGAGAATATCTGCGACCAACATTGTGGTAATCGGAATTAATGCCAGAAATGAGAACCGCACAGGGCAATGATATTCTTCTAAAACTTCGTGTTTAAAATAGCGGAGTTTATACAGGTAAAGTCCGATAAACAGAAGCCATACAATAATAGCGCTAATACCTAAAATGTTGCTGATTGTTTCAGTCAGTGGAAAATGGGCAAGATGTGTCCAAGCAAGGGAGAGTGCAGCCAAGCCAAGCGGGATACCGAAATAGCCCGTTGGCAATGGGAAGGGTTTGTTTGTGTTCATATTTCCTCCTTAAAAGTTAAGAACAGTTTGAGTATAGCACTTGTGTCAAGAGGAAATAGATGAAATTTGTTAAATTTTTGCAAGATCAAACATACCTAAATCAATCACATCTGGTGTGCCGTAGAATTTTGCCAATGCTTTTCGAAGTGTTTCCGCACGTTTTGGTAAATAGCCTCGCTCTGCGTAAACTTTTACCTGATTATAGACCGCTTTTTTGAAGGCTGAATTATCGCCAGGATTGCCTGAAAGGTTATCCGCACTGGCAAAATAGCGGAAGCCTGCCGCGGTAGCTAAAACCCACTCAATCGCTTGAGGTTTCACTTCCACCGATTCAAACTCACGTTGGCGTTCTGCCGAGCGACCATCAGGTTCATACCAATAACCAAAATCTTCTAATTGGCGGCGCGCTTCACCTGCTACAAGCCAATGCGAAATTTCGTGCAAGGCACTGCTGTAATAGCCGTGGGCGAATAAAATTACGTGATATGGACGTGCTGATTTCACGCCATCTTCCTCTAAAAATGCAGGCAAATAGATAGGATAATCGCCACCTTTTTCTAGTCGGGTATTGTATTCTGTGGCAAAACATTCGTCGAAAATGCGGATAATATCTTCGGTTTTGTGGTTATCTTGGTTCATTTTGTCTTCTTCTCGTTTTTATGACAGCATAATCAAAAAATAGATTAGTGTGCAGCTTTATAAAGTTTCATTGCCTCTGGAATTAAACGTTCCAAGTTTTTCTGGCGAGCTTCATTTGAAGGGTGAGTCGAGAAAATGCCACCGCCGCCACCGCTGGCTTTGCTCATTTTTACCCACACATTTGGGGCTGATGATGGGTTATAACCTGATTTTGCCATCAACATTAGCCCTACTTCATCAGCCTCGGTTTCTTGACTACGAGAGAAAGGCTTATTTGCAATTAAATCTGTTCCAACGCTTAATAAACCACCTGTATCGACACCTGTTGTTGCCGCAACAGCAATATCCGCCATTTGCCCAACTATGCCCGTGACCAATCCAACATTACGCGAAGACTTTCCGTGTTCTTGCAAAGCGTGAGCCATTTCATGCCCCATTACAGTGGCAATTTCATCATCATTCATATTGAGCTTTTCAACCAAACCTGTGTAGAAGCCCATTTTGCCGCCAGGCATGGCCCAGGCATTTAACTCATTGGTGCGGAAAACGGTAATTTCCCATTGAAATGGCACGCCTGTTTTATTTTCTTGCTCTGCATAAGGTTTCATTTTATTAAATATTTTATGTACCCGTTGAGCCGTCACAGAGTTCGTATCAATCGCTTTGGCATTTTGTTGCTTCATTTGCATATAACCTTGAGAAGCTTCTGCGTTAATTTGTTGCGTGCTCATACAAGCGGTCAAAAAAGTACTTAATATTGCGACTAATGCAATTTTTTTTAATGGTTTCATTGTATCCTCATTTAAATCTCTGTCTTCAGTTGTCGAAGGCGAAAAACAATGCGATTATAGCCCATCTTTCGACAAAATAACCCAAAAATGAAAAAATCAGGATTTCAATTTAAACAATTTTTTCTTGCTCACGATAAATGTGCAATGAAAGTCAATACCGATGGTATTTTGCTTGGCGCAATGGCGGAGGTAAAAAATGCCAAGCGTATTCTTGACCTCGGCACAGGTACAGGATTGATTGCGATAATGCTTGCGCAGCGAACCGCTGAAGATTGCCAAATTACCGCTCTTGAGTTAGAGCCAAATGCCTACCAACAAGCGGTCGAAAATGCCCAATGTTCTGCATGGGCGAACCGCATTACTATTCAGCAAGGCGATATTTTTGAGGTGAATTTCCCACAAAAATTCGACCTGATTGTCTCTAATCCGCCTTATTTTCGTGACAGTCTTGCTAGCCGAACTGCGGAACGCGATATTGCCCGCAGCCTTCAAAAAAGCCATTACGATTGGTTAATGCAAGCGAAAAAATGGCTTGCCGAAACAGGGAAAATCAGCTTGATTTTGCCCACTCAAGAGGCTGAGATACTGCTTGAACAGAGCCTAACAAGCGGACTATTTTGCATAGAAATTTGCAAAATCATCACCAAAATGGGGCAAGAGCCAAAACGTTGGGTTATCACCTTTGCTTTACAACATCAGCAAAGAGAGGAAAAGGTGCTGATTGTGTATGATAAACAGAATCAATACACACCAGCATTTGTGGCATTAACCCAAGATTTTTATTTAAAGATGTAGAGAAAAAATGAAATTATATTTAGGTATTATGTCGGGCACGAGCCTAGACGGCGTAGATTTAGCGCTAGTGGATTTTGAGAGCGGAGCTAAATTAGAGGCAAGTTGTTTTGTGCCAATGCCCGAAGCGCTGAGAGCGGATTTGTCTGTTTTATTGAAGTCGGGTGAAACTTCATTACAAAAATTGGGTGAAATCGACTACCGCTTGGGCGTGTTATATGCTGATTGTGTAAACGAATTTCTGGCGAAAAATCAGCTTAAACCAAGCCAAATTGAAGCGATTGGTTGCCACGGGCAGACGGTTTGGCACGCTCCACAAGGTAACTTCCCATTTACGATGCAAATTGGCGATATGAATATTGTTTCCGCCCGAACGGGGATTACCACCATTGCAGATTTTCGCCGTAAGGATATGGCGTTTGGCGGACAAGGTGCACCGCTTGTGCCTGCTTTTCACGAAGCGATTTTTGCCCGTCCAAATCAATTTACCGTGGTGCTCAATATTGGTGGAATTAGCAATATTTCCGTGCTTAATCCGAAGGCACAAACCATAGGCTATGATGTGAGCGTGGGTAATGCACTGATGGATAGTTGGATTGAAAAACATCTCGGCAAACGTTACGACAAAAATGCCGAATGGGCAAAAACGGGCGAGGTGATCTCTGAACTCTTGGCGGAAATGTTGAGAGAGCCATTTTTACAATTACCGCCCCCGAAAAGCACAGGGCGTGAGCTGTTTAACCTTGCATGGTTGGAAAAGCAATTGGCAAATTTAACGGTAAAATCAACCGCTTACAAAGTAGAGGATGTACAACGTACATTGGCGGAATTTACCGCGCAAAGTGTCTCTCGTGAATTATCGCAGTGGGAAAAAGAGCTAAATAAAGTGTTGTTGGTGTGCGGTGGTGGGGCGAGAAATCCGTTATTGATGGAGCGTTTCAATGCTTTGTTACCAGATTGGTGCGTTGGTACGACTAATGATTATGGCGTAGATGTTGATTATGTGGAAGCGGCTGCTTTTGCCTGGTTGGCTTATCGCCGAATGGAAAACCTGCCAAGTAATATGCCTAGTGTAACGGGCTCATCGCAAGCGGTGAGTTTAGGGGTGATTTTTCCAAAATAATTAATAGATAAAAAAGAAAAACTGTCTGAAAAGACAGTTTTTCTTTCATTCTATTCTATAAATTCTATTCTGTGCTTTTAGCTAAATAGCCTATAATATAACCGAAAATTGACAGCAAAAATCAAGATGAAAAAAATGGAGCAAACTGTTGTGGCGGTATAATTTGGTTTGAGTGCATTGGTAATGGCAAGTTATCCTGCGATTAAAATGAGCCGAAACAAAGATAAACGCCAAATTAAAGTATAGTTGTGAAACGAGTGTAATATGAATCAAACACTACTCAATTCGCTCTCTCAGATGATGACTGAGCAACGCAATCCCCGTTCTCTTAACATAGATTGCATGACAGCAATCGATATCGTGCAGCTTATCAATCAAGAAGATCTGTTAGTTGCTAAGGCAGTAGAAAAATGCTTACCTCACATAGCCGAAGCAGTCGAAAAAATCGAATATGCATTCACAAACGGCGGGCGACTTGTCTATATTGGTGCTGGCACGAGCGGACGATTAGGCGTATTAGATGCGTCTGAATGTCCACCCACTTACGGTGTGGCACCTGAAATGGTGGTGGGTATTATTGCAGGTGGTGAGCGAGCTTTACGCCACCCCATCGAAGGGGCAGAAGACAACTACGAGCAAGGCAAAGCCGATTTACAAGCGGTCGATTTTTGCGAAAAAGATGTCTTAGTTGGCATCGCAGCCAGCGGGCGTACGCCTTATGTGATCGGTGCATTGGAATATGCCAAATCATTAGGTGCGATTACGGTATCCATTGCCAGCAACGCAGGTTGTGCGATGTCTCAAATTGCCGATATTGCAATTGAGACCGTCGTAGGCGCGGAAATACTCACAGGCTCAAGCCGAATGAAATCAGGCACAGCACAAAAATTGGTGCTGAATATGCTTACTACGGCTTCGATGATTCGTATCGGTAAATGCTACCAAAACTTGATGGTAGACGTGCAAGCCAGCAACGAAAAACTCAAAGCAAGAGCGGTGAAAATCGTGATGGAAGCTACCGACTGCACCAAAGAAACCGCAGAAATTACCTTGCTTCAAGCCGATAACCACGCCAAACTCGCTATTCTTATGATTTTAGCCAATGTGGATAAACCCCAAGCCGAAAAAATGCTTGCTGAGAATCAAGGCAAGTTAAGGCAAGCACTTCAACGTTAATGATTTTATGATCTGCCCCCCAAAAGTTGGACAGGTTAGTTAACTTAAATATTGAGCCCAGTATTGCACTGGGCTCAATCCTTTTTTGTTCTTTTTATACAGCGGTAAGATAGCTTCTTTAGCTTCGTGATAATTTCGCTTAATCTCTTTATAGCGAGGCATTTTAGCCACACGAAGTAAATCATTTAACGCATGGGCTGGCTTCAATCTTTCAATGATTTTTCTTTTTTCTGTCGCTGTTTTTGACGGTCGAGCGCCTCCAACTCCTTTAGGTAAGCAATCTTCGCACGAGCCAAGGCGAGCTCTCGTTGTAACTTTCTAAACGCTTTAGGTGAAAAGTCTGTAGTTTCCGGAATTTCAATATCTTTCTTTTTCATCTTTGGCTTCACTATTTTCGGTGTTTGAAGGTTTGTATAAGGCGATTTTACGCCATCAAGCCCTCTTTCCCGAAATGCTTTTAGCCAATAAATGACGAGAGCATGGGAAATTTGATGAAGTTTAGCCACCTCACGGATACCATAATCCTGTTCGGTGACGAGTTTGATAATTTTCAAACGAAATTGATAAGAGTAGGACATAATCTGCACCTCAAAATAGGTGTCCAGGTTTTGGGGTGCAGTTCATTAGAGAAGTGATTGAAAGTTATTTCAAAATAAACATTGGTGTATTGCTGATAGGATCACGATGAATGATGACATTCAAATCAAATACATCCTTCAGCAATTCTTCGGTCATCACTTCATCAGGCGTGCCTTGTGCCATTACTGCACCTTTTTTCATGACGATTAAGTGATCGCAATAGCGGCAGGCTTGGTTGAGGTCATGTAACACCGTAATCACGGTTTTTCCGTTTTGTTGCATTTGTCGCATCATGCCCATGAGTTCAGCTTGGCGGTTTAAATCCAGATAAGTGGTAGGCTCATCGAGTAGCACTAATTCAGCATCTTGCGCAAGAGTCATGGCTAAGAAGACGCGTTGTTGCTGACCACCAGATAAATCAGAAACCAACTGTTCGGCAAGTTCAGCAGTTTGTGTTTGATCCATCGCCCAAGTGACCAATTCTTCATCTTTTTGGCTGAGTTTGCCCCAGAGATTTAAGTAAGGCGAACGCCCGTAGGCGATCAATTCCCGCACTTTAATCCCTTCTGGTACCAGGTGTTGCTGCGGGAGAAAAGCCAATTCTTGGGCATATTCTTTAGGGCTTTTTTGCCAAATATCCTGACCTTTATGGGTGATTGAACCTTGCTTCGGTTTGAGCAAGCGAGCCACCGCTTTTAATGTGGTGGACTTACAGCAACCATTTGGGCCGATTAATGCAATCACTTTATTTTTCGGGAATTTTAGCGACAGATTTTTAACCACGAGTTTATCTTGATAACCTAAAGATAAATTATTGATTTCAATGCTCATTATTTAGTTCTCATCAATAAGTAGAAGAAATATGGCGCACCGATAATTGCAGTCAGAATACCCGCTGGGAGTTCAGTTGGTGGGTCAATTACCCGCGCCAAAATATCCGAAAGTTGTAATAAGAGAGCGCCAATAATCAAGGCTGCCGGTAATAGGGTGCGATGCCGGCCACCGACTAAACGGCGAGCAAGATGCGGAGCAACTAAGCCTAAAAAGACAATCGGACCACAAATTGCCACGGCTGTAGTAGAAAGGGCTACCGCTAGCACTAAAACGCTAATTTGCACTTTATTTACGGTCACCCCCAAGGTGGAAGCTTTGTTTTCACCTAAACCAAGGGTATCGAGATCGCGACAGAAAATAAATGGCAAGGGTAGCAACACTACTAACCATGGTAATACCACATTTAAATAAGACCAGCTGCGCCCCCACAGGCTTCCTGTGAGCCATAACATTGCCGTATTGATCTCGACTGGATTGGTAAGCATCAGATAATGACTAATGGCTGCCCACAATGCGGAAAGTGCTACCCCAATGATTGCCATTTTGATAGGGCGGAAGTTAAAACCGCACACGATCCATAAAATGACAAAAGAGAGCACACCACCTAAAAAGGCAAAAATCGGCATCCAGTAAAATGCTAAGTTTGGCAAGAACATCAATACCGAAACAGCAATTAACCCCGCTGCATTGTTAATCCCTAAAATATCGGGAGAGGCAAGTGGATTACGCACCACGCTTTGTACGAGCACACCAGAAATCGCTAAGGCGCCGCCTAATAAAATCGCTAATACCGCACGGGGTAGGCGATATTCCATCAAGGTAAAATAGTTTTTATCATCAGGCTTAAAGGCCGCCCAAATTTCCTCAAAGGAAAGCGTATAAGTGCCGAGACGAATACTCAACACAAAGAGCAGTACCATTAGACCAAGCGTGAGGACATAAAAGCTGATAGCACGAAAAGATACATGAGAGGTTCGCATTAGTGTCTTCCTCTGGCAAATAATACAAAGACTGGTGCACCGATTAAGGCAAGCACCGCACCAGCAGGTACTTCACTAGGGAAGTTGACCGCGCGGGCAATGGTATCTGCAGCGAGCATTAAAATTGCACCGAGTAACATCGCCATAGGGAGCGATTTTCGCAAGTCATAACCAATCCAATAGCGAGCAAGATGAGGCACGAGTAAGCCGATAAAGGCAACTGGGCCGGCAACACTCACGCTTGAACCCACAATCAATAATGCAATGATATTAGCGTACCAGCGTAAACGAAAGAGATTGATGCCTAGTGAACGCGCGGATTCATCACTTAAATTGAGTAAATTTAAACGGCTAGCAAAAAACAGACAGAAAAGTGCGGTCAAAATAAAGAATGGAAATAACGTCAATAATTCATTCCAACGGGCGTGTGCAATGCCACCCGCTAGCCAACTCATAATACCGAAGGCGTGATCTTCCGCGATAATGAGCACTAATTTCGTGAGCGCTGCACACAGTAGTGATACGGCAATCCCCGCTAAAATCACCCGGCTACGATCCCCGCTGTTGTCTTTCCATCCGTTGCTGATCAGCATCACCACAAACCAACTCAGACCGCCACCGATACTAGCCACTAAAGCAATGCTATAACCAGAAAGAATTAAGGGGCTAAACGCACTGGCGGTCACCATGGAAAGACTGGCTCCTGAGTTCACGCTGAGTAATGTAGGGGAGGCTAGTGGATTGCGCGTAATGGTTTGTAACAACGCACCCGCCACCGCAAGATTGGCACCTAAAATCATGCCAACTAATGCGCGCGGTAAGCGTAAATCGGTTACCGTAATTTTGGCAATTTCATCGCCATCGGGGAGGAGCGCTTGTAAAGCTGCAAGCGGTCGAATTTCGATGGGATAATACAAAAACAGGCTTCCCCATAATAGTAAAGGCAGAATGATAAGGGGAAGTCCCCAACGGAAAGTGGACTTCATCATTATTTTTGTTTCACGAAACCTTCAATTTGTTTTGCCATAATTTTGCTCGCTTCTAAGCCACGACCGCGAGCCCACATGTCGGCATCAACGCTGTAAACATGGTTTGCTTTTACGGCAGGAATGGCTTTCCAAAGTGGCTCAGCTTCCCATTTGCGCGCGATACTTTCATCACGATAATGGGCGATGAACAAGTATTCCGGTTTTTCCATTACTAATTGTTCAAGGTTGATTTCTACGAAAGCTTGATCACTATTGAGTTTAGTTGGGGCAAAACCTAATGTCGTTAAGAAACTACCCACATAGCCATTGTCATTTTGGATATTAAATTTATCTTCTCGGGAAGTACCAAATGAGGCTTTTTTGCCTTGCACACCTAAATTTTTTGCGATGTTGGCAATGTAATCATTATGTTCATTGATTTTTGCTTTCATTTCGCTACTTTTACCGACTAAATCACCAATTTTCTGTGCTGTTTCAAGATTTCCTTGATAGCTCTCATGACGGGAATCGAACATCACCGTTGGCGCAATTTTTTTCAATTCTTCAAACACCGCTGTGTGACGGGAAGGATCAGCAATAATTAAATCGGGTTTGAGAGAAGCTATTACTTCAAGGCTTGGCTGAGAACGCGTGCCAACGGATTGCCATGCAGCAATTTTTTCACGCACTTGTGGCAGAATACGATCGACTTTGTTGTCGTCGGCTACACCTACAGGGCTTACGCCGACTTGGGCTAAGGCATCCACAAAAGAATATTCCAACGCCACAACACGGCTTGGGGTTTTATCAAGGGTAAATTCGCCTTTTGCATCTTTAATCGTGACAGCACTAGCAAATGCAGATGCCATCAATAATGCGGAAGCTAAAGTGGTTTTTAATAATTTTTTCATGTTGTATCCTCAATAATAAAAAGCGTTTGGATTATACATTCAAACAATGTTATTGAGAATAATTATATTTTAAATGTTTGGTCGGATTTCTCTATTTCGCCCGCATTCTAGCAAGCAAACTGACGGCAACAATAATGACTAATGAACCAATCCAGAAATTTAGGCTTGGTACATTATCCCAGAAGAACCAGTCACAGATGCTGGAAAAAATGACACCGGTAAAAGCAAAAGGCGTAATTTAATTCGGTTTTGGTTGTAATACACTAAATATTCTTCAATTTCAGCCTGTAATTCAGCAATTGAATGATAAGTTCGAGAGTAAAAGCACTCTGATTTTAATATTGCAAAAAAGCTTTCAATCACCGCATTATCGTAGCAATTTCCTCGGCGACTCATACTTTGCACCGCTTTACCCTCCAACATTTTCACCCATTCCGCCGTACCATACAATACACCTTGGTCGCTATGAATAATCGGGCATTCTGTCGGTTTAATCTTACTTGTTCTAACATCTTTTTTACCAATGAAAACTTCGGGTGTGTCGCAAAGTTATAGGCAATAATTTCTCGGTTAGCCAAGTCCACCAACTAGATAAGCAATCTCCGCACGAGCCAAGGCGAGCTCTCGCTGCAGCTTTTTAAACGCTCTAGGTGAAAAGTCTGTGGTTTCTGGAATTTCAATATCTTTCTTTTTCATCTTTGGCTTCACTATTTTCGGTGTTTGAAGGTTTGTATAAGGCGATTTTACGCCATCAAGCCCTCTTTCCCGAAATGCTTTTAGCCAATAAATGACGAGAGCATGGGAAATTTGATGAAGTTTAGCCACCTCAGGGATACTATAATCCTGTTCAGTGACGAGTTTGATAATTTTCAAACGAAATTGATAAGAGTAGGACATAATCTGCACCTCAAAGTAGGTGTCCAGATTTTTGGGTGCAGATCAATAAGCGGTCAAATTAGACCGCTTGTTTGCCTTAAACAAGGAATATAAGAAAAATATTTAGTTTACAGTTTGTAAAGGATTTGACCTATATTAGTTCTTCATTGACTGCACTGGGGCTGGAATGCGTCCGCCACGATTGACGAATACCTCGCAAGATCCTTCTTTGACTGGCATAATCGGTGCATAACCAAGTAAGCCACCAAATTCCACGCTTTCGCCCACGGTTTTACCTGTGACAGGAATAATACGTACTGCAGTGGTTTTGCTGTTGATCATACCAATTGCGGCTTCATCAGCAATAATGCCAGAAATAGTGTGTGCAGGCGTGTAACCTGGAACAGCAATCATATCTAAGCCCACTGAACAAACTGCAGTCATTGCTTCTAATTTATCTAATGTGAGCACGCCACTTTCGGCCGCGGCAATCATACCTTCATCTTCCGAAACAGGAATAAATGCACCGCTTAACCCCCCCACGGCACTGGACGCCATCATTCCGCCTTTTTTCACGGCATCGTTTAATAGTGCAAGGGCGGCTGTTGTGCCGTGCGTGCCGCATACACTTAAGCCCATCGCTTCTAAAATACGCGCCACAGAATCGCCTACGGCTGGAGTTGGTGCAAGCGAGAGATCCAAAATACCAAATGGAATATTGAGCATTTTAGAGGCCTCTTGCCCAATCAATTCACCTACACGAGTAATTTTAAATGCCGTTTTCTTCACCACTTCAGCCACTTCGGTCAGTGTGGTTGCATGAGCATTTTCTAACGCCTCTTTTACTACGCCTGGACCTGAAACACCGACGTTGATCACCGCATCGGCTTCGCCCGAACCGTGGAACGCACCCGCCATAAATGGGTTGTCTTCCACCGCATTACAGAACACCACGATTTTGGCACAGCCAAAGCCTTCAGGGGTGATTTCAGCAGTCTGCTTAATCATTTCACCCGTCAGTTTTACCGCATCCATATTGATGCCCGCACGGGTGGAGCCGATATTGATTGAGCTACAGACAATGTCCGTAGTTTTCATCGCTTCGGGGATCGAACGAATCAGTACCTCGTCAGACGGCGACATTCCTTTTTGTACTAATGCGGAAAAACCGCCGATAAAAGAAACGCCAATCGCTTTTGCTGCACGGTCTAGGGTTTGGGCAATAGAAACGTAAGAATCCGCTTTGGTCGCTGCGGCAATTTGTGCGATAGGGGTAACAGAAATGCGTTGATTTACAATCGGCACGCCATATTTTGCAGAGAGAATTTTGGCGGTTTCCACCAAATTTTTGCCCACACGGGTAATTTTGTTGAAGATGTTTTGGTTCAGTTCATCAATATCGCTGCTGATACAGTCGTGCAAATCAATGCCGATGGTAATGGTCCGCACATCAAAATGTTGGTCTGATACCATTCGGATCGTTTCTAAAATTTCATTAGATTGAATGCTCATTTTGCCCCCTAAATGCGGTGCATCGCTTTGAAAATTTGCTCATTTTGCAAGCGAATATCCAACTGCAAGACTTTGCTCTGTTCGGTGAAAAGTGTTGCTAATTCAGGGAAAGAGAGCGAACATTGCGCAGTGTCCACAAGAATAATCATCGTGAAATAATTTTCCATCAACTGCTGGCTAATGTTGAGAATGTTAATGTTGTTTTCGGCTAAGATCTTTGCAACATCGTAAACAATCCCAACACGATCTTGACCAATAACGGTAATTACTGAATGGCTCATTTTTAATTCCTTTTCTGTCTTTTTAAATGGGAAGAAGTATAACACGTCTAAAAACTAAGCGGTTTAAATTTCAGTTTTTATAAAAAAAGACCGCTTACTATAAAGTAAGCGGTCAACTTTAGTTAAAGATTTACTACGTATTGTCCTACGCCAAGCTCATCTTCTTTACGGGTGCGGGCAATCACGCTTGCCGCAGATTCCACCACGCGTAAGCCCATTTCGTCTTCGGTGCGAACCACTTCGCCACGCAGAGAGTTGGTGTAAACATCGGTGATTTTTACATCCACAAATTTGCCGATCATATCAGGCGTACCCACGAAGTTCACCACGCGGTTGGTTTCGGTGCGACCTGTTAATTCCATAATGTCTTTTTTCGATGGGCCCTCCACCAAAATGCGTTGTTCTGTGCCAAGCATTGCACGGCTGAACTGCATCGCTTGATGGTTGATGCGTTGTTGCAAGCGTGCCAAACGCTCTTTTTTCTCCTCTTCGCTCACATCATCTGGAATGTCCGCCGCTGGTGTACCTGGGCGCGCTGAGTAGATGAAGCTGAAGCTCATATCGAAATTCACTTGTTCAATTACTTTCATCGTTTGTTCGAAATCTTCTGCGGTTTCGCCTGGGAAGCCAACGATAAAGTCAGAGCTGATTTGAATGTTTGGGCGCACTTCACGCAATTTGCGGATAATCGCTTTATACTCAAGCGCAGTGTGGTTACGTTTCATCATTGTTAAAATGCGGTCTGCACCACTTTGAATTGGCAAATGTAGGAAACTCACTAACTCTGGGGTGTCTCGATACACTTCGATGATGTCGTCAGTAAATTCAATCGGGTGGCTGGTGGTATAACGCACGCGGTCGATACCGTCGATAGCTGCCACTAAACGCAATAATTCTGCGAAGGTGCAAATGCCACCGTCAAAGGTTTCTCCACGGTAAGCGTTTACGTTCTGACCGAGCAAGTTCACCTCGCGCACGCCTTGTTCTGCGAGTTGGGCAATTTCGAATAAGACATCATCCACAGGGCGAGAAACTTCTTCGCCACGGGTGTAAGGTACCACGCAGAACGAGCAGTATTTGTTACAGCCTTCCATAATCGACACGAATGCGGTTGGACCTTCGGCTTTTGGCTCTGGTAAGCGGTCGAATTTTTCAATTTCTGGGAAAGAAATATCCACAATCGCACGGTCGCCACCACGGATTTTATTAATCATTTCAGGCAAGCGGTGTAAAGTTTGTGGCCCGAACACAATGTCTACGAACGGTGCACGTTCGCGAATATGTTCGCCTTCTTGCGAAGCCACACAACCGCCCACGCCGATGATGAGATCAGGCTTGTCTTTCTTCCAGTTTTTCCATCGACCTAATTGCGAGAATACTTTTTCTTGTGCTTTTTCACGAATTGAACAGGTGTTGAGTAATAACACGTCCGCTTCTTCAGGTTTGTCGGTCAATTCTAAACCGTGAGTTGAATTTAAGAGATCCGCCATTTTAGATGAATCGTATTCATTCATCTGACAGCCCCAAGTGGTAATATGTAATTTTGCCATAGTGTCAAATAATAGGTTATCAAGAGTAAGAAAAGAAAAGCGTAGAGCTAAGTTTAAACTGGCTCCACGCTAAAAAGTCTGGGCTATTTTACCCGATTGGCTATTTTTTGGCTATAACTAAATAGTTGTTAAGGTTATTTCGTTTTAACGATGAATCTTACTTCTCATCAACTCAATTACATCGGTAATCTCTTGTGTTGGTGCTGGAAGTTGATGCATCACCCAGCGAAAAAGCTCTGGATCAGGGTAAGTGAGCATTTCCGCAAAAGCTTGTTGCTCAGCTTCAGTGAGACTATCAAAATGATTTTGGTAGAATGGCATAATCATTTTATCTAATTCGCGCATCCCGCGGCGACACGCCCATTCCAGTTTAAAGCGGTCAATTTCTGCCATTATTTTACTCCTTATCCTCTACTGCACTTCATTGATACGTAATTCTTTTGGCACTTCAAAGAACATATTTTCTTCCAAACCTTCAAGGTTTGCGACCTCTGTCGCGCCTAATTCTTTTAGGTGTGAAATGACTGATTGCACCAACACTTCAGGTGCAGAAGCCCCAGCGGTAATGCCAATGGTTTGCACACCCTCTAACCAACTTGGATCGATATCTTCGGGCCCATCAATCAGTTGCGACTTCACGCCCATACGGCTTGCAAGTTCCGCCAAGCGGTTGGAATTGGAAGAATTTTTGGAACCAATCACCAACACCAATTGCGACTGTTTCGCTAGCTCTCGCACCGCTTGCTGGCGATTTGTGGTCGCATAACAAATATCGTTTTTACGTGGGCCTTGAATTGCGGGATATTTCTCTTTCAACGCTTCAATCACACCGCTTGTATCATCAATAGAAAGCGTGGTTTGCGTCATAAAAGTCAACTCATCTTGATTAGAAACTGGCAAGTTGGCAATATCTTCCACCGATTCCACTAAGTAAATACCGCCCTCTTCGTTATCGTACTGCCCCATTGTGCCAAGCACTTCTGGGTGCCCTTCGTGCCCGATTAAAATCGCTTTTGTGCCTTTACGGCTCGCACGAGCCACCTGCATATGCACTTTTGTTACCAATGGGCAAGTGGCGTCAAACACTTTCAAGCCTCGGCGTTTTGCTTCTTGGCGAACCGCTTGCGAAACTCCGTGAGCCGAGAAAATCACAATCGCATCATCAGGCACTTCATCCAACTCTTCAACAAAAATTGCTCCTTTCGCTTTCAAGCCGTCCACCACAAAGCGGTTATGTACCACTTCGTGACGCACATAAATTGGCGCACCATGAATTTCAAGGGCAAGTTCTACAATCGAAATCGCACGATCCACGCCCGCACAGAATCCGCGCGGATTGGCTAATAAAATCTTCATTTAATCACTCTTTTTCTTCTTGCTTTCAAAAAATGCGGCTAACACCAACAAACCAGCCCCCACCGAAATGGCGATGTCTGCCACGTTGAAAGTCGCAAAATGGTAGCCGTCCCAATTCCAATAAAAATCAAAAAAATCAACCACGTAGCCTTGGCAAACATTTAAGCGGTTGTAAGGTTCATCAGGTGTAAAACCAAGCAGACTGCATTTGTCTACTGCACGGTCAATCGCATTACCCAACGCTCCACCGATAATCAGCGAATATGCAATATTTTCCCATTTTTTGACCGCTTTTGTCTCTTTATTACGATAAAGCATCACGGTCAACGCTGCAGAAATCACAACCGCCAAGCCTAGGAAAAAGTAGGTTTGCCAGCCATCGTGATCGGCTAAAAAGCTAAATGCCGCTCCATAATTACGGGCATAAGTCAGGTTAAAAATCGGAAATACATTCACGCTTTCATAAAAGCGGAAATTCGTCACCACCACATATTTTGACCACAAATCGCCCACGATAACGACTAAACTCAGCCAGAGCCAAGCTAATCCTGTTTTATGCTTCATGCTTTATAGTGCCTCTTCATTCTCTTCGCCTGTACGAATGCGGATTGCTCGATCCGCCTCATAGACAAAAATTTTGCCATCACCAATTTTGCCTGTTTGAGCCACATCCATAATCGCCTCAATGCACTCATCAACTTGCTCATCCAGCACAATCACTTCCACCTTCACTTTTGGCAAGAAATCAATCGCATATTCCGCCCCACGATACAGCTCTGTATGCCCTTTTTGTCTGCCAAAACCTTTTACTTCCGTTACCGTCATTCCTGTAATGCCCGCATCAGTCAGAGCCTCACGCACATCATCCAGTTTAAACGGCTTAATAATCGCCTCAATTTTTTTCATCTTTTGCCCTTTTCGGTTATAAATGGGCGTATTGTAGCAAAATTTTGGCGAATCTTTGATATAAATCATTTCGTTACCCACTTCTGATTATAGTATTCCTTGATGATAGGGGTAGAATTCCGACTAATTTAGTTGGTTATTATTTACTTTTTATTTAAGAGGATTACCTATGTCTTTTGAAATTACTGCTTTTAGTACCTGTCCTTTAGGTGAAATCATTGACTACATTCTGCCTAATTTCCACCAAAAACACCGCTCAGAACTTCCTGTATTAATTGAGTTGGCAGAAAAAGTAGAAAATCGCCACGCAGATCACCCCGCTTGTCCGAAAGGTTTGGCTTCAGTCATTCGAAAAGTCTATGACGATTTAACGATGCATATGATGAAAGAGGAACAAGTGCTGTTTCCACTCATTCAATCAGGACGCGGACCAATGGCAGCCGCGCCAATTTCAGTGATGGAAGCCGAACACGCGGAAGCACATAATGATTTAGCCGATATTATCGCCCTCACACACGAATTTACCCCACCAGAAGGCGCTTGCACCAGCTGGACGAATCTCTACAACGGCTTAAAAACCTTCGCGACTGATTTAACTAACCACACCGAATTAGAAAATGACGTGTTGTTTGTTAGAGCTTTAAGAGGTGATCAACCGTAATATCTTTTGTTGGGTGGGCGTTGCTCACCCTCATCTATTCCCAAATTTACCTTTCTCTCATTTATCGCTAGAATAGCCTCATTTTATGAGGAATCTATAAACCCTTTATGAACCCTTGGATTTTATTAGGCTTTGCAATTGTGATCGAAGTCATCGGCTCAAATTGCATTAAAGCCAGCAACGGCTTTACCAAACCGCTTCCAACCGTGATTGCGATCGGGGCATTTGTGATTGCCTTGTATCTGCTTTCTATCATTACCAAAACGCTACCGCTTGGGATTGTGTATGCGGTTTGGTCTGGCGTGGGCATTGTGCTTACTACATTGGTAGCAATGTTCGTATTCGGGCAAAAACCCGATTTACCTAGCATGATTGGAATGGTGTTAATTATCGGCGGGGTGTTGGTGATTAACTTATTTTCTAATCATTCTTCATAGCGGCCATTCTTTCTTAATTTTCTGCTAAACAATGGCTCATCCTCCTTTTCGTCCGTAAAGCAATGATTGCCAAATTGAAGTGTTGCGGAAAACCCAGCACCATCATTTTGATATAAAAATTGGGAGAGCTTAAATGTGTCAAATCATAAATTTGATTATTTATTACAAAATTATAATACATAGCTGAAAATCTTTAATGAACTGCTATGATTATAACGTTAATTTACTTAAATTTTTACAGGAAAAACAATGAGTAAAATCTATATCACTCACGGCTATACGGCAAACGGCAACAAACATTGGTTTCCGTGGTTAGAACAAAAATTGGCAGAAAAAGGGCTCGAATGTGAGCGTTTAACGATGCCGAATTCGGAGAGTCCGACACCTGAATCGTGGTTAAAATACCATCAAGAAAAAATTATGCTGGATGAAAATACGATTTTAATTGGACATAGTTTAGGTTGCATCGCAACGCTAAATTTCCTTGCAACACAGCAGCAAAAAATCAAAGGGGCGATTTTTGTTTCAGGCTTTTATGAAAAATTACCGAATCTGCCTGAACTTGATATTTTTGCCGATTTCTACGCAAATTTAACCGCTTATAATCTAGAAAAATCTTTTGTAGTGGCATCACTGGACGATCATATCGTGCCATATCAATACAGCGATCATTTAGCTCAATTTCTGGGTGCAGACTATATTCGATTACCAAAAGGCGGGCATTTTTTAGAACGTGAAGGTATCACAGAACTGCCGATTGTGTTGGATTTAATTGAGAAATTACTGTAATACTGTAATGCAGATAAAATAAAACCCCGCAACATTTGCTGCAGGGCTTCTAAATTTGATGGCGGAGGAAGTGAGATTCGAACTCACGGAGGGCGTAAACCCTCGCCGGTTTTCAAGACCGGTGCCTTCAACCACTCGACCATTCCTCCGTTGAAAACGTGCAAGATAATAATTGAATTTTGAAAGTGAGTAAATAGAATTTTTTTACTTTTTAATTAAAAGCATTCTTTTTGTTCAGTTTGGTGTTTATTTATTCTGAAACTTTTCTAATTTTATAAAATGATGTACTAGAGTTTGAAGATTTATAAAAATATTTAAGATAATGTTGCTTTTTAACCAAAAGAGTTATTTTTTCATCATTTGACTCTAAAAGGCTTGAAAGCAATTTTAAAATCCTTATAATTCGCTCCCGTTGTAATCACAACGTTCCCAATTTATACATTCCAAGCCGACTTAGCTCAGTAGGTAGAGCAACTGACTTGTAATCAGTAGGTCACCAGTTCGATTCCGGTAGTCGGCACCATCTTCAATCATATAATCAAGAAAACATCCTAATTCCATAATAGTAATAAGCAGTCTCATTTTGCAAAAATTCTGCAAAAATCGACCACTTAAGCATTACGCAATTCCTTTATGTCTTAATAACGCATCAAGGGTTGGTTTGCGACCACGGAAGCGTTCGAATAACACCATCGGTTCTTCTGAACCGCCACGGGTTAAGATGCAATCTAAGAATTGTTGCCCTGTTTGGCGGTTGAAAATGCCTTCTTCTTCAAATTTTGAGAATGCATCTGCCGACAACACTTCTGCCCATAAGTAGCTGTAATAACCTGCCGCATAACCACCTGCGAAAATATGGCTAAAGCTGTGCGGGGTGCGTACCCATTCAGGCGTTTTTACAACAGCGACATCTTTTTTGACTGCTTGTAAGGTCTCTAACACCAAGCCTTCACGCGGTTGAGCTAAGTGTAATCGGAAGTCGAATAAACCGAATTCTAACTGACGAAGCACAAACATTGCTGCTTGGAAGTTTTTCGCTTTCAGTAACTGCGTGAGTTTCTCTTTCGGCAACGGTTCGCCCGTTTCATAATGCCCTGAAATAAACTGTAAGGCTTCCTCTTCCCAGCACCAATTTTCTAAAAATTGGCTCGGCAATTCCACCGCATCCCACGGCACACCGTTGATGCCTGCCACGTCGCCTACATCAATTTGGGTCAGCATATGGTGAATACCGTGTCCGAATTCGTGGAAAAGCGTAGTCACTTCATCGTGGGTAAACAACGCAGGTTTGTCGCCGATTGGCTTGTTGAAGTTACAGGTTAAATACGCCACGGGCTTTTGTAATGAACCATCTGCTAAGCGTTTTTGGTTGATACAGTCATCCATCCATGCCCCGCCACGTTTATTTTCACGAGCGTATAAGTCTAAGTAGAACGAGCCGCGCTCTTCGCTTTTTTCGTCATAAATTTGGAAGAAACGCACATCTTCGTGCCAAGTGTCAATGCCAAATTTCTCTTCAATACGTAAGCCAAAAATGCGTTTCATAAGCTCAAATAAGCCTGAAAGTACGCGATCTTCTGGAAAATATGGACGAAGTTCTTCGTCGTTGATAGCATACAACGCCTGTTTTTGTTTCTCACTATAGAAAGCAATATCCCAAGGCTCTAGGGTTTCCACACCGTAGTTTGCTTTAACAAATTGTTTCAATTCGCAAATTTCTTTTTTGCCTTGCTCTTTTGAACGTTTTGCAAGATCTTCCAAGAAATCGACCACTTGTTGCGGGTTTTCCGCCATTTTGGTCGCTAATGAAAGATGAGCATAGGTTTCAAAACCAAGCAATTGCGCCATTTCAAGACGAAGTTTTAATTTCTCCGCAATATTCGCGGAGTTGTCCCATTTGCCTGCGTTTGAACCTTGATCGGAAGCACGGGTAGCATACTCTTTGTAGATCATTTTGCGTAATTCGCGGTTTTCACAATAGACTAACACAGGGTAATAGCTTGGGAATTCAAGGGTGAAACGATAGCCTTCTTTACCTTTGCTTTGGGCAGATAATTTTGCCGCTTCTAATGCTGATTCTGGCAAACCTTTAAGCTGTGCCTCGTCTGTCACAACAATATCCCAACCCATTGTTGCATCTAACACGTTATTACTAAATTGTGAGCTGAGTTCTGATAAGCGTGCTGAAACTTCGCCATAGCGTTTTTGTTTGTCGGCTGGCAATGAAATGCCAGACAGCTCAAAGTCACGCAAGCTGTTTTCTACCGCTTTTTTCTGTGCTACAGAATAGGTAGCAAATTCAGGAGAGTTTTTGAGTTTCACATAGCCTTGATACAAACCTTGGTGTTGCCCTGCCCAAGTGCTGTAATCGGATAATAACGGCAAGCAGGCTTGATAGGCTTCGCGCAATTCAGGCGAGTTTTTCACGCCATTTAAATGCCCAATGGGTGACCACGCATGGTTAAATTTATCACCTGCCATCACTTGTGGCAGATAGAAATTTTCCCAGGTTGGATTGTCGATTTGTGAAACGCGTTCAATAGTTTCACGGCACTCTTTAATCACAGCTTCTACCGCAGGTTGGATATGTTCAGGTTTAATTTGCGAGAATGGCGGCAAGCCTGTGTAGTTGAGTAATGGGTTTGACATTGTTATTCCTTATATTTAACTTCCCTCCCTCCGCGAACGGAGAGAGCAAACATTTTTTATTATTCAAAAACCACCATTTGATGATCTTTAAACCGTTGGTAAATTTCTGCCAATTTTTGACCGCTTGGGAGCACCAAATCTGGTGAAAGATCATACATTGGCACGATCACAAATTCACGGTTTTGCATTTCAATATGTGGCACGGTTAAACGCTCATTTTGGATTTGTTCGTTGCCATACAAAATGATATCCAAATCCAACGTGCGTTCCCCCCAACGGCGAAGTCGAACACGCCCTTGCGAGTTTTCTATATGTTGTAGCTTGTCCAATAATTCAAGAGCGGTCAAATCAGTCTCGAATTTTACGATCGCATTCACATAATCAGGCTGATCTTGCGGACCAACCGGTTTTGAGCCGTAAAATGGGCTGACTTCAAAGTTAATCGCAAATGCTTGCAACGATTGCACTGCTTGCTTAAGTTGATTAAGCGGATCATTGAGGTTTGAACCTAAAGCAACATAAACGGTTTTCATTAGGCATTTACCTCCGCTTTTTTATTCGTAGGTTTTTTGCGACGAAACGTTTTGCGGCGGCGTTTTTTCTTAGTTTCTTCTTTGGCAAAATTCGGTAGTTTTTTCACCGCTTGCAACATTTCATCACGTTGTTTATCGTTACTGAATTGGAACTCGTGCCACCAAGCAGAGAGTTCGACTAGATCTCCACCTTCGGTTTCGGCACGCATCACAAGCAAGTCAAAACCCGCACGGAATTTTTGTACTTCCAAAGTTTGCAGAGCATGTTTTGCGGTGCGTTTAGTCATTTGGAATTGTAACGCCCAAATCTCGCGGATAATGCCCGTGTGACGACGATGCAATGCAACAGCTTTACAGCTTTCGTCTAAAATTTCATTTGCTGCAAGCATCATTGAATCGTGCGTGTTTAATCCACCTTCGTTTTTTAACTCGTCAATTTTTTCACGCAGCGGATACCAGAATAACGCCGCAAATAAAAATGCGGGGTTCACTGGTAATTTATCTCGAATGCGGTCATCGGTAGACATCAAGGCTCGCTTGATCATTCGCTCCGCATTTGAGTCTTGATGGTCGGTGAAAAACGGTGTGAGCACAGGGAAAAGTTGCTCAAATAAATGGTACTCACGCAATAATTCGTACGTTTTAAAGCCCGTACCCGATTGCAAGAGTTTTAACGACTCATCAAAGAGACGAGCAGTAGGAATGTTGCCTAACAACGGTGCAAGGGTTTTGATTGGTGCTTCGGTCTCTTTGTCCAAGAACATATCCAATTTCGCCATAAAGCGAACTGCACGCAACATTCGCACAGGATCTTCTTGGTAGCGTTGAGTTGGCTCGCCCAGTAAACGTAGTTTGCCCGCACGCAGATCTTCAACCCCGTTGAAGAAATCATAAATTAAATTGTGGCGAGGATCGTAGTAAAACGCATTGACGGAGAAATCTCGACGCCCTGCATCTTCAAACAAAGTGCCGTAAACGTTATCACGCAACAGCATTCCTTCATCACTAACTTTAGAGATTTTATCGTTGGTGTGATTTTCGTGACCCGCACGGAAAGTGGCAACTTCAAAAATTTCGCGGCCATACATAATATGTGCTAAGCGGAAACGGCGTCCCACTAAGCGACATTGACGCCCAAAAATTTTCTGCACCTCTTCAGGGCGAGCATTGGTTGAAATATCGAAATCTTTTGGTTTTTTACCGAGCAATAAATCGCGAACGCAACCGCCTACGATGTAGGCTTCATAGCCTGCACGATGTAATTTTTCAACAATGGCTAACGCATTTTTCGGGAAATCTTTCGGGCTAATGCCATGTTGCCCTGCGTGGATGGTATGTTTTTTATGCAAAATATGGGAGGGTACGCCATCTTGGGCTTTTTTACCTTTGGATGTCGCTCGTTCTGTTCGTTTTAGCTCAACAGCAGGACGCATTGGGCGATTATCAATTTTTTTCTCTGTATAAATAGCGGTCTCTTCTGCCGATTTTTTTGCTTTTTTAGGACGAGAAAAAAATGATTTAATGTAATTAAAAATAATTCACCTCGTTTAAATTAGGCTAAAAGTAATAACGGAGAATGCGACCATTCTCCGTTGTTTATCTTATAAACCAAGTTGTTTTTCACGGATTTCAGCAAGGGTTTTACAGTCAATACATAAATCCGCAGTTGGGCGTGCTTCAAGGCGTTTTAAGCCGATTTCTACGCCACAAGTTTCACAATAACCGTAATCATCATCAGAAATTTTGTGTAAAGTTTGTTCAATTTTTTTCAATAATTTACGCTCACGATCACGGTTGCGTAATTCTAAACTGAACTCTTCTTCCTGAGTTGCACGGTCTGCAGGGTCTGCGAAGTTAGTTACATCTTCCTGCATTTGGTTTTTCGTGCGAACGGCTTCATCCATGATTTGAGAATGCCACGCTTTCAGAATTTTAGTGAAGTGCTCTTTTTGGGCATCATTCATATATTCTTCATTCTTTTTCAGTTCGTAAGGTTTTACCCCTGCGAGAGCTAATAAACCTAAAGACGTGGTATTGCCCACTGCCATATTATACTCCTGTTGGTTAAGTTGCCCCTCACCTACCTCAAAAGCAGTAAAAAAGGGGTAGGAAAAATTATAGGGATTTTTAAGGACGCTATTGATAACAGAAGTTAATACGTTTGGCAAATCTTTTTGCAAAAAAACAGCATTCCTTTCTGTTTTATTTTGTTTACTTGCTCACCGCTTTTTGCCAGTCTGATAACCATTGGCGGATTAAATCAGAATTTGGTTGTTGAGTATCAAGCACTTTGATTTTAGGCAATGATGTCAAAAGCGGATCGATTTCTCCTGCGATAACAGGCTTCATAATATTCGATTTCGCAATAATTTTTTGTGATTCAGGCTCGTGTAAGAAACGTAAGAATTGCTGAGCAAGCGGTTTTTGTTGGCTGCTTTTTAAAATAGCAGCGAGCTCGACTTGCATCAAATGCCCTTCTTCAAAAATTGCTGCTACATTTTTATTATCATTTTCATACCATTGATGATAAAGCGGTGAGGTAGTGTAACTCAACACCATATCTGCTTCGCCTTTTAAATAGGCACCATAAGTTTCAGACCAGCCTTTACCAACAGTTACCGTGTGTTTTGCTAAGCTTTCCCACCATTTGCTCATCTCGCCTTCTGAAGCAAGTACTTGATTTGCCCACACAAGTAATCCACGCCCTACCGTGCTGGTGCGAGGGTCTTGATAAATTACACGCAAATCTTGGCGTTCAAATAACTCTTTTAACGATTTCGGCGGATTTGCTAATTTCTCTTTATTATAAATGAATGCATATTCGCTGTAATCGTATGGGTAAAAAGTGTGGCTTTGCCAAGTGATCGGTAATGCGGTATCTTGTAGGGTTAATTCATTTGCAGCAAACAACCCGCTTTTTTCTGCTTCAGCTTGAGTAAAATTATCAATGCCAACCACAACATCAGCTTTTGTTTTTTTACCTTCTAAACGAATACGATTCAACATTGTTACACCATTATCAAATGGTAAAAAACGCAGATCGCAGTGACACACTTTTTCAAAATTGGCTTCTAATTGCGAAGCGGGGCCATATTTTGAAGCAAACGAATCATAAGTGTACACATTGAGTACAGGTTTTTCAGTAGCAAAAGCAGAAGTAGCAACGGCTAAGCCAATGACAGATAAAGTAAAAGATACAGTTTTCATAATGTTTCCTTTGTTTAAATTTTAAATCAAAGGATTTAAGTCGAACACTCGTCTCAAATCCCTACGCTGAAATTATTCAGTTCAGGTTCTACGGATTGGCTTACACCTCTCAGCATAGATTGTTAATCCTTGCACTCCGATGAGAACAGAACGAATTCTATGCAAAAAAAAAGAGAAATTCAACCGCTTGCAATCGTTTGCTTTTTGCAAAAAACATCGCTATACTACGCCTCTAGTTTTAAACGTAGAAACTAGAAATGAATCTTCATATATTAACTCCTTATACATTATTTTTTCAGCTACGCATCATTCTTCGAGGCGTAGCTGTTTTTTTATTCATTTCTCCCTAATTTGATCAAATCGCTTTTTCACAAGCGGTTTTTTTTCATCTGAAATTTACATAAAGGATAGCAAACATGAGCCAATTAATTCGCACACTGAAAGGTCATATTCGTGATGAAATCATCAAAAAAGGCGGTTGGGTAAACTCTCACGCTCACGCTGACCGTGCATTCACGATGACCCCAGAAAAAATTACCATCTATCAAAATGCTAACCTACAACAAAAATGGGACTTGGTGGATGAAGTAAAACGTCAATCCACCGTAGACGACTACTACCGCCGTTTCTCACAAGCGATTGAGCTGATGATCTCTCAAGGGGTAACTGCGTTCGGTACTTTCGTAGATATTGATGGCGTGTGTGAAGATCGTGCGATTATCGCTGCTCACAAAGCGCGCGAAGTGTATAAAAGCGACATTATTTTGAAATTCGCCAACCAAACTTTAAAAGGCGTGATTGAGCCAACCGCGAAGAAATGGTTTGATATTGGTTCGGAAATGGTGGATATGATTGGCGGCTTACCTTATCGCGATGAATTAGATTACGGCAAAGGTTTAGAAGCGATGGATATTTTGATGGATAAAGCAAAATCGCTCGGCAAAATGCTACATGTGCACGTCGATCAATTTAACACACCAAAAGAGAAAGAGACTGAGCAACTTTGCGATAAAGCGATTGAACACGGAATGCAAGGTCGCGTAGTGGCAATTCACGGGATTTCAATCGGTGCACACCCAAAAGAATACCGCAAAATGCTTTACCAAAAAATGCGTGATAGCCAAATGATGGTGATTGCTTGCCCAATGGCATGGATCGACAGTAGTCGTAAAGAAGATTTACAACCTTTCCACAACGCCTTAACGCCAGCCGATGAGCTGATTCCTGAAGGCATTACCGTTGCAATTGGCACAGATAATATCTGTGACTATATGGTGCCACTTTGTGAGGGCGATATGTGGCAAGAACTCAGTCTCCTTTCTGCGGGCTGCCGCTTTACCAACCTTGAAGAGATGTCGAATATCGCGTCAATTAATGGACGTAAGGTGTTGGGGTTACTCTAATTAGATATTTGGAGAAGTAGCTGTACTTAAACGTGTAGCTTTTCTAAAGTAGTAAACAAATCTCATAAAAAGACCGCTTGTAGCTTATTGATCTGACCCCAAAAAGTTAGACTATTATTTAAAGGACTACTTTCGATATTGTATCGGACTCAGTCCTTTTAATTTTAATTGGATTCGTTCTTCATTATAGTACCGCACATAATCATTGATAACCTTTTCAAGTTCATCAATGCGAGTAAACAATTTTCCGTGAAAACACTCCGTTTTCATTCGCCCCAAAAAGCTTTCCATTGCCGCATTATCCAAACAATTCCCTTTTCGCGACATACTTTGAGAAATCCTATTTTTCGTTAATAAGCGTTGATAGCTAGGCATTTGATAATGGATTCCTTGGTCTGAATGTAATATCAAATTCGCATTTCTCGGTAATTTTTCCACCGCTTGTAATAGCATTTCTTGCACTAACCGGCCATTTGGGTGGCGACTTAATCCATAAGCAATCAGTTCATTATTAAAGCAATCTAAAATCAGGGAAAAATAGCGCTTTTCGTCTTTCACGTTAAATTCGGTAATATCGGTTAGCCACTTCTCATTCGGTTTACTCGCACTAAAATCCCGTTGTAACAGGTTCGGTGCAATTTTGCCTTGTTCACCTTTATATGAACGATATTTACGCTGTTTCTTCGTGCGAACTTGTAAACCCATTTCTTGAATCAAGCGTTGTACGTGCTTATGGTTCACTCCCACGGCTTCGCACTGACTCGCCGATAGCCATAATTAGGTTATGCTTGCTTAATCTCACGAATTCGGGCTTTTAGTGTGCTATCTCTATCAGATTTGGATTGGCGATGATAGAAGAAGGTACTTCGCGCTAATTTCGCTATAGGCAAAAGTATTTCTAATGGATAATGCACTCTCAAACTTTGGACTGTTTCTGCCGTTTGGCTTTGCCCCTCTTGATTATTTCGTCCAACTTTTTTAGAAAAGCCACCTCGGCTTCTAACTCAAGGATGCGTAGGCGTAAACGTTCTCGAAATAGAAATTCACGACTTGTTGTTTGAAAAGTTGACTGTATTTATTCATAAAAATCTGCACCTTAATCAGTTAGAAGTTTAGTCTAACTTTTGGGGGGCAGATCAGGAGCCGCAAGCGGTTTTTTTGATTATTCCTCATCATCGTCTGAAATAGAATTTTCTAGATCAGTAGGAATATAGCTAGTTTTAGGATAAGTCCATAATTTAAAAGCAATTTTAGATAATTCATCTTTACGCTTATCTAATTGAGCCTTTCCCCATTTTCTACAGGAAGCAATAAATTGATTTAATCTAAGATTACTATCTTTAAAACCATCCTCTATAGTTTTTTTCTCACTAAACGAACGATTACTATATTTACTGTTATATCCTGTAAGAGTTAAATTTGGTAGTGTATGTAAATATTGATTATAAATTTCTTTATAATTTTTACCAAGTTCATTAATCCATTCATCTGAAAGTGTCTGTGGCATAATATGTTCAATAGTATATGTTCTATTTTCAATTTTACTAATAACATCAATTTGCTCTTTACTATTTCTATTTTCTAGATAACTAAATAAATAATTTTTATATTTGGAATTCATATTATAAATATTTCTGTTTAATAACTCGTTCTTAAACTCAACATCATCAGGAAATCTAGAGTTATTTTCTTTGCTTAATAATATGTAATTGAAAGCATCCAAATATTTCACATTATCATTCCTTACTAATTTACTAGCATCTTTATCTAAATTAGCAAATATTTTAGCTAGCGAATTGGTTGGTAATCCAACAATTGTTCTTCTAAAAATATAACATTCTATAGTTATAAGTAATTTTTTTACTTCTTGTTCAGATAGTGCACCTTTCTTCCATTTATAGAGAATAGCTAATATTGTTGGGTATGTAACACTAAAGTCTAAATAGTTCAATCGATATAGAACATCCCTAAATATGGTTTTATCTCCATCTAAAGGGTTAATTATTTTATTATATAAATAAGAATACCCTAATAACTCTTTAAACAATTCTTCATTAATATCTTTATTTGAAAATTGACTTTTAAACGTAAAGTATACATCTCTTATAATAACTGTTCTACTTAATTTAAGTGTTAAATAAGTTCTGAAGAATTCACTAACATTAAAATTGGTTTGTTTTTCTATGTTAACCCAGTATTTATAATAATACTCATCCTGTTTTTTAGATGGCAATCCCATAAGAATATAATTTCTTATTTTATCCCCCTCCTCTAATTCTAGACCTGTCGAATTAAGACTCTCGAAAATAAGCTGAGGGTTATCTTCTTTTTCTAGGAATATATCGACAATTTCTAATCTGCAAATAGCGTCATATAAATCATCGACACAAATATTTTCATTAATAATCCTATTTGCAAAATATGTAAAATTTTTAGTGATGGTAGAGTTATCTTTGAAATTACCTTCTGAGAATAATGCATCAAAAGCATCACAATCATCTTTTATAGGTTTTAGTCTTATTTTTCTTTCTTCATTTTGATATTTATCTATTAAATGTGTTTCTAAAATTTGCATAGATAAACTATCCTTTTTAGGAATAACTTTACCTTCTTTTATAAGATGAATAATAGCTAATAAAAGAATAGATATAGTTGTTATACGTTGTTGTCCATCAATAATCAGAAAATCTTCTCTATTTCCACCTTCCATATGTGAAGATACAACACTTCCAAAAAAATGTGGAGTATTGTTTTTATTGATTAGACTTTTTAAGTCATCAAGTAGCTGCTTACAATGTTCTAGTTTCCAACTATAATTTCTTTGATAAACAGGAATAATAAATCTTTTATTAGAACCATCCATAAATTGCATCAATCTTTTTTCAGAACCTTTCATATTATTTTCCTATAATAAATTCATTTCTTCGGTTATTAAAAAACCGCTTGCATTACTCCATAAGCGGTTATTTCTTTTTAACTTCTCACCAATTATTTCAACAAATACGCACGCAATGTGACAAAATCTGCTGGCATTGTGTCGGATAACAATTCCATTTTATTGTGTTTATCCAATGCTTCTGGCAATGGTAACTCAATGTCTAAAATGCGTTCTACTGACTCTTTAAATTTCGCTGGGTGGGCAGTGCAGAGGAAAATGCCTGTTTCGCCCGCTTGAAGTTGGTCTTTCAACACTTGGTAAGCAATTGCACCGTGTGGTTCGCAAAGGTAGCCTTCCGCATATTGTGATTTTAATGCGGCTTCGGTTTCTGTATCGTTTAACGCATCTGAACCTAAATTCGCTAAGCTCCAGCCATTGCGTTTGAATAGCTCTTCCACACGTGGCCAGTTGTTTGGACGGCTCACATCCATTGCATTTGAAAGCGTTGCCACCGTTGCATTCGGCTCCCATTTGCCTGATTTTAAATAGCGTGGAACGGTGTCATTTGCATTGGTTGAAGCGATGAAACGCTTGATTGGCAAACCTAAAGTTTTTGCAATTAAACCTGCGGTTAAGTTACCGAAATTACCACTTGGTACAGAAACAACCACTTCTGAACGTTTTTCTTTCGGTAATTGTGCCACGGCTTCAAAGTAGTAGCACACTTGAGCAAGCAGGCGGCTGATATTAATTGAGTTTGCTGAGTTTAAGCCAATTGCTTGACGAAGTTCTGCATCATCAAACGCTTGTTTTACTAACGCTTGGCAAGCATCAAAGTCAGACTCAATCGCCACAGTACGGATATTGCCACCAAGGGTACAGAATAGTTTTTCTTGAAGCGGGCTGATTTTGCCTTTTGGATACAAAATCACCACATTGATGTTATCTAAACCATAGAAAGCGTGTGCCACTGCCGCCCCTGTGTCGCCAGAAGTTGCGGTTAAAATGGTAATTTTGCCCTCACCACGCACGGCACTTAAGGCTTGTGCCATAAAGCGACCGCCGAAATCTTTAAATGCAAGTGTTGGGCCGTGGAAAAGCTCTAACGCATAAATATCATCATTTACACGAGCAAGTGGTGCAGGGAAGGTAAACGCATTTGCGACCATTTTGTTGAGTGTCTCTCTTGGTAATTCATCCCCAATTAACGCACCTAAGATTTTTTGGCTACGTTCAACTAATGGTAGGACTAAAAGTGCATCAATATCATCAAATTTTGGGAACACTTCAGGGAAAAAAAGCCCCTGATCTTTACCTAAACCTTGACGCACGCCCTGTGCGAAATTTACTTGTTCTTCTGGGTGTTTGATGTTGTATAAATTCATTCGGAATGTCCTTTATTTATAGCTATTTTAAGCGTAGGGACAAATTATATTTGCCCTAATCTCAATCTAAATATTTCAGGGCTAATATAATTAGCCCCTATAATTTACTATCAGATAACGCTGGATTTTTAACTATTATGCGAGCTTAGTCAATCGCAAGCGGTCAGATTTTAAAATTTTTTGCAAATTGGGGTAATTAAAACACTTTCTAGCCTTTCAACTTGCCAAGCTTTTCCAAATAGGGGTATGATTTTACTATCTTGCGAAAAAGCAAAAGGAGCAAAAAATGTACAAAACCACTCGCAAAATTGAATTACACAAACGCATTGCCTTAGTGGCACACGACAGCTGCAAACAGAGCTTATTGGCGTGGACGAAAAAACATGCTGAAGCCTTGAAGCCGCATACTTTATACGCCACTGGTACAACGGGCAATTTACTTTCTTGTGAAACAGGCTTGGAAATTCACGCTTTATTGAGCGGTCCAATGGGTGGAGATCAACAGCTGGGAGGATTGATTGCAGAGAAAAAAATCGACTTAATGATTTTCTTCTGGGATCCAATGAACGCTGCTCCGCACGACCCTGATGTTAAAGCCTTAATGCGCATTGCAACTGTCTGGAACATTCCTGTGGCAATCAACGAAGCGACTGCCGATTTCTTGCTTCACTCTAGCTGTTTTAACCACGAAGTAGAGATTGAAGTGCCCGATTACGATCGCTATTTGACGGAACGTTTACAGCGTTAATGGACTAAAAATTAAACAATGAAAATTGCAACAAAAATGCCATCTCATTGGTTGAGTGCTCACGTGTTGAGCACTTTGCCGATTTTTATTACCACCAACCTTGCCGCCATTGGTATCTGGTTGCTTAATATTTCTGAGCACAGTATGCCATTGATTTTGGGCATTATTGCAGGCGGTTTGGTAGATTTAGACAACAACCTTTCTGGGCGATTTAAAAACCTTATCATTACCCTGATTGCTTTTGCGATTTCGTCCGCAGGGGCAACGCTTTCTTTGGAATTTGGCTGGCTTTTTGTACCGCTTGCGGTGCTCAGCACCTTTATTTTGGTAATGCTCGGCAGCATTGGGCAGCGTTATAGCACCATCGCTTTTGGTACGCTCGTTGTGTCTGTTTATGCCTCGCTGACCTACACTCCCGAAACTGCTTGGTACACCAATACTTTGCTGATTTTAGCGGGGGCATTGCTTTATGGTTTGGTGGCGATGTTGGTCTATATCGTCTTCCCAAACCGCACGGTGCAAGAGAATTTGGCGAAATCTTACGAAGCATTGGGCAGATATTTACAAGCGAAAGCTGCCTATTTTGATCCCGATGATGACGATGTCGACGCGAAACAGCGTGCTTTAGCACGCACGAATAGTGAAGTGATTCAGGCATTTGAACAGACTCGCGTGTCGCTTTTCTATCGCTTGCGCCGCCATAATCGCCAAACTCGGACGCAAAAAATGTTGCGTTATTACTACACCGCCCAAGATATTCTGGAACGAGCCAGTTCAAGCCATTATCAATATCACGAATTCTTCCAACAGCTTAAAAATAGCGATTTGATTTTTCGCTTCCAACGTGTCTTGGAGCTGCAAGCCATGGCGTGCCAAAAAGTGGCAGTGGCATTGCGTTATGCGGAACATTATCAGCACAGTTCCCGCGGGGAAAAGGCAATGCAAGGCTTATTTAATTCGCTCAATTATCATCAAGAACAGGGGCTAAAAAGTGCGTATCGCTGGCAATCGATCGCGGAAAATTTACGCAATATTGAAAGCCAACTTTGCCAGATTGAGCACAGCCAAAGCGAACAAGAAGAGGGCATGGAACAAGCGGTTAAAATGAGCAATAAATTTGCATCTAGCAAATCACAGCACCTTTCTAACCGCTTGTTGGCGGAAAATGTGTCAGGTTTTCGCAATATGTGGCAAACCATTCAAAGCCATTGCAACCTCTCATCGCAACTTTTTCGCCATGCCATCCGTTTATCGGTCGTGGTAGGGTTGTGTAGTGCCATCGTGCCGATTTTCCATTTAGACGGCAAAGGCTACTGGGTGCTACTCACGGCAATTTTCGTCTGCCAGCCGAACTATTCGGCAACTAAGAAACGTTTAGGACAGCGAGTTATCGGTACTATCTTGGGCGTGTTGGTTGGGATGCTGTTGCGGGAATATTACCTCACTTCCACGCTGGAAGCCGAGCTGGGCTTGATTGTGATTACCGCCAGCCTTTACACCTATTTCCGTTTCCGTCATTACAGTTTCTCAACCTTCTACATCACGCTGTTGGTGTTGGTAAGCCTTGATATTATTGGTATTGGCGCAGATGAGGGTATTTTACCACGGGTGATTGATACGTTGGTCGGTACATCAATTGCGTGGTTTGCCGTCTCTTTTATTTTCCCCGATTGGAAGTACATCAACCTCAAACAGAACTTGAAATCAACCGTGCTGGCAAGCAGTAACTACCTGCGACACATCATCGCACAGCTGCAATTTGGCTATAACGAACAGTTGCCATACCGTAGTGCCCGCCGGGAAGTGCACAACTACATTTCTGCTTTGAGTTCTGCGGTGTCAAACCTAGATAGCGAGCCGAAAAAATACCAAGCGATTTCAGTAGTTGCCCCGAATTTACTAGGTATAAATTATACTTTGCTTGGCTATATTTCTGCACTGGGTGCCTATCGCATCGCCAGCCCAATGCTGAATCAACAGGTGGATTTTTCAGCGATTTTCTTCTCACACGGACGGGAAGTCGCAACTATTATCGGGCAAATAGCAGAGGGCAAACGCTCTCCTGCAAAATTGGAAGCAAATTTGATCGCTATTGATAGCGATCTTGCCCAATTTGAGCAAACCCACCACGAAAAACAAGACGAATTGAGTTTAGTGCTCATCCAACAATTACGCCTGATAGTACAGCTCCTTCCACAATTACAACATTTGATGAAAGAGAATGCACTAGGCGAATTGGAAAGAGAAACAGAAGAATAAAATATTCTAATGGCTAGGTTTTCTAGCCATTTTTTATTCTGCTTTTCAGAATAGTTTATTCCCGTTTTATCGATTTTCCTGTCAGAAAAGCCATGTATAATCATGCTCAATAAAGAGCTATTTATCGAAGAAATAGAAATCCTCAACCACAAGCGAGCGAAATTTAGTGAAAGTAGCACAATAAGTCTAGAATTGAGAAAAAGTGCGGTGAATTTCATCGCACTTTTTTTGTATAATAAAAGAAAAACGGAGGAAAAACGTGCAGCTCAAGAGTGCAAGAGAAGGCTTCTTTTTAGCGGGGCTTTATAACTTTATTGGTGTTTTAGGCTTTACCCAATTTTTTACTGATACCACTTTAATGGATAACGATCCGATTGTTTTCTCATGGCTCGGACAAATCTCTATTTTACTTTGGGGATTGGCGTATTGGTCGGTTGCCAAACATTTCTGGCAAGTACCTGTTTTACTTTGGGTTTTCTGCGTAGAAAAATTGGTTTACTTTGGGGCTTGGTTACATTGGTTGCTGACTACACCAGAAAAATTAGATGTGCTAGCAGGGCAATCGATGGTCTATTTCTGCTTTTTCGCGAGTTACGGCTTTGGCGATTTCCTCTTTGCGATTTTCTTTGCAAGAGTGGCAGTGGGGAGTATGAGGGGGAAGTTTGAGATTTGAGGCAACTCATCGGACCCTGAAAATGATAGCGAACCAAATCGAAACGTGATAATATTTCGAGCGTAGAATTTGGTGTTCTACGCTCGAAAAAATGGAATTCCACATAATAATAAAAAGCAAAGAGGAAATGAATATGGCAAAAGGTCAATCATTACAAGACCCTTACTTAAATGCACTACGTCGTGAACGTATTCCAGTTTCAATTTATTTAGTTAATGGAATCAAACTACAAGGACAGATCGAATCATTCGACCAATTCGTTATTTTATTGAAAAACACAGTAAGCCAAATGGTTTACAAACACGCGATTTCAACTGTGGTGCCTGCTCGAGCGATTTCTCACGGCAATAACCACAATTCACATGCCCCAGTGCAAGTGACACAAACCGTTGAAATTGTTGAAAACGTAACGGAATAAGATTATTAACACCTCAAATCTTACTCAACATGATTTACCAAGCGATGATGAAAATCAGCCGCTTGGTTTCTCTCTTTCTAAAGACCAAAAAAATCCATCTCTTGAGCAGTCGCATCAAGCGGATAAAGCAATTTTGGTTCATCTCTATCTTTCCCAACAAAAAGACACCGAAAATCTGGTTGAATTTCACACTCTTGCTGAATCGGCAGGCGTAGAAATTTTAAGCACGCTAACCACTTCTCGTTCTAGCCCGCATATCACCTATTTTGTCGGTAAAGGCAAGGCGGAAGAGATTAAACAAGCGGTCGAAAATTTGGGGGCAACGCTCGTGCTGGTTAATCACGAATTAAGCCCTTCACAAACACGGAATTTGCAGTCTCTCTGCAATTGTCGCGTGGTAGACAGGACAGGCTTGATTTTAGATATTTTCGCTCAGCGTGCTCGTAGCCACGAAGGGAAATTGCAGGTGGAATTGGCTCAGCTTAAACATCTTGCTACTCGCTTAGTGCGTCGTTTGGGCAATCAAGACCAGCAGAAAGGTGGTGCTGTTGGCTTGCGTGGACCTGGGGAAACACAACTGGAAACCGATCGCCGTTTGATTAAAGTACGCATTCAGCAGCTGCAAAATCGTTTGGCAAAAGTGAGCAAGCAACGCGAGCAAAATCGCAAAACTCGCCAGAAAGCAGATATTCCGACCATCTCGCTTGTGGGCTATACCAATGCAGGAAAATCTAGCTTGTTTAATGCGATTACCCAAGCCGGCGTTTATGCTGCTGATCAGCTTTTTGCAACACTTGATCCAACGCTAAGAAGAATGCAAATTCAAGATGTGGGCACCACTATTCTTACTGATACCGTAGGTTTTATTCGCTTTTTGCCACACGATTTAGTCTCTGCATTTAAATCGACTTTACAAGAAACAGTTGAAGCCAGCCTCTTATTGCACGTGATTGATGTTGCAGATGAACGCAAAAATGAGAATATCCAAGCGGTAAATCAAGTATTGGAAGAGATTGGTGCTGTGGATATTCCGACTCTCTTGGTTTATAACAAAGTAGATAAACTAGACGACATTCAACCTTTTGTCGAACGTGATGATGAAGGAAAAGTAACGGCGGTTTACCTTTCTGCTCAATCTGGCGACGGTATTGATCTGCTTTTTGAAGCAATCCGCGAACGGTTACGCAACGAATTAGTACAAGAAACGCTGCTTCTTCCGCCAACTATAGGCAATCTTTACACGCTTTTCAAACAACAAAATGGCATTAAAACCGAGCATTTCAATGAGTTTGGAGATCGCATTATCGATATTGAGATCGACAAAGTGCAGTGGAATAAATGGGCGAAACAATATCCTGAGTTGATGGAATGTGTGGAGTTGGCGAAGTGGGAGTAAAATAGACCTCCAAGATTAGTTTCCATCATTAAAAATGACCCAAACACAAAAACTTAACACCGCTCTTTTTTCGCTTTTGCTGCTAATTATTGGCTTTGCGGTTTACCATCAACTTGATAGCTTCATTGCACTCAAAAACGCGGATGGCATTCTTACCGATATGCGTTCGCTAGTGCTGCTTGATATTCGCCTGCCACGTATTGGCTTAGCTATCCTCACGGGGGGAAGCCTTGCGTTGGCGGGCAATGCGATGCAAGGGATTTTCCAAAATCCGCTGGCAAGTCCTGGGTTACTTGGAAGCAGTTCAGGGGCAACCACCGCGAGCGTGATGATTCTCTATTATTTCTCTGCACCTTTTACCGTGCTACTTTTCGGCGGTATTGCTGGGGCGTTATTGAGCTTTTTGATTGTTTATTTGATTGCTAAAAATCATGGCACAACAGCAATGATCTTGAGCGGATTGGCGGTAAATATGTTGCTTTCGGCAGCGATAGCTTTACTGCTTTCCAACGCTGAAAGCCCGTGGGCGTTAGCAGAACTTTACCGCTGGCTGCAAGGCTCGCTCGTGTGGGCGAAGATCGACACGCTCTTGATTTCCTTGCCGATTGTGTTGCTCGGCTTAGTTTGTTTATACCGAGAACGCCGCTACATCGATTTACTCACCTTCGGCGAAGAAACCGCCTCGACTATGGGCATCGACCCTAAACGCAGCTTTTTTATCACCACGTTTGGCGTTGCTTTATTGGTCGGTGCGACCATTCCGCAAACAGGCACGATAGGTTTTATCGGCTTAATCGCCCCGCATTTTGCCCGCATTTTGTTGAAACAACGCCCGTCGCAACTTTACCTCACCAGCGGTTTGCTTGGTGCATTATTGCTGCTTGTGGCAGATCTCTGCGTGCAATATATCCCGCTTTTTTCGCACATCTACATCGGCACGCTCACGGCGATTATCGGCGCACCGTGTTTGATTTGGATTTTACTGACAGAGCAAAGAAAACTTGCACGCTAATTGCAAAAATATGGCCAAATTTGACCGCTTGTATGCTCGTTTGCAATTAACAGGATTTTAGGTTGCTTTAAGAAACACAGTTGCTACAATGTTGAAGTCAAAATAACGCATTTTTTAGAATAAAATGAAAAGACTGCCCGAAATTAAATTTGTTTCTGTGATTGCAAAAACTGCGATTTTTGAAGTGCAAGCGGTCGATTTACGCTTTTCTAATGGCGAAGAGCGTACATATGAGCGCCTTACGCCACAACGCCGCTCTTCGGTGATGGTGTTGCCAATTCACAAGGGCAATTTGATTTTCGTGCGAGAATATGCGGTGGGATCTGAGCGTTATGAACTCACCTTTCCGAAAGGAATTGTAGATGTGGGCGAAGAACCGATTGAAAGTGCCAACCGAGAATTGCAAGAAGAGGTTGGTTTTGGTGCACGTAAAATTGAGCCGTTGCGGAGTTTATACAGCAGTCCAAGTCATATGTTTGGCTTAATGCACGTTTTTGTGGCAGAAGACCTTTACCCATCCAAACTTGAGGGCGATGAGCCTGAACCGCTTGAGCTGGTTTATTATCCGTTGGCGAAAATCGACGAATTACTCGCCTCTCCCGATTTTGCCGAAGCCAGAAATTTATCCGCCCTCTTTTTATTAAAAGCATATTTAAATAAGAATACGGAAAAATAGAGAAAAAAGGACGGAACTATGCAAACACTTAATCAATACTTGCTGGATAAAATCGTGCAAATTGCTCAACAAGCAGGCAATCATCTCAAAGATTTTTATGCGAAATCGGTGGAGGTACATATTAAATCGGACAAAACGCCTGTCACCGAGGCGGATCTTTTTTTGAGCCAATTTATCACGGAACAGTTAAAACAGCTCACGCCAGATGTGCCCGTACTTTCAGAAGAAAATTGCGATATTGCCTTTGAAGAGCGTCAAAAATGGGACGAATATTGGATTATCGACCCACTGGATGGCACGCAACAATTTATCAATCGTACTGATCAATTTGCGGTAATTATTGCTCTTGTGCAAAAACAAGAGGGTAAAAATCGCCCAGTCTTAGGCGTTATTCACGCCCCTATTATTGAAAAGACCTATTTCGCTATGCAGCATCACGGATGCTTTGTGCAAAAAGAGGGCGAAATTCAACCGCTTCACACCATCAAACAAGCCGATCACAGCGAACACAATTTACATATTGCGATTGGATTTGTGCATCCAGATCATATCGAAGATAATCTTATTCCACCTTATCAAGCCACCTTTATGGAATATGGATCAAGCAGCTTGAAATCAGGCTTGGTAGCAGAAAATATCACCGATTGCTATATTCGTTTTGGCGATACGGGTGAGTGGGACACGGCAGCATCTGAAATTTTATTAAGTGAGTTGGGCGGCGAGATTTTTGATTTGCATTTTAATCCTCTTAGCTACAACGAACGAGAAACCCTGATTAACCCTTATTTCATTATGGTTCGTGATAAAACGCGCGATTGGCAGACTATCTTTCAATTTAATAAGTCGTAGCGATTAGCAAAACGATTTAAAATGTTGCATTATTGTAAAATTTATAAAATATAAGAACATTAGGACAAAATATGAACGTAGAAAATTGTTGTATTGTTATTTTTGGGGCATCGGGGGATTTAACCTTCCGTAAGCTCATCCCTGCACTTTATAACTTACATAAAGTCGGCAGACTAGGCGAGCATTTTTCCGTATTAGGCGTGGCTCGTACGGAGTTTAGCGATGAACAATTTCGCGAAAAAATGCGTGATGCGTTAATTAAATTTGAGAACGCAAGCGGTGAAACTTTAGATGAATTTTGCAGCCATCTTTATTATCAAGCGGTAAACACTTCAGACGCATTGGATTACGTAAAACTCTTGCCTCGCCTTGATAATTTACACGACAAATACGGCAGTGCTGGCAATACGCTTTACTATCTTTCAACCCCACCAAGTTTATATGGTGTCATCCCAGAATGCTTGGCAGCACACGGCTTAACTACCGAAGAGTTCGGCTGGAAACGCATTATCGTGGAAAAACCATTCGGTTATGATATTCAAACCGCAAAAGCGTTGGACGTGCAAATTCACCGTTTCTTCGAAGAGCATCAAATCTACCGTATCGACCACTATTTAGGCAAAGAAACCGTACAAAATTTGCTCGTATTGCGCTTCTCAAACGGCTTATTCGAACCACTTTGGAACCGCAATTACATTGATTATGTGGAAATCACAGGAGCAGAATCAATTGGCGTGGAAGAACGTGGCGGCTATTACGATGGCTCGGGTGCGATGCGTGATATGTTCCAAAACCACTTATTGCAAGTGCTTGCCATGGTTGCGATGGAGCCGCCAGCGATTATCAACGCGGATGCAATGCGTGATGAAGTGGCAAAAGTGCTTTACTGCTTGCACCCGCTTTCTGACGAAGATTTGAAAAATAACCTTGTGCTTGGACAATACACCGCCGCAGAAATTGATGGTGAAATGGCAAAAGGTTATTTGGAAGAGAAAGGTGTGCCAGAAGATTCCAACACGGAAACCTTTATGGCATTAAAATGTGAAATCGATAACTGGCGTTGGGCGGGTGTTCCTTTTTATGTTCGCACAGGCAAACGATTACCAACCCGCGTAACGGAAGTGGTCATCCATTTCAAAACTACACCTCATCCCGTGTTTAGCCAAAATGCGCCTGAAAATAAATTGATTATTCGTGTGCAACCTGATGAAGGTATCTCAATGCGTTTTGGTTTGAAAAAACCAGGCGCAGGATTTGAGGCAAAAGAAGTTTCAATGGATTTCCGTTATGCTGATTTAGCTTCTCCAAGTCTTCTCACTGCCTACGAACGTTTATTGTTAGACGCAATGAAAGGCGATGCCACCCTATTTGCCCGCACTGATGCAGTGCACGCGTGTTGGAAATTTGTGCAGCCTATTTTGGATTATAAAGCCCAAAATGGTCGTGTGTATGAATATGAAGCAGGCACTTGGGGGCCAAAAGAAGCGGATAAGTTGATCGCCAAACACGGCAGAGTATGGCGTAAGCCTTCAGGTGTGATGAAGAAAAAAGTGTAATGAATTTACCCCTCTCCCTTTGTGGGAGAGGGGTAAGCGATGCATTTTTATCACTCTTTTGCAAAATTAATATCGTAGCCCCTTTTTTCAGATGAAAATTGCCTTACACAATTGCCATCAGCCTCTCTCCCACAACAAGAGAGAGTATTATAGAGAATCTAAAATGAAAAAAGTTATCTTCCCTACTGCTCAACAAGCGGTCGAAAAAATCGCTCAGGAATTGAAAGCATATAGCGAACAACATCGCCCTGTGCATATCTCTCTTTCTGGCGGTTCAACTCCAAAATTATTATTTAAAACCTTAGCTCAAGCTCCGTTTGCCAATGAAATTCAATGGCAAAATCTCCATTTCTGGTGGGGGGACGATCGTATGGTTCCACCACAAGATCCTGAAAGCAATTATGGTGAAGTACAAAAACTGCTCTTCGATCACATCCAAATTCCTGCCGAGAACATTCACCGCATTCGTGGTGAAGAAAACGTCGAGCAAGAATTGGTAAGATTTTCGCAAGAATTGACCGCTTGCGTGCCAGATTTAGCCTTCGATTGGATTATTCTTGGAATGGGCAACGACGGACACACCGCGTCGCTTTTCCCACATCAAACCAACTTTGATAATCCCAATGTTGCGGTGATTGCCAAACACCCTGAAACAGGACAAATTCGCATTTCTAAAACTGCGAAATTATTGGAAAACGCTAAACGTATTACTTACTTAGTGACAGGGGCGGCGAAAGCGGAAATTTTGAAAGAAATCCAAGAAACGCCCGCAGAAAACTTGCCTTATCCAGCCGCGAAAATTCAGGCAAAAAATGGCGTGACAGAATGGTACTTGGATAAAACGGCAGCTAAATTGCTATAACAAGTTGAGTATCAAATATCACAGGCTTGCAAAATGATAGACTACAAAGTGAATGAACCAATTTCAGTTAAACAATTTATTGAATTGCTAAATAAAACAACGCTCGGGGCACGCCGTCCGTTAGAGGATGAAAAACGTGTCGCGGCAATGTTGCACTATGCGGATTTATTAATCACCGCTTGGGATGGTGAACGATTAGTGGGAGTGGCACGTTCCGTGACGGATTTTGCCTATTGCTGTTATTTATCTGATTTAGCGGTTGATGAACAATATCAAAAACAAGGTATCGGTTTGCAATTGATTGAACACACTAAACAAGCCTTACATCCACAAGCCAAAATTGTGCTGTTATCGGCACCACAAGCCGTGGATTATTATCCGAATATTGGATTTACACAGCATATGAGTGCATGGACGAAGAGTTAATTTATTAGCATTGTACGGACTAAAATAAGATATAGATACATTAGATGCGGAGTGACTTTAATGTTGAATTTAGATAATAAAAAATTTGTTGCCGTTGAAAACACCTCAAATGGTGAAGTGAGTAACCAAACAGAATTTCATTACCATCAACAAGGTAAAATGATTTGGGCCGAATATGGTGGTGGTGAAATTTTAAAAGGTTTTTTAATTGGGAAATGGATAAACGACACACAAATTGAGTTCACTTATCAGCATTTAAATCAAGCATTAGAAAATCGTTTAGGGAGTTGCTTAACAACATTTTCAATTGAAAGTGGAAAATTAATTGGCAATGAACAATGGCAATGGTTAGATACTTTTGAAGAAGGATGCTCTTTAATTAAAGAGGTTTAATGTCTTCTCTCCCCTTGTGGGAGAGGATTAACCAATAAAATCAACATACAACTTGAGGTCTTAATGAATTTAAGAGAAAAAATCGATAATAGCCCAATGGGCGTTTACCAGTGGGCAATTGTGTTAATGGCTGCCGTAATGAACTTTTTAGACGGCTTTGACGTGCTTGCCATTGCCTTTACCGCCACCAATATCAGCAAAGATTTTGGCTTGAGCAAAACTGAATTTGGGATGCTCGTCAGTGCAGGGTTAATTGGTATGGTAGTTGGCTCAATGGTGCTGGCACCACTTGCTGATAAATTCGGTCGTCGCCCAATTTTATTACTTTCTGTGGCATTTTCTGCAGTGGGTTTGGGGGGTTCTGGCTTTTCTACTACGTCTGAAATCCTTGCGTTCTCACGTATTCTCACAGGCTTAGGCGTAGGCGGTATTTTGGTAGGAACTAACGTAATCACTAGTGAATATTCATCGAAAAAATGGCGTAGCTTTGCAATTAGTGTTTATGCAGCAGGCTTTGGTATCGGGGCGATGATTGGCGGTATGATGGCAAAATCGTTACAAGCCGCTTACTCTTGGCATGCAGTTTACTTCGCTGGTGCTGCAATGACCGCAGTGGTGTTTGTCGTTTTATTCATCTGGTTACCAGAATCGATCGACTATTTAAACGCTAAACAACCGCAAAATGCGAAAGCATGTTTGAATAAGATTGCCCACAAATTAGGCTTTGCTGGCGAATGGGAACTCACCGAAAAACATGCTGAAAAAGCGGTAAAATTGCCGATTACGGCTCTATTTAGCCAAAAATACTTACGTTCTACCTTGTTACTATGGCTCTCATTTTTTGCGATTATGTTCTGCTTCTACTTCATCAGCTCGTGGACACCTGCGTTATTAAAAGAAGCAGGAATGACCATGGAAGAGAGTATCAATGTGGGAATGATGATCTCGCTTGGCGGTGCAGTAGGCTCATTGGTTTATGGCTTAATCGCCAGCCGCTGGTCTGCGCGTAGTGTGTTGATGCTGTTTACTGTGGCGTCTTCAATTGCAATTGTGGTCTTTATTCTTTCAAGTGCGAACCTTGCGATTGCAATGGTACTTGGCGTGGTAGTCGGTGCGTTAATTAACGGTTGTATCAGTGGTTTATATACCATCAACCCAGCCACTTATGATGCCGATATTCGAAACACTGGCGTGGGTTGGGCAATCGGCGCTGGTCGCGCCGGTTCAGTGCTGGCTCCAACGGTTGCGGGAATATTGCTTGACTCAGGATGGGAAAAACAAACGCTTTATATCGCGGTCGCAGGTGTAATGTTAATTGCAACCGTGGCATTAGCGTTTAAGAAATCGCACATAGAGATTAGAAGAGCATAAGCGGTCGAATTTTAAGAGCATTTCGTAAAAATGCTCGAAAGCCTCCTCTTTGCCAAAGTAGGGAAATTCGTTAGAAATGTAAATTTTCACTTAAATTTAATCGTTTACGCCCTTATGTGTAACTTAGGATAAAATCAAAAATCACGGTAGGCTAAAGCCTACCCTACCAACAGGAGAAAACAATGTCAGTAAAAGGCGACATCGGTGTTATCGGCTTAGCCGTAATGGGGCAGAACCTTATTTTAAATATGAATGATCATGGCTTTAAAGTAGTGGCATATAACCGCACAACTTCAAAAGTGGATGAGTTCTTGGAAGGGGCTGCGAAAGGTACAAACATTATTGGTGCGTATTCTTTGGAAGACTTGGCGTCTAAATTAGAGCGTCCACGCAAAGTGATGTTAATGGTGCGTGCGGGTGATGTGGTGGATCAATTTATTGATGCATTATTACCGCACTTGGAAGAAGGCGACATCATTATTGATGGCGGTAACTCAAACTATCCAGACACTAACCGTCGTGTGAAAGCCTTAGCGGAGAAAGGTATTCGCTTTATCGGTTCTGGTGTGTCAGGCGGTGAAGAGGGTGCTCGTCACGGGCCTTCCATTATGCCGGGCGGTAATGCAGAAGCGTGGCAATATGTGAAACCAATCTTCCAAGCGATCTCGGCGAAAACTGAACAAGGCGAGCCTTGCTGTGACTGGGTAGGCGGCGAAGGGGCTGGTCATTTCGTGAAAATGGTTCACAACGGCATCGAATATGGCGATATGCAATTAATTTGTGAAGCCTACCAATTCTTAAAAGAAGGTTTAGGCTTGAGCTATGATGAAATGCAAGCCATCTTCTCAGAATGGAAAAAAACTGAACTTGATAGTTATTTAATCGATATCACCACCGATATTCTTGGTTATAAAGATGCGGATGGTGAGCCATTAGTTGAAAAAATCTTAGATACAGCTGGCCAAAAAGGGACAGGTAAATGGACGGGTATCAACGCCTTAGATTTCGGTATTCCATTAACCTTAATCACTGAATCGGTGTTTGCACGTTGCGTGTCTTCATTCAAAGACCAACGTTTAGCGGCAAGCCAGATCTTCAACAAAACCATCAGCCCAGTTGAAGGCGACAAAAAAGTATGGATTGAAGCGGTACGCAAAGCATTATTAGCGTCAAAAATCATCTCTTACGCACAAGGTTTTATGCTCATTCGTGAAGCATCAGAACAGTTCGGCTGGAACATCAACTACGGTGCAACCGCGTTGTTATGGCGTGAAGGTTGTATCATCCGCAGCCGTTTCTTAGGCAACATCCGCGATGCGTACGAAGCGAACCCAGATTTAATTTTCTTAGGTTCAGACAGCTACTTCAAAGGCATTTTAGAAAACGCATTAAGCGACTGGCGTAAAGTGGTGGCGAAATCGATTGAAGTGGGTATCCCAATGCCTTGTATGGCATCGGCGATCACTTTCTTAGATGGCTACACCTCAGCACGTTTACCAGCAAACTTATTGCAAGCTCAACGTGATTACTTTGGCGCACACACTTATGAACGCACTGACAAACCACGCGGCGAATTCTTCCACACCAACTGGACAGGTCATGGCGGTAATACGGCTTCGACCACTTATGATGTGTAAAAATAAGATGCCATAGTGCACTATTAAAAAGGGATAGCGTTTGAAGAATGCTATCCCTTTTAGTTGATGTATATTGTGGTTTTCTTAGCTATTCTAATGGAAACAAGTGGTCAAATTTACTTTGAAATTAACAAAACCAATTCTTGTTTTTCTTCTGCGCTCAAGCCTGAAGTTCGCTCTTTGGCAATTAGTATTTCTGCCCTTTTTTCGACCAATTTATCGTAGAGAAAAGCAAGGGTTTCGATAAACTCTTTTTCTAGGTTTTCTGGAGCGACCATATGATCCCAACTTGCCAGTAATTCAAGCGTGCGAAATTGTTCGTGGTCTCTCCAATGTTCTAGCAAAGCGCCCATTGAAATGCCAACATTAGCTTGGCAAATTTGGGCTAATTCAAAGAATAAGGCAAAGCCAGGTTCGTTCAATTCGCTTAGCGGTGTGAGGTCTGGCACATGTTTTGCCAACACTGGATTTTGCAATAACAAAGCAATCAACAAGCGCATTGGTGTGCGTTTGATTTGGTTTGCTTGTGGTTTAGCGACCTCTTTTTGCTGACGATTTGGCAACATTGCTTCGAGCTGAGCAGAGTCTAGGATGCCTAATTTTTGCCCTAAGATATTGCGAAGGTAAACCCGCAACATTTCTCCTGGAATGCGATTAATGAGCGGAATGGCAAGCGAGGCAAGTTTAGATTTCCCTTCTGGGCTAGATAAATCAACTTGCATCAGTAAGCTATCAAACAGAAAATCGCTCAATGATTTGGAATGTTCCGCCAAATATTGTTCAAAACCCTCTTTGCCTTGGCTTCGTACGAAAGTATCAGGATCTTCTCCATCTGGCAAAAAGATAAATTTGAGCTGACGCCCATCATACAAATATGGCAAGGCATTCTCAAAGGCACGCCAAGCCGCATCACGTCCTGCACGGTCACCATCGTAGCAGCAGACAATCTGCTCGGTGACACGGAACATCTGTTGGATTTGTTCGCCTGTGGTTGCTGTGCCAAGCGAAGCAACCGCATTCAACACACAAAATTGGGCGAGAGCTACCACATCCATATAGCCTTCCACCACAAACAAATATTCAGGATTTTCATTGGCTTGTAGGGCTTGATATAAGCCGTAAAGTTCATTGCCTTTGTGGTAAGTGGCAGATTCAGGCGAGTTCAGGTATTTAGGGCGTTCATCGCCCATTACACGACCACCAAAGGCAATCACGCGACCACGTTTATCCCGAATTGGAAACATCACACGATTGCGAAACTTATCATAAATTCGACCGTTTTCATTTTCAGAAACCATCCCTGTATCGCGTAATTTCTGAGTTTCTTCAGGGTTCACGCCAAAGCGTTTGAGTACGGCATCATAGTTATTCGGTGCAAAACCGAGTTCAAATTTAGCGATGATTTCAGGCGATAAACCCCGCCCTTGTAAGTAATTTTGGCTTAGAATATCGTTTTGTAAATTTTGTTGATAGAAGTGGGTGATTTCTTCAAGTAAACTGTAAAGATCGCGTTTGGTTTTATAACTAACTGGGCGAAAATTGCCCGATTGACGCACATTCTCACGCGGGACTTCTAGCCCTTGCATTGCGGCAAGTTCTTCAATCGCTTCAGGAAATTCGAGCTTGTCATATTCCATCAAAAAGCTAATTACATTGCCGTGTGCCCCACAGCCGAAACAGTGATAGAACTGTTTGGATTGGCTAACGGAAAAAGAAGGTGTTTTTTCGTGATGAAATGGACAACAGGCTTGATAATCTCGACCTGCTTTTTTGAGCTTAACGCGTTGATTGATCAGATCGACAATATCAGTGCGAGCAATGAGATCATCAATAAACGAACGTGGAATAGTGCCTTTCATTGGTCCTCCATTGCTAAAAGAGTGGGATAAATAAACTAAAACCGTGATTCCTCGCGGTTTCACGGTTTCAGTAAAGATTCAGTGCTTAAAAAGCAAATGAATTAGTATAAACGAGTGTTACGTGCGTTTTCACGAGCATTGCGTTTAGCGTGACGTTTTGCTAAAGACGCTTTCTCACGTTTACGAATTGTTGTTGGTTTTTCGTAGAATTCACGAGCACGAACTTCTGCTAATAAACCTGCTTTTTCGCAAGAGCGTTTAAAACGACGTAATGCAACGTCAAATGATTCATTTTCACGAACTTTAATTACTGGCATATGCCATCACCTCAGAAAAATATGATTAAATTAAACCGCACACATTTTTGGCGGCATAGAACTAAAAAAGGTAGCCAATTTTAACGCAGGTTAGCAAGGAAGTAAAGAGATGATTTAGGTTCTTTGTAGATTATCCGTTATACAAAATTTGGTCTAAGTTAGTTCTCACTAAACATTGATTTCATCAAGCGGTGCAAAAACGTTCTACTTTTGCATCCTGATTTCGGGTAAAATGTGTACGACTTTTCATTTAAGGAATTTTTATGTTGATTCGTTCAAACTTTATTCAGGCTAAACCTTTTGCTTTGATGCTTAATCTACTTGTTGCTTTATTTTTTGTAAGCGTTTTAGTGCTTAAAAAAGGTTATAGCTATGTACCGATGGCATTAGGTAGCATTAGCATTATTTACACTCTCGTATATTTCTTAAAATTTAAGCAAAAATGGCAATTAGCAAAATCAGATAAATGGCTTATTTTCTCTTTTTTATTCTATTTCATTACCTTTCTACTTTCTATTATTATCAATAAAGATAGCTTTAGAGAAATAGATAATCCAAGCCGAATCTTATTATTTATTCCATTGTTACTTTTATTTAGCCAATTCCCTATTAAAATAAAAACCATTTTATATTCGGTCCCAGTAGGTGCAATGGTTACTGGTCTAACTGCATTATTTCAAAAATTTCAATTGGGGTATTTGAAGCCATTTCCTGAGATTATGCATATTCAAGTTGGTAATATTGCGATTTCACTTGCAACATTTAGCCTTGTGATTGCTATTTATTTTACGGTAAAGAGAGAATATAAATCTGCATTATTTAGTTTTATCGGAATAATGTTAGCAATGAGCACTAGTGCATTATCTGGTGCACGCGGTGGTTGGGTAGGGTTGCCCATTGTTTTACTAATGATTTTGTTTCTTTATCGCCAATACATTAGCAAAAAATTAATTTTCTCATTGATTGCGGTTATAGGTATTGGTATTACAACACTTATCACCAATCCTAAATTTGGCATTGAGCAACGTTATAATGCTGCAAAATCAGATATTATGCTTTACCTTGAAAAAAATAATAAGAACAGCTCGCTTGGTGCTCGATTTGATATGTGGGAAAATGCGTTGATTGCGATTAAACAAGCTCCTTTATTTGGTCATGGTAGCAAAGGATATGAATCATTTAAAGATCAGCAAATTAAGTCTAAGCAAATGGCACAAACCACATTGCAATTTAATAGTTTACACAATCAATATTTAGAATCTTGGGTAAAACGTGGTTTTGTTGGATTTATTGGATTAATGTTAGTTACTTTAATACCATTATTTTATTTTATACGTAATCTAAAAGAACCGAGTTTAGAAATAAAATGTATTGCAATTTTAGGTGTAACTCATATTTTATCGCATCTGTTTTATTTCATGAGCCAATCTTTCTTGGCACATAACTCAGGTTCGATATTTTATTTTTTTGTATTGATTTTGTTATATGCTTCTTCTAAAAAGTAATAGGGTAATAAAAGTTGCTAATATTTATTTCAAATATTAGCAACTTTTCTTTAATAATGTTATTTAGTCAAAATCTCAACCAATTCTGCTTCTACTTCTTTACCGAATTTACCCATTCGGAAATCTGCTTTTAGCTCATCAAATTGTTCTGGATTGGCTTCCATTTGGGCTTTTAAAAATGCAGGAAATTCATTTAAAACTAGCTCGGTTTTGCCGTTGTGAATATCAAAAATGCTTGGGATTTTTTGAGCAGCGATTACCGCTTGTTGTTGCTCGTCGCTATCGAAATGCTTACGTTCTTTGTTATCTTTACGCGAAACATATTTCACTTTGATGTTCGGATTGAGCTTAGTGATACGTTGGAAATATGCCACAATCTCTACGCAATCTGGTCAGTAAGGTTCTGCCATCACTAGCCAATCGCCTGTGATATTGAGGGCTTTAATCTTCGATTCAGTTTCAGGCGAAAGCTCAATGCCAACGTAAACATCTAACTGATTTTCGCGATCTTCATCGCTGCTAAATTCCAAATATTCGTAAAAATGTGCCATAAGATTTCCTTTTAGTTTCATTACCTCCGCCAAATAATTTCACAATCTACTTGTGCACTTTGGCTCTCTTGGTGGTTTAATTTCTCTTTTAATATTGCAAAAGTTTGCTGAGCAATGGTTTCGTGATCTTGCTTAATCGAATGAATATGAAATGGTAAGGCGTTCAGTAAATGATGATCATCGAAAGTCGCTAAGTGCAACTCTTGGCTCATCAACTTATCCATCAATTTATGCTCTGTTAAATAACGCATTACGCCTTCAAGCAAGGTGTAAGAAGCGGTAAAAATCGCCTTGGGTAAACGCCCGATTCGATCCACCGTTTCCGCTAACATTTGATAGCCCGATTCAGGTTGATAATCTTTATGCAAAATCCAACCGCTTTGTTCGGTTAAATGCGATTGCATCAAGCCTTCGCGGAAGCCTTTCAAGCGATTTTCACTTGGCGTTAGCGAAAGTTGCCCGCCAAAGTAGAAAAATTCATCTAGCTGATAAGCTCGCACAATGTTTTCCACTAACATGGCAACGCTTGGAATATCCTTGCTAGTAATGGAGGGAATTCCAGAGTTGGGAATATAACGGTCAAGTAAAAGCAGCGGAGTGTGTTGTAAAATATCCTGATAATAATCAGCGATTGTATGGGTTGGGGCAGTAATTAAGAGATCGACTTGGCGATCAAGTAATCGCTCAATCGCCACTTTTTCTTGGGTTGGATTATCATCCGAACAGGCAATCACTAAGTAAAGTCCATTTTCACGACAAAGTCGCTCCAATGTTTTTGCTGTTTGAGCAAAACCATAATTGGTCAGATCAGGGATAACCAAGCCAATCACATTGGTTTTACGTGCCTGCAACGCTTTAGCATAAGCATTTGCCCGATAGCCGTATTGCTGGGCAACTTCACGCACTTTCTGGCGGGTTTCCGCTTTAATGCGGAAATCATCTCCGCGGTTATTTAAAATAATGCTTGCGGTAGTTTTTGACACCCCCGCAAGGCGGGCGATGTCGTTAAGCGTTAGCCGTTTTTGTTGCTCAGTTTTCACGGTGTAACCTTTTTAATCCATTAAAATGTAATTGCGTGCACTTGTGCAACCTGTGCCGAAACAGGGCGTGAGCTTGCCACTACATTTTCGCGATTTGTGATAAAGAAGCGGGAAGTCATCACTTTTTCGCCATCATTGAGAAAAATCTCGACAATTGAACGGTCAAAGAAAATCTCAATCTTGTCTAATTTTTCTACTTTTACGTGGCGAATACCGTCAAACTGTTTCATCAAATCCGTCTGCTCGGTTGCACTACGATCTAGCGTTACCATACCATTTTGATAACAGAATTTCAATTTGCCAAAGAACGTTAATTCAAGCGGTTGATTTTCCACATTGATTTGCAAATAGCTAGTGTCGAGATTTGCAATTTCGCCTTGTAATTCGACCGCTTGCAATTCGCCTACTTTCACAATTGGGCGTTGCTTGATTCTACCATTTTCCACCGAAATTTGGCGTGGCATAGTAAGCGTCGAATGCCATTTGTATTTATCAGTTGGGTAAGTCAAATCTGGCAAGCCAATCCAGCCGAACAGAATGCGGTCGGAATTTTGCACCGTTTGCGGGGCGTAGAAATCAAAGCCGTAATCGAGTTCTTCAATGTGTTCCGCTTTTAAGCAATTGCCGTCTAATTTGCCTAATGCGTAAGTAGCATGGTAGTTGTTTTGGAACTGCGTCTCTTCACGCAATTTACCTTGCGGCGACCAAACGAAAACGTCTTTTCCGCCCAACTGGAACAAGTCTGGACACTCCCACATGAAGACGTGGCTGTTGTTGAAATCTTGCACCGCTAACTCGCCCAACAAACGTGGTGTACTGTTTAAATCGTCCATTTCATAGACTAAACAAGTGCCAGTGAGATTTTCACGTTGTGCACCTAGCACGAAGCGGATTTTGCCTTCTTGAGTCACGAATGGTTTTGGATCGCGAACGTGTTTGGTGTAGCCTTTTGGTGCTTGGTCGATAATGCAACGTTTTTCCAATAACTTGCCCGCTTTGTCGAAAATGGCAATGTTTTGGTGCGGCACGCGTTCGTTATCAGATGGACGGCGAGTGTTGCCTGTGTAAAACGCCACGATATGGTCTTTCCATAAAATCGCCCCGCCTGAATAGCAGCCGTGCGATTCGAACAATTCATCTGGAATCAGTAAATCGCCTTTTTCAAAAGTTTGGAAATCACGGGTAATAAAGTGTTCCCAGTGCTTCATGCCGTGCATCGCATCGTAAGGGAACCATTGAGCGAAAATATGGTATTTCTCGCCATCAAAAATCAAGCCGTTAGGGTCGTTAAATAAGCCTGTTTTGGGTGCAAGGTGATAAGTTGGGTAGAAATTGTGGTCTGAAAGCACGGTTTCATAGATTGCGTTCAGCTCGCCTTCCGCTTGTGCGTGCAGGCTTTTGTATTTTCCGTTGTTGAAAATGTGCATGGGATTTTCTCGAAAGTGGATATTTGGGTAGGGTGTGAACGAAGTTCACGCACGCAAGCGATAAAAAATGGTGCGTGAGTTGCAAAACAACTCACACACCCTACGAATTACGCGTTCAAAAACGCCTCTAACTGTGCTTTATTCGGCAGTGCTGCCATCGCACCTTTTGCGGTAGTGGCTAACGCACCTGAAGCATTCGCTTTGCGGATGACGTTCACTAATGTCGCTTCATCTTTCCAATCAGCGACTTCTGAAAGCCCTGCTAATAAACCGCTCACGAACGCATCACCTGCGCCTGTGGTATCGACTGGTTTTAACGCTTTGCCTGCGACAATTTGGCTCTTGCCGTGGAAGTGGTAAATTGCACCATCTTTACCCAATGTGATAATGATCAGTTTTTCAGGATATTGTGCCGTAATCACTTTGATCGCTTCGTCCAATGTTGTGGTATTGGTGAGGAGCGTCAATTCTTCTTCGGAGAATTTTAAAATATCCGCCATAGCGACTACGTCATTCACCACGGTTTTCATCTCTTCAAGGCTTGCCCAGAGAGAATCGCGTAAGTTTGGATCGAACGAGAAGAATCCGCCTGCTTGTTTAACACGGCGAATCGCCTCAATGGTGGTGGATCGAGATGGGTCGTTGATTAACGCAATTGAACAGCAGTGTAAAAAATCGCCTGCTTGGAAATTTGGTAAATCGCCCACTTCCAAGAACTGATCAGCACTTGGGTTCACCATAAAAGTGAAGCTTCGCTCGCCGTTGTCTAACCCGACAATCACCGTTGAGGTGCGTTGGGTAGGGTCTAAAATCATATGGTCGGTGCAAACCTTTTCTGCATTCAAGGTTTCTTGCATAAATTTGCCGAGCGGATCTAAGCCTACACGGCCAATAAAGCCTGCCTCACAGCCTAAGCGTGCTACGCCCACCGCCACATTCGCTGGCGCACCACCTGCACATTTTAAATAGTGGTTTTCGCCATCTGGAATTAAGTCCACCACGGCATCGCCTGTTACCCAAATTTTGCTCATAATTTTCTCTTCATGTAAAAATAAAAAATTTTAGCTGTAACGATTTAGCTTTGCAAAATTTAATCTAAATCATATCGCTTGTTCAACGCCTTTATTATAATGTAAATACTCATATGATGATAGAAAGGATTACGAGATGAAAAAAACAACGTTAGCCATGATGTTGGCTTTCAATTTTACCTTGCCGAATGTGCAAGCGGTCGAAAATCAACAACAAAATGCAAATTCAATTTTTGTGCCGATGGCTCAATTACCCACCGTTGAAGCGGAATTAGCCTTTGCCCCGAACGTACCTAAACCTATTGAACGCACCACACCTGCAAAAGTAGTGGTTAAGCTTGAGGCGTTGGAAAAAGTAATGGAAATTGAAAGCGGTGTGAAGTTCAAATATTGGACGTTCAATGGCACAACGCCTGCCCCATTTATCCGCGTGCGTGAGGGCGATATGGTGGAAGTTCAGCTTTCTAACCCGGTGAATGGCAAAATGCCACATTCGCTTGATTTCCATTCTGCAGCGGCTCCCGAAGGCGGTGCACTTGCCAGCCAAACCGCACCAGGTAAAAGCACCACTTTTGCCTTTCGAGCAGCTGCACCAGGGCTTTATCTCTACCATTGCGGCACAATGCCCGTTGGGATTCACATCGGCAAGGGAATGTTCGGCTTGATGTTGGTTGAACCGAAAGAAGGACTACCTAAAGTAGACAAGGAATTCTACATTATGCAGAACGAATTTTACGTGAAAGAAGGTAACAACCCTGAATTGAAAGTGTTCGATATGGCAAAAGCCGAATATGAATTACCAGATTATGTGGTGTTTAACGGCAAAGTGGGGGCTTTAACTGATGAAAACGCTCTCAAAGCGAAAGTGGGCGACAAAGTGCGATTTTTCGTTGGTAACGCTGGTCCAAATAAAATTTCTTCGTTTCATTTAATCGGGCGTACCTTTGATACGGTTTATGTCGAAGGTGGCACGCTACAAAATCATCACGTGCAAACCACGCTGATTCCATCAGGCGGCACGACAATGGTCGAAATGCAAATGAATGTGCCAGGGAAATATACCTTTGTTGATCACAGTATTTTCCGAGCCGAAAAAGGAGCGAAAGGGAATATTATTGTTGAAGGCGAGCCGAATAAGGAACTTTATACGGGCAAACTCAAAGAAGAAAAATACGAAAAACAGAACCCCAATGCGGATGTCGATGCGGGTTTTGTGCATTGATTTACAGCTCCAGCGGGGCTGATTTATGCGTAACCTATGGCGAAAGCCATAGGATCACACACAATTATTTCTTCCGCTTCGCCAATTTATCCACCAAATCGCCTTTGCCTAAATATTGGGATTCATCAAACTCAAAAATTGGTAAGCCTAATTTAAAACGAATCGCGAGCAAACGTAGCCCAAAACCTAAAATCAAGGTCGCAATCACTACCGTGTTATGATTAACACCTAATTTGAGTAAGCCAACATAAATACAGCAGGAAAGAAACGAAATGCTGGCGTAAAGCTCTTTGCGGAATACGAGTGGAATGCGGTTACATAACAGATCCCGTAACACGCCACCAAATGCGCCTGTAATTACCGCCGCCGCTGCTGCAATCACGAAGCCGTGCCCCATATCCAATGCAACTTGCGCCCCGATGATGGAAAAAACGATTAAGCCAAGTGCGTCCAATACCAAGAAAATGGTGCGAAAATAGCCCAAAAATTGGGCGATAAACATCGTAAAAATTGAGGCGGCAACCACAATCACCAAATATTCAGGGTGCTTTACCCAACCAAGTGGATAATGCCCGAGCAACATATCGCGAATCGAACCACCGCCAATGGCGGTCACCGATGAGATAATAATCATCCCAAACATATCCATTTTTTCCCGCCCTGCGGCAAGCGCACCCGTGATCGATTCGGCGGTAATCCCGATAAGATAAAGCGTTAAAAGTAACATTTGCAAAGTTTCCCTAAAAAAACACCGCTTGTATTATACCTACAAGCGGTGAGATTTTAAGAGAAATTAGCTATTATTCATTTTTTTCAATGACAGGTTCTTCCGTTACGAAATCAAGCGGTGGATTTTCTTCCTTACTTTGCTCTGTTTTTTCTAAATCAACAGCAAAAGTGGTTTCTTCTGTTGACGGTTTTGTTGTTTGCTCTTCGGTTTCAAATGGATTATTTAACATGCTGCCTCCTACATTGAACGACCAGAATGAATTACTTGTGCAGGTTCTTTTTCGTTACGACCGAAGAACACGAGTAAACTTAATACTACAGCCCAGTCGATAAAGAAACATACAATTACAAATAGGAATGCAATAAATGGTTCATTGGTAAATGCAGACTTAAATGAAAATGCAATTTTTCCGACCTCAAATTGTAAATTTTACATAGAAAAAAACCGCTTGTAGAAAATGTTACAAGCGGTCAGAAATTTAGATTGTTTTGCAATTAAGCTGCACGTTTTCTTGCTAAAATGCGATTAGCACATTCAGCCGCAGCAGTTAAGCCGCCTGCCATCATAATCACGTCTTTGATGACTAAGCGACCAACACCAGAGAGATAAGGGAAGCCATAGGCTGGTGTTGGTAAATCACCGCCTAGATTAGGCACCCAAGCCTCAGGAGTGGTTATCAGGAAGGAGAGCGTGACAATCGACATTCCGAAGGTGAGCAATCCGCCCGCTAAACCTGCTGTTGCATTCCAGATACCTGCTAAAGTGAGGATGCCCACAGTCACGATAATTGCACCGATGATATAAGAAGTGGTGTAAGTACCGTTTTCTTTATGCCATTCGATGTTTTTCGCTACCATTTTGCCTTCAGGATTTTTGTGAAGAGTGTATTCCATCACCATTTCGCCCTTGTCATTTTCAACCAAATTTGGACCTTTTTTATACATATAGCTGAAGAACGGGCTATTTGATACAAAGTGGGCGATACCGTCTGCTTCATATTGGCAAATTTTTAAGCCGCCAATCCAAACCATAACGATAAAAATAGCAATACGAATAAAGTTAATAAATTGGCGTTGCATTGGGGCAACGATTTTAGCAACAAATTCAACAAACGCATTAAATGTACTCATAGATACCTCATTGATAGTAGTAAAAAAGAGGTAGAATTCTAGCATGTTTATTTGTTAAAAATATGAACGGTAACAACTATTTATTCGTAAGATTTTGACTATCTTGATTGCACAATTTCGAACTGAGTTTGAATAATTTTTTTGAAGTTTTAGAGTAGACCCTAAATTGGATTCAGGGCTGATTTTCTTCTCGCAAACTTTTCTTACATTTTTACCGCTTGTTTCATCACTTCAAACAACTCATCCAACATCGCAAAGCGTTTGCGGTACATTGAACGTTTTTTACTTGGGATTTCGTCTAAATTGCGGTTATCTTCAAGAGGGAGTAGCCAATAATTTTCACGTTTTCCGCCTGCTTCAGAGAAAATCGTATCGTAATCCACCACGTAGCGTTTGCTTTGCACAAGGCGTGATTTGTTTTGATATTTTTGCGGAATCCCCAATAATTTATCGTAGCCTAAAATTTTGGTAAGGCTTTTCATTGCTTCTACCATTAAATACGCTGGGCGCAAGCCGTGGCAGGCTTTAGTGAGCTGTTTTACTATCTCTTTTGAGCCTTCAAAATTTGGACCTTGCACCACAGCAATCAATAACGCATCGTCTAATTTGCCAAAAGTCAGCAAGTAAATCAGTTGATTCTCAGGCTTATAACGAAGTTCCAATGCCCAATAACCTTCCATCGGCTGGTGTTCGTTGATGTTAAGCAAAATCTCAAAATCAGGGATAACTTCGCCAAAACTTAATGGCTGCTGCCACAATGGTGGGTTGAGATGAGCAAGTTGTTGCGGAAGAAAAAGTAAGTTCTCGCAGATGGCATTGAAGCGTTGTTGGCTGTTAAAACGTTTATCTAGAAAGCGATGCACCAATGGATAGCCGTAGTTTGTTCGCTCGTTAAGTAGAGAAACAAGCAAAGGGTGTTGATTGACAAATTGCTCAAATTTTTTGACCGCTTGTGCGTGTAAAAGTGAACGTAGGCGGTAGCGTAATCGCTTGCCCACATAAGATTTTTTGCCTCGGTTGGGGTAAATATCGTTTGCTTTTGTCCAGTGATATTGCGATAAATTCATTGTAGCTCCTTAAAATTGACGGTTATTTTCGCATAATCTGGACGGTTTGGCGAACTTTGAGCTTATTTACGTTTGGTCTAAAATATAAAGGGCAGATATGATATCTGCCCTAAATGAGAAGTTTTTTTAAGCAGGATGACGAGCTGCCACTTCTTTTAATAACGCTTGCAATTCACCTTTTTGTGCCATTTCTAATACGATGTCGCAACCACCGATTAACTCACCTTCCACCCATAATTGTGGGAACGTTGGCCAGTTTGCGAATTTTGGTAATTCTGCACGAATATCTGGGTTGGTTAAAATATCTACATAACCAAAAGGCACTTGGCAGTTGATTACCGCTTCCACTGCACGCGCAGAGAAACCGCATGATGGGAATTTTGGCGAACCTTTCATATAAAGTAGAATTGGGTTTTCGCTGATTTGTTTTTTAATTTTGTCGATAGTTTCCATTGTATCCTCAAAGAATTGTCGGTAAAAAGTTGACTGATTATATCAGCTTTTATGTGAATAAAAAATAACTAAAGGGTAATATCCCGCCGCCCAATAATCGAGTGCGAAAGCGTGCTACCATCGACCATTTCAAGCGAACCGCCCATTGGTACGCCATAAGCGATTCGCGTGGCTTTTACGTTGTACATTTTGCACATATCAGCGATGTAATGCGTGGTTGCCTCGCTTTCGACATTTGGGTTGGTGGCTAAAATTACTTCGTGGAAGGATTCATTTTCCAACCGTTGTTGCAATAAATCTAAGCCGATTTCACGTGGACCAATGCCATCAATAGGAGAAAGATGCCCCATCAATACAAAATATCTACCCGAAAATTGCCCTGTTTGCTCAATTGCTTGAATATCTTCTGGCATTTCCACAATGCAAAGCTGCCCGCTCATTTGGCGGCGTGGATTGCTACAAATCGTACATTGTTCTTCTTCGGTAAAAGTACGGCACCATTGGCAATGCCCGATATGCGTCATCGCTTCATTTAAGGCTTTAGAAAGATGAAGTCCGCCCGCACGATTGCGTTGCAGGAGATGGAATGCCATACGTTGAGCTGATTTAGGACCAACGCCAGGGAGGGCCCGTAGGGCTTCCATTAAGTTTTCAAGTAAAGGGCTTGTTTGCATAGAGTCGGATTTTGTTTGAAGGGGGATTTATCCCACACTACGATTAAAATGGTAACTTCATTCCCGCAGGTAAATTTAATCCTGCGGTTACACTTGCCATTTTCTCTTTTTGTAACTCTTCCGCACGGCGAACGGCATCGTTAAATGCAGCTGCCACTAAGTCTTCTACCATCTCTTTATCATCTTCCATCAATGATGGATCGATTTCGATGCGGCGGCAGTTATGAGCACCGTTAATGGTCACTTTGACCAAGCCCGCACCAGATTCGCCCGTTACTTCAAGTTGAGCAATCTCTTCTTGCATCTTTTGCATTTTTTCTTGCATTTGTTGAGCTTGTTTCATTAAGCCGCCTAAACCGCCTTTTCCAAACATAATAGGTTCCTTATATAAATAGAGATAAAAAAATAAACGGCTCATTTTACTGAACCGTCTAAATTTAGGCAAGCGGTGAAATTTGTTTCCGCTTTTGCAAAATATTGGGAGAATTAAACCGCTTGTTCGCGAGCCACTGCTCGGTAGCCAATATCACGGCGATAAAAACACCCTTGCCATTGGATTTGTTCAGCTAGTTGCAACGCCGATTGTTGTGCTTCATACACCGAATTACCTAATGCAGTTGCACAAAGCACGCGACCACCATTGGTCAGCAATTTTTCACCTTGTTTTTCAACGCCTGCGAGGAAAACTTTTTGTGTTGTGGTTTCTGCTGGAATACCTGAAATTTCATCGCCTTTGTGGTAATCATTCGGATAGCCTTCTGCTGCCAGAACAATGCCAAGTGCGGCTTGTTCACGCCATTTTGATTGAATTTGATCTAATTCTCCGTCGCAGGCTTTTAAGCAGAGCTCAACTAAGTCAGACTCTAAACGCATCATAATTGGCTGGGTTTCAGGATCGCCAAAACGACAGTTAAATTCGATTACTTTTGGCTGACCGTTTGGCATAATCATTAAACCGGCATAAAGGAAACCTGTGTAAACATTGTTTTCTTCCGCCATGCCACGAACGGTTGGATAGATAATTTGTTCCATCACACGTTGGTGGATTTCTGGCGTTACTACTGGCGCTGGAGAGTATGCCCCCATTCCGCCTGTATTCAAGCCTTTATCACCCTCTCCAACACGTTTATGGTCTTGGCTGGTCGCCATTGGTTCGACGTTTTTACCGTCTACCATCACGATAAAGCTTGCTTCTTCACCATCTAAAAATTCTTCGATAACCACACGACTCCCTGCATCGCCAAAAGCGTTGCCAGAAAGCATATCTTTTACTGCTTCTTCGGCTTCTTGCATCGTCATTGCAACAATTACGCCTTTGCCTGCTGCCAAGCCATCTGCTTTAATCACAATAGGCACGCCTTTTTCGTGCAAGTAAGCCAGTGCAGGTTCAACCTCAGTGAAGTTTTGGTATTCTGCGGTTGGAATGTTGTGGCGAGCCAAGAAATCTTTAGCAAAGGATTTTGAACCCTCTAATTGGGCAGCGGTTTGCGTTGGGCCGAAGATTTTTAAGCCATTTGCACGGAAAGCATCTACTACACCTGCCACGAGCGGTGCTTCAGGCCCGACGATGGCTAAGCCGATTTGGTTTTCTTGGGCAAATTGCACCAAGGCGGTCAAATCTGTGCCAGAAATAGCGACATTTTCAATGCCTTCTTCTAATGCCGTGCCCGCATTACCTGGTGCAACAAAGACTTTGTCCGCCAAAGGCGATTGACGTACTTTCCAAGCTAAAGCGTGTTCACGACCACCGTTACCAATAATGAGAATATTCATTTAAAATCCTTAAAATTAAATAAAGCAAACGATTGCGTAAGTTTACGCTATTTTTCAAAAAACGCCTAGCAATAAAATTTGCAAATCTTTTTTTAAATTTTACCGCTTGAATTTTATGCTTTTGCTTGATCGAGCGGTTTAAACCTGTATAATTAGCTCGTTCAGTCACATTTGTTTTTAATCCTTGCTTCCACAAGTTGGTGACTGGCTAAAGTTGGAGGCTGCTAACCCGTAAGGATAGTCAATGCGTCACTACGAAATCGTTTTTATGGTTCACCCGGACCAAAGCGAACAAGTACCAGCAATGATTGAGCGTTACACAGCATCTATCAAAGAAGCTGGCGGTCAAATTCATCGCTTAGAAGATTGGGGTCGTCGTCAATTAGCATACCCAATCAACAAACTTCACAAAGCACACTACGTGTTAATGAATGTAGAAGCACCACAAAGTGTAATCGATGAGTTAGAAACTAACTTCCGTTACAACGATGCAGTTCTTCGCAACTTAATCGTTCACACTAAAGCTGCAGTAACTGAAGCTTCACCAATGGCTAAAGCAAAAGAAAGCAAAGCGGTTGAAGTAGCAGCTGAAGTAGAAGCAGGCGAATAATTTTGCCGATTGAAAATCGTTTAAGTTTAACGGGTGAAGTCGTCAGTTTAGTCAAACAAAAACAGAGCCCTTTAGGCATTCCAAATTACCGATTTTGGTTAGAACATCGTTCGACGCAAACAGAAGTGAATTTAGAACGCCAAGCTTGGTGCAAAATCCAAGTGGTTTTAAACGGTAATCAATTTAGTTTAATAACCCAACAAATTAAGCTCGGTAGTAAAGTCTGTGTACAAGGATTTCTTAATACACACAAAGACTACAACGGCAACAGCCAATTAGTTTTACATACCGAACATATTGAATTTATAGATCAGGAGAAGCCAAATGGCACGTTATTTCCGTCGTCGTAAGTTCTGCCGTTTCACAGCGGAAAATGTTGTTGAAATCGATTACAAAGATATCGCTACATTAAAGAACTACATTTCTGAAAACGGCAAGATTGTTCCTAGCCGTATCACTGGTACTCGTGCGAAGTATCAACGTCAATTAGCTCGTGCAATTAAACGTGCACGCTACTTAGCGTTACTTCCATACACTGACAACCATCAGTAATTAAGGAGCGAGTACAATGCAAGTTATTTTATTAGACAAAGTTGCTCACCTTGGTGGTGTTGGCACACAAGTTGAAGTTAAATCAGGCTTTGCACGTAACTACTTAATCCCACAAGGTAAAGCAGTTATGGCAACAGCAGCAAACATTGCTCACTTCGAAGCTCGTCGTGCAGAATTAGAAGCAAAAGCAGCTGAAGCATTAGCAGCAGCACAAGCTCGTGCAGCTCAAATCGCTGAAATCGCAGCAGTTGCTATCGCTGCAACAGCAGGTGATGATGGTCGTTTATTCGGCTCAATCTCTGCAAGAGACATCGCTGAAGCATTAACAGCTGCAGGTGTTGAAGTAGCTAAATCTGAAGTTCGTTTAGGCGAAGGTCCGCTTCGTGCAACTGGCGAACATCAAGTTAAAGTTCACTTACACCCAGAAGTGAACGCAGTAGTTACTGTAAACGTAGTTGCTGAATAATCTAAAAGATTATAGAAAAACCCAGCTTAGGCTGGGTTTTTTGTAGGTCTGCTATGCCCCTATTATGCCTTATGCCATGTTGTATCTAGCTATAGAACGGCATATAGGACAAAATAGTTCAGACATTATGAGAGATTGATGAAGCTAAATCCGCTTATATTATTTTGAATTCTTCATTAAATCCTTAGGATCTTTTCCATAAGGTAAAGACCACCAAGAAGACTTAACAAGTTCTTTTTTTATCTCTCTACTAGCTAACCAAGAATAATGTGAGCGGAATTTCTCACTATCTTCAGCAAAATTGTCACGAAATTGACCATTTCCTAGAAAACGTATTGCATTAAAGTTACCCACATAAAGCACTTCACCTTTATTAATTTTAAAAGTAAGTGGCTCTGTTGGTTCTTTAGCATCACCACCTTCTGTTCTAATTAATCTCCAAGAAGTAAATTTATAGTTTCCTTCTGGCAATGTGAATCCTCTAAAGAATTTTTCTCCACGTACTTTTCCTCCCTCAATCTTCTCGCCCCAATCATTCACCCTTAAATTGCGTTCTACACCATTAGAATCCACTACAGTGAAGGCAACACCTGTAGCGGTAAAAAGAGCGCGATCGGTAACAGGTAAAAGAAGCACGCCTCCTTCTTGAAAATTTGGAGTTTCAAACATTGATATTCCACCATTAATGGAACAGCCTGTTAGCATAAAGAGGAAGAAAGAAAAAAGTCAGTAAATCAAACGATCCACTGACTTTTATTATTTCATTACAACGCCTCAATCGCCTTATACTGCTCTTGGATTTTTTCTAATCCAGATTGGTATTCCGCTTGTTTTTCGCGTTCTTTTGCAATCACCGTTTCAGGTGCTTTAGCTACGAAAGCTTCGTTGCTGAGTTTGTTCTCGATACGTTTAACTTCGTTCTGATATTTTTCAATCTCTTTAGTTAAACGGGCAAGCTCTGCTTCTTTATTGATAAAGCCCGCCATTGGTACTAGCAATTCAGCATTGCCAACTAATTTCGCTACCGCAAGTGGTGCTGCTTCGTTTGCCGCTAACACTTGAACATTATCTAATTTCGCCATGGCTTTTAAAAGAGCGGTCTGTTTTTCGAGAATTTTTGCATTTTCTGCGCTTAAATTACGGAATAACAGATCTAAGCCTTTGCTTGGTGCGATGTTGCTTTCTGCACGAATATTACGTACCGCAACAATTACTTCTTTTAACCACTCAATTTCAGCTTCTGCTTCTGGATCAAAGCCGTTCTCTTCCACTTGTGGGAAAGGTTGCAACATAATGCTGTCAGCAGTAATGTCCACAAATCCTTTCACTTTTTGCCAAATTTCTTCGGTAATAAATGGAATGAGCGGATGTGCTAAACGTAATAATTTTTCTAACACGTGAACTAAGGTTTGGCTTGCCGCACGGATTTGTGCTGCATTACCGTTTGCAAATACTGGTTTAGTCAATTCTAAATACCAGTCACAGAATTGGTTCCAGGTAAATTCATAAATTGCATTGGCACAAAGATCGAAACGATATTGGCTTAATGAGTTACGGAAAGTTGCCACGGTACGATTGAATTCTGATTGAATCCAACGATCCGCTAATGAAAATTCGATCTCGCCTTCGCTTAAATCTAATTTGTCATTCGTAAGAACGAAACGGCTTGCATTCCACAATTTGTTACAGAAGTTACGGTAACCTTCTAGGCGTTTCATATCCCAGTTGATATCGCGACCGTTTGAAGCCAATGCGGCTAATGTGAAACGTAATGCATCTGTACCGTGAGCTGCAATACCTTCAGCGAATTCTTTGCACGTTGCTTTAGCAATTTTTTCTGCTAATTGCGGCTGCATCATGTTGCCAGTGCGTTTTTCAAGTAAATCTTCAAGGCTGATACCGTCAATCATGTCGATTGGATCAAGTACGTTACCTTTCGATTTCGACATTTTTTGTCCGTTTTCATCACGGATCAAGCCTGTTACATACACCGTCTTGAATGGCACTTGTGGTTTGCCATTTTCATCTTTCACAAAGTGCATCGTAAACATAATCATACGTGCAACCCAGAAGAAGATGATATCAAAACCTGTGATTAACACATCCGTTGGGTGGAACATTTTGAGTTCTTTGGTTTGCTCTGGCCAACCTAAGGTAGAGAACGTCCATAAGCCTGATGAGAACCATGTGTCTAACACGTCTTCATCTTGCTTGAGTTCAACCGCAGAATCTAAGTTATATTTTGACCGCACTTCTTCTTCGTTACGCGCAACATAAACGTTGCCTTCCGCGTCATACCACGCTGGAATACGGTGTCCCCACCAAAGTTGGCGAGAGATACACCAATCTTGAATATCACGCATCCAAGAGAAGTAAAGGTTTTCGTATTGTTTCGGCACGAATTGGATTTCGCCATCTTCCACCGCTTTAATCGCCACATCGGCAAGCGGTTTCACGCTCACATACCATTGGTCGGTTAGCATCGGCTCGATTGGCACACCACCACGGTCACCATAAGGCACTTTCAAATCGTGTGGTTTGATTTCGTCTAATAAACCCAGTGCTTCAAAATCTGTCACGATTTTCTTACGTGCAATGAAACGCTCTAAGCCACGGTAATCCGCAGGAATTGTTGCTTCATAACCAGCAAGTGGTTTGCCGTCAGTACCGATAATCTCCGCTTCATCACGAATATCCGCATTTAAGGTTAATACGTTGACCATCGGCAAGCTGTGACGTTTACCCACTTCATAGTCGTTGAAGTCATGCGCAGGGGTAATTTTTACCACGCCTGTACCGAATTCACGATCGACGTATTCATCGGCAATAATCGGAATTTCACGGTTTGCTAACGGTAGAACGACTGTTTTACCGATCAAAGATTGGTAACGCTCATCTTCTGGATGGACCGCCACCGCTGTATCGCCCAACATTGTTTCTGGACGCGTGGTTGCGACGACTAGATAATCTGTACCATCTGCCGTTTTTGCACCGTTAGCTAACGGATAACGGAAATACCAAAGGGAGCCTTTGCTCTCTTTGTTTTCTACTTCTAAATCAGAAATCGCGGTGTGGAGTTTTGGATCCCAGTTTACCAAGCGTTTGCCACGGTAAATCAAACCTTCTTCGTGCAAGCGAACAAACACTTCTTTTACTGCATTAGATAAACCATCGTCCATCGTGAAACGCTCACGTTCCCAGTCGATTGAGTTACCTAAGCGGCGCATTTGTTGGCTGATTGTGCCGCCTGAATAGGCTTTCCAATCCCAAATTTTATTGATAAATTCTTCACGACCATAATCATGGCGGGTTTTACCTTCTTCTGCCGCAATTTTTCTCTCCACCACCATTTGGGTTGCGATACCGGCATGGTCTGTCCCCGCTTGCCATAAGGTGTTATGCCCTTCCATACGGTTAAAACGGATTAAGGTATCCATTAGGGTTTGTTGGAAAGCATGCCCCATGTGTAGGGAGCCTGTTACGTTCGGCGGCGGAATCGCAATACAATAGCTCGGCGCATTTTCATTTTCAGACGGTTTAAAATAACCGCTCTCTTCCCAATGTTGATAAAGGGCTTGTTCTACCGCAGACGGATTAAAACGGTCTGCCATTTCAAATTTTTGTGTCATTGTTGCTCTCTTTCTATAAAATTCATATTGCTATATATTCGCACTAATTATACAGAATATGTAACAGAATTATTTTTCATTAACTCTTCTAATCTATTAATCTTATCTAAACAAGATATATCTGATGAGATATAAGTTTGCTCATAATTAGCTATATAAATAAAACTTTTTAATTGTTCTGGGACATTTTCCAGTATATCTTGTATGATTCCTTTACTTGAGGGATCACTATCGTCCCAAATTACAATATCGCACTCTTGATTCCATTTATCTTTACTCGTTCTATCTGCAAATGCTCCAGCACTTAAATTACTACTACCAATTATTGAAATTAAAGGAAGACCTTGTTTTTTTGCTATAAAAATTTTTGCATGGGAATTTGGCTTAAATTTATAAAAATTAGTTGAACAACTGGAGTTCTGATAATAGTTTTTCAGATTACCACAGAACTGGTTAAATTGTTTATTCCATGTTCCTCTATATAAACCATATATATCTATGTTAACTGTTCGAGTAGAATTAAGTGCACTTATTATCTCTAAACTAGTACTAAATTTATTTTCCTGAAAAAATGCACTACATAAGACATATTTATCAAAATAACTATTGTTCAATGTAGATAAAATAATGTTTCTAAAAAATTCGGTTGTGCATCCTTTCTTAAAAAAATAGCAAATTTATACATTATAATCTCATCGTTACTTATTTTAGTTTACTAACCTAATTTCAATCACCCAAAACTCACTTTCATTGGGATAAATTGTTTTAATCACTTCTTTCAACTCATCCAACCTCATATTCTCCTGCTTGGCATGTTGTTCCGCCAGTTCATCAATGGTAATCGGTGACACACTTAACACTTCAATGGTGCAGAAATATTGATTATCTTCAAACCGCCCAACACGTAAGATATCGCCTGCTTTAAAATGGCTTTCCGATTTATCTCGAATCGTGATAGTTTTACGCCCGGCGAGAATATCGGTTTCGAAGCGTTGGTAGAAGGTGATGTCGTTGGATTGCATAGTTTTCCTTAAAAAGCAGTTGTTTTTTCTTCAATAAATTTATCAATATCCTCAAACGCATTCTGCAATCGCTCAATATGATAAATCTCATACATATCGTAAATAAACTGCGTTAATCCTAATTCTTCCCATTGATTTAGAATTTTATCTGCCGAGCTGCTTGGGTTAATTTGAGGTCAAATAGAAACCACAGCCAAAATCTAACGGTCTTAAATTTGGGAAATTTTAGGTGTTTGAACCGCTACATTACTGCCGTGAGATAAATTCGTTATTGTTTAAATCCCAAAATCACCAAATTTATTAAGCAAAAGATTCTACCAGAAAATCCGTAAAAAATCCTGAAATTCCCACCGCTTGTTGATGAAAAAAGGCTAGTTTTGCAACTAGCCTTTCGTTCATTTTAGGCATTATTTTTTCGGATTGCCTACTGGTAATACTTCACGACCAAAGCTGTCGTTGATGATGTCTGCTGCAGCTAAGTAGAACGCCAATAACGCAGTTAATAAACCGAAGTTACCACCAATGTTGGTTAATGTAGTGTTGTGCGTGAAATCACCAGCTGCTAATAAGTAGAATGTGATAGTTAATGCTGCAAAAATCGCTTGTAATGCACGTGCTTTAGCGAGTGTGCCGATAAACATCATCAGTGTGAATGTTCCCCATGCGATTAAGTACCAACCCACGAAATCGTGGCTCACGCCTTCAGAGAAGAATACTTTGAATAATGCAAATGAAATCCAGAATGCACCATAGCTAGTAAATGCGGTAAAACCAAATGTGTTGCCTTTTGAGAATTCAAAAAGACCCGCCAACATTTGTGCTAAGCCACCAAATGCAAAGCCCATTGCCAGTACTAAGCCAACATTTTCGCCGCCGAAAGTGCCGTTATTGATAAGGCTTAATAACCAAGTTGTTAATGCAAAACCGCATAAACCAAGTGGTGCTGGGTTTGCCGTTAAAGAGTGTTGATTTGACATGAAAGACCTCTATTATGTCGAGTAAAAAACATTGGCTCAAGTTTCCACCTGTGCCAATGTCGGGAAAAACGGCACAATTATTTGTGCCACAAAAATAATGGTTTGCAACCATAGTGTTTAATGTCGAGACGAGTTCAACATGCCCCTACAGCTACATGCTTTATTATTTAACAAGCGGTTATTTTCCGCCTGTTTTTAGCAAGTTCCAGTATTTTTCGTAGATTTCTACAGCTGGACCTACATCCGCTTGTAAAACGCCTTTGTTAATCTCCTCACTTGGTGGGAAAATTAACGGATCACTTGCTAACTCTGGAGAAAGCAATGCTTTAACACCTTCATTTGGCATAGAGAAGCCCATTGTTTCAATTACTTCTTTCGCACTTTCTGGGCGAAGTAAGAAGTCGATAAATTTATGTGCCGCTTCTTTATTTGCTGCACCTTTTGGAATCACATAGTTATCCATCCAAAGCACGGCACCTTCTTTCGGGAAGATAAATTGCAAGTCTGGATTTTCACTTTTCGCACGGTGAGCAGAACCAGACCACTGCATACCTACCGCTACTTCGCCTTGTAAATAAGGCATTTCAGGCGAGTCTGAATTGAACACTAACACATTCGGCACGATCGTTTTTAAACGCTCATAAGCCGCCTTGATTTCTTCTTCATTTCCAGTGTTTGGTGATTTGCCGTCTAACAACAATGCTATATGGAACACTTCACGCGGATCGTTCATTAGTAACAACTTGCCTTTGTATTCATCACGCCATAAATCGCCCCAGCTGCTGATTGTTTTCGGATCAATATCTGCAGCATTCACACCAATCCCTGTTAAGCCATAAACATAAGGAAGAGAGTATTTATTCTCTGGATCAAATGGCTTACCCATTAAATCAGGGGTAATATTTTTTAAATTGGTTAGCTTAGATTTATCTAATTCTGCCAACATTCCTTCTTTCGCCATTTTGCCCACATAGTAGCTTGATGGGAAAACGATGTCATAACCTGTTGAATTTGAAAGTTTTAATTTGGAATACATCTCCTCATTACTTTCAAAAGTGGAATAAATTACTTCAATGCCTGTCTCTTTGGTGAATTGTTCCAATAATGAAGATGGCACGTATTCCGTCCAGTTATACACATAAAGTTTTTCTGCGGCATTCGCCATCACAGAAGAAAACGCCATTGCTGTTATAGCTAATTTTGCGAAAAATTTTTTCAATTTTTTGTCCTCTCAGAAGTAATGTGAGATAAGAAGTAAAGTGAGAAATAAGAAAACGAACTTCGGTTGTTCTATGCTCATCCCCTATGCCTAAAAAGCGTGCAATTATAGCCATATTTCCTCACTTTAGCTAGCCATAGGCACGATTATTTGCCTGTCTTCTCCCACAAAAACTCAATCACCACCTGTGCTTTTCGTGCTTTTGGGCTATGTTGTAAATAATACAAAGAAATGGGCGGATATTGTCGTCCATGTTTTTGCAGAATCGGGACGAAATCGTCTTTGTCTTCAAATGCTTGCATATTTAGCTCGAAAATTCGCTCGATGCTTAAGCCTTGGCGGGGGGAGTCTGCGATTATTTTGGGATCATTGCACAGTAAAAGTGTGTTGATGTTCATTGCCGTATCTTGACTATCAATGTTCAGTACCAATGGTTCAATGCAGTTTGATGAAATAAAGCGGTAGCCAATATTCAATAAAGGCTGGTTGGAATTTATTGCGTTAGGCAAAACGGTGACGAAGACGGTATTCAACGTGCAGTCGATCCAGAATGCTCAGATCATTATAGTTTCCCAGACTTACTTTGAAACTTTACGATGAGTGGCACATAAGCGTGGTTACCTCAGTTAAAAGGGTAAGAAGCGAAGATCTAGGATTTATAATGATAAAAATCCTGTTTTGAAAAACATTATTTCAACGGGATAAACAATTAAGCGGTAAAATTCTCATCAAATCTTACCGCTCTTCTCTTTCCTATTTTTCAAAAAACTCCCTATCCTTCACCACTCTTAACGGCTGCATATCGCTATTGCCCATAATCACGCGGCTTGTATCGGAACGTAAGCAAGTGCCGCCGTAGTGGCCACCGACGGTGAAGGTACAGATTTGCAGATATTGATCTTCCACTTTTGGCAAGCACCAGAGTTGTTGGTAGATATTTTCCTGTTTACCGAATTGACCGCTTGTCGTGTCGAGTGTGGCGTTGTTTTCACCGATGAGAGTTACATTATCGCCACGGCGGCCTGCAATCGGTTTTTGGGCGTAGCCGTTTTGAATTAGGTTCGGCGTGAGTTCAAAACTAGCCTCTAGCAAATAACGGTGATTTGGGAAGAGCGACCAGAGCACAGGCAAAATCGCTTTGTTGCTCGGAATTGCTGTCCAAAGCGGCTCATACACCAACACTTCTGGGCGAAGTAGCACATCAATTAACCGAACTTGATCTTCAGGGTAACCCGTGCGAATTGGCGGGGCAACTTCCATGCCTTTAGCATCTTCGCGGAGCTGTTCAAGCATTGTTTCCCACGCCCACGTTTTCCAGACGGTTTGCACTAAATTGTTTTCATCATCAATCAACTGACCGCGGTTGTCCCAATGCAGTCCTTCCGTGCCGTGAATGATTTTCGCCTTGAACCCTGCTTGCAACAAGGCTTGACGCATAAACATCGCGTGGTAATCTTCTTCATCATCGTGATCTTGCAGAATATGCACAAGTGGACTGGCTTGGCTGTGCTGCCAGCAATCGGCTAAGGCGTTGCGCAAGCCGTCCGCTGGGTTTTCACCTGCAAATCTTCCCGCGTTTCCGACCGCTTGTTTCGCCCAACGGCTCATAATATCGCCTGCTTCGGCGTGGCAAGAAGCGGAATCGGCATTGTATTCATAGACTTTCAGCCCACGTTCGCTCATACAAAAATCCAAACGCCCTGTGATGGTTTGGTATCGACGATTTTGCCAAGAGAGGCGTAAACGTGGCCAGAGCAATTTCGGGATGTTGAAATATTGCAACAGATTATCATCTTTCAGCACTTTATCGGTAGCGTGCAGATACATCAAATGCAGTTCGTTGGTGGCGTGAATTAGCTCTTGTTGGGCACTTTCAGACATCGCAAAATAGCGATATTGGTCGGAATGACTCACTTTGTGCCCGCCCATCGCTTTGATATAAGCAGCATCAAAAGGAGCATTTTCATTGAGCCATTTGCCATCAAATTGTCCGTGATTTTCCATGTGGCGAGCTTGAAGAGAAAGTGCGGTCGATTTTGGGAAAGGTTGTGGCTCGGCAAATTCAGTGTTGTCGGTTTGAATCATCCAGCCGAGAATTTGGGTGTCATTGAACGTGTCGTGCAGAAAATAGCCTTGTTCGGAAACGCTCATCGGCAATTCACGCGTCCATTGCTGACCGCTTGGCAGACGCGAGTGAATCACATTTTGCTCCACAATGCGCACCCGATCTTCCAGCACATCGGTAATAATCGCCACGTGCCCTGTGTGCTTGAACTCGCCCCCTTCCTGCCAAATTAAGAGTGCGCCCGCTTGCGGTTTGCGTTTGCAGCCATTGGCGAACGCCTGCAACGGCAACAAGGCATCATTCACTACTTGGCGAAGAAAACGTAACGAGAAAATCTCATACGCCATTCCCACATCGGCAAACACCATGCCGTGATTGAGATACAAATAACGTCGGGCAAACTCGACGCACTGCCATTTGTAGCCCATATATTCCCGCCCGACATAGCTACGAAATGCCGCATCATTGGGAAACTCCTTTTCATCAGCAGTGTTGTAATCCGACGAATAAATCGCTACGCCACCGGGGGCATAACCGAGTAGGCTACCGAAGGGATCGTGGGTAGTGATGTTAGGGGAACGGTCTGACATAAAAACTCCAAATAATAGAAATGATTGGAGCCAGTATAGATCTTTTGGATGAATGGTGACAGTGGATTTGTTTTAAATCGACTTCTATTTAAAAAATAAAAGCGATAGATTTTGCAAATTGTTTTACAAATTCTACCGCTCACTTAAACTTATACATCAAGCCATTTCGCCGCTTTCTCTCTGATTTCATGAATCAACTCAGGTTTATCCCTAAGTTTTTCGCCATAAGAAGGTACAATCTGTTTCAACTTCACTTGTAATTCGGGATGTTTTTCCACAAAGCATTTTGAGAATACGCTCAACATGGCATCAACTGAAGTAGAAGCACCAGGAGATGCACCAAGTAATGCTGCTACGCTTTTATCTTCGGAGGTAATCACTTCTGTTCCAAAGCAGAGTGAGCCTCTTTCATTAGGTAAATCTTTGATGATCTGCACCCGTTGCCCTGCGACAATCACATCCCAATCTTCGCTTTTTGCTTCTGGGTAGAACTCTCGTAAATCTGCCATTCGTTGCTCTTTGCTCAACATTGCTTGCTTAATCAGATAATTCGTGAGTGGAATATTTTTCATTCCTGCAATCATCATCGTTGCAAAATTATCTGGTTTGAACGAGAGCGGGAAATCAAGTTGTGAGCCTTGTTTGAGATATTTCATTGTAAAACCCGCGAATGGCCCAAATAAAAGCGATTTTTTTCCTTCAATAAAGCGGGTGTCTAAATGCGGCACAGACATTGGTGGTGCACCGATTTTTGCTTTGCCATATACTTTCGCGTAATGTTTTTCCACTACTTCAGGATTACGGCAGACCATAAAAATACCGCTTACAGGGAAACCACCAATATGTTTACCCTCTTTGATGCCTGTTTTTTGCAGTAACGGCAAAGTGCCTCCACCGCAGCCGATAAAGAGGAATTTGCAAGCGTGTTGTAAAATTTGACCGCTTGCGTCTTTTACGGTTAGCGTCCAACCCTCAGCGGTTTTCTGAATATCTTGCACGTGATGGCTCAGCTTTAACTCACAGCCCTGTTTTTGCAGATTTTTGAACAGTTTTCGCGTTAATTCGCCGAAGTTCACGTCTGTTCCGTGTTCAATGAGTGTGGCTGCAAGCGGTTCATTTCCTTGACGATTTTGCATCATCAACGGAATCCATTTCGCTAATGTTTCGCGATTATCAGTAAATTGCATCCCCTCAAACAAAGGATGTTGAGCAAGAGCCTCAAAACGTTTGCGTAAGAAATTCACGTCTTTTTCGCCTTGCACAAAGCTCATATGTGGTAGCTTACGAATAAATTCGGCAGGATTTTCAATATCACCTTTTGCAACCAAATAGGACCACATTTCAAGCGAAAGTTGATATTTTTCGTTGATGTTCAAGGCTTTTGTAATATCAATCGAACTGTCTGCTTTTTCTGCTGTGTAATTTAGTTCACATAATGCGGCATGCCCTGTACCCGCATTGTGCCATTCATTCGAACTTTCTGTTGCCACAGCGTTTTGAGCTTCAAAAATAGTGATACTCTGCTCGGGCAGAATTTCTTTAATCAGCGTGCCAAGCGTGCCGCTCATAATACCTGCACCGATTAAAACAACATCAGATTGGTTTGCCATAATTTCCTTCTTATTTACTCTTTTTTAATCGCTTTATGATTTAATAATAATCGGGAATATTCGGCTTTGCAAACGATTGCGAAAAGATATTTTACTAAATCGTTTTAGCGTTTTGGTTTTAGTTTATAGACTGATATAATCTGCCAATATTATTGTTTTTTGAGGTTATCTATTATGCAGTTTAAAGATTATTTAGCAACTTTTCCTACCATTGAACATCTAGCAGGTTTAGAAGTAAAAAATAGCACGGGTGAAGTTATTCATACTATCCCTGTTATTGCAGGGAAGTTGGGCTCATTAAAACTTTACCATGCACTTTTTGCAAAATTTAATGGAAAATTAACCGCTACTGCTGCACAGCAAGGTTTAGAATGGTTTGCAGAACATGTGGAAGATGCAAAATTGCATCAAGGCAAGCATCCTAATATTGATTTGCTTTTCAAGGTAATTGACCAAGATTTAACGTTTGAGTTGTGTCCAGTTGAGCAATAAAAAATGATAAACAAGAAAAGAAATTAGGTATAAAATAACTTTAATTTCTGTTTTAGGAGTATGTATTATGAAATTATTTAAATTAATCTCTCTTTTAGGTTTTTCTGCATTTATTGCAACGAATACAGTGCAGGCTGTTGAGAAAACGACACCGTCAAAACAGCCCGTTACAAAACAAGCAGAATCACAGAAAAAAGATGTGCGACTTGAAAGATTTAACAAAAGTGTAGGTATTCGTTTTACAGAACGAGGCTTACAGAGCCCAAATAATCAACCTGTGGTGACATTAACTTATTCTATTGAAAATAAAGGAAAAAATGATATTAAATCTGTTCATTGGATTTCCTCTTATCAGGTAAATAATCAAGCTGTTTATTTACGTGATATTCCAATTAATTTTGAGCCATCTTTACCTGCTGGACAGTCAATAAAAGTAACGGTTAATGTTCCTCTAGTTGAATTGCCACAACAAGCACAACAATTCTTTACCAGTAAAAATACAAATATTATTTCGGTTAATGGTGCAAAAAATGTAACCTTTACAAATGGAAAAAGAATTGTTGTAGCAAAATAATATAAAAGTATATTAGCGATGAAAGAATAAAAAATGTTAATAGCACCCCAAAGGTTTGGCTAAATAGCCAACTGATTAAGGTGCATATTTTTTAGTCGTTACCTAGTATAGTCTTAAGTATTAAACGACCTCTCCATGCAACCGTTGTAACAATCTATCCATTGCCCGATACCCTAAGGCCTCCGCTAAATGCACTTGTTTAATCTGCTCTTCGCCTGCTAAATCGGCAATGGTTCGGGAAACTTTTAAAATGCGGTGGTAAGCCCGCACCGATAAGCCTAATTTCGTTAGAGCACTTTCTAAAAATAACGCATCTTGTGGGGATAATGCACAATCTCGCTCGATCTCACGCGTATTGAGCTGAGCATTGATTTTGCCTGCACGTTTGAACTGGATTTCCCTTGCCTTTAACACACGTTCCCGCACTTGAGCAGTAGTTTCACCTCGATTTTCATTACCACTTTGTAGTGCGCCCTGTGGTAAAAGTGGCACTTCAATGGAGAGATCAAAACGGTCTAAAAATGGTCCTGACAAGCGGTTCAAATAACGGATGACCTGTTGTGGTGAAGTTCGGTTATGCGTGCCTTGATAATGTCCTGTCGGGCTTGGATTCATCGCAGCAATCAGCTGAAAACGAGCGGGAAATTGCACCTTTGCATTGGCACGAGAAATAATGATTTCACCGGACTCCAACGGCTGGCGTAACGCATCTAACACTTTACGCTCAAACTCTGGAAGCTCATCCAAGAATAAAACGCCATTATGGGCGAGTGAAATCTCTCCAGGTTTTGGGATTGATCCCCCACCAACTAACGCCACCATTGAAGCACTGTGGTGTGGAGCACGAAATGGGCGATCTTTCCAATTAGTAAAATTCAGTTCATTTTGGACAAGGCTTGTAATGGATGCCGTTTCAATTGCTTCTTCATCCGACATTTCTGGCAAGAGATCTGCCAAACGGCTGGCAAGCATCGTTTTGCCCGTGCCTGGTGGTCCAAGAAAAAGCAGATTGTGCTGTCCTGCGGCGGAAATGGTTAAAGCGCGTTTGGCGTGTTGTTGTCCGATAATATCGGTCAAATCCCGCTTTACAAGCGGTGTATTTTCTTCATTATTTTGCGGAATTTCTTGTGCGATAGGGAGTGTATCTCGGCGGTTAAGGAAATTGACCACTTGCAACAAAGAATGGGCAAAATGCGTTTTAGCATTTGAAACAAGCGAAGCTTCATTTGCATTCTGCTTGGCTAAAATCATCTGGCGTTTTGCTTTCTCTGCGGAAATCACTGCGGGAATTGCCCCTTGCACACCTCGTAAAGAGCCTGTCAGAGCTAACTCACCTAAAAATTCAAAGCGTTTAAGTAAGTCTGAATCAATCTGCCCTGATGCAGCAAGAATACCAATGGCAATCGGCAAATCGAAACGCCCTCCCTCTTTCGGTAAATCAGCAGGTGCAAGGTTGATGGTAATGCGTTGAGGCGGATAGAAAAAATTGGCGTTAATTAAGGCACTTCGCACGCGATCTGCTGCTTCTTTCACAGTGGTTTCAGGTAAGCCGACGATGGTCATTTTCGGGTTGCCGTTGCTAATATGCACTTCAATCGTGACTAAAGGGGCTTCCACGCCAATGGAAGCACGGCTATAAACTATTGCTAAAGACATAATCTCTCCATTTCTAATCGCGACAGCATAAAAAGGGAGGGCGAGATCGCCAAGCAGAAATGTTAAGATTTTCGAGCGAGATCACAAAAATAGTTGCTTGTAACTAGCCTAAGTAACATATTCAATTTAAATTGTAATATTATGATTCATTGTTCGAAAAATAAGCGTTAAAATCATTATTATGTAAAAAGGTGGCATTCTATTTGGTTAGGAGGGAAACAATATGCCGTGGATTTTATCTCCAAAAGAGATTTTTAGTGCATCACCTGTTGTGCCTGTGATGGTGATTAAGCAGATTGAAGATGCGGTGCCAATGGCTCAAGCATTACTTGAGGGCGGAATTCGTGTGTTTGAAATTACGCTTCGTACCGATGCGGCATTAGAAGCGATTAAGCGAATCAGCAAGGCTTTCCCTGAAGCGATTGTAGGAGCCGGTACGGTTATCAATACCGAACAGTATGATGCGGTGGTTGAAGTGGGAGCTAAATTTGCCATCTCGCCTGGGGCAACAGAAAAACTGTTGGCGTATGCGGAAAAGGGCAAAATAGCCCTCATTCCTGGAACGGCAACGCCATCGGATATGATGAAAGCACTAGAGTTAGGCTACGATCATCTGAAGTTTTTTCCGGCGGAAGTCAATGGCGGAGCAGCTGCATTGAAAGCGATTTCAGCACCGTTACCACAGCTGAGATTTTGTCCGACAGGTGGCATTTCTGAAAAGAACATCGCTCATTATTTAGCCTTAGATTGCGTGGCTACCGTTGGCGGATCTTGGATGTTACCGAATGATGCACTTGTTGCAAAAGATTGGGCAAAAATAACCGCTTTAACAAAACAAGCGGCAGATTTGGCAACAAGAAAAGCAAGATAATCATAAAAGGCTAAACTTTTTAGGTTAGCTCAATTTTGGTTTAGCCTTTTGTATTTTATAAGAAAAACCTGACCGCTTGTTAAGCCTTGGTTTCTTCTTTTTCTTTCTCATATTGGTAATGAATCCGCCATAACATTCGGGCATCTAAATTACTAGATGCAATCATAGTCAGAAAAACGGCTGAGCCGAAGAAGAAAGCGGCATCACCAACTGAGAAACTCAAAATATTTCCTCGTTCCAATAGCGACATCATTAATGCCAATACAAACAGGTCGAGCATTGACCAACGCCCGACAAAGTGAACGTAATGGAGCAATTTCATTTGAAGATGAATGGAATGTTTCCATTTGTAATGAATAGCTAACAGTAAGTAAAACAAAATCGCCACTTTGCTAAATGGCACAGCGATACTTGCAATAAAGACAATTGCCGCAACTGCATAACTACCCATTTTCATAAAGGTAATCACGCCCGACATTAACGTATCGGCAGACACCGAGCCAGCAAGCCCTGTGGCTGAAATCGGCAGCAGGTTGGCAGGAATCATCATAATCGCGCCTGCAATTAGTGCTGCCCAAACACGTTGTAATTTGATTTTATCCGGCACATCTAAATTACTTTCACAACGGGGGCAGCGATGGCGACCTTTTAAATCGATAATGTTCTCATCAAATGTAAAATCACACACTGGGCATAGCGAAGGCGGATGTGGATAGTCCGATGCAAGCGGTCGATATTCTGGATAAAAATACGCCCACGCTTGTTTGAGATTGATTTTACTAAATAACAAGGTAATGAGTAGCGTTGCAAGCACAAAAGCAGAAAGATGGATGCTAAACTCAATGCTGGCGTAGTCCTTGATTTTAAATGCGGCTACGGCAAGTGCTACAAAATAGACATCAAACATTACCCACTCTTGGATTTTGCCGAGAAAAATCAGCGTATAACGAGGGCGCTGTCCGATTAAATGCTGGGCTGTGATGGTCAAAATCAGCAATACAAAGGCGATCGGGGCGACAACCGAACAGAGCAAAATCATAAATGCGGTGTAAGCGTAGCCTTCTACTGCCATTTTCCAAACACCGCCCCAAATGGTTGCGTGCACAGGCATACCGAGCAAGTCGATACTCATTAGCGGAAGTGTGAGTGCAAAAGGGAGCAAAATCAGCACCGCAAGCGCAATAACGGCACAGCGGTGTAAATTCCACGCATTGCCTTTTTCGAGCGTGTGATGGCAATTCGGGCAGTTTGCAATATGGTTATAGAGCCGATGTGGAATTTTCACCAAAGTTTCACATTCAGCACATCGTTCAAGGGTTAATTTCTGTATTTTCATTCCGTTATTATAAAACAAAACGCCCCAAACATTTGCTTAGGGCGTGAAATTATTGCTTAAAGATTAAGCTTTTTTCGCTTGTACACGTTTACCTAAAATCACAGATAAACCAAATGCAACCACGAATGAAATTACCATACCGATTGAGTACATTGCAAGGCTATCTGGTTTGATTGAAGCGACACCTAAGAAGCCCGCTGCACCTAACGCAATCGCTTTCACGTTGAACGCTGCGATAAAGGCACTTGCTAAGCCAGAGCCAATCATCGCAGAGATGAATGCGTGGCGGTAACGTAAGTTCACACCGAACATTGCAGGCTCTGTGATACCTAATAAGGCTGAAACGCCTGATGGAATCGCTAAACCGCGTACTTTCGCATCTTTCATGGTGAAAGCCACCCCTAAACACGCCGCACCTTGTGCGATGTTAGACATTGCCGCGATTGGGAAGATGAACGTACCGCCAGTGTGCACGATGTCCGCTAATAATTGGGTTTCTACCGCAATAAAGGTTTGGTGCATACCTGTGATAACAATTGGTGCGTAGAAGGTACCGAAGATTGCCCCACCGAATACGCCTAAGTTATCGTATAACCAAGTCAATCCTGCAGAAATTAAGCTACCTGCTTCACGGCCGAATGGACCGATAACGGTAAATGCCAAGAAACCCGCGATGAACAATGAGAACATCGGGGTGACAAGGTTATCTAGGTAAGAAGGGACAAACTTGCGGAAGCCTTTTTCAAGGGTTGCTAATACCCAAGCTGAAATGATTGTTGGGATTACCGTGCCTTGATAGCCCACTTTTTCGATTTCTAAACCCAGTACGTTCCAATATTTGATGTTGCCTTCCATTAAGGTTTTCGCATAGTTCCAACCATCAGCTAATGCAGGATGAACTAAAAGCATACCAAGTGCCGCCCCTAAGAATGGATTACCGCCAAATTTACGGGTCGCTGAGAAACCGAGTAATACAGGTAAGAAGACGAATGGTGCATTTGCGATGGTGTTGATGAAATCCACTAAGTCCGATATTTCAGGATATTTGGTAACAACTGAATGCCCTTCCCAGAAGAAGCCGACCGAGGTTAGCATTGAGTGGATACCCATCAGCAAACCGCCTGCCACGATTGCAGGAATGATTGGCACGAAAATATCTGCTAAACCTTTCACCAAACGTTGTAATAATGGTTGGTTTGCCGCGCCTGCTGCAGCTACTTCGGAAGTAGACATATCGCCAATGCCCATTTGTTTTTGCATTTCCGCGTGGACTTTGTTTACCGTGCCAGAGCCAAAAATAATTTGGTATTGACCGCTGGTAGAAAATTGACCTTTCACGCCCTCGATATTTTCGATAGCTTCTTTATCAACTTTAGACTCATCGGCAAGCGTTAAACGCAAGCGAGTTGCACAGTGTGCGAGAGTGGTAATATTCTCTTTACCACCCAATTTTGCGATGGTTTGTTCCGCAATTTTAGGGAAGTTCATAACGACCTCTTTTCATGAAAAATAAAACGTGGCTATTCTAACTAAAACGGTTTAGCTAAAAAAGAAAAAAGTGTTGTAAATGTGATTTAGTTCACAAATTTTGCAAGAAATCTGGAAAATTTAACCGCTTACAATGCGTCCATTTTCTACACAGAGGATGCGATCAAACAACGTCCTGCTCTCTTCGATTTGATGGGTGACCATCAACAGCGTTAAATTCCGCTCTTGGCAAAGTTTGGCAACCAGTTGCTGAAGCTCTTCTCGGCGTTTGAGATCGAGTGCGGAGAAAGGTTCGTCCAGCAACAAAATCGGTTTATCGCGTAGCAGCGTGCGAGCCAGTGCAACCCGCTGTTTTTGCCCGCCTGAAAGCTGATCGGCTCGACGTGCTAAAAATTCGGCAATCCCCATTTTATTTGCAATCTCCGCCACTTGTGCTTTTTGTCCTGCGTTCAGTTTTAAGCTCGAGACTAATGCCAAGCCGATATTTTGCTCCACCGTTAAATGCGGAAAAAGGTTGTTATCTTGGAATAACATCGAAACAGGACGGCTTGCCACCTCCGTTTGAGTGTGATTGCAATTATTCAGCCAAATTTCACCGCTTGTCGGCAAATCAAAGCCTGCGATGAGGTTAAGCAGTGTGCTTTTGCCTGCCCCGCTTTCGCCAATAATTGCCACACGCTCGCCTTTTTGAACGGACAGCGTGAACTGCATCGGCATTTGTTTGTAATTAAAAGTGATATTAAGGTTTATCATATTTTTATTCTTTTTTTGAAAACAAAAACGGCAATAGTGCAAATAACATCAGTATCAAGGCGGTTACGGAGGCATCTTCAGTGCGGTAGCTGCCAAGTTGCTGGTAGAGTAAATATGGAAGTGTGCTGAAATCTGGGCTGCCGAAAAAAGCAATTACCGCAAAGCTACCAAGGCTTGAAGACATTGCAAGAATAAAAGCATTTGCAAGCGGTCGAATGAGGTAATACTTTTCCGCAATCCACCAACGTTGAAAGCCCGATAGCCCGAGGCTTTGAGCAAGTTTATCTTGAGCGTTAAAAATTTCCCACATGGCAGAGAAAATAGCTGGGTAAACAAACGGAATCAGGATAATACCGTTCATTACTCCAACCAAAATGAGCAGTTGAGCAGTAGAGAGTGTGATGTTCATCAGCAATAAAAATAATCCAACTGCGAGTAAAAACACGGGCAAGATCAGTGGATAAGTGGAAATACTACTTAACATCGCATGTAGAAAACGCTGTTTGCGATAAAGTAATTGGCGGGCTTCAAGGGCGATAAGGTAAGTCGTCCCAATGGCAGTGATGGACGCAATGAGGCTAATCAGTAATGAAAAGAGTGTCGCTTCCCAAAGTTCTGCTTTTGCAAGGCGTTGCCAAAACTCTGAAACAGAAATACCCGTCCAAACGACACTGATAAGCGGTAGTAAAATCAACAAAGTTTGCAAAATCAGAATGCTGAGTAATCTAAGTTTACGGCTACCTACTAAACGTGGCTTCCACAGTTCAACGTTGGTGGTTTGGTTGCTTTGCTTTAAAGCACGTTGTGAGAAAAAAAATAGCAAACCTTGCAGCACAATGCCGACCGCTAATTGCAACATTATCAGCATCACGGCTTTAGCAAAATCAAACTCAAAACTCACCGCTTGATAAATCGCTACTTCTAGCGTGCTATATTTAGGCCCTCCGCCAAGCATTAAGACGATAGGGAAACTAGTAAAGCAGATCATAAAAATCGTTAGAAACACATAGGGCAGAATGCGTTTAAACATAGGAAATTCAACAATACGGAAATAATTCCAACCCGAAAGGTTAAGTTGTGCTGAAAGTTGGTATTGGCTAGACGGAATGAGGGCAAGTGCTTCCACACAATATTTCGTTACAAGCGGAATGTTGAGTAAACCGTGCGCAATAAGAATGCCTTGTAAGCCGTAAATATTGGAGTGCCAATCAATACCAATCCACTTCATTACTTGTGCGATCCAACCTGAATTGCCCCAAATACCAATCACGGCAAAAATAATCACAAGTGAAGGGAGTGACCAAACAAAAAGAATGCTTTTATAAAGCCAGGTTTTGCCTTTAAATTCTAGGTAGAAAAAGGCTTTGGCAAGCAATATACCGAGAATGGTAGAAATACTGGCAGAAAGCACCGCTTGTAGAAGGCTATATTTGAGGATAGGCAAGGTTTCTGTCAGCGAAAAGAGCGTGTCTTCTTGGCGGTTATCCATCAATGCCCATAAACTAAAGGCGTAAAGCAATACAATGGTTGCGTAAAGTAGCCAAGCGGTGATTTTGGTAAGGTTATTGAACATTGAAATACACTTTTTAAATAAACAGCAAAATTCTATCACTTTTCAACCGCTTGTTGGCTGAAAATTAGCCTTATTTTGTAATATAAATGTCAAAAAATCGTTAAATTAGCTGAATCACTATACAAATTTCGCGGAAAAATGTGAACTCTATCACGTTTTTTTATTTTTTATCGTGAATTTATATTCATTTTATAGTAAAGTGCAGGCAGTTTAAAACTTATATTCTTTACGTAGAGAGGAAAATATTATGGCGTATTCTAAAGACGTTGTTATTACAGCTCCAAGTGGTTTACACACTCGCCCAGCAGCTGAATTTGTGAAAGCAGCAAAAGGTTTCGTTTCAGACATTACTGTCACTTCAAGCGGTAAATCTGCAAGTGCCAAAAGCTTATTTAAACTTCAAACTTTAGGTTTAACGCAAGGCACGAACATTACGATTACCGCAGAAGGCGAAGATGAGCAAAAAGCGGTGGATTTCTTAGTCGATTTAATCCCAACTTTAGAATAATCCTACCTTTATTGTTCCTATGGCAAGTTTCGGCTTGCCATTGTTTTTACACTACTTTTTAAAAGGATAACATTATGATTTCAGGTATTTCAGCCTCTCCTGGTATTGTTTTTGGTAAGGCATTAGTTTTAAAAGAAGAGCCGATTATTCTTAACACTCACAAGATCACCTCAGATCAGGTTGATGCTGAAGTCGCGAAATTCTTTGATGGTCGTGCAAAAGCCGCAGCACAATTAACCGCGATTCACGAGAAAGCCTTACGCACATTAGGCGAAGAGAAAGCGGCGATCTTTGAAGGGCATTTAATGCTTTTAGAAGATGAAGAGTTAGAAGAAGAGATCGTAGGCTATATTAACGATAATTTATCAACAGCAGATGTAGCGGCAAGCAAAGTAATCGATCAGCAAGTTGCAGTACTTTCAGAAATTGATGATGAGTATTTAAAAGAGCGTGCAGGCGATATGCGTGATATTGGTAACCGTTTATTACGCAATATTTTAGGAATGCATATTGTAGATTTAGGTGATATCCAAGAAGAAGCAATTCTTGTGGCTTACGATTTAACACCATCTGAAACGGCTCAATTAAACCTTGAAAAAGTATTAGGTTTTGTGACTGATATTGGTGGTCGTACCTCTCATACCTCAATTATGGCTCGTTCATTAGAATTGCCTGCAATCGTAGGAATAAATGATATCACAGCTCGCGTAAACACAGGTGATTTACTAATCTTAGATGCGGAAAATAACCAAATCCATATCAACCCGTCTGAAGCGCAAATCAATGAATTCAAAACAACACAAGCTCGTATTGCTACAGAAAAAGCAGAATTAGCGAAATTAAAAGATTTACCAGCAGAAACTTTAGATGGCCATCGCGTTGAAGTTGCTGGTAATATCGGTACTATCCGTGATGTGGATGGCGTATTACGTAATGGTGGGGAGTCTGTTGGCTTATACCGTACCGAATTTCTTTTTATGGATCGTAGCGAATTACCAGATGAAGAAGAGCAGTTCCAAGCTTATAAAGAGATCGTGGAAGCAATGGGTGGTAAACAAGTTGTCCTTCGTACCATGGATATCGGAGGTGATAAAGAGTTACCATACTTAGATTTACCAAAAGAGATGAACCCATTCTTGGGCTGGCGTGCTGTGCGTATTGGTTTAACACGTCGCGAAATTTTAGATACTCAATTACGTGCGGTATTACGTGCTTCGGCATTCGGTAAATTAGCAGTAATGTTCCCGATGATTATCTCAGTTGAAGAAATCCGCGAATTAAAATCTATCGTGGCAACTTTAAAAGAACAGCTTCGTTCAGAAGGCAAAGCATTTGATGAGAACTTACAATTAGGCGTGATGGTAGAAACGCCATCAGCTGCAGTAAATGCGCGTCACCTTGCGAAGGAAGTCGATTTCTTTAGTATCGGTACCAACGACTTAACTCAATATACTTTAGCAGTAGACCGCGGTAACGAAATCATTGCGCACTTATACAACCCATTAACCCCATCTGTGTTGAACTTAATCAAACAAGTGATTGACGCTTCACATGCTGAAGGTAAATGGACGGGGATGTGTGGTGAATTAGCGGGTGATGTACGTGCAACTGCATTATTGCTTGGTATGGGCTTAGATGAGTTCAGTATGAGTGGTATTTCTGTACCGCACGTGAAAAAATTGGCTCGTTCAATCAACTATGCAGATGCAAAAGCATTAGCAGATGAAGCATTAGCTCAACCAACTGCTGCAGACATCGAGCGTTTAGTAAACGATTTCTACGCAAAATTAAGCTAGTTTTAATTAAAAAGCATACAAAAACGAAATTCTCGTATAAAATATATGAAAGTTTTGTTTTATATAACGGAGATCCCCTATGAGTTTTTTAAGTAAATTATTTGGTTCTAAACAAAAAGAAGCAAAAGAAATTCAAATCATCGCCCCACTTTCTGGTGAAATCGTGAACATCGAAGATGTGCCAGATGTGGTTTTCTCTGAGAAAATCGTAGGTGATGGCGTAGCAATCCGCCCAGCAGGCGATACTATCGTGGCACCAGTAAACGGTACTATCGGTAAAATTTTCGAAACTAACCACGCGTTCTCAATTGAATCTGAAGATGGTGTTGAGTTATTTGTTCACTTTGGTATCGATACCGTTGAATTAAAAGGTGAAGGTTTCACTCGTATCGCGGAAGAAGGTCAAACCGTTAAAGTGGGTGAGCCAATTATCAAATTTGACTTAGCGACTTTAGAAGCGAAAGCAAAATCTGTATTAACCCCTGTTGTGATTTCTAATATGGATGAAATTGCGAACCTTGAAAAACGTTCAGGTTCTGTAGTTGAAGGTGAAACAGTTGTTTTAACCTTAACAAAATAATCATTAAAAATGCCCGCTTGTAGCGGGCTTTTTTTATGTTTTCGCTTAATGCTTACACTTCCAAACTAAATCGCATCTTTGATTTTCTTCAAAGCTGCATTTTCTAACTGACGCACACGCTCTGCTGAAATACCATATTTCGCGGCTAAATCGTGTAGTGTAAGCTTATTCTCATCTAACCAACGAGTTTTGATAATATCTTGGCTGCGTTCATCTAGCGTAGATAGTGCGTAGACTAATTTCGCGGTCGCCTCACCTGTATATTCGGCATTTTCTAAATCATCAGCAAAGTTTGAACTATTGTCTTCCAAATACATTGAAGGCGTGTAAGCCTCGTCATCATCTTCACCAACAGGTAGATCAAAACCGAGATCTTGCCCAGTCATTCGGGATTCCATCTCACGTACTTCATCTTCTGATACCCCAAGATCTGCGGCGACTTTTTTGATTTCTTCTTCATTAAACCACGCCAAGCGGTTTTTATTTTTACGTAAATTGAAAAAGAGTTTACGCTGTGCTTTGGTCGTCGCTACTTTCACAATACGCCAGTTTTTCAACACATATTCGTGAATTTCTGCTTTAACCCAGTGCACAGCAAAAGAAACCAAGCGTACGCCTACATTTGGATCGAAGCGTTTTACCGCTTTCATTAAGCCAATATTGCCCTCTTGGATCAAATCTGCTAAAGGCAAGCCATAACCCAAATAGCCACGAGCGATATGAATCACAAAGCGCATATGCGATAAAATCAGCTGCTTTGCCGCTTCAACATCTTCATCATAATAATAACGCTCCGCCAGCTCCTTTTCTTGTTCGGCAGATAAAATCGGATATTGATTTGCCATACGGATGTAGCTATCCAAATTGCCTGTTGTGACAGGCATTCCTCCCGAAAGCAAGGCTGGATGCATTGCTTCGGTTTTATCCCCACTTTCAGCGGCTAATTCTGCCTCATCAATCTCTTCCGGCTCAACAGCTTCAGGTTCAATTACTTCAGCGTCTTCAATATCGTCAAATTTCTTCATCTTCTTCCTTGTAATTTGCGTTGTTTTGCAAAAAAGTTTACAGATCATACCGCTTTCTGCTAAAATTACCAAACTTTTTGGGGGCTGATTCTGGATTCGACGGGATTAGCAAAGTCCAAGGTGCACGTCGAGGTGCGGTAGGCCTCGTAAACAAACCGCAAAAAAATAGTCGCAAACGACGAACAATTCGCTTTAGCAGCTTAATAACCTGCCTTAAAGCCTTATCGCCTCAGCTTCCGCTCGTAAGACGAGGAGTTCGATAAGTCACCCAAAACGAGATCGTGTGGACGCCACCGTTTGAGGATCAAAACACTAAATTAAATCAAACTAGCTTATTTCTTGCGTGTCTGTCCGCTGGAGGTAAGTGAAATTAAAGACGAGACTAAACGTGTAGTACTGAAGATGGAGTAATTTCGGACGGGGGTTCAAATCCCCCCAGCTCCACCAAATCGGATACCTAAGCGGTTCAAAATGAACCTATAAAGCCTTGAGCCACAACGGTTTGAGGCTTTTTTGTTGTCCTAAGCGTACCTATTAGAACCTATCGAATCCTTGAGTTTTAGTAACACAGATAGTAACATAACTTTTGTAGAGCAAATTTCCGTGTTACTAAAAATAGTGTTATGCCTTGCGTTGCAACGCTTCCAGAGGTTTATTTACTTAGTAACACGGTTATTTTTTTTAGTAACACAATCATTTTGTTAGTAACACGGGGGAGTTATGGCACGAATCACGCCATCATTGACCGCTACACAGATAGAAAAAGCCAAATCAAAATCTGATGTTTACACGCTCACAGACGGGCAGGGGCTTTTTTTGCGAATTTTCCCAAATGGACGTAAAACTTGGTTGTTTAACTATTACCGACCAATTACAAAGAAGAGAAATAATTTATCTTTTGGCGATTATCCATCGGTAAGTTTGCAAGATGCAAGAATTAAGCGGGCTGAATGCCGTGAGTTATTGGCAAAAGGCATTGATCCGCAAGACCACCGAGAACAACAGCAACAGGCACAACAAGCGGAACTGTTGAGCACTTACGAGGCGGTGGCGTGGGCGTGGTTTGAGTATCGCAAAAGTAAACGTAACTTTTCAGAGGGCTATCAGAAAGATGTTGAAAGCCTAATAAGAAGAAACCTCTTGCCACATTTTGGACACTTGCCAATTTCACAGATTACTGCACCGATGGCGTTAAAAGCGTTCAAGCAATATCAAGATGATGGAAAACTAGAGAAGTTAAAGCGGACGATTCAAAAGCATAATGAGATAATGACTTACGCATTACATCGTGAACTAATCCCGTTCAATCCTACCGCCAACATTTCAAAAGAGTTTGATAGTCCAACCGTAGAACACTTTAAAACAATTAAGCCAGAAGATTTAGGCGAATTTATCTACACGCTGAACAATGCTCAAATTCATTTACAGACCCGCTATTTAATTCTATGGCAATTACTGACAATGACCCGTCCAAATGAGGCAGCTACCGCCAAATATGAAGATATTGATGAGCGTTCGAGAATATGGACGGTTTATATTCAGAAAGGCATTAAACAAGATGAGCGGGGGCGTGAACATAAAATTACCCTATCACGGCAAGCGATGGCATTATTGCGAGAGATTAAGAAATTGAGTGGCGGTAAGGTTTATTTATTCCCTAGCGTGAAGAACCCACAAACGCACGTAAACACACAGACAGCGAACGGGGCGATAAAACGTATGGGCTACAAAGGAAAGCTAGTAGCACACGGTTTGCGTAGCATTGCAAGCACCTATCTGAATGAGCAAGGTTTTAATAGCGATCTGATTGAGGTTGCTTTATCGCATATGAATAGTGACCGCATCAAAGCAGCTTACGATAGGGGCGAACGCTTAGAGCAGCGTTTTAAATTGTTGCAAGCGTGGGGCGATTTTATTGAGCAATGTTCACAAGGGGCGTTGCCTAAATATCATCTACAGCTTGCCGCATAAATCCCCCACTTTCTAATTCAGAGCCTAGTTTTTACTAGGCTTTTTTCTTATATTTTCCTTATTCCCAAAACTCAACGAAACTTTTTGAAAATTAGTCACTTTAGTCACTTATTTTGGAAAGAAAGATAGATATACCAACGGTTCAGAGGCAAGTGACTGACAAGTGACTAAAGTGATTAAGGGGGTAAAATAAGTGACTAAATCAAAGTAGAACGAGGAATGGAACAGTGCTTTTAACGTGTATATCGCTATCTTGCAGGCAATAAAAAAGCAACCTTTACGGTTGCTTTGAATTTAACTCTCTAAAAATGCTTTTGCTTTAATATACTTCTCTTTTCTCGCCAAATCTTTATTAGTAATAACTGGCAGCCTTGTTAAGTCCATGTTATGCGTTAAATCTGCGATTTTAATTACTTTCTCATAAATCTAATTGCATCACTTTCATTTTGCCACCAGTGAATGAATTTTTATCTCGCAACACGCTCCAAGTGTGCAATTTGTTCTTCAACAGTCAAATCATAATTATCTGTAACACGTCGATAATATTCAATCGCATAAGGATTGGTTCGCAAATCGTTAATCATTCTTGCGACTTCTTCTTTTGATAAGGTTGAGTTTTCAATTTCTTTTAAATTCCGTTCAGATTCCTCAAATTGCTTACGAGTATCTTCCTGCCAAGTTCTCAAGTCAGAGTATCCTTCCAATTCCGCAAGTTCTTTTTGTCTTTCAATAGGTAAATCAAGAACACTTGCCATTTTACTAAACCTCTAGTAATTCAATTTACTTCACTATTTTAGCGTATTCGTGCCTCTAATATGAAAAGGATTTTAGCGGGGGAGGGTAAAAAGTTCAAAGACCTAAGCACACCATAGAGGGCGAATAAGACAATGTTCAAGATGATTTTTGATGATGAAAAGGCTTTAGAAACCTTACTTTACATTGCTAATCGTTGCGAAATTAAGGATATATATCACGTATTAAAAATATTATTCTTTGCTGACTGTAAACACCTTGAGCGGAACGGAAGATTTATCACGGGTGATTACTATATCGCAATGAAAAATGGTCCAGTAGCGGGTAATGCTTATAACTTTTTGAAAGTAGCACAGGGCGAAAATGTTTACATTCCTGAAAGTATGATTTGTAAAATCAAACAGGCGTTCACGGTAAACGGCTACAGCGTTCAACCGCTAAGAAATGCTGATACTGATTATTTGAGTGTAAGCGATATGAAATGTCTTGATGAATCTATTAGCGAAAATAGCACGCTTACATTTAAAGAGCTCAACGATAAATCACACGGGGCGTTATGGCGTGGGGCGGGACTGAATGATGAAATCACGTTTGACGATTTTGTCGCCCATAGCCAAAACAGCGAGCAGTTACGGGCGTATTTAAATGGTTAGCTTATCAAATGCCTTTCCTGCTGAATTGATTACCCCAAGTTCACCCCAAGTTCACCCCAAGCAATCACAGCAAAAGTGCGAACGCAGTTATTAAACAATCAATAAAACTAGGTGTACACCATTGGTGCATACCCCTAATCACTATCCAGATTCCAGATGATAGAACGGTAAGGTTACGGTAACCCTTTGAACGGTCCTTTTACGGTCCGTATTACCCAAAAAGGGAAATCTAGTTTACCTGAAAAGGGTAATTATCGGGAAAAATCCAATAAATCTACAATCCTTGCCGATTAGTAAAACTTCAGAAAACTTCAGTTTTCAACCTGTTACTAAGTTTTGAGCCACTTTTAATCTCCCGAAAAATCGGGAGATTTCAATCAGCACAAAATTGTGCGGATTAAAAACAACTACTATTCTTATCTATTTTAACCCCCCAAAAAATGGGGAGATTGAATCAGCACAAAATTGGCGGATTAAAAGATGATGATAGATGTCGAACGAATCCACCAGATGTAAAAGGTACTCCCAGAGGGGTACGCCTTGCCACGGGGTAAGGTACGCGCGGTAAACCGCAGTTTTTTGACCTCTAGGGCATCATCATCATTCAAGCCAAAATAACTGTTTTTAGTGGGGTATCAGCCATTTCCTGATACCCTCTCACACACAAGGTGGGGGGAGTTTTTAAAAGAAAGTAGCAAGCCTAAAGAACCGCCCGCCCAATCAATTTTTTACGCACGACAATTTTTCAGAAAATATAGGAACAATATGAACCAACCGCAAAGTTAAAATTTTCAACCTTACAAAAAATCCGCCAAATCCGACCGCTTGAAACTGTTTAAAAAATCAGTAAAATAAACCTAATCGAACCTTAGAGAACCAAAAAAACAAAAGAGGGGAACAATGTTCAACGAATTAAAAACTGCTCAAGCGTCCGCTTATTTATTGCATAAAGCGGGGGGAACAATGGAGCATTTAAAATTGATGAAATTGCTTTATCTTGCTGATCGCTTGAGTTGGAAAGAATACGATAAATCAATTACTGGCGATGAGTATTACTCTTTGCCTTATGGCCCAGTACTTTCTAAAACCTTGAACCTTATTCACGGGGAAACGCTACCACAATTAAGCGGGAATGCGACCGTATGGGATAATTGGATCAAAGACGATGCAAATTATTGTGTAAGCCTAGCAAAAGAAATTGACGAAAATGACGAATATTTTTGGGGCTGTTTATCTCTTAATGATGAGCAAATTTTAAATAGAGTTTTTGCTGATTTTGGGCATTTTAAAACGTTCGAGTTAGTGGAATATACGCACAACAAAAGACACGTACCAGAATGGCAAGACCCGAAAGGCAGTAGCAAGAAAATTAAGTTACCCGATTTATTAGCACACTTAGGCAAAAGCAAGGCACACATAGCGGAGATATTGCAAGAGCACAAAGAGCAAGAGGAAATAGACCGCTTATTTGCGGGGCTTTAGTATGCGAAAAATCACGCTATTGCTACCTACTTTCACAGGGGATAATGACGACCTCAAGCATTTATTTTTTCTACTTACTGATCCGTGTTTTGATGGGGAACTAAATCAAGAAAATGCAATTTTGCTTGTTAACTGCTCAAGCGTAAAACCAGATAAACCGCACGATAACGCTTGTTATATTGAGCAAGGCGAGCACGAATTTATAAAACACAGAAGTTATATCGTTTACAAGCAAGCGAGAATAGAAACGCTAGAAAAAATCGAGCGAGGAATAAGCATAGGGCGATTTATCAAAAAAGAAATTATCAATGACGAGCTTTATAAGCGAATTTTAAAAGGGGCTTTTACTAGCTCACACATTGAAAGGCGGTATATCCGCTTTATTAAATCAGCAATTGCTCAAAACGCTTGTCTTGATGTAACCAATTTATAACCGAATAAGTGTAGATAGATGACGGAGTAGCTACCGCATTGAAAGGGATAACCCCTATTTATCCTTTCTACACGCCTTTCACACAGATAGGGGCGAACGTATAGGGGCGTTTTATGGATAATCAGCAATTTATCCTTTCATTTCAGAATAATATCAATCCTTTAATTAGTTTAAAGAATCTACTGCTTGAATTATCAAATCACACAAATAAACATATAAGCAAAACGGCTCAAGATGTTATTTCTTTAATTATTGGCTACACAAAGAATAGAGATTATATAAATTCTATTGCTTACTGTTCTATTTATGATTTGCGTAATCAATCCATTTCGACAAATTCAATGATTTCAGATTTTAAAGATGCTTTAAATTATGTTAAAGAGCCGTTGGAGAAAGCAATAATAAAAAATAGCGTAGATATTGATGAATTAGAGTATCTAGCGATAAATAGACGGGAATTTATGGAACGGTTGCGGGCGGTTGATATTGCTTTATTAAATAGAGTAAACACAGCACCACCAATAAGCCAAAATCGAGATGACTACATAAGTCTTTATGACTTGATAGAATGGGCGAAAACCACAGGCAGGCATAGCAATTACAGCGACACCGCAAGCGACCTATTGCGAATAATAGACGGACAAACCTTGCAATTATATAGAGCCTATGGCGGTTTAAAGCCTAGCATTGATAAAGATAATTTAAGATTAAATCTAGCGTTAAAATTTGTGTTAGATAATGACGGGTACGATGTTAATTTTGATACTGAAATTCCATTTTAGGCGGAAAAAATGCAACGGAAAGATTTTAATGACTTACTTTTAAACCGTGAAGAAGTAGAAAAAATAATAGGAATGACAATCACGAAATCGAATGCTGAGGACAATTATTTAGAAGATTACCGAATGTACCCAGAATTATGTTTGCATGATGTTGTTTGCTTGTGTTTAGGTTTGCATCCTAAAGATTGGAACGCACACCAACACCCGCGATATACTGTAATTCATGGAGCATTACAACAGGGAGCAGAAACAGGACGCTTACCAAGCAGGAGAGAATCAGACTATTATGAGGGAGATTTGTATTATATCACGCACGACACCGCTAGAGAGTGGGCAAAGGCTAACGGTTTAAAATGGGATGTTCCACCATATAAACCCGTTACTTTTGAAAATGAACCACTTGATAAAAATCACCTAGAAACCCGCAACTCACAACTAGAGCAAGAAATCGCACGCCTACAAGCCGAAAACGAGCAACTAAGAGCAATGCAAGAGGTTGATAATGGCGGAAAGGTTGCAACGCTTTCAGAATACGAGGGCGAATTACCGCCAAAAACGGACGCTGACAAATTGGCGGATTTTATTGAGCTAGTTTTTAATCCTGATTTGCTAGATAACGGGAAAATTCCTACTTACAGCCGTTTACACACCAAGCTAACGGCAAAGTATCGAGATCGAAAAATTACCGCCAAAAACACCATTAAAAAATATCTTAATCAATTCTAATCAATAAAAGCTAGTTCATTCTAGCTTTTTTTATTACCTAAATTTGTTCAATATCTATCTAAAAAGTTCATTTGTTCAACGACCTTGTTCAATTGTTCAAAACCCACAAAACCGCCTTAATTCCTCACACAATACCCACCGAAACCGAAAGCAACCAAAAACGGCTTTCTACTTCCTTTTTAACCATAACTTTTGAGGTATGTAAATGACAACAGCAACCACTACCACTACACCGCCAACAGCTCAAGTAATGGCGGATCGCATTGTTAGACGTAATGAGGTTTTAAAAATGCTAGGTATCGGGCGAACCACTTTAACGGACTGGCAGAATCCGAAATCTGCCCGCTATCGTCCCGATTTCCCGAAAAAAATCCCTCTGGGCACGAATGCGGTTGGATATCTGGAGAGCGAGATCAACGCTTTTATTCAACGCCTAGCAAGCAATCGCAAAGCATAGAGAGGTTGCACAGATGAGAAAGCTACATTATCCAACTAATCAAGCAAAAGCGGCTACTGCCTTGCTAGAACACCCAAAAGGCATAAGCGGTCGTGAATTAAACGTACAGTATTTTATGAACAGCGGACGCAATGAAATGGCGAAGTTTATTCGTGTTGATGGCGTATTACTAAATAAAGTGAATGGCGGTTCAAACAATGTCGGCACAGGCGGAAGAGATTTTTTAATCTACTCAATCCCGAATAAAAAACAGGCGTTGAAAGTTATCCGAATTCTTAACGAAGAACGAGGGAAATGCGGACTACCACCGCTTGCCGATGAAGAAATGAATCAGTATCTATTACATTTTAAGGAGTAGCACGAATGACAAAACAAGAACCCGAATACGTATTTTCAAAACTCTTTCATAGCGAAACAATCGCAATGACCGACACTTTGAAAGTGGCTGAAGTTTTTGGAAAACGACACGATAACATTATTCAGACTGTAAAAAATCTTGATTGTTCTGATGAATTCCGACTCCTGAATTTTCAGGCGTCCTATTACCTCAATGAGCAGAATAAAAGACAACCAAAATTCAATATGACACAAGACGGCTTTACATTTTTGGTTATGGGCTTTAGAGGCAAGAAAGCGGCCGCATTCAAAGAGGCATACATTAAACAATTCAATGAAATGCGTGATTGGATAAGCAAGCGGGAACACCTAAGCACGAACCAACACATTTTAAACGATGCGATACAGATGCGATTTGATGGCGAGCACTTTGCTTACAGCCGAGAGAACAATCTGGTTTATATCGTTGCACTAGGCACAACCCGCAAGAAATGGCTTGCTGATAACCTTTACCCGAATGATGTAGAGATTCGTGAATGCTTGAATGCTAAACAGTTGCAACTTGTTGAATTACTGACGATAGAAAATGCAGTATTCATCAAATTGGGAATGAATTACACCGACCGAAAAACCCGATTACTAGAAACGGCATTACATTTTGAACGCAAAGGAAACTAAACGATGATCCCCCAAAACAGGGGAACGCAAATGAAATGACAATCCAGATTGTATAAAACGACAATCCAGATTGTATAAAACGACAATCACAAAGGAAACTAAACAATGACCCGAAACAACCCAATCACACAACTAAAAGCGTTAAAGGCACAAATGCAAGCACAGAAACGCACAGAAAGCACGTTAAAACCGAAAGGCAAGGCAAACGCTAAGGCAAGCGAGAAAAACGCTCACAAAGCGAATGAGCAACGATTTTTAGCAGTGGCACAAATTAGTCGAATGTTCGACCAAACCAACGCAAGCATTGAACACTGTAAGCTGAATTTCCCTGACTGCTACCATCACAAGCACCATTTAGCGAAAGAATGCGAGAAAGTAGCTCAAATGCTAGATGATGGTGGTTTGCTACTTGCTCAATTGGTTCAGTTGGCGGGCTATCAAACCTTAACGGCTGAACAAAAAACCGTTCTAGCAAACTTCAAAGCGGTTAAAAACTACCTCACAGGCAATTTCAGAGCTACCGCCAAGCACGTGAAAGCGGTAGAAGATGGCACGGCTACTAAGTGTTATAGAGAGCGATTTATTAAAGATGAGGTAAAGCAAAATGACAAATAAAATCAAATATGACCTATCTCCACAAGGCATAGGCGAACTGATGAAAGCACCGATTAGAGCTACATTAAGCTTTCTAGATTTCCCGTATATCAGACTGCAGAAAGAAGTGGCTGACAATGGCAAAGACTTTTATTTAGGCGTTCTAGTATTAGAGCTAGGGAATGAAATCATTATCGAGATGGCGGGGGCGAATTACTTCAAAGAGGCTTTGGCTATCATCGCTTACCACCAACAGATGACTTCAACCCCGCTTTTAATTGATGACGAGGTAGAGCAATCTGTTAGATATTTCTATGAACATTCACAATATGGCGATGGTGTGAACCCTCTTGTAGAACATTGCACAGGTACAGAAATCACGCTTGAAATGATGACAAAGGCGAACCGCCAAAAGGTAGATTTGTTATTCACTGAAAAACGAATAAAAGAGGGCAAAGAATGAGCGGGCAAATGCGAGTAAGTTATTAAATAATAACACTAAGATCGCACTAAGGGCTGATGAACAAGATCAAGATTAGATCAAGGTAACGCATTAAAGAGTGTGAGGAATGAAATGCAATGTATTAGAGCTAAAACAAATCACTTAATCAGACGGCAAGCAATCAAACACTACTTACACGACAAGCGGGCTGATGTATTTACGTTTATGAGCTTATGGAATGATGAAGAGCCTTATCCACTGAATGAGTTGATCATCGCTCAATTGTTTTTCGTGGACGAACTCAAGGCAGATGCGAAAAACCTGAAAGAGCCTGAATACATTCAGAGCTTAATCAGAAGTGAGGAATTGACTTTGCAAAGACTACAGGCGTTACAGAAACAACGGGGAGGATGATGAGTATTTATTGGAGTTTCGGGATCAGTACGCGCGTGCGCGCGAGGGGATTCAGATTGGGAAACAACGAGCAAAAAAATCGTTATCGTATGAAATGTACGAATTTAATCGTATGAAATGTACGAATTGCCCAATTTAGGCAATAAAAAGACTGTTCCAGACAACTATATGCAACGATTTAAACAAACGCCCACGTGGTGGGCACTAAACTCACTAGGTACATTATGGCAAGTTATGCGAAAAGCAAAGGCAGAGCGGAAGATGTAGGCAAGTTAAAGCAAGCTTTAAGCCGTAGCACGTTTACACCGTTACGACACGATTTAATCAACAGTGAGCAATTCAAAAATCTGAGCTTGGCCGCCAAATCGGTATTCTTCCACTTACTAGGCAAATACAACCGTTTGAATAATGGCGATCTCTCTGCGCCACTCAATCGGGCAAAGGAAGAGTTTAACCTTTCAAAAAGAGGCTTACAGAAAGCAATTGAAGAGTTGAACGAGCATCATTTTCTGGAAGTGACACGAGTTGGCGGAAAGAATCAATGTTCACTGTATGCTTTAACGTGCTTTCCACTCAACGAAGTAAACAAGGAAGGTATTTTCCTCAAAGCAACGAGAGAACCTAGCGATAAATGGAAAGATACTGGCTAACACCTACTGGCAATGGTAACAAATTTTGGTACTGGTGGATTTTGCCCAAAATTAAACCGCCCACATAAAACATCTCTATTTTTGGCATAAATACACAGATAAAAAACAAGATAAAAAATAATATGCCTATGGCATATATATATATAGGTGGCTACCTAGTAGCCCAA
>NZ_MUXX01000006.1:135303-139910 GCF_002015045.1 Haemophilus paraphrohaemolyticus
TTGGGCTACTAGGTAGCCATCAAAAAATCGAAATTACCCCAAAAGCACACTGACCCGAAAAATCGGGGCTGCCTAAAATTTAGGAGACCCCAATTTTGTAGAGTTTTTTGACCAGTACGCGCGCGCGTGCGAGGAAATCCCAATTTAATTGGGAGATTTACCCAATAATCACAGGCAATAAAAAACCCGTACCAAAAAACGGTACGGGCTGAACTTCCAAACTCACACATAAGGCTAATTTAAACAAATTAACGAGGTTATTTTATGATGAACCTATTTCATAATCAATCTATTTCAAATGAATATAAATCACTATGCAAAGTTGCAAGCGTGGTTTATTCTGAATTTACTACAACGAAAAGGGGCAACCGCAGTCCTTATACAAGCGGTATTTTTTTATCTGAATTTTACCATTTCAAACAATGGCACGGCTTTACTACAGGCGTGATCCATTCTCTCAAATTGGTAACAAGGGCGATACGGGGAAATAAGGCTTTAAGCACGAATAACCCGAGCCGTCTTTTCGCGGTAGTTGAACCCTTGTTACACCTTTACAGAATTCTATTCAAAAGCGTGTTACAAGCCTTACTAACTAAACGAAAAGAGGGCATTTCTATGCTTTACACCTTTCTATTCAAAGGCATTGCAAGAAGAGATTTAAGCAATACCCGCAAAGCGATTACCGAATTACCGACTTACACTTTACGCAAACAGGCAGAAAGCGAGCAACAGGCACGAGCGTTCTTTGCACCGTTTTACGTGATTTTAGAAGGAGGCAAATTATGCTAACCCCTGAAAAAATGAACAGATTGCAAGCGGTTAAAAATGGGCGTAGTATGGCAAGCGTGGTAGCAAAATCTACCGCCAGCCGTGGAAAGCTGAATTTGTTAATGGCGAACACTAGCACGCCAAAAAATAACCGTGCTTTTTTTGTTTGTAGTATTCGCACACCTCAAGAAAACCGCTTAGCGGTATTTCTCTCTATGGTAGGGTATAGCGGACGGTATTTTACCGACTGTTTACCATTAACGACAGCTTTCCACACCGCTGTACCCTACCGCCAAACCGTGGAAAGTTTAGCGGTAGATTCTAAAAATCAGTTAATGGAATCTATCAAAATGAACCCTTACACACTCAAAGCCTACACAGGTAACCAATCCTATACCCTTAACGTAACCCGTTCTATGAGCGATTTAGGGGGTATCTATGCTAACTAAATGCTATGCGGTTTATAGCCAATTCCCGTTTGTTCTTTCTTCTTGCGAAATCAAAGGCGTTTACCGATTTACAAGCGATAAGAAAACCGCCAAAAGAGCAGTAAAACACCTTAAAAAGCAAGGTATGCGAAAAGCCGATTTTATCGAGATAAATCCAACTGATTGGGCGATTGTGATTTATTCACGAGCTGTTGGAGATTTACCGATAGTTATTGCTCAAGGTATGCGATACCAACACGAGGCAGAGCACGCCGCTGAATTACTCCGCCAAGCAATGCCATTAAATGTAGCGATACAGAAATTTGACGAAACACAAATTTTTGAGATGAGTAAGCAAGAGGATTTACTCACTTCTAGCGTGAAAGGCTTTTCTACAGCGAATAATGGGGGATTTTATGCTTAATCTTGAACGAGCTGATGCAATTGATGTGTTTAATGACGAAATGGCACGCTTAAAAGCACAATTGGAAGTAATGGCAGATCACTTTGAAAGTACCTCAAGCCTATTTAACCGCAACACGTACGCACATTTTACTTACTCACTACTTGCAGCAGTTGAACGCTTAGAAGATGCAGCAACTACCGCAATGAAAGGGGGCGTGAAATGATGAAAAAAGATAACCTAGCAGAAGCAAAAGCGACACTATGGCAAGCCTACACGTTACTTCATTTAACGACACGTGACGCAGTAGAAGATGATGAAATACTAGACCTTTTGACTGCATTACACGGTATCAAGTCCTTAATGGCAAACGGATTGGAAGAGTTGGAGGAGGTTTAGAGATGAATGCTTTAATTAAACCTCTTACCGCTATCTACAAGCGGTTAGAGAATGCGGAAACCTTGCTAGAAATTGCAGTAAGCGGTTGCGGTATAGCCACCAACGGCAAGGGCAAAACGCTCACAAAAGAAGAGATGATGAGCCTAGTATCTGAAAATCTACGCATTTCTAAAAATAATGTTCGTTACCAGTTGGCCGAATTAAAAGCCGTTGAAACGCTGAAACACTATGACGGCTTACTATTGGCGGGAGATGTATCGTGATGGCAAAACTCAAAAATGCACCTTTTGTGAATAAGCAACCAACAGGCAAAGCCTATGAGGTTCAAATTATTGCGGGGGCTGATGCCTGGAATAAAACCCGATGGCAAACTGTGAAAGAATGGACGAGAGCCGAAAACGATTATCAGCCTATCATTTTAGGGGGCGAACAGTTGCAAGAGCTGAAAGCGGGCGGGCTTAAAGTTGCGGTAGATATTGGCAGGGTAAGCATTTACCAATCTGGCCAACTCAAAGAGGCGGAGAAATCCGCCATCATTGCAAACCTTGCCAAATATTCCACCGCTTGTAACGTTGCTTTCTATGATGAGGCTTGCCAACTGGTAGAGAATGCGAGCGAATATCTATCACGATTGCGGGCAGAGGGTGAGAAAGAACCGATGGCCGATAGCGAGCTACTTTCTGAAAAACCGACCCAAAAGGAAATAATGAAAGCCTTTATCGCTCACCATCACAGACCGCTAGCCTATGACCGATTAACGGGAAGATGTTTTGAATTTACGGGCATTTATTGGGAACGGCTAGAAGATGAGGATTTAAAAAGCCAAATATTGAAATTTCTAGACAACTTAAACGCAGATTACACCAGCACCAAAATAACCAATATCGCTGACTTGGTAAAATTAAAATCTGACCGCTTGCCAGAAGTCAATAACGCCTTGATAGGCTTTAACAATGGTGTGCTAAATAAGCTCACAGGCGAATTCAGAGAGCATAGACCCGATGACTATTTAAGAGGAATAGAACACTACGAAATCAACCTAGAAAGCACGGAAACGCCTTTTTTTGATGACTGGTTAGAGTATTCTGCCAATGGTAACGAACTTAAAAAGCGGGCATTTCTGGCGGGCTTATATATGGTGCTTACGAATCAGCATAAATGGCAGTACTACTTAGAGGTAACAGGCGTAGCACGAGCGGGGAAATCGGTATTTGAAGAGATAGCTACCATATTAAACGGGCGAGAAAATACTGCAGTTTTAGATATTGCGGGATTTGATGACCCGATAAGGCTAGCCAAAACCGTGGGCAAGACGCTGATATTAAGCCCAGACCAAAAGCCCTACATAGGCACGGCTGACGGCTTAAAGAATGCCACAGGGGGCGGATTGATAGCGGTGAGGAATCTTTACCGTGATGAAATCGAATATCGACCTCAATTTGTTTTCGTGTATTCAACTAACCACCCGATTAGCTTTACCGACCGCAATGGCGGGCATAGTGGCAGACGGATTACCTATCATTTTAATAGAGCCGTTCCCGTTGCTAAGCGTGATCCAAACTTCACGGAAAAGGTGCAAAAAGAAATCTATGGCATAGTGAGAAAGCTACTCAACCAATTCACACCTGAACAAGCGAAAAACACACTGATTGAGTTTATGGCAACTGATGAGGGCGTAGAGGTTAAGCGAGAGTCGAATCACCTGACAGCATTTGCGGGGGCGTTTTATATCGATACAAACAAGACGCCTACAATAGCGTGGGGAAGTACCCGCACAAAGCTAAACGAGCAACAGGCACTTTACAAGGCTTATCTGCTTTATTGTGAGTGTTTAAATCAAAAGCCAATCAATCTTGCCACATTTAAAAACGCCTTTCCTGATGCACTTAAAGAGAGCGGAGAGAAAAAGCAAATCATCACGCTAGTCAAAGATGGTTACAGTGTTTTAAATGTATTTTGGAAAGACCACCAAAAAACCATAACCAAATGGGAAAATGGATAAAATGAAGTGAAATGTAATTAAAAACACTTCATCAGATAATCAACCTTAAAAGCCTTGCCAATGTTGGTAGGGCTTTTTTAGTCACTTTTAATCACTGTTTTAGCCACTGAATCACTTTAGTCACTTGCTTACTCACTTGCTAATAAAGCTAGTAATAGCAACGTTCTAGGCTAAAAATAAGTGACAAAAGTGACTAATTTTCAGAAACTTTTTTTTTATTTTATTTCTATTTTTCCACAGATTTTTTCGTTCAAAATGAAGTGTTGTTACTGAGTAAATGAAGCAGTAAAGAACTGACAGGCAGTTATTAAATAATCCTTAAATACTGACGAAATACACCGCCAACGCATTTCTACGCCCACTATCAAGGCAACGTTTAACACTCCCTAACTTTGGGCGTTCCTGAAAAAACAGGAGCGTAACATTTTCTGGTAGATGCTTTCACTGAACTACGCAAAATGCGACCGCTTGCCAGTTGTTAAAAAATAGCCGTTTTTAATGGTGACTTTTGATTTTAGTAACACAAATAGTAACACAGAGATTTTCTGAATTATAAAGAATCCTTGTAGCACAAGGCTTTAAGGTTATCAATTCAGCTGACCCCAGC
>NZ_MUXX01000007.1 GCF_002015045.1 Haemophilus paraphrohaemolyticus
ACTTTTTGCAAAAAATTTTAAAAAATTTAGCGCTTGTAGAAAACACATACACAAAACACAAAATTACACCAACAAGCGGTTTATTTTTCTCCAAGTTTTGTAAATTAGAGTTTACTTAAATCCACTAATGCATCTGGTTTAATATCGGCAATAGTACGATTGCTGGTTAATGTCATCGCTACACGCATCTCTTTTTTGAAAATATCCAACATATTTTCAACACCTTGACGACCTGCTGCCCCCAACGCATAAACAAATGCTCGACCTAACATTGTTGCATCTGCTCCTAACGCTAACATACGTACTACATCTAAACCATTACGAATACCTGAGTCAGCAATAATTTTAATATCCCCTTTTACCGCATCGGCAATCGGCGGTAATGCTCTTGCACTTGAAAGCACGCCATCTAACTGACGACCACCGTGGTTTGACACCACAATCCCGTCTGCACCAAAACGCACCGCATCTTTCGCATCTTCAGGGTCGAGAATACCTTTAATTACCATAGGACCTTCCCAGAACTCACGAATCCATTCTAAATCTTTCCACGAAATGGATGGGTCAAAGTTTTCAGTTAACCAGCCGATATAGTCATCCAAGCCGATTTGTTTTCCCATATAAGAAGAAACGTTGCCGAGTGTATGTGGTTTACCTTTCAAGCCTACATCATATGCCCAAATTGGGTGGGTAAAGCCTTGCAACACACGGCGAATTTCTTTATAAGGACCACTCATTCCTGAGTGCATATCACGATAACGTGCACCAGGGGTCGGCATATCCACGGTGAACACCAAAGTTGAACAGCCCGCGGCTTTGGCACGCTCAAGGGCATTTTTCATAAAGCCACGATCTTTTAATACATAAAGCTGGAACCACATCGGGCGTTTAATCGCCGGTGCCACTTCCTCAATCGGGCAAATTGATACAGTTGAAAGCGTAAATGGCACACCTTTGTTATCAGCCGCTTGTGCTGCTTGCACTTCCCCACGACGAGCATACATACCACATGCTCCAACGGGTGCAAGAATGGTTGGCATTGAAAGTTTTTCGCCGAATAATTCAATGCTGGTATCTAAATCCGACATATCTTTTAGTACACGTTGTCTTAAAGCGATATTTTCCAAATCGCTCACATTACGAGAAAGAGTTTGCTCGGCATAAGAACCGCCATCGGCATAGTGGAACATAAAAGGAGGAACACGGCGACGCGCCGCTTCACGATAATCGCTGGCTGATGAAATAATCATTTTGACCTCTTGAACTCTGTTAATAAGAAAGTTGTCAGAGTGTAACACTAATTTAACAAGATTAAATGCTAATTATTCTTATTTTGAGATCTAGATCACAGTTTATTTGGGGAAGGTTCGTGTATAAATTGCTAAGGGTAACTTGTTACCCTCGGCAAGCGGTCAAATTCATCATAAACTTTGCCAATCTTTATAAAAATCCCACCGATTGTATGCGTGAACTTCATTTAACACCCTACAAAAGAAAACCCCAACCATTTGGTTGGGATTTGGTTTAACTTGAATAAGTTATCTTCTGCGAGAAAGTTGTGAATTAACGATGTCGTAAACGCGGAGTTTCGCGATTTCGCGAGAAAGTTTTGCAGAAAGGTCAACATCGTTGGCCTTGCTTAAACTTTCCTCTACTTTACGTTTAGCTGCTAAGATGCGTTGTTGATCAAGTTCTTCGCCTCGAATAGCCACATCTGCTAGTACGGTAACCACTGTTGGCTGTACTTCTAAGAAGCCACCTGAAACATAAATAAATGCTTCATTGCCATCAGATAAGGTGTATTTCACCATACCTGGTTTGATTGCGGTTAATAATGGGGTATGCCCTGCATACACACCTAACTCACCATCAATCCCAGTTACTCGTACGCTAACAACTTGCCCTGTGAAGATTTTTTGCTCAGCACTGACGACGTTAAGTTCAAATTGCATTGCCATATTGTTCTCCTATTTTCCTCTTCGGATGTTCCTAATCGGGTTAGGGAACAATTACATTTTGCTCGCTCTTTCAACTACTTCGTCGATTGAACCTGCCATATAGAACGCTTGTTCTGGGATGTGGTCGAACTCGCCTTCTAAGATGCCTTTAAAGCCACGGATGGTGTCTTTTAATGGTACATATTTACCTGGTGAGCCTGTGAACACTTCTGCCACGAAGAACGGTTGTGATAAGAAACGTTCGATTTTACGAGCACGTGCTACCACAAGTTTATCGTCTTCAGACAATTCGTCCATACCAAGAATCGCGATAATGTCTTTTAACTCTTTATAACGTTGTAATGTACCTTGTACACCGCGTGCTACGTTATAGTGTTCTTCGCCTACCACTAATGGGTCTAATTGGCGTGAAGTTGAGTCTAATGGATCCACCGCTGGGTAGATACCAAGCGAAGCAATGTTACGGCTTAATACGACGGTTGAGTCTAAGTGTGCGAAAGTTGTTGCTGGCGATGGGTCAGTTAAGTCATCGGCAGGAACGTAAACCGCTTGTACAGAGGTAATCGAACCAGTTTTGGTTGAGGTGATACGCTCTTGTAACACACCCATTTCTTCTGCTAATGTTGGTTGGTAACCTACCGCAGATGGCATACGACCTAATAACGCAGATACTTCAGTACCAGCAAGAGTATAACGATAGATATTATCTACGAAGAATAATACATCACGACCTTCATCACGGAATTTTTCTGCCATGGTTAAACCAGTTAATGCTACACGTAAACGGTTACCTGGTGGTTCGTTCATTTGACCATACACTAACGATACTTTATCTAATACGTTAGAGTCTGTCATTTCATGATAGAAGTCGTTACCTTCACGAGTACGCTCACCAACACCTGCAAACACTGAGTAACCAGAGTGTTCGATCGCGATGTTACGGATTAACTCCATCATGTTAACGGTTTTACCTACACCCGCACCACCGAATAAACCAACTTTACCCCCTTTTGCGAATGGGCAGATTAAGTCGATAACTTTGATACCAGTTTCGAGTAATTCCGTGCTGTTTGATTGTTCTTCGTAGCTTGGTGCTGCACGATGAATATCCCAACGTTCTTCTTCGCCGATAGGACCTTTTTCATCGATTGGCTCACCTAACACGTTCATAATACGGCCCAATGTTTTAGTACCCACTGGTACTTGAATTGGGTTGTGAGTATTTTCAACTTTTAAACCACGTTTTAAACCGTCTGATGTACCGAGTGCGATACAACGAACAAGTCCACCACCTAATTGCTGTTGGACTTCAAGCGTTAAACCTGATTCTACTTTTAACGCATCATATACTTTTGGTACTGCATCTTGTGGGAATTCAACGTCAATCACCGCACCGATGATCTGTACAATTTTTCCTGTTGCCATTACCGTTCCTCTTTTCTCTAAATTGCTGCCGCACCGGCGACAATTTCATTTAATTCATTTGTAATGCTTGCTTGGCGAGCTTTGTTGTACACTAATTGTAATTCATCAATTAAAGTACCCGCGTTGTCTGTTGCGGCTTTCATTGCTACCATTCGAGCGGCTTGTTCAGAAGCAAGGTTATCTACAATCGCTTGATACACCTGAGTTTCCAAGTAACGTACTAATAAACTATCCAACAATACTTGTGGATTTGGTTCATAAATATAATCCCATGAACCTTTAGTCTCTAATTCGTCATCTGCTAATTTTGGTAACGGAAGTAATTGTGCGATAACTGGTTTTTGTGACATTGTGTTTTCAAAACGGTTATACGCCACAAACACTGCATCCACTTCTTCATTGCGGTAGGCATCAATCATTTCATTTACAATGCCCACAATACGTTCCATTTCAGGATTATCACCTAAACCAATAACTTGAGAACGCACATTTAAACCAAGACTTTGGTAAAAACTTACCGCTTTTGAACCTACTAAGCCAAGCTCTGCACTAACGTTTTTATCTTTCCATGTTTTAAATTCATTCAATGTTGCTTTGAATAAATTGATGTTAAGACCGCCACATAAGCCGCGGTCTGTAGATACGATTAAGTAGCCTACTTTTTTAATCTCACGTTCAGTTAAAAACGGGTGCTTATAACCAATGCTGCCTTTTGCAATATGGCTGATCACCTTACGGATAGTTTCCGAATACGGGCGAGAAGCCGACATACGCTCTTGCGTTTTACGCATTTTAGAGGTTGCAACCATTTCCATTGCTTTCGTAATTTTTTGCGTATTACGAACACTCGCAATTTTGGTTCTTATCTCTTTCGCACCTGCCATAATCTTTCTCCGCTAGTTAGTGATTACCATGCACCGTTCTTTTTGAAGTTCTCAACGATAGCTTTTAATTGATCCTTAATTGAATCGTTATAATCGCCAGATTTTGCTAAATCCTTCATAAAATCAGCATGGTTGCTATTAGCGTAAGCCAATAATGCAGATTCAAATGAGCCAATACGCTCAACTTCTACATCATCTAAGTGGCCAAATTCAGCAGCAAATAAAACAAGCGCTTGTTCACTTACCGGCATTGGCGCAAATTGTTTTTGTTTCAACAATTCTGTTACTTTTTGACCGTGAGAAAGTTGTTTACGCGTTGCATCATCTAAATCTGATGCAAACTGTGCAAACGCTGCTAATTCACGATATTGCGCTAATGCAGTACGGATACCGCCTGATAATTTTTTAATTACTTTGGTTTGTGCCGCAGAACCTACACGAGAAACAGAGATACCAGGGTTTACCGCAGGACGAATACCTGAGTTAAATAAGTTAGATTCTAAGAAAATCTGACCATCGGTAATCGAAATTACGTTTGTCGGTACGAATGCTGAAACGTCACCCGCTTGAGTTTCAATAATTGGTAATGCCGTTAAAGAACCTGTTTGACCTTTTACTGCACCATTAGTGAAACGTTCTACATAATCTGCATTTACGCGTGCTGCGCGCTCTAGTAAACGAGAGTGTAGGTAGAATACATCCCCAGGGAATGCTTCACGACCTGGTGGACGACGTAATAATAATGAAATTTGACGGTAAGCAACTGCTTGTTTAGATAAATCATCATAAACAATTAACGCATCTTCACCACGGTCACGGAAGTATTCACCCATTGCACAACCAGAGTATGGTGCAAGGTATTGTAATGCTGCTGATTCAGATGCAGATGCTACTACAACGATAGTATTTGCTAATGCACCGTGCTCTTCTAATTTACGCACTACGTTCGCAATAGTTGAAGCTTTTTGACCAATAGCAACGTAGATACATTTTACGCCAGAATCTTTTTGCGCGATGATAGCATCGATTGCTAATGCCGTTTTACCGGTTTGACGGTCGCCGATGATTAACTCACGTTGACCACGACCAATTGGTACCATTGAGTCAACCGCTTTATAACCGGTTTGAACAGGTTGATCTACTGATTGACGGTCAATAACACCTGGTGCAATTACTTCTACTGGAGAGAAGCCATCGTGTTCCACTTCACCTTTACCATCAATTGGCTGACCTAAAGTGTTTACCACACGGCCTAATAAACCACGACCTACTGGTACTTCTAAAATACGACCGGTACATTTTACTGTCATGCCTTCTGCTAAATCAGCATAAGGACCCATTACTACCGCACCAACAGAATCACGTTCTAAGTTTAATGCGATTGCGTAACGATTGCCTGGTAATTCGATCATCTCACCTTGCATTACATCAGCAAGACCATGAACACGAATAATACCATCGCTTACAGAAACAATTGTCCCTGTGCTTTGTGCTTCGCTTGCCACATTAAACTGGGCAATGCGTTTTTTAATCAATTCACTAATTTCAGTTGAATTTAGTTGCATTTTTTATTCCTCTTACAAGCTCAACGCTTGATTTAAGCGGTTTAATTGCCCACGGCTACTACCGTCAATGACGACATCATCATACTGAATGATTACCCCTGCAATAACAGACGGGTCAATTTGGCTATTTAAACGCACTTTTTTACCTAAGCGTTTTTCCATCGCTTGAGCGATTTTCTTTTCTTGTGCTTGACTTAATTCGCTAGCTGAAACCACTAACACTTCTTTTACCGCTTCATGCTCTGCACGAAGTTCGCTAAATTGCGCGAGTACGGATGGAAGGATTGCAAGGCGTTTATTTTCAGCCATCACACGAATAAAATTTTGCCCATATTGATCTAGCTGGTCACCGCAGACATTGCAAAAAAACTCTGCAATTTGACCGTTTGCAAGCGAAGATGAAAGATAATCTGCCACCTGCTCATTTTCCGCTACTACGGCTGAAAAGGTAAGCATCGCTTGCCATTTATCCAACTGACCTTGTTCTAAAGCAAAATCAAACGCTGCTTTAGCGTAGGGGCGAGCTACTGTACTATATTCTGACATCTGCCCCACCTTATTATAGTTCTGCAACTAGCTTATCAATAATGTCATTGTTTGCCGCTTCATCAATAGAACGACCCACAATTTTCTCTGCACCAGCCACAGCTAATGCTGCTACTTTTTGACGAAGCTCTTCTTGAACACGTTTACGTTCGCTTTCCACTTCCGCACGACCTTGTTCAATAATACGCTGACGTTCCACCTCAGCCTCTGCTTGCACAGATTCTAAAATTTCATTACGTCTTTTCGTTGCTAAATCAATAATTTTTTGAGCTTCTTCTTTAGCTTTAAGGATTTCTTTATCCGCTTCAGCTTTTGAGTCTGCTTGCTCTTGTTTCGCTTTTTCCGCTGATGCTAAAGCGTTAGCTATATTTGCTTGACGCTCTTCAATCGCATTAATAAGCGGTGGCCATACATATTTCATACAGAACGCCACAAAAAGGACGAATGCAATAAGTTGGCCAATTAGTGTTGCATTTAAGTTCACAACGCCTCCTATAAAGTTAGTTAAATTACCCGAAGGTAACGCCTATTATTTATAGGGATTAGCCTAATAAACCGATGAATGGGTTTGCGAAGATGAATAATAATGCAATACCAACAGCGATCATTGCGATAGCATCTAAAAGACCAGCAACGATGAACATTTTAGTTTGTAAGCTGCTTGCTAATTCAGGTTGACGAGCAGAAGACTCTAAAAATTTGCCACCTAAAAGTGCGAAGCCAATTGCAGTACCAAGTGCTGCGAAAGCTAATAAAATTGATGCACCAATAATAGTTGCTGTGATTACTGATTCCATAATGTTCTCCATTAAAAGATTGAGGAATTAGCCTCTCGGCTAAGGTTTTGTTTAAGTTAAAGAAAAATACAAGCGGTCTAATTTTTGCAAAATTTCACTAAAATTCCACCGCTTATGGGTTCGTTTAATGATCCGCTTTGTTATAAGCGATACTCAAGTAAACAATCGTTAGCATCATAAAGATAAAGGCTTGGAGCGTAATAACCAAAATGTGGAAAATCGCCCAAACTAAATGCAATGGAATGCCCAATGCTTGCAATGCAAAATTGTCCGCCATATACATTACTGCAATTAAGATGAAGATTAACTCACCTGCATACATATTACCGAATAGACGGAACGCCAATGAAATCGGTTTTGCTAATAATGTTACGCTTTCAAGAATGAAATTGACGGGAATAAATGCCCAGTGATTAAAAGGGTGGAGCGTATATTCTTTTGCCAAACCACTAAAACCTTTTGATTTCACAGTATAGAAGAGAATTAAGGCAAACACACAAATTGACATACCCAGTGTTGCACTAATATCTGCCGTTGGTACCGCACGTAAATAGTGAACACCGAACAATCCAGCGAATTGAGGAAGAAAATCAACAGGAACTAAGTCAATCGCATTCATCACAAAAACCCAACAGAAAATGGTTAATGCTAATGCAGCCACTTTATGACGAATATGGTGTGATGCGTGAAGGTTATCTTTTACTAAACCATCCACCCATTCAACCACCATTTCTACAAAACATTGCAACTTACTTGGCACGCCAGTCGTTGCACTTTTTGCAACTTTGCGAAACACAAATAAGAAAATCAGTGCTGATACGATAGAGAAAAATAACGTATCTAAATGCACATTCCAAAAGCCCTCGCCTGTGGTTGCAAACGTAAGGTGGTGACCAATATATTCAGCGGTATTTCCAGCCATAATTTATCCTTGATAAAAATATAAAAACTAGGTTGTATGCCGTTCGAGCATTACAGGTAACACAATATTTAACAATAATGTAACGAAATAACCAGCAAAGAAAAACAGCACTTTTAACGCAGGAAGCAGAGTCAAACTCAGGATGATTAACACCATCGTCATTAACCATTTCATTCCCTCTCCCCAGTAGAAAGCTGTCATTTTTTGTTGAACTTTTGCTGATTTAAAGAAAATCCAGTAAACAAACACGCAATGCGGTAAAAAACTTGAAATTGCTCCCGCTAAAAACGAAACATTAAGTTCGGATTGCACGGCAATCACTGCAAGGAAACTCAAAAAAATAATCGCCATTTCCCATTTTATCGCTTTGATATAACGCTGTTTGGCTCGATTGATCACAGCCGACATTGGCGTTCCTTTTTATTTGGTTTGTTAATTCAGAAAAATCTCCCGAATTATACGCTACCATTGTTGAGTTTCAACAAAAATCATACTAAAAAAGGGGAAGAAAATTGCGTTTTGTTAAAATTTAATTAAAAAGTTCCTTTTTTAATTTTTTTATATTTTAAAAGAATTACAAGTGATTACTTTTTTTGATTTTTTGTAAAAGATTAACTTATTTGAAACAGAAAAATAAAGATGAAAAAGCGAGAAGTAAATTCTCGCTTTTTCTAAAAATTAAATAGCACGTGTACCTAATTGGAAGATGACCACTTCGGCTTGACAGCTAAAGGTAAAGTTCGCATCAAGTTTGAAACCACCTTCCACTGCATTGATTTGGCTTTCTACTTGATAGCCTTCATCAACCTCTTTCGCTTTCGCATTTAAACGGGCTAATGCCTCTTGAGCTTCTGCTTCAGAACCATAAACTCGCTCAACTTGAGCCGTCACTTCACTATTATCTAAAATAGAACCGACATCAAAAGTGTTGCAACCTGTGCATTCAATTGGTTTTTCGTTTTTCATAACATATCCCTTTTCTAAAAAGTGGATATAACTTTAATACTAATTAGTTAGAGGGTCAAATGCAGATTAGAAATTATATGATCTAACGCAAAAGACTAATCTAGAAGATTAGTGATCCCGAATTTGATGCAAGAACCGTTTAGTGCGTTCGTGTTGCGGATTTTCAAATAACGCTTTCGGCGAACCTTGTTCTACAATCTCCCCGCCATCCATCACCACAACCACATCGGCAACATCTAAGGCAAACTTGATCTCGTGCGTGACCACTACCATCGTCCAACCTTCATTTGCCAGCTCTTTCATCGTGTTTAACACATCTTGTACAAGCTCTGGGTCAAGTGCCGAAGTTGGCTCATCAAACAGCATCAGTTCAGGCTGAATTGCCAACGCACGTGCAATCCCCACACGTTGCTGTTGCCCGCCTGAAAGTTGATATGGATAGAGCTCGGCTTTATCCGCTAATCCCACTTTAGCCAACAACGCCATTGCTTCTTGTTTAGCTTGTGTAACTGACTTTCCTTGCACGAATACAGGACCTTCCATCACATTTTCTACCGCTGTTTTATGCGGAAAAAGATTGTAATTTTGGAAGACCATCCCCGATTTACGTCGTAATGCTAAAATGGCTTTTTTTGTAGGATTATCCCCAAAATCAACCGCTAGCGGTTGCTCATTTTCGAATTTAATCGTACCTTGCTCAGGCATTTCTAATGCGTTCAAACAACGCAAAAACGTCGTCTTGCCCGAACCTGACGGCCCTAAAATCACGACCACTTGCCCTTTTTGAATATTCAGGTCAATACCACGCAAAATCGTATTGTTGCCAAATGTTTTATGGATATTTTTAATCTCGATCATCATTTTTCCTTATTTCGCAACAAAACGATTAAAACGGTTTTCTAATTTTGCTTGAATGAGGAACAGTACCCAACAGAAGCACCAATAAATCACACCCGCTTCAATATAAACGGGCAAGAAATCATACGACATATTTGCCATTTGTTGAGCTACGCGGAACATCTCCGTTACGGTTACTACCGAAGCCAACGAAGTATCTTTAAACAGCCCAATAAAGGTATTACTCAACGGCGGAACTGCCACACGAACCGCTTGCGGAGCAATTATACGACGGAAGGTTTGCATATAGGTCATCCCAATCGTATATCCTGCTTCCCACTGCCCTTTCGGTACAGAAGAAATCGCCGCACGCACCGTTTCCGACGCATACGCCCCTATATTGAGCGAGAAGCCGATAATCGCCGCAGGAATCGGGTCAATAAATACCCCTATCGCCGGCAAGCCATAGAACACTACCGAAATTTGCACCAACATTGGCGTACCACGAATAATCGAGATGTACACCTTCACAATCGCCAACGCAATTCGATGCAACACGCCATTTACAGGCGTTACACGAATTAACGCCACCCCCACTGCTAAAATCATCCCAATAATAAAAGAAGCAATCGCCAACGGAATAGAGACTAACACCGCAGCTTCCACCATCGGCCCAAAAGCATCAATAACCAGCTTCACGCGGCCTTCATCCATAAATGGGATTTGAAGTAATAAAGTTTCTAACACAGAAAATCCTTAAAAAATTTTTTTCCCGATTGTAAGGAAAATTGGCTGGGTTGCAAGGGGAGATTAACGAATTGTTACAATATAGAAAAACAAGCGGTCGAATTTGCGTTTGATTTTACGAATTCGACCGCTTGTTAAAGCATTTATATAAGAAATAAGAGTTTTTTTATTCAGTATGCAAATACGATATAATTTACAGGAATTTAGTTTATATATTAGGAGAATATAAATGCCTCATACGATTCTACAACGATTCTACAACGATTCTACAACGATTCTACAACGATTCTACAACGATTCTACAACGATTCTACAACGATTCTACAACGATTCTACAACGATTCTACAACGATTCTACACAAAATAGTTTAAAATCTATTCTATTGCTGTCAATAGCCCCTATGAAAAAAGAGGTGGCATAATGGCAGCAAAAAACAGTAACCTTTCTAAAGCAAAAACCGCCAAAAACGACGAGTTTTATACCCAATACCACGACATTGAAAAAGAAATGCAAGCCTACTTGGATTTCAATCCTGATGTGTTCAAAGATAAAACCATTCTACTTCCTTGTGATGATCCCGAATGGAGCAACTTTACCAAATACTTTGCCCAAAATTTCCAGCGTTTAGGTTTAAAAAAGCTTATCAGCACAAGCTTTGCCGCTACCAGCAAACCTGCGGGCTTTGCTTATCAACCCTCTTTATTTGAGCAAAGTGATGAACGTTTTGATCCAGAATTAAGCCCAAAACAAGGCAAAATTTTTACGCTTACGCACGATAAGTCGGGCGATGGTAAAATCAATATTGACGATTTAGAGTGGAAATACTTAAAAGGCGATGGCGATTTCCGTAGTGATGAAGTAAAAAAATTACGCGATCAAGCCGATATTATTATAACTAACCCTCCTTTTTCTCTGTTTCGGGAGTTTTTGGCGTGGATAGTGGAAGCAAATAAGCAATTTACGATCATTGGCAATATGAATGCGATTACTTATAAAGAAAGTTTCTTATTAATTAAAGATAACAAATTTTGGCTAGGAGCAACTAATTTTAATCAAGGAATGTATTTCAGAGTACCTGATAATTTTGTTTATGCTGATACTTATAAATTTGAACGAGAACAAGGTGGGCAGAAAGTTAATCGAGTTCCTGGTGTTTGCTGGTTTACCAACATTGAACATGGTCGTCGCCACGAACCATTACCGTTAATGACAATGGCTGATAATCTTAAATTTAATAAAAAGATTATAGGAACAATCGCTTACCAACAATATGATAACTACAACGCCATTGAAGTCCCTTTTACCAATGCCATTCCAAGTGATTTTGATGGCGTAATGGGCGTACCGATTTCTTTCTTAGATAAATACAATCCAGATCAGTTTGAAATTTTAGGAGCAACACAACGAGGTTGTCATGATCTTGTTCCAGATACCAAAAAATATGATGACTATTGGGAAATGAAACAAAATGGTGAGAAAACAGGCTCAAAAGGTGGAAAAACAAATGAGAACGCAAATCTTGCAATGAATGATGGAAAGAAAAATTATTTCATAAATCAAGATGGGCACTCAGTGCAATCTGCTTATCAGAGAATTTTTATTAAGCACAAACGGTAAAAATCCTTCAAAAATCAACTGCTCTTATAACGGAAAAATCAACAATGATGCAAACAACCTTAAATAATGAAATCACTTTAGAAGCCCTGTGCGAAGGATTCCAATATAACGAATTGGAAGGTAAAGGGTTATTTGGCTGGGGTGGAAAACTCACCATTCAGCCTGAATATCAACGAAACTATATTTATGCAGACGGTAAGCGAGATGTTGCAGTAATTCAATCCATTTTAAAAGGCTACCCGCTTGGACTGATTTATTTTAACCAAACTGCTGACAACCAATACGAAGTACTAGACGGACAGCAACGCATTACCAGTATTGGGAGATTTATGACCAATAAACTCTCAATCATCATTGATGGAGAGCCATTTAACTTTAATGCGTTACCAGAAGATAAACAGGAATTGATTAAAAAAAACAAATTGCTGGTTTATATTTGCAAAGGCGATGAAAGCGATATTAAAGAGTGGTTTAAAACTATCAACATTGCAGGTGTACCGCTCAATGAGCAAGAATTACTGAATGCAATTTATTCGGGCAAATTTGTCACCAAAGCGAAAGAAAAATTTAGTAATAGCCAAAATCCGCATACTCAAAAATGGGGGGCTTATATTAAAGGCTCTGCTGCTCGACAAGATTTCTTAGCTGAAGCCTTAAATTGGGTAAGCAACGGTAACGTGAGCGATTATATGCAAACTCATCGCCACAGCGACAACATTACCGAATTAGAAAATCATTTCACCACGGTTATTGATTGGATTTCAACGGTATTTGAAGAAAGCCCAGAGAAAGAAATGAAGGGCTTAGAATGGGGACGATTGTACGCCACCTACGGCAAAACTGCCTACAATCCCACACAAGTTGCAGAGCGGGTAAAAGCCTTATATTCCGATCCTTATATAAAAAACCGTAAAGGGATTTTTGAATATATTTTAGGTGGAGAGCAAGATAAACGATTGCTAGATGTTCGAGTGTTTGACGAAGCCACCAAAAAAGCAACTTATAAAAAACAAACCGAGCAAGCTGAAAAAGAAGGGAAATCCAACTGCCCGCTTTGTGCCATTCATGACAATGCCGATAAAACCAAAATTTGGACTATGAAAGAAATGGAAGCTGATCATGTTTTAGCGTGGAGTAAAGGCGGAGCAACTTCCGCGGAGAATTGTGAAATGCTTTGTATAAAGCATAATCGAAGTAAAGGAAATAAATAAGTTTCTCATATTTAAAAAATCCCATTTTTTCGACATATTCTGGGCATATGTTTATGCCGATAAACATATACAAAAATGAGCGGTCGAATTTATTTTACAAATTCGACCGCTTGTCTTTTCCATATCACATCACTTTAGCAGTGTAATGCAACTTTTCAATCGCTTGAATAAGTTGTTCATTGCTCACTTCAGGTTTTGCAACCACTTTTACGTTGCGTTCTTTCATATTGGCTTTGGTGGAAATCACTCCCTCAATAGAGCGGAGTTCTCGATTAACCAAATAAATACAAAGTTGGCAGTTCATTTCGGGCACACTTAACATCACCTCGCGTTGCGGTTGGGTTTGCGTGGTTTCGGTTGCGTGAGCAAAATGCGTTGGCAGGGCAGAGGAAGCCAGTCCTAAGGCTAAAATCCAAGTTTTCATTATTCCACCTGTTCTAATATCCACGGTAAAAATGTTGGATAAAATAAGAAGAAAAGAATGATGCCGAACACGAGCCAGTAAAGGACAAGCAAGGCTCGGCGTGATAAATATCGGGTACAGATGATTTTTTTCGAGAAAACCAAGAGCCAGAAGCCGTAACTAAATGCCACAAGCGAAAGCACCAACATTGGGATGCGTAAAAAATCAAATTGATTTAATTCGATAAGCCACGTGGAGGAAACGCCAAACAGCAAATAAATCAGCGGTGCAATGCAACAAAGGCTTGAAGTCACCGCAGCGACGACCGCAGTGACACAAGTTGCAATAAAACGATTATTTGATTTCTTTAGAGATAAATTCATAACCAAACTCTTTGGCATCGAATGAATTTAATGGCTCGCCGCCCACTTCTGCATACGGATAGCCAAAGTTGTTAAGCGGAGTGAGTTCTGGCGTTGGGTATAAAGCGAAATCGCGTGCGTGGTTAAATCCAACCCAGTTTGCTTCCCAGTTGCCAAATAGATAATTAGCAACTGCTTGTGTCTCTTTATCCTCCACCGATTTTTTCTCTGCTAGACGCATTTTTGCCACATCCGCCGAATCGACTGGCACCCAGCCAAAACCTGCAAGATAAAATTCTGCTCTGCAATGTTGCCCAGCATTTACGTTCGCTACGCCATCTTTAGCACTCCCGAATGCGGTTGCGGAATAAGCAGATATTTTCGGCGCAGCACCTAAGCGAATTCCGAAAATTTCACGTGCAGGAATGTTTACCGCTCGAGCCAATGCTACAAAGACAGAATTAATGTCGGTGCATTTGCCTTTTAACACACCTGTGGTCAGAATTTTTTCCACATCGCCATCACCACAGCCTAGCACGCTATTATCGCGTTCCATATTTTTGACGATCCATTGATGAATAAGCTCAGCTTTTTTGAGTGGATTAGTCTCGTTCCCAACGATTTTATCCGCTGTTTCTTTCACAATGCCGTCAATTTTAATATGATCGGTCGCTTTTAAATATGGCTGAACATCGATACTATATTCAATTTTTTCAGGCATTTGATACTGGCTTAACGCCCCTGTTTTACCATATTCACGATCTTGGGTTTGCACCACCATTTTCACTTTTAACAAGCGTTTTTCAGCTTTGTCATTCCAGTTTGCATAAAGTGTTTTCGCACCGTATTGGTTATTTTCAGTAATAAATGCTTTGTCGTAATTCCCTTCAAACTCTATCGATTTTACGGTTTGATAATCGCTGTCAAACGGCAATGGCACCCATAAATTAGTTTGTCCAGACGCCCCTTTCGGCACAACAAGATCGTAAGTGTTGGTAAATTCGTAAGTATGAAGTGTAGTGTTTGGATTAGTAAACGTTTGAGGTTGGTTTGCGTAGGCAAAACCTGTTGCCACTAGAGAGGCAAGAAGCATTTTCTTCATTGTAAGACCCTTAAAATAAACATAACTTGCTATATTTTAGCGTGAGGTTCGCTGCAAAGAGCGAGCCATTAGCATAGCGAGAACCGCAGAAAAAAGAAAGGGGTTTGATAAAAAATAAACAACAAGCGGTCTGATTTTGCAAAAGTTTTGCTGATTCAGACCGCTTATTTATCTATGTTGAGTCAAATTATTTAACGCTCACATCACGCCCGAAGAACTGTTCACCTAAGGCTTTTAATTTACCTTCGTTGCGAAGTTCAATGATTGCATTGCTGATTTTACTTAATGCTTCATCATTACCTTTATCTACTACTAAGCCTGCTCCAACTTTGTCATCCGATTCCCAGAAAATTTTTAAATCTGATTTTGGGTTTTTCTTGATGTAATCTAAGATAGCCAATGAATCGTTAAAAGTGAAATCAGCACGTTTGGTTTCAATCACTTTGATACTTTGTGCTAAGCCATCTACAGGAACAAGTTTCGCACCATATTTTTGGGCAAGTTCACCATAGTTTGAGGTTAAAGATTGTGCCGCTCGCAAGCCTTTAACATCTTCAACTTTATGGATGCGAGTTTCATCTTTAGGGGCAACTAATACCGCTCCCGACCAGTTATAAGATTCTGATTTATCAAAAATTGCTTGGCGTTCTGGGGTGGTCAATGCCACTTGGTTTGCCACTAAATCAAAACGACCTGCTTTTAAACCTGCCAACATGGAATCCCAATTAGTCTCTTTAAATTCAACTTTTATGCCTAATTTTTCCGCGACCGCACGGGTTACTTCCACATCGTAGCCTGTTAATTTGCCACTTTCATCGTGATAGGTAAATGGGGCGTAAGTGCCTTCTGTGCCGACGGTGACTACACCTTTATTATTGATGCGTTCTAAGAGTGAGTCTTTCGCAAAAGAAGTAGCTGAAGTGGCTAATGCTAAAGAGGTTAATGCAATTACAGATAATTTTTTTAACATAATAAAATCCTTAGTTTTAAACAAAATAATTTTTGTGCGAATGTACGGGCAAATTAGACTGCTTGCAAATAACTAAAAGGAATAAGTTATAGCCAAGCCCCACAACAGTGCTTAAATTTTTTGCCCGAGCCGCATACACAAGGCTGTTTTTGCGTTGGTAAGGACACCGTCGGATCAACAAAATACCAACGTCCACCAATCAAGACAAAAAGCGAACGCTCGTGATGTGCATCAATGCCATTTTCAGTATTAAAGAAGGCTTTAAACTTAACCCAACTATGTATTTTCGATACAAATGGTTGATGTGTAATGATTTCCAATCCCGCCCAATCAGTTTCCTCGCCCCATAGTTGCATTGCTGGCTGATCTAACAATGCCTGTTGAGCAGGTACGGTAGTTTCCACAATATAAGGAATATTCACCAAGGTATAAGCCGCATAGCGAGAACGCATGAGTTTTTCCGCCGTATCAGGAACAGCTTGATGTAAATGGAAAGGCTGGCAGCAATCAAGATAAGGTTTGCCTGATTGACAAGGGCAAAGAGAAGTTCGATTTATCATAAATTAACCCGTTATCTAAATATGATGATGCGTAATAAGATAAAAAATCAGCAAATAAACATTAAAAGCGTGACAACCCTATTGTGGATAACTTTGTGATTAAATCCGGAATAAGGTGAGATCTTTATTTAAGTAACTTTTAATGAAATTTTTCTTGTGGATAACCACTATGATTATCCACAACATATTCTTTCTTTAAAAAGACGATCTTAAAAGGTTTTGATCATCTTTAACTTATTGATCTAACGTGAAAAAATAGGTTTATCCGCAAAAATAAGCTCTACTAATAATTAAAATAGTAAAGATCTCTTTATATAAAGATCTTTTATAATATTAGTGCTCAAAAGATCACAGCTGTGACCGTACTCTGCTCAATGTTGTGATCGAAAAATGCTTTTCCTGATCATTTGATTTTAAGGTAGAATGATCATCCTTAATACAGATAAAATAAAAATAGGTTAGATATGATTTACAATGAAATTTATGATGTGATCGTGGTTGGTGGCGGTCATGCGGGTACCGAAGCTGCCCTTGCGCCCGCTCGGATGGGGCTAAAAACCTTACTTCTAACGCATAATGTAGATACCTTAGGGCAGATGTCGTGTAACCCTGCGATTGGTGGGATTGGTAAAGGGCATTTGGTCAAGGAGCTCGATGCCATGGGCGGGATTATGGCATTGGCAACCGATAAAGCCGGGATCCAATTCCGTACCTTAAATAGCTCAAAAGGTCCAGCGGTGCGTGCAACCCGTGCACAAGCAGATCGTGTGCTTTACCGCCAAGCCATCCGAACCACACTTGAAAATCAGCTAAATTTAGATATTTTCCAACAAGAAGTCGTTGATATTTTAATTGAAAATAACCGTGCTTGCGGTGCAGTAACCAAAATGGGATTAACCTTTAAAGCTCGTAGCGTCATTTTAACTGCAGGCACTTTTTTAGCGGGTAAGATCCACATTGGTTTGGATAACTACGAAGGCGGTCGGGCAGGCGATCCTGCTGCAACTACCTTAGCACAGCGTTTACGTGATCTAAACTTACGTGTTGATCGCTTAAAAACAGGAACGCCACCGCGTTTAGATGCTCGTACCATCAATTTTGATGTATTAGCAAAACAGCATGGTGATGCACAATTGCCTGTCATGTCGTTTATGGGAAGCATTGATTTACACCCTCGCCAAATTCCTTGTTATATCACGCATACTAACGAACAAACGCACGATTTAATCCGTAACAGTTTGGATCGTAGCCCGATGTATACGGGAATTATTGAAGGCGTTGGTCCTCGTTATTGTCCATCTATTGAAGATAAAGTGATGCGTTTTAGCGATCGTAATAGTCACCAAATCTACCTCGAACCCGAAGGTTTAAGCACGATTGAAGTTTACCCTAATGGGATCTCAACCAGCTTACCATTCGACGTACAAATGGGGATCGTTCACTCAATGAAAGGCTTAGAGAATGTGCGGATCATTAAACCGGGTTATGCGATTGAATATGACTATTTTGACCCACGCGATCTTAAACCAACGCTTGAAACCAAAGCTGTGGAAGGCTTATTCTTTGCAGGGCAAATTAACGGCACCACAGGTTACGAAGAAGCGGCAGCACAAGGTTTATTAGCTGGTATTAACGCTGCACTTCAAGTGCAAGGCAAAGAGGCATGGTATCCAACTCGCGATCTCGCTTATACGGGTGTATTGGTGGATGATCTCTGTACGCTTGGCACCAAAGAGCCATACCGTGTGTTTACCTCTCGTGCTGAATATCGTTTATTATTGCGTGAAGATAATGCCGATATGCGTTTAACCCCAATTGCTCACGATTTAGGCTTAATTGATGAAGCTCGTTGGGCTCGTTTCAATGAAAAAATGGAAAATATTGAGAAAGAGCATAGCCGTCTTAAACAGACATGGGCACACGTGCAAATGGCGAATTTAGATGGGCTAAATGCAATGCTTAACAGCCCATTAACGCGCGAAGCAAGCGGTGAAGATTTAATCCGTCGCCCTGAAGTGAGCTATGAAATTTTAACCCAAATCGCACCTTTTGCCCCAGCGATTGAAGATAAAGAAGCGGCTGAGCAGGTGGAAATCTCGATTAAATATCAAGGCTATATTGAACATCAATATCAAGAGATCGAGCGCCATAAACGCCACGAAAATACTGCGATCCCAGCGGAATTTGACTACGACAAAGTAGAAAGTTTATCGAATGAGGTGCGAGCGAAATTGATGCAACATCGGCCTGTGACGATTGGTCAAGCAAGTCGTATTTCAGGCATTACCCCAGCTGCCATTTCAATCTTGCTAGTGAACTTGAAAAAACAAGGAATGCTTAAACGCGGTGAACTGTAAGTGAGAAGTAAGGTTTAGATAAAGTCTAAGCCTTGTAATAAAAAGCCCTACGAATAAGTAGGGCTAAGATAAAGGCTAATCTAATTAAAATTATAGATTCGCTTTTTTGGTTGCTTTAGCATTGATATCGCAGTTTTTTATGATGATTTGGTCGCTATTTTTACCTTTCTGAACTAGATTAACTGGGAAAACAGAATCAAACGTGTCTAAAGTTAAACCGCTATCAACATTCCACACATACTTACCTGAAGTAAAGCTCGTAAAATCTGATTGTGATTTATCACGAGTGAAATCTTTTGCGATAATTTTGTTACCAATACTAACCATTGCGCCAGTAGGTTCTTGGTTTTCGAATTGATATACCGCAGTGACAGTTTTCTTATTGCAAGAATAAACAACCGTTTTATCTGTTACCGTTGGAGCTGCTTTTGCATAGGTAGGTAATGCGATAATAACGGTAGCAAGCGCTGGTAAAAATTTAACAAATTTCATTATAAAATCCTCTTTATTAATTACCCATAATTTATGGGCACATAATTAGAACATGTTAATGAAATAAAGTTCCTATATAAAAAATGAAATATAGCCAGCATAGATAACATCCTAAAAGTTAGGATCCCAAAATAAAAGGCATTTTGTGTAATAGGTGAAGATTTAATCCGTCGCCCTGAAGTGAGCTATGAAATTTTAACCCAAATCGCACCGTTTGCCCCAGCGTTTGAAGATAAAGAAGCAACTAAGCAGGTGGAAATTTCGATCAAATATCAGGGCTATATTGAACATCAATATCAAGAGATCGAGCGCCATAAACGCCACGAAAATACTGCGATCCCAGCGGAATTTGACTACGACAAAGTAGAAAGTTTATCGAATGAGGTGCGAGCGAAATTGATGCAACATCGGCCTGTGACGATTGGTCAAGCAAGCCTAATTTCAGGGATTACCCCTGCTGCGATTTCTATTCTGCTATGCTTAAACGTGGTGAGTTGTAAATAGAAAAATAAGGCTTGGATTTAACCAAGCCTTATTTCTTTTATTCTGTTGCTTTTTCAATTATTTTGGATACTCCCCAGACAAGGGCTATGGAAAGTACAAGTGGTGCTGTTGCAGAAATCACGGTTCCAGCTCCCATACCTCCTCCAACAATTTTCCCTAATGTAGCTAATCCGCTTGCTATTTCAGCTCCTCCAGTACCTGTACCAACTAATTTAGCTAATCCTGTGCCCCAAGGTAATTTAGTTGCTATCGTCATAATAGCTGGGGCTGATTTTCCTGCAACGGATAATGCAACCCCAGTTCCATATGTTGCTATGGTTGTAGGGGAGCCGATTAGCCAAGATGTTGGCTTTACAGGAGGAATTATAATTGGAATTCCTATAAATTTTTCATGAAACCATCGAGGAAGCCAGGAGTCTTCAATTTTTCTTTTCTCCCAATAAATACGATCACGGTAATCTTCTAACTGTTTTCTGTACTCTCTTTTATCATATTGATATTTCAAGAGCAATCCTAATAAAATTAGTGTAGACAAGATGCCCAAAGCTCCCCAAATAGTAAGTGTATCGGATACAAATAGGTTTGGAATACCAAATGCAGAAAGATTGATTAAACTAAAGATTAGTAACTTTTTAAGTAAATTAGGCATAAAAGCTCCTTAAAAATAGAAATAAGTATAGGTATCATAAGTTGTTTTTTTTTTGAGCAATGGTCTATCATTTATTATACAATTAAAAATTACACTTACTGAATGCTGACTTTCACAGTAAAATAAGGATAAAACGTAGGAAATAGCAGAATGAACCCAAAACTAGATCGCTTGCTTAGCCAAACAAATATTGAAATTAGCGAACAACAAAAACAGCAACTAATTGATTTTGTTAGACTTTTAGATAAATGGAATAAAGCGTATAACCTTACCTCTGTGCGTGACCCTGAAGAGATGTTAGTCAAGCATATTATGGACAGCCTTGTGGTTAGCCAGCATCTTGAAGGTAATCAATTTATTGATGTTGGTACAGGGCCTGGCTTGCCAGGGATTCCGCTGGCAATCATCAATCCTGATAAACAATTCACACTGCTGGATAGTCTTGGCAAACGCATTACTTTTATCAAAAATGCGGTGCGAGAGTTGAAATTGACTAACGTAACTCCTGTGCTAAGTCGTGTCGAAGAGTATCAAGAGAAGCAATTTGATGGCGTATTAAGCCGTGCATTTGCCAGCCTCAATGATATGGTTAATTGGTGCTATCACCTCCCAAATACAAGCGGTCGTTTTTATGCACTAAAAGGACAGTATCAGCCTGAAGAGGTTGCTGAAATTAACCAACCTGTAAAACAACTAGATGTAATTAAGCTTCAAGTACCAGAATTAGTTGGTGAACGCCATTTGGTTGTGTTGGCAAAAAAATAGATATTTGAAGTGGTATGATTTGGTAAAACTTAAGTAAGATCAGACCACTTATTTCCCTTAATCTAACTTTATTTAATGATAAAAATATCTAATTTTAAAAGTTAAAAAAACTAAGCAATAATTCCCTTTAATTTCTGTCACTAGGAGGATTTTTATCAATGAAATTGACATCTACGCTTATCGCAACTTTACTTTTCTCTGGTGTGGCTTCGGCTCACAATGTCTGGTTAGAACCCGAATCAAATACGGGGGAAATTCAACGTTATGTTGTCAAATTTGGGCACGAACAAACCGAGTTTTATCCTCAAGCAAAATTAAAACGAGTGAGATATATTGATGAACAAGGGCAAGTTCAGGACACTACGTTTGAATTTAATGCGAAACAAGGTGATAAAGGGGAGGCCGTTGTTGGTGATAAAGGAGCTAAAATTTATTACACCTTATTTAACAATGGAATTTGGTCTAAATTGCCTAGTGGCAAATATGTTGAGAAAACGAAGCGAGAAGTACCTAATGCGGAGTTTTCGATTAACCCGATTAAATTAAGTAAATCGATTGTGAAATGGGATGATGATGCGATGAAATATCATCATATGGACTACGAGCTCGTTCCACTTTCTAAACCTGAGGCTGGTAAAGCTCTCGATATTTTGGTTTTAAAACAAGGTAAACCTGTTCAAGGCATTAAAGTAGGATTAGGGGAAGAGCAGCCATTTAATCTTTCAAATGCACAAGGAATAGCTCAATTTATTCCAACCCAAGGCTTTAATAAAGTATGGGCGGAATTCGAGGAAAAAGTAGCAGGCAATCCTGATTATTCTGACCGTTCTTATGAATATATGCTGACCTTTGATGTACCATAATTCTATAAAATCGATGATAAACAAGCTCTTACAAGCGGTCATTTTTCTCTTTTTTTCTGCTAACACTTTTGCCCATGCGTTGCACATTACTGCCCAATATGATGGCGTGGCGATTTCAGGTAAGGCCTATTATTCCGATCAGACACCTGCAGTGGATACTTATGTGGAGGCGGTGAAACCGGGGGGAACTGACCCCGTGGTTTATGGTAAAACCGACCGTGAAGGACGGTTCAATTTGCCGTTTAATCAAGAGGGCACATTCAATGTGATTATTGAGGGAATGGAAGGGCATCGGGCGGAAACGCAAGTAACGAAAATGCAGGCTCAAGCGGTTTCTAGCCAAGAAATTCAACTGTTGCGAGAAGAGATCTCTCAGCTTCGAGATAAGATCTACTGGCGAGATATTTTCGGTGGCATTGGTTATATTCTCGGTATTTTCGGGACGGTTGCTCTGCTGAAAACAAGGAAGGGGCAATAATGCATTTATCTGAAGGCGTGTTGCACAGTCAAACCTTGATTGTTGGGGCTGCCGTAGCGGTGATGGGCATTGCACTTGGTTTAAAACGGCTGCAATCCGACCGTTTGTCCCTCACGGCACTCTTTGCTGCAGCTTTTTTTGTGGCAAGTACCATTCACATTCCCGTAGGTATTGGTAGCGTGCATTTGATTTTAAATGGCGTGGCAGGCATTTTCCTCGGTTGGGCGGTGTTTCCAGCCTTTTTGATTGCTTTGGTGTTGCAAGCTTTGCTCTTCTCCTTCGGCGGTTTCTCTGTGTTAGGCGTGAACCTCTGCATTATGGCGTTGCCTGCGTTGGTAGTGCATTATTTGAGCCGACCGCTACTGAGAGAACTTATCCGCAAGCGGTTAATTTCCACAGGTATTTTGGCTGGTGTGCTGGGTGTTGGTGGTTCAGCTCTGATTGCCTCTCTGGTGCTGGCGATCGACGGCGGCAAGCAGTATGTGGATCTCATTGGGCTACTTATCGTCTCGCACTTGCCCGTGTTTGTAGTCGATAGTTTGATTAGCGTGGGTGTGCTATTGACGCTTGCTAAAATGATGCCCGAGGCATTGCATCGTGAGTAATGTGAAAAAATGGCTCGAGCCACACTATCGCATAGTTTATGCTTGTCTGTTTGGCGTGATTGTTAGTAGCCTGACATCGGTAAAACTACTGGCAATTTTAACCGCTTGTGTGTTGTTTGCGGTCAGCTTTTTGCATAGCCATCAGCCGACACATTTGCTGAAACGCTGGCTGAAGTTCAACTTTTTTTCTGTGCTGCTGTGGGCAACCTTAAGCTGGAAAATAGGCGAAAATGGGCTGAGCTGGAATGAAAATGGGATAAATCTCGCGATTTTGATTACACTTCGAATGAATCTGATTGTGTTGTCGGTTTGGCTGTTTTTGCACCACGTTACTGACACCATTTTAGTGCAAGCCATCGCCAAATTACCGCTGCCGACAAAGCTCATTCATCTGTTTATTTTAAGTGTGCGTTATATTTCTCTGCTGGCGGAACTCAATCAAAAAATGGATATGGCAATGAAAGCCCGCGGGTTTCATCCAAAATTTAATCTGTTTACGATGAAAGTCTATGCCCAACGGGTCGCTCTATTGCTGATTCACTCAATGCTCAAAGCTGAAAAAGCGGAAATAGCGATGAAGGCAAGGGGATTTAAACTTTAATAAAAAAATGGTACTCAACGTCAATCACTTAACCCTTCACCGCAACCAACAAGCGGTGATTTCTGACTTAACTTTTGCAATTATCGACCAGCAAAAATTCGTTTTGCAAGGTGAAATTGGCACGGGCAAATCAACGCTATTGCTCGCTTTACTTGGTTTTGTGCCGCTGCATTCGGGCGAGATCAACTGGTTTGGTAAAAGCTGCCGCCAAGAAGCGGATTTTATGCTGTTGCGAGGAAATACGGTGGGGATTTGTTTCCAGCAAGCGGACGATCAGTTATTCGGACCAACCGTGTTAGATGACGTGGCATTCGGCTGTCTCAATCAAGGCAAAAGTAAGACGGAATCCTATCAGATCGCACTTGAACAGTTGGAAAAATTGGGCATTACGCACTTAAAAGATCGCCCTGTAAACTTGCTTTCAGGCGGCGAGAAAAACTTTACTGCACTCGCAGGCGTATTGGCAATGCAGCCGAAGATGTTGCTGCTTGATGAACCCACCAACGGACTTGATGCAAAAAATAAAGCAAAATTGACCGCTTTATTGCAAGGCTTGGAATTACCAATGCTGATTGCTAGCCATGATTTGGCGTTTAGTGAGGCGTTAGCGGACGAGGTGATTTGTTTGGGATAGCATTTCCTCCCTCCGTAAACGAAAGGAAAGAAAAAAGTATGTGAAGAATGCTTAAAACAACAAAAACGAGAACGTTATGCAAACACCCATCAAAGAAACATTCACAGGTATTGGGCAGATCTTTCTGCAGGAAAACGGATTAACGGGGCTAGTGATTACGGTCGCAATGTTTTTTAGCCATTGGACGCTCGGCGTGGCGTGTTTCCTCGGCTCGTTGATTGGCACGCTGACCGCACGTGCATTAAAATACCCGATCAGACAAATTCAACAAGGGTTATTTGGCTTTAATAGCTCACTCGCCTTTATGTGCGTGATGTTCACCTTCGGAGAAGAGAGTGCAGAGAGCCCGCTGTTATGGTTGTGGGGTATTCTGGCTTCCGTTATCGCCACGTTGATAATGCGTGCCTTTTTACAACGCCGAAAAGTGGCATTCACCTTCCCATTCGTGCTAACTTGCTGGTTACTTTGTTTTCTCACTGCCAAATTTCAACTCTTTGGTTTGGAACAAACTACGCCTGCGTTATCCGATTACACTGATACTTTTAATGCCATTCAAAGTCCACTGTACGCATGGGCAGAAGTCAATTTCGGCTCAAGCGTAATTACGGGGGGGTTGCTGTTCGTGGCAATCGCGATTAGTTCCCCCATGGCGGCTATGTACGGTATGGCAGCCGCAGTATTAGGAACAGCATTTGCCCATCATTTATTGGCGGTCGGAAACAATAATCTTGCTAATGGCTTATACGGCTTCTCACCAATTTTGGTTGCTTGTGCCTTTGCGGGCGAACGGTTATGCCACTTTTTTTATATTTTAGTCGGCACTTTGCTTGCGGTATTAATCCAATTCGGCTTTTCTACCCTTGGCATCGTGCCTTACACCATCGGTTTTATCCTCGCTAGTTGGCTGATTTTATGGCTGAAATCGAAGGTTGAAAAGGTTGATGTCAATTAAAGAAAAATGGTTGAAATGGCTTAATCCTTAGCTGGTCACAACTTAACGATATACCGTACAAGCGGTATAATTTCACCACATTTTGCAAATCATAATAGAAGGACAACGATATGCACTTAACCTCTAGAGAACAAGAGAAACTCATGCTCTTTTTAGCCGGTGAGTTGGCGGCAAAACGCAAAGCCCGCGGGCTAAAATTAAATTATCCAGAAACCATTGCTTATATTGCGAGCCATTTACAAGAGGCCGCAAGAGACGGGATGAGCGTGGCTGAAGTGATGCAGTATGGCTCAACACTTTTAACTGTTGATGATGTAATGGAAGGCGTTGCTGAAATGGTGCACGAAGTACAAATTGAAGCAACTTTCCCAGATGGTACGAAGCTTGTTACCGTACATAATCCGATTAGATAAAAAGTAGAAGGATTTAAATACTATGATCCCAGGCGAATACCAATTAGCTGAAGGCGATATTATTGCCAATGTCGGCAGAAAAACCGTAAAAATCGAAGTAACCAATTCAGGCGACCGTCCAATCCAAGTCGGTTCCCATTACCATTTCTTTGAAACCAATAATGCCCTTAAATTTGACCGCACTTTAGCGCGCGGAATGCGCTTAAATGTTCCATCTGGCAACGCAGTACGTTTTGAACCAGGTGAAGTGAAATCAGTGGAATTAGTTGCTTTTGGTGGTAACCAAATCATTTACGGTTTCCATAATCAAATTGATGGCAAATTATAAGGTAGGGCAAGATGGCATTAACAATTTCAAGAGCTCAATACGTAGCAACTTATGGCCCAACCGTTGGCGATAAAGTCCGTTTAGGCGATACCAATTTATGGGCAACCATTGAACAAGATTTATTGACCAAAGGCGACGAGTGTAAATTTGGTGGCGGTAAAAGCGTGCGTGATGGTATGGCTCAAAGCGGTACGGCAACTCGCGACAATCCGAATGTATTGGATTTTGTGATTACCAACGTGATGATCATTGATGCTAAATTAGGCATTATCAAAGCCGATATTGGTATTCGCGATGGGCGTATTGTGGGTATTGGACAAGCTGGTAACCCTGACACTATGGATAACGTCACGCCAAACATGATTATCGGTGCAAGCACGGAAGTCCATAATGGTGCACATTTAATTGCAACCGCTGGTGGTATCGATACCCACATTCACTTTATTTGTCCACAACAAGCACAACATGCGATTGAAAGTGGGGTTACCACGTTAATTGGTGGTGGAACTGGCCCTGCTGATGGTACACACGCAACCACTTGTACCCCTGGTGCATGGTATATGGAACGTATGTTTCAAGCGGCAGAAGCCTTGCCTGTAAACGTCGGATTTTTTGGTAAAGGCAACTGTTCAACCCTAGATCCTCTGCGTGAGCAAATTGAAGCGGGTGCATTAGGTTTAAAAATCCACGAAGACTGGGGCGCAACGCCTGCAGTAATTGATTCTGCATTAAAAGTGGCAGATGAAATGGATATTCAAGTGGCTATTCACACCGACACGCTAAATGAAAGTGGCTTTTTAGAAGATACCATGAAAGCAATTGATGGACGTGTGATTCACACCTTCCATACGGAAGGAGCTGGTGGCGGTCATGCACCTGACATCATTAAAGCAGCGATGTATTCAAACGTATTACCTGCTTCAACCAACCCGACTCGTCCGTTTACCAAAAACACCATTGATGAACACTTGGATATGTTGATGGTTTGCCATCACTTAGATAAACGCGTACCGGAAGACGTAGCTTTTGCCGATAGCCGTATCCGCCCTGAAACCATTGCAGCAGAAGATATTTTGCATGATATGGGCGTCTTCTCCATTATGAGTTCAGACTCTCAAGCGATGGGGCGTATTGGTGAAGTGGTAATTCGTACATGGCAAACCGCAGATAAAATGAAAATGCAACGTGGTGAGTTAGGCAATGAAGGAAACGATAACTTCCGTATTAAACGATATATCGCGAAATACACCATCAACCCAGCAATTGCACATGGTATTGCGGAGCATATTGGCTCGTTAGAAGTGGGTAAAATCGCAGATATCGTGTTATGGAAACCGATGTTCTTTGGCGTAAAACCTGAAGTCGTCATTAAAAAAGGCTTTATTAGCTACGCCAAAATGGGCGACCCAAATGCCTCAATTCCAACGCCACAGCCAGTGTTCTACCGCTCAATGTATGGTGCACAAGGCTTAGCCACAGCACAAACAGCGGTATTTTTTGTTTCACAAGCCGCTGAAAAAGCCGATATTCGTGCGAAATTCTGTTTACACAAAGAAACCATTGCCGTAAAAGGCTGCCGCAGCGTAGGGAAAAAAGATCTGGTTCACAACAACGCGACACCTGAAATCACGGTAGATCCAGAGCGCTATGAAGTACGTGTAGATGGAGAACTAATTACCTGCGAACCCGTGGATACGGTGCCATTAGGGCAACGATATTTTATGTTCTAAGCAGAAAAGAGCGGTCAAATTTTAAGGAGAATTTACAATGAAACTTTGGTACTCCACCACCAGCCCGTATGTACGTAAAGTGCTGGTAACGTTGAAATATCAACAACTCTTAGACAAAACAGAACTGATTAAAATTGGTTCATCATTTGATGCAAGCTCTGCGCATAATCAGGCGAATCCTCTGGGTAGAGTGCCAGCGTTAGAACGTAATTGTGGTAATTGGCTTTATGGCAGTTTGCTCATTTGTGAATATCTCGACCAAAAAGGCAAGGTAGAGCCTAAACTCATTCCAGAAAGTGGCAAGCCACGTTGGGCAGCGTTAGCGTTGCATAATTTAGCTGATGGCATTATGGAAAACACCGTGCCGATGATGGCTGAAAAAATGTTTCGCCCTGAAAGCGAATGGTGGACGGCTCGCCACCAACAACTAACTGAACGCAATCGTCAAAGTTTTGCAAGACTTGAGCAAGACTTAAAACCGTTTGGCACGGAATTAAACATCGGTACGCTAACGGCAGTCGCAGTCATTGATTGGTTCTTGTTTAGAGCAGAAAAAATAGGATTAGATCTTGCAAAAGAATTTCTAAATTTAACCGCTTGGGCGGCAGAAATGAATGAAAAATATGAGGTTTTAAGCGAGACAACGCCGACTTTGTAACCATTTTTGTGGCGTCACGAAATTGGTCTAAATAACCTAATTTCTCCGTATTTTCTTCTGCCAAATCTCCTGTACAACCCAAACA